>NZ_JAWIIP010000001.1:0-707115 GCF_034683865.1 Pseudomonas sp. C11
CACCATGTGAGAGTAGGTCATCGTCAAGCTCCTATACGAAACCCCAGATCGCCTAGCGGTCTGGGGTTTCTTCTTTGTGCGACGGAAAGGTCTGACGACTGGGATGTCGCACTAGGTTCTGACACGTTGAACCAATAAAAAGGCCACCTCGAAGGTGGCCTTTGGTGTTTTTTGCGGGCTGATCAATCGCCGCAGTATTCGCAACCGCTGGTGCAGGTTTCGTGGATACGCACTCGCGATAGCTCCGGCAGCAATGGTTTGACTTGTTGCCAGATCCACTTGGCCAGCACTTCGCTGGTTGGGTTCTCCAAGCCGGGGATATCGTTGAGGTAGTTGTGGTCGAGCTGTTCATAGATCGGCTTGAAGATCGCCTTGATCTCGGAGAAGTCGCGAATCCAGCCGGTATAAGGGTCGACTTCACCTTCGATGTAGATGGTGACTCGGAAGGAGTGGCCGTGCAGGCGGCCGCATTTGTGGCCTTCCGGTACGTGTGGCAGGCGATGGGCCGCCTCGAAGATGAACTCTTTGAACAATTCCACTGAACAGCGCTCGCGTAAAAGATTCCGCCTGACTGGCGTTGAGTCGCGCAGTTTATCAGGTCTGACTCGGTGGCTGCCTTATCAGGGCTGCACTGCAAGTGATCGGTATCAGAGTGGCTGCAGGCGTTCTGCTAGGCGGCCACTCTCGACCAGCTCGAGAAATTCGTCCCCGAGCCTGACGCTTTCCGCCATGGCCTGGCGCCAGTAACGTTCGCGCCCTGCATCATTGCCCAGGTAGCGTTTGAAGTCTGTGCGATCCGGTAGTTTGCCGTGCGGCAGACGTGCCAGATATTCGCGTGACGGAGCAAGCAGCACTACATCCTGCAGGCGCATGCGGTCGCCACGACGCCAGGGCATGCTCTTGTCGAACCAGCCCGGTATCACTCGATCAGTGAAGTGCGGGTAGAGCACGATGTCTTCGCCGTGGTAGGGCAGGTCGAGGTGGTAGTCGAGCAGGCCACCATCGCGATAGGCGCCTGGTTGCAGTCCGGGAATCTCACGAATCGCCTCCATGACCATGGGAATCGATCCAGACGCCAGCAGAGCATGGCGCAGGTTTTCCGAGGTCAGCGCATGGAAGTGCGAGCGGAAGTCATTGAGTGGTTCGAGAGGGGGTAACTGGCGAGCGTCGTGCAGGATGATGCGATCGAAATGGCGTGCAAGACGCTGTCTGGCCAACAGGTTATTGCCGATCACCGAAGACAGACCCAGGCTCAGCTTGCCGCGGTGATCGTGCTGCAGCAGGCCGTGGCTTTTCACCACGACGATATGCAAGCGGTAATGGGGATTGCCGATGATGCTGACGTCCTGATCCTCCAGCAGCTCCTCGAGCATGCGCCGGCAACTGCCGGACACCTCAGCCATGCTCACGCCCTTGGCGAAGCGCTGTGAGGTGTAAAGCTCGCCCAGGCGGCGGATACCTGCAGCAGGGTCGGGCAGACAGGCGCTTGCGAATCGCCAGGAGCCAATCGAAGCGCCTATCAGTGCGCGCTCGCGAGGTACGCGCGCGAGCCAATCGCCGAACAGCGCCAGATCAAGCCCCTGGATGCCCAATCCTTTCGGGCCACCGGCCGCGCCCGGCAGAATGCCGACATCCTGTGGACTCAGGCTTTGGTCGCGGATGCGTGCCAGGGCTCGATGTCCGGCCTTGATGGTCAGGGCTGGGGATTTGATCTGTATCGCGCTCATCATGCTCTCCGCTCGGCAAGCTGGCGATTATAGAATGCCGGTGCTCAGGGCCAAGTGGCTTCAGCCCATGAATGGGACTGCATTGGCGATGATTCAGCTTGAATTAAGTGCTACCTCATAAAGTGGTTCCATCCTGATTAGCCGATGGAGCTCATGCATGAAACCTTCGATCCTGCTTCTGGCCTTTGCCGTATCCACCAGCACCGTTACCATTGCCCAAGCCCGTGACCTGGGGCCGGACGAGGCGCTGCGATTGCGCGATGCCGGCACCATCAAGTCCTTCGAGCAGCTCAACGAGCTGGCCTTGGCCCAGCATCCGGGTGGCAGCATCCAGGAAACCGAGCTGGAAGACGAATATGGTCGCTACATCTATCAGATTGAATTGCGCGACGCCCAGGGCGTGCAATGGGATCTGGAGCTCGACGCCAGCACAGGTGCCATTCTCAAGCATCACCGGGACGACTGATGAGTAGTATCCGTATCCTCTCCATCCTGGCTCTAGTGGTTGGTGCCCTGAGCGCCGTCCCTAGCGTCGCGCGTGACCTCGACCAGGACGAAGCCCTGCGTCTGAGGCGCGAGGGCGTCATCCTGCCCTTCGAGCAAATGATGAAACAGCTGGAGCAGCAGCATCCTGGCTCCACTCTGCTGGAGGCTGAACTCGAGGAAGAGGACGGCGTACTGGTTTACGAGGTCGAGATCCTCACGCCATCGGGCGTGGTACGTGAGCTCGAACTGGACGCCCGCAATGGGAAAATCTTGAAGGATGAGGAAGACGACTGATGCGGCTGCTTTTGGTTGAGGATCATGTGCCGCTGGCCGACGAGCTCACGGCCAGTCTCACACGGCAGGGGTATGCCGTCGATTGGCTAGCCGATGGCCGTGATGCCGCCTATCAAGGGGCGAGCGAACCTTATGACCTGATCATTCTGGATCTCGGCCTGCCCGGCAAACCAGGGCTCGAGGTTCTGCAGGAGTGGCGTGCCGGTGGCCTGAAAACACCGGTGCTGGTGCTTACCGCACGTGGCTCCTGGGCTGAGCGCATCGAAGGTTTGAAGGCGGGGGCCGACGACTACCTGACCAAACCCTTCCACCCTGAAGAGCTGGCATTGCGCATTCAGGCATTGTTGCGCCGCGCACATGGCCTGGCCAATCAGCCGCAGCTAGAAGCGGCAGGCTTGCAGCTTGACGAAAGCCGCCAATGCGTCAGTTCCGGCGGGCAGAGCATCGATCTGACGGCGGCCGAGTTTCGCTTGCTGCGTTATTTCATGCTGCATCCCGGGCAGATCCTGTCCAAGAGCCACTTGGCCGACCATCTGTATGACGGCGAGACCGAACGTGACTCCAACGTGATCGAAGTGCATGTCAATCGTCTGCGCGGCAAGCTGGGCCGAGAGGTGATCGAGACCCGGCGCGGCCAGGGCTATCGCTTCACCGGAGAGCGTGGGTGAGGTCGATTCAACGGCGTCTGAGCCTGGGGCTTGCCGGCGCCTTGCTGCTCGTAGGGCTGATTCTCGCGCAAGCGAGCCTGTGGGTATTCGACCGGGGGCTGCGTGCCTACCTGGAGGAAGATCTCCGGGACGAGGCGCAAGGGCTGCTGGCTGCCCTGGTGCGCGGTCCGGCAGGTTTACAGTTAGACGAGCGCCGGCTGGATCCGTCCTTTCAGCGGCAATTCTCCGGGCATTACTTTCGTATCGACTTTTCCGAGCAGAGCTGGCGTTCCCGTTCCTTGTGGGATCGGGAGTTGCTCAAGCCGGATGGCCCCGGCATGCATGCAGAACTGGGTGACGGCCCACAAGGTCAGCGCCTGCTGGTCTACCGGGCCGATTACCGACGCTACGGGCAGAATCTGACGATCAGCGTTGCGCAGGACTACGCGCCGATCCTGCAGGGCTTTCGGCGCATGCAGTGGTTGGGCTTGGGCATGGGCGGTGCCGCACTGCTGCTGATCCTCATCGCCCAGCGTTATACGGTGCGACGAGCGCTGAAACCGCTTGAACAGGTGCGCCAGCAGATCGCCCAGTTGCAGCAGGGCCAGCGCAGCGAGCTGGACGCGCAGGTGCCCGAAGAGCTGGAACCACTGGTGGCACAGATCAACCACCTGCTGGCTCACACCGAGGAAACCCTCAAGCGCTCGCGCAATGCTCTGGGCAACCTCGGGCATGCCCTGAAAACGCCCCTGGCGGTATTGATCAGCCTCGCTGGCCGTGACGAGCTGGCGGCCTACCCGGCGCTACGGGCCACGCTGCGTGAGCAACTGGAGCAGATCGAACAACGCCTGAGTCGTGAACTGGGCCGCGCCCGCCTGGCGGGAGAGGCGCTGCCCGGAGCGCGCTTCGACTGCGCGCAGGAACTTCCAGGCCTGTTCGCCACCCTGGCGATGATTCACGACCACGGGCTCAACCTCGAGTGGAAGGCGGCTGCTGGTCTAATCGTTCAGCGTGACCGCGAGGATCTGCTGGAGCTACTCGGCAATCTGCTGGACAACGCCTGCAAATGGGCTGACAGCCGCGTCCAGCTGGAGCTGGTCGAGGAGGGTGGCATGCTGCGGATTCATGTCGATGATGACGGCCCTGGCATCGAGCCACAGCGGCGCGAGGATGTACTCGGACGCGGTACTCGTCTCGATGAACAGGTCGCCGGCCATGGCTTGGGCCTGGGGATCGTGCGCGATATCGTCGAAGCCTGGGGCGGCTCCATCGCCTTGCAGGACAGCCCGCTGGGCGGGCTGCGTGTGCTGTTGGAGCTGCCGCGGCGCTAGCGGCTACATGCCGTTGGCGAAGGCCGGGTTGTCGAACCCGATGGCCGCACGCACCGGCTGCAGGGCATGGGCGTAGCGGATGAGGACGTCCAGCGCGTAGTCGACGCGTTGGTGCATGCGCTGGTCGGCTTCGTCCTGCGGTTGCGGGCCGTTGAGCACCTTCTCCACCTGGCGCACGATCAGATGCTCGGGCAGGTAGCAAAGCCGGCAGTTCTTGTAACTGGAGGCACGCAGTTCGCTGATCGGATAGGCCCCGCCGATGCCCGAGGAAACCCCCACCAGCAACCCAGGCTTGTGCGCCAACTCGGCTTTGCTGGCATAGATGAAGAAATTCTTGATCGCCGGGCAGGCCATGCCATTCCACTCGGGGGCGATGATCACCACCGCATCGGCAGCGGCCAGTTGCTGACGATAGAGCTCCCACGGGCCGCTGTCTTCAGCGGGCCACAGCGGCAGAGGCGCCAGGCCCAGATCGATGACGCTGGTGCTCGACTGACTGGCGTGGCCCAGTTCGATCAGACGCTGACGGAGAAAGCGCGCGACCTTCTCGGACTGGCTGTTATTGCGGCTGGAGCCGGCAACCAAGGCAATGTTCAACATGCGGAATTCCTGGAAAAAGAACGCAGGCTAGGGCAGCGCGGGCCACCACGCAAGGTGATGGCCATTCAAGGCGCTACACGCGGAATTGATCCATCAAGCCCTGCTGGTGATTGGCCAGGCGGTTGAGGTTCTGGCTGACCTGAGCCGATTCGCTGGCCTGTGCGGTAATGGCTTCGGTGACGTCACGAATCGAGGCGACATTGCGGTTGATCTCTTCGGCGACCGAACTTTGTTCTTCAGCCGCGCTGGCGATCTGCAGATTCATGTCGGTGATTACCGTCACCGCCTGGCTGATGCGCTGCAGTGCGGCGACCGCCATCTGCACCTGCTCGACACTGCCCTGTGCCTGGCGATGGCTGCTTTGCATGGTGCTGACCACCTCGCGAGTGCCGTTCTGTAGCTTTTCGATCACCTGGCGGATTTCCTCGACCGAGTCCTGGGTGCGCTTGGCCAGGTTGCGTACCTCGTCGGCGACCACCGCGAAGCCGCGGCCTGCCTCGCCGGCCCGGGCGGCCTCGATGGCGGCGTTGAGGGCCAGCAGATTGGTCTGTTCGGCGATGGCGCGAATCACCTCCAGCACCGAGCCGATCTGCTCGCTACTGCTGGACAGCCCCTCGACCTCCTGCATGGCGACATTCATCTCGTTGGCCAGCAACTCGATGCTGCTGGTTGTCTTGTCGACTTCCTGCTGGCCTTCGCGGCTGGCTTGATCGGCACTGCGCGCTGCTTCGGCGGCTTGCGCGGCGTTATGCGCGACGTCATGGGCCGTAGCACTCATCTCCTGGAAGGCCGTGGCGACCTGATCCACCTCGCGGTATTGCTGCTGCATGCCTGCGCTGGTCTGGCTGGCGATGGCCGCGGCCTGATCAGCGGTGCTGCGTGCATCGACGACGCTGTTCTTCACGTCGGCGATGATGGGTTGCAGCTTGTCGAGGAAGCGGTTGAACCAACTGGCCAGCTCGCCCAACTCATCCTGTTTGGCATAGCTCAGGCGGCGCGTGAGGTCGCCTTCGCCGCTGGCGATGTCCTTGAGCATCGCCGCCACACCGAGAATCGGGCGGGTGACACCGCGCGCGGTCAGCCACATCAACAGCAGGCCGGCTGCCATGGCGACGAACCCGAGCAACAGGGCGAACAGGCTGTCGCTGGCTCGACGTTCACTCAGTTGGCCACCGAGTTGAATGGCGCGCTCCAGTAGCACGGCTTTGGGCACGTCTAGCAGTACGCTCCAGGGTTTGGCTTCGGGGAACGGGCGGAAAGGGCTCAGCTCTCGCAGCGTATCGCCGTGATCGAGTTCAGCCGAGGTGCCGTTCTGCACCATTTGGCGCAATTGGGCCGCCTGCTCCGGATACGCACGCTCCACCGGCTGGCTCAGCAAGCTGGCATCGCTGCTGTGGCCGACCAGCAGCGCGGCCGGGCTGAGGATGCTGACATGGCCCTGGCCGTCATACAGTTCACGGTTGGCCTCCAGGCTGATGTTTTGCAGGCTGTCGAGGCTGATATCCAGGCCCATCACACCGATGATCTTGCCATCCTGCTCCAGCGGGAAGGCGATGCTGGTCATGAGGATGCGCTGCCCGGCCACCTCGTCATAGTAGGGTTCGAGCACGCAGGCCTGGCGTGTTTCGCGAGGGCAGGTATTCCAGGCGTTGTAGGGCACGCCATTGTCACCCAGAGTGCTGTCCGCCAGTAGCGATTCGGGCATTGCCTCTGAGGTCAGCTGACCAGGCGTCGGTTGAGACCAGTACAGCGAAAACCGCCCGGCATCGTTGCTGCCCAGGTTGGGCTGATCAGCGAAAAGTTCGTCCTTGCCGTCCAGCGCGTTGGGTTCGAACACCAGATACAGGCCGAGCAGGCTGGGGTTGGCTTCGAGGCTGGTGCGTACCTGACGGGTAAGATCCTCACGCAGGTCGAAGGCATCGAGAAAGCGTTTTTTGGCTTGCTCGCGCAGGAACAGGATCTGCCTGGAGAACCCCTTGCCGTACTGGTAGGCATCCATGAAATAGCGCTGGATGCGAATGGCCTGCAGATCGGCACGTGCCTTCAGGCGCTGCTTGGCGCTTTCCTCCAGCATGGCGGAACTGGCGTCCTTGACCAGCGTGGCGCTGCGGCTGGACTGGTACTGCGACGCACCGACCAGCAGCGTGACGATGGCCAGCAGGCAAAGCCCGGCCAGCAAGGTGATCTTCCACTGGATGGATAGGCGACTGAATGGCATGGGCATCCTACTTCCGGCTTGGATATACAGTTGGTGTCGGCGGGTGATGGCTGAATCTTGAATGCTTGCAAGTGGTTTTCAGCGACCGTCCATGCCTCGCATGATCCGAATGTTGCACGCACTGAGCAATATATCGAACATTTGCCGTTTTGACACCTCGAACCACTTCCGGCAGAGTACGCCGCTTTTTGCGGTCGATGGCCGCGCGTTGAGTGCTGGAGGCTTTTCATGAACGCTGTAATCGCTGCGGTTGGCATCATGCTGATCCTGAGCCTCTGTCGGGTTCACGTCGTGGTCGCGCTGATCATCGGTGCGCTGGCCGGAGGCATGTTGGGTGGGCTGGGGGGCGAGGGCACCCTGGCGGCGTTCAACCAGGGGCTCGGTGGCGGTGCCACGGTTGCGTTGTCCTATGCCTTGCTGGGCGCCTTTGCCGTGGCCATCGCCAAGTCAGGCCTGGCCCATGCCTTGGCCGACAAGGCGCTCGGGCTGGTTGGCGGGCAGCAGGAGGGCGGCGGTAGCCTGCTCAAGTGGACACTGATCGCGCTGCTGCTTCTGGTGGCCATCGCCTCGCAGAACGTCCTGCCGATCCACATTGCCTTCATCCCGCTGCTGGTTCCGCCATTGCTGTACGTGATGAGCAAGCAGCAGATGGATCGACGCCTGATCGCCTGTGTGCTGACCTTCGGTCTGGTCACGCCCTACATGTTCCTGCCTGTCGGCTTCGGCAGCATCTTCCTCAACGAGATTCTCCTGGCGAACGTCGCCCGTGCGGGTGTCGACATCACTGGCGTGAGCATCACTCAGGCCATGGCGATTCCTGCGCTGGGCATGTTCTGCGGGTTGCTTGTCGCAGTGTTCATCAGCTATCGCGGCAAGCGCAGCTATGACCTGAAGAGCATCGAGCAGGCCGAGCGCGTGGACGTCCAGTACAACCCCATGAGCCTGCTGGTGGCTGGCGTCGCCATCGCCGCCGCCTTCGTCGTGCAGCTCTGGCTGGACTCGATGATCGTCGGTGCGCTGGTGGGCTTCGTCATCTTCTCGGTATCCGGCGTGGTGCGCTGGCGCGAGGCCGACGGCCTGTTCACCGAGGGCATGAAGATGATGGCCATGATCGGTTTCATCATGATCGCCGCCGCCGGGTTCGCCGAAGTGATGAAGGCAACCGGCGAGGTGAAGGCGCTGGTCGACGGCGCCGCCGAACTGATTGGCCACAACAAGGCCATTGGCGCGCTGCTGATGCTGCTGGTCGGGCTGCTGGTCACCATGGGCATTGGCTCATCGTTCTCCACGGTGCCGATCATTGCGGCGATCTTCGTGCCGCTGGGCGTGCAGCTTGGTTTCAGCCCGCTGGCCATCGTCTGCATCGTCGGTACTGCCGGTGCCCTGGGCGATGCAGGCTCCCCGGCATCGGACTCGACCCTGGGGCCGACTGCCGGGCTGAACGTCGACGGCCAGCACAGCCATATCTGGGACAGCGTCGTGCCGACTTTCCTGCACTACAACCTGCCGTTGCTGGCGTTCGGTTGGGCTGCCGCTATGCTCCTGTAAGTGCAGGCGCCGTTACTAAATTTCTTGGGCTTTCGAGTCGCTTAACTCCAGAGCGGGGCTGCCGATACAAGTGGTAGCCCCGTTTTTGCGTCTGCCTGGCCTAGAGGAAAACAAGAATGCGCCTGACATTGAAAACCAAGGTAATACTGCTGGCTCTGGTGCCGGTGATGTTGTTTGCGTTGGTGCTCAGCGGTACCGCTGCCAAGGTGCTGCAGAGCTTGGCTGCCGATGAGGTAGCGGAGACCCGGGAGCGCTTGCTGCAGGAGAAGCGCAGCGAGCTACAGAGCTACATCCAGATCGCCGTCGGGGCCGTGAAAAGCCTCTATGACAATGCCAGTCAGGGCGACATGGCCAGTCGCGAGCAGGCCATCGCCATCCTCTCCAAGATCAAATACGGCTCCGATGGTTATTTCTTCGGCCACGACTCTAACGTGGTGCGCCTGTTCCGCAGTGATAGCCCGGTGGACGTTGGCAAGAGCCTGAACGATCGGCGTGATGTGAACGGTGTGTACATCAACCGTGAGCTGGTCAATGTCGCGAAGAACAACACCTACTACGTCAATTATTCCTCGCCGCTGCCGGGCAACGAGGCGGTGCAGGTGCCCAAGCTCGCCTACAGCTACTACCTGCCCAAGTGGGACATGGCCCTGGGCACCGCGCTCAACCTCGATGGTGTCGAAGCGCAGATCACCGAGGTGCAGGCGGCCATCGACAAGCGCATCACCACCATCATCACCAGTATCGTCGTCGTTGCAGCGGTGCTGCTGGTATTGGTCGGTATCGTCGCGGTTTGGCTGGGCAACGCCTTCCTGCGGCCGCTGGCGCAGATCAAGGCCAACCTAGATGACATCGCGGCAGGCGACGGCGACCTGACTCGGCGTCTGCCCGTGGCCAGCCAGGATGAACTCGGCCAGCTGTCCGGCTCCTTCAACCGCTTCGTCGAGAAGATTCATGGCCTGGTGCGGCAGATCGCGGAAATGACCGGCCAGCTCACCGAACTGGTAGGCCAGGTTTCCGCCCAGACCCAGCGCTCCGAGCAGGCCATGGTGCAGCAGCGCCACGAGACCGATCAGGTCGCCACCGCGATCAACGAGATGTCGGCCGCCGCCCAGGAAGTCGCCAAGAGCGCGCAGGGCGCTGCCGAGGCCGCCCAGCAGACCGACCAGGAAGGCCAGGAGGCCAAGCGTGTGGTCGATGGCAGCATTCAGCGTATTCATGCGCTGGTCGAGGACATTCGCAGCAGTGGTGTATCCCTGGACAGCCTGCAGCAGGACGTCCAGTCCATCGTCAGCGTGCTCGACGTCATCCGTTCCATCGCCGAGCAGACCAACCTCCTGGCGCTCAACGCGGCCATCGAGGCGGCGCGTGCCGGTGAGGCAGGGCGCGGGTTCGCCGTTGTGGCCGACGAAGTTCGCGCGCTGGCCAGCCGCACCCAGCAGAGCACGCAGGAAATCCAGGGCATGATCGATCGCCTGCAGCAGGGCACCCAGGCCTCGGTCACGGCGATGCGTCGCTCCAGCGATGCCGGCGAGCTGACCAGCGAGCAGGCCAACAAGGCCGGCGCTTCCCTGGACGCCATCGCCCACCTGATCGCCACCATCAATGCGATGAACGCGCAGATCGCCAGCGCCGCCGAAGAGCAGACCGCCGTGGCCGAGGAGATCAACCGCAGCGTGCACCAGATCGCCGGAGCGGTGGACAGCGTCGCCAGCGAAACCGAACAGGGCGCGCTGACTGCGCGCAGCCTGGCCGGGTTGGGGGATCGCCTCAATGGGCTGGTGCGTCAGTTCCGCATCTGACGCCCTAGCCTGATCCTGCGCCCATGAAAAAGCCCGCAATCGCGGGCTTTTTCATGGCTGCAACAGGCGTCAGACGATGATGCCCTGGCTGCGCAGGTAATCGTCGTAAGTGCCGCTGAAATCGGTCACGCCGTTATCCGACAGCTCGATGATGCGCGTGGCCAGCGAGCTGACGAACTCGCGGTCGTGGCTGACGAAGATCAGCGTGCCCGGGTAGTTCTCCAGCGCCAGGTTGAGCGCTTCGATGGATTCCATGTCCAGGTGGTTGGTCGGTTCGTCCATCACCAGCACGTTGGGTTTCTGGCAGGCCAGCTTGCCGAACAGCATGCGGCCCTGTTCACCACCGGAAAGTACCTTCACCGACTTCTGGATCTCGTCGGAGGAGAACAGCATGCGGCCCAGTGCAGCGCGGATGTTCTGCTCGCCGCTGGTCCACTGTCCCATCCACTCGAACAGGGTTTCGTCGGCTTCGAAGTCGTGGGCGTGATCCTGGGCGTAGTAGCCCACCTCGGCGCTGTCTGTCCACTTCACGCTGCCGGCGTCCGGCTGCATTTCGCCGACCAGGGTACGCAGCAGGGTGGTCTTGCCGATGCCGTTGGGGCCGATGATGGCCACACGCTCGCCGGCTTCGATGGTGAAACCGAAGTTCTTGAACAGCACCTTGTCGTCGAAGGCCTTGGACAGCTTCTCGACGGTCACTGCCTGGCGGTGCAGCTTCTTGTTCTGGTCGAAGCGAATGAACGGGCTGACGCGGCTCGACGGCTTGACCTCGGCCAGCTGGATCTTGTCGATCTGCTTGGCGCGGCTGGTGGCCTGCTTGGCCTTGGAGGCGTTGGCCGAGAAGCGGCTGACGAAGGTTTGCAGCTCGGCGATCTGCGCCTTCTTCTTGGCGTTGTCGGCCAGCAGTTGCTCACGCGCCTGGGTCGAGGCCGTCATGTACTCGTCGTAGTTGCCCGGGAACAGGCGCAGCTCGCCGTAATCCAGGTCAGCCATATGGGTGCAGACCGCGTTGAGGAAGTGACGGTCGTGGGAAATGATGATCATGGTGCTGTTACGCGCCGTGAGGATGGTTTCCAGCCAGCGGATGGTGTTGATGTCCAGGTGGTTGGTCGGCTCGTCGAGCAGCAGCACGTCCGGGTCGGCGAACAGCGCCTGGGCCAGCAGCACGCGCAGCTTCCAGCCGGGTGCCACTTCGCTCATCGGGCCGAAGTGCTGTTCCAGCGGAATGCCCAGGCCGAGCAATAGCTCGCCGGCGCGGGACTCGGCGGTGTAGCCGTCCATCTCGGCGAACTCCCCCTCAAGCTCACCGACCTTCATGCCGTCTTCTTCGCTCATCTCCGGCAGCGAATAGATGCGGTCACGCTCGGCCTTGACCTTCCACAGCTCCGCGTGGCCCATGATCACGGTGTCGATCACGTTGAATTCTTCGTAGGCGAACTGATCCTGGCGCAGCTTGCCCAGGCGCACGTTCGGCTCGAGCATCACCTGGCCGCCCGACGGCTCCAGATCGCCGCCAAGAATCTTCATGAAGGTCGACTTGCCGCAGCCGTTGGCGCCGATCAGACCGTAGCGGTTGCCGTTGTTGAACTTGACGGAAACGTTCTCGAACAGCGGCTTGGCGCCGAACTGCATGGTGATATTCGCGGTGGAGATCAAAGGACTTACCTATCAGTAACTTGAAGTGCGCTGTTTAACGGGGGATACCGCTTCGAGCCTTGCAACCCGGCCCGAACCGAGGAAGACCAACCTGCGCAAATGAGTGAACGCTACGACCCTGCCGGCAGACGAGCCGCTAAGGCTGGTGAGGCATGGGTGGGAGTGTCGGGCATCGTGACGCCGTGGCCTGGTGGTGCTCAGCGCGGCGTCGAAGCGCGTAATGGTATCACTTGGCATGCCGAACCACAGCCCATCCTGTCTCAGGTTGCTTGGCTGGGCACGACGGTGCGGTTGGGCGTCAGGACACGAGCGTAGCCGTGACGCTGCTCAGGGCTGCGATGAAACGCTCCATCGAAGTGCTGTGCGGCACGCCCTGGCGGGTGATGCAGTGGCACTTGGCGTTGTAGGAAAAGCGCGCAGGCCAGATCGGGCGCAGCGTACCGCGCGCCACCAGTACTTCGGCGTAGTGCCCGGGCAGGTAGCCGATGAAGTGGCCGGAGGCGATCAGCGAGGCGACGGCCTCGGTCGAGGCGGCGCTCGACACGCTGTTGAAGGGGAAGGTGAATGGCTTGCGATTCTCCACCACCAGGCCACGGTCGACGTATTCGGCGCTGAAGATTTCCGTGTCGCTCAGGGTGCTGTCGGTGCGGGCGAAGAATGGGTGGCTACGTCCGCAGTAGAGGTTTTGCTGTTCCTCGAACAGCTCCTGGTAGTGCACGCCGGACAGCTGGTGGTCGAACACGCCGATGGCCAGGTCGAGGTCGCCATTGATGACCGCCTGTTCGAGCCCCTCGGCGGTGAGAATCTGCAGCACGATGCGGGTGTCTGGAAGTGAGGCGAGTGCTGGCGAGTGTGAGGGGGGGCATGTCGACACCTGAAGCGTGGTCGAGGCGCTGGATGCGTCCCGGGTGTCTCCGTTATAGAGATATTTTTTATTTCCAAAAATAATATAAATGAATATTTATAAATTAATTGATTATATGAGATCGAAAGCATCGCTTGCGTCAGAGCTGAACAGGCAGGAACCAGCGGCTTATCTACCGCTAGCGTTTCAGCAGGAAGGAGGGGGGCTGCGTTGTATCGAGAAATGCTTGGCGACAGGCTGCGTCGAGCTCGATTGCGGTTGCGCCGAGCCCCTACAGGAGAACTGGCATGGCCGTAGTGAGGAAGGCTTTGCTCACGATGTGCCCCTGTTAACGATAAAAAAACGGCTCTACTG
Source organism: Pseudomonas sp. C11 (assembly GCF_034683865.1). Taxonomy (NCBI): domain Bacteria; kingdom Pseudomonadati; phylum Pseudomonadota; class Gammaproteobacteria; order Pseudomonadales; family Pseudomonadaceae; genus Pseudomonas; species Pseudomonas sp. C11. The sequence goes on from NZ_JAWIIP010000001.1 coordinate 13,526, forward strand.
GAGAGCCGCTAAAGGGTGACACAGTGGAGAGGGGTCAACCGATGCCCAGGCACATGTACTTCTGCTCGATGTAGTCGTCGATGCCGTAGTGCGAGCCTTCGCGGCCCAGGCCGGATTGCTTGATGCCGCCGAACGGGGCGACTTCGGTGGAGATCAGGCCTTCGTTGACGCCGACCATGCCGTACTCCAGCGCCTCGCTGACGCGCCAGGCGCGGCCCAGGTCGCGGGTGTAGAGGTAGGAGGCCAGGCCGAATTCGGTGTCGTTGGCCATGGCGATGGCCTCAGCCTCGGTGTCGAAGCGGAAGATCGGCGCCAGCGGGCCGAAGGTTTCGTCACGCGCCACCAGCATGTCCGGTGTGACGTCGCCGAGCACGGTCGGCTCGAAGAAGCTGCCACCCAGCGCATGCGGTTTGCCGCCAGCCAGTACCTTGGCGCCCTTGCTCACTGCATCGGCGATATGTTCCTCGACCTTTTCCACCGCCTTGGTGTTGATCAGCGGGCCTTGCTGGGCGCCGTCCTCGTCGGCCGGCGCGACCTTCAGCGCATTCACCGCCGCGACCAAGCGTTTGCTGAATTCGTCGTAGACGCCGTTCTGCACCAGCAGGCGGTTGGTGCACACGCAGGTCTGCCCGCTGTTGCGGAACTTGGAACCCAGCGCGCCCTGCACGGCGGCATCCAGATCGGCGTCGTCGAAGACGATGAACGGCGCGTTGCCGCCCAGCTCCAGAGACACCTTCTTGATGGTCTCGGCGCACTGCGCCATCAGCAGCTTGCCGATGCCGGTTGAGCCGGTGAACGACAGTTTCTGTACGTCCGGGTTGCCGGTCAGCTCGCCGCCGATGGCGCGCGAGTTCTTGCCCGGCACGATGTTCAGCACACCAGCCGGAATGCCGGCGCGCTCGCCGAGCACTGCCAGGGCTAGGGCCGACAGCGGGGTTTCCGAGGCCGGCTTGAGCACCACGGTGCAGCCGGCGGCCAGGGCCGGGCCGACCTTGCGGGTGATCATGGCGTTGGGGAAGTTCCACGGGGTGATGGCGGCGACCACGCCGATGGCCTGTTTGATCACCACCAGGCGACGGCCTTGTTTGTCATGCGGGATCACGTCGCCGTAGATGCGTTTGGCTTCCTCGGCGAACCACTCGATGAAGCTGGCGCCGTAGGCGATCTCTCCACGGCTTTCGGCCAGCGGCTTGCCCTGTTCCCAACTGAGCAGGCGCGCCAGGTCTTCCTGGTTTTCCATGATCAGGTTGAACCAGGTGCGCAGGATGGTGCTGCGCTCTTTGGCGGTCTTCTCGCGCCAGGCGGGCAGGGCGGCCTTGGCGGCGGCGATGGCGCGGGCGGTCTCGGCTTGGCCGAGGGAGGCCACTTCGGCGATCAGCTCGCCATTGGCCGGGTTGGTCACGGCGAAGCGCGACTCGTCGTCGGCCTCGACCCATTGGCCGTCGATGTAGGCCTGTTCACGCAGCAGGTTCAGATCGGAGAGTTTCATGTCGTTCTCTTGGCAATACGTGGGAGGCGGTATCAGTACACGCCGCCGCCACTGGTGGGGGCCGACGCGTTCTTGAAGGCCGATGCCAGGGTTTGCAGGCCGCGCATCAGCACGGTGGTGTCGACGCCGACTGCGACGAACTTGGCGCCCAGTTCCAGGTAGCGCCGCGCCAGGCTCTGGTCGGCGCTGAGGATGCCGGCGGCCTTGCCGGCCTTGCCGATCCGCACGATGGCGTCTTCGATGGCGGCCTGCACGTCCGGGTGGCCGGGGTTGCCGCGATGGCCCATGGACGCGCTGAGGTCGGCGGGGCCGATGAACACGCCATCGACGCCCTCGACCGCGACGATCTCATCCAGCTTGGCCAGGCCTTCGAGGTTCTCGATCTGCACCAGCAGGCACATCTGCGCGTCGGCCTTGTCCAGGTAACCGGGAATGCTGTTCCAGCGCGAGGCGCGCGCCAGGGCGCTGCCGACGCCGCGTACGCCATGCGGTGGGTAGTGCATGGCACGTACCAGCTCACGGGCTTGCTCGGCGCTTTCTACCATGGGCACCAGCAGGGTCTGCGCGCCGATATCCAGAAGCTGCTTGATCAGCGCGGTATCGCCGATCACCGGGCGAATCACCGGCTGTGAAGCGTACGGCGCCACTGCCTGCAACTGGCCGAGCAGGCCGCGCAGGTCATTCGGCGCGTGTTCGCCGTCGATCAGCAGCCAGTCGAAGCCGGCATTGGCCGCCAGCTCGGCGCAGTACGGGTCGGCCAGGCCGAGCCACAGGCCGATCTGCGCTTCACCGGACTGCAGGCGTTGTTTGAAGGTGTTGATGGGCATGTCCATGGGAGCTCCTTCGCAGAGCTGCAAGCCGCAAGCAAGCGCCGCTTTTCTTGTGGCTTGAAGCTTGCCGCTTGCGGCTTAGATAAACCGGCAGGCAATGCTGCCGAGCATGTCGTAGTCGACGTGGAAGGTGTCGCCGGGGCTGGCCGCCACCGGGCGTGTGAAGGAGCCGCCGAGGATGATCTGCCCAGGCTGCAGGGTGACGTCGTACGGCGCCAGTTTGTTGGCCAGCCAGGCCACGCCCTTGGCCGGGTGGTTGAGCACGGCGGCGGAGACGCCGGACTCTTCGATCACGCCGTTGCGGTAGAGCACCGCCGGCACCTTGCGCAGGTCGATTTCGGTCGGGCGTATCGGGCGGCCGCCCATGACCACGCCGGCGTTGGCCGCGTTGTCGGAGATGGTGTCGAACACTTTGCGGGTGACCTTGGTGTCCGGGTCTATCTGCTGGATGCGCGCGTCGATGATCTCCAGCGCCGGGATCACCCACTCGGTGGCATCGAGCACGTCGAAGATGGTCACGTTCGGGCCTTTGAGCGGCTTGCCGAGAATGAACGCCAGTTCCACCTCAACGCGTGGCACGATAAAGCGCTCGAAGGGGATGTCACTGCCTTCCTCGAACAGCATGTCGTCGAGCAGGGCGCCGTAGTCCGGCTCGGTGATGTTGGACGACACCTGCATGGCGCGCGAGGTCAGGCCGATCTTGTGGCCGACCAGCTTGCGACCATCCTTGATCTTCTGCTCGACCCAGGCGCGCTGGATGGCGTAGGCGTCTTCGATCGTGATGCTGGGGTAATCCAGGGAGAACTGGCGAATCTGCTGGCGCGAACGCTCGGCGGAGTCCAGGCGCGCGGCGGCCTGCTGAATGATGCTGGCATCGAGCATGGTCAATGAACCTCAGGAAGTCTTGTTGAACAGGGGATGCAGGCTGCTGTGCTTGGCGTCGAAGACCTGGCCGGGGCTTTCGTCGATCTGCAGGGTGACGCCGGTGGGGCGTTTGGCCAGCAGGTCGTCGAGGTGCGCGCGCAGCACGCCCATCAGGTTGTCGCCGACCTGCTGGTGCACCGCCTGGCTGCGCCCGGCACCCATGCGCAGGTTGGCGTAGAGGAAACCGTAGTCGCCCTTGCCATCGGCCACCGCCGAGTGCGCGGCGGGGTAGGCCAGCACGCGCGTGCCGCCAGTGGGGAACACCGCTTTGCCGGCTTCGTCGCGTTGTTCGAGCATGCAGTCGGCCAGGGCGCGACACAGGGCCCCGACATCTACGTCACGTTCGACGTCGGGGGTGTAGAGCAGTACCAGATGGGGCATCGTAATGTCCTCGCAAGAGCAGGAGCGGCGCGTTTCGCGGCTGAAGCCGCTCCTACGGGGTCAGAGGCGGCTGGTGGAGAGGACGCCAGCCAGGTTGGAGGCCTGGGCCTCGGGAATGGCGGAGCCGTCCTGCGCAGTGACCGGGAAGATGGCGTTGATCTGGCCGGTGCCGGAGGAGCCGAAGTAAGGCGTCACCACTTCGGCCTTGGCGTCGTATTTCGACCAACCCAGTGCGCCGAGCAACATGGCGGTGTCATGCATGAAGCCTTCGCCGTGACCCTTGACGGCGTACTCCGGGAGCATGTTGCAGAAGGCGTCCCACTCGCCGTCCTCCCACATCTGCACCACACGGTGGTCGAGGGTTTCCAGGAACGGGCTCCAGACCTTGGTGGAGAAGTCCGGTGCCTGGCCGTTCTGGGCGAAACGGTGCGACAGCGAGCCGCTGGCGAAGAACGCCACGGTGCCATCGTAGTGCTCTTCCACGGCCTTGCGCATGGCCCAGCCGAGGCGGGCGCTGTCAGCCAGGTAGTGCGAGGTGCACAGCGCCGATACCGAGACCACCTTGAAGTGCTGATCCTGGTTCATGTAGCGCATCGGCACCAGGGTGCCGTACTCCGGGCCGAGGGTGGTGGCGTCGTGCGCCATGGTCTCGACGCCCTGGCGGTTGCACTCGGCCGCGAGGATCTTGCCCAGCTCCGGGTTACCCGGAAACTCGTAATCCATGTTGCTGATGAAGTGCGGCAGTTCGTTGCTGGTGTACAGCCCCTTGAAGTGCGGGCCGCAGAGGACGTGGTAGTTGGCGTTGACCAGCCAGTGGGTATCGAACACGACGATGGTGTCGACGCCCAGTTCGCGGCAGCGTTTGCTGATTTCGATATGACCGTCGATGGCCGCCTGACGAAAGCCCTGACGCGGGCCGGGCAGTTCCGAGAGGTACATCGAGGGTACGTGGGTGATCTTTGCGGCGAGAGCAAGTTTGCCCATGGTGATTCTCCTGCTGGAAAGGCCTAGCTGTGCGGCGCTTTCGTGCTTGATTGTGATTGTTCGCACGTCCGGCAAAATGTTCGGTGTCATCTCAGTATCCCCGCCTGCATGGCAGGCGGGGAGCTGTCACGGCTCGGCGCGATCAAACACCCCAGCGCGGGATGTGGTGGCTGCCCATGGAGATGCACACGTTCTTGATCTCGGCGAACACCTCGAAGCTGTACTCGCCACCTTCGCGGCCCGTGCCGGAACCCTTCACGCCGCCGAACGGCTGACGCAGGTCGCGCACGTTCTGGCTGTTGATGAACACCATGCCGGCTTCGATGCCTCGGGCCAGACGATGTGCCTTGCCGATGTCCTGCGTCCAGATGTAGGAGGCCAGGCCGTATTCGGTGTCGTTGGCCAGACGCAGCGCTTCGGCTTCGTCCTTGAACTTGATCAGGCACACCACCGGGCCGAAGATTTCTTCCTGGGCGATGCGCATGCGGTTGTCGACATTGGCGAACACGGTGGGCTGGATGAACTGCCCCTTGGCCAGGTGCGCCGGCAGATTGGCCGGGCGCTCCAGGCCGCCAGCGAGCAGCTCGGCACCTTCTTCCATACCGATCTTGATGTAGCCGGTGACCTTGTCGTAGTGCGCCTGGGTGATCATCGAGCCGACCTGGGTTTTCGGGTCGGTCGGGTCGCCAACGATCAGGCGCTTGGCACGGGCGGCGAACTCGGCGACGAACTGGTCGTAGACGGTTTCCTGGATGAAGATGCGGCTGCCTGCGGTGCAGCGCTCACCGTTGAGCGAGAAGATGGTGAACAGCGCGGCGTCGAGTGCGCGATCGAGGTCGGCGTCGTCGAAGATCAGCACCGGGCTCTTGCCGCCCAGCTCCATCGAATACTTCTTCAGGCCGGCGGTCTGCATGATCTTCTTGCCGGTGGCGGTGCCGCCGGTGAAGGAGATAGCACGCACATCCGGGTGGCGCACCAGGGCGTCGCCAGCGGTGGCGCCGTAACCTTGCACCACGTTGAGCACGCCCGGCGGAATACCGGCTTCCAGAGCCAGGCGGCCCAGCTCGTTGGCGGTCAAAGGCGACAGCTCGCTCATCTTCAGCACCGCCGTGTTGCCCAGCGCCAGGCAGGGCGCGGTCTTCCAGGTGGCGGTCATGAACGGCACGTTCCACGGCGACACCAGGCCACACACGCCGACCGGCTGGTACAGGGTGTAGTTGAGCATCTGGTCGTCGACCGGGTAGCTGTGGCCGTCCATGCGCGTGCAGACTTCGGCGAAGAAGTCGAAGTTGTGCGAGGCGCGCGGGATCAGCACGTTCTTGGTCTGGTGAATCGGCAGGCCGGTGTCGAGGGTTTCCAGCTCGGCCAGCTTGGGCACGTTCTGGTCGATCAGCTCACCCAGCTTGCGCATCAGCTTGGCGCGTTCCTTGGCCGGGGTGCCCGCCCACTTGGGGAAGGCTTCCTTGGCGGCAGCCACGGCGCGGTTGATTTCCTCGGCGCCGCCGCTGGCGACTTCACCGATGGCTTCGCCGGTGGCCGGGTTGTAGTTGGTGAAAGTCTCGTTGCTCTCGACTTCCTGACCGTTGATCCAATGCTTGATCATGTTCTGTGCCTCGTAGGTGTCACTTGCCGCGCGCGGCGAAGAATTCGGATTCGCTGACGATGCGGTTGACCAGGCGGCCAACGCCTTCCACTTCCACCACCACTTCATCGCCCGGCACCACGTCGGCCAGGCCTTCCGGTGTGCCGGTGGCGATCATGTCGCCGGGCTGCAGGGTCATGAAGCTGGAGAAGTATTCGATCAGGTAGGGGATGTCGAAGATCATGTCCGCCGTGCTGCCTTCCTGTTTCAACTCGCCGTTGATCCAGGTGCGCAGCTTGAGCTTGGACGGATCTGCCACGTCGGCGACGTCGACGATCCACGGCCCGACCGGGGTGGTGGCATCGCGGTTCTTCACCCGCAGGTTGGGGCGGTAGTAGTTTTCCAGGTAGTCGCGGATGGCGTAGTCGTTGCACACGGTGTAGCCGGCCAGGTACTGCAGGGCGTCCTCGCGCTTGACGTTCTTCGCCGGCTTGCCGATCACCGCCACCAGTTCGCACTCGTAGTGCATGTACTTGACGTTGTCCGGGCGCCAGGTCACCTGGTTGTGGCCGGTGTAGGTGCCGGGCGACTTGATGAAGGCCAGCGGCTCGGTCGGCGCCTTGAAGGCCAGCTCGGCGGCGTGGTCGGCGTAGTTCAGGCCGAGGGCGAACATGCTGCCTTCGGCAGGCGGCAGCCACTCGACGTCAGCTTCGGCGAGCAGGCGACCATCGGCCAGGCGTACGGCGTTGTCCGCCTCGACGGTGACGGCGTGGATCTGGTTCTCGTAGCGAATACGGGCGTGTTTCATCTTGCTCTCCTTACTGCGCCACGATGTGGTTGGTCAGGCGGCCCAGGCCGCTGATTTCCACGCTCACTTCATCGCCGGGCTGCACGTCGACGCGACCTTCCGGGGTGCCGGTGATCAGCACGTCGCCTTCATGCAGGGTCATGAACTCGCTGAGTTCGGCGATCAGGCGCGGCACGCTGCGCACGAAGTTGGCGGTGGTGTTTTCCTGGCGCACTTCGCCGTTGACCAGCACCTTGAGGGTCAGCGCGTGTGGGTCGGCCAGTTCGATCATTTCGCTGCCGAGGGCGCAGAAGCCATCGCGGCACTTGGCCTTGACGGCAGGGCGGTAGTAGCTCTCTTCCGGCAGGCTGAATTCGTTGACGATCACATAACCGGCGACATGGGCGAGGGCATCGCCCTCAGCGACGCGGCTGGCGCTCTTGCCGATCACCACGCCCAGGGCTGGGCCAGGCTGCAGGCGCTCGCCGGCTGGCATCACCACCGGCTGGCCATCGCCATTGCGGGTGTTCGGCGTTTTGATGAACAGCACCGGCTTGAGCGGTGGCTGCTGGTAAGGCGGCTCGTTGAACTCGGCCAGGCGGCTGCGCAGCAGGCCTTGATAGTTCAGCGCAACGCCGAAAAGCGTTCCGGTAGCGGCCTGTTCGGTGGGGCGGCTCATTTCTTGTTCTCCTGCTCGGGGCGTTTGGCGTTGCCGGGGCGGCATGTGTCTTTCGTTAATATATTAATTTTAAAGTTAATATGTAAACGAAATTCTAGGCCCGCTGTCAGTCAGATCGTGTCGTGGTGATATTGATGGCGCTGAATGCGGGCTTTAATGGCAGTTTCGGCGAATCAATTGCACTTTTGCTGGTGTCGGCATTGGCGGCACTGCCTTGGGCATGTCGCCGCCGCTCGTCGCAATCAATAGGTGATGCACACCGATTTCAGCTCGGTGAAGCCCTCGATGGCGCTGCGGCCGAACTCACGGCCCATGCCCGACTGCTTGTAACCGCCGAAGGGTAGGTTGGGGTCGACTGGGACGTGGTTGTTGACCCAGACGGTGCCGGCCTCGATCTGCGGGATCAGCTCCATCACTCGGCCCAGATCATTGCTCCAGAGGCTGGCGGTCAGGCCGTAGCGGCTGTCGTTGACCATCTGTAGCCCTTGTTCGAGGTTGTCATAGGGCACCACGGACAGCACCGGGCCGAAGATCTCTTCCTGAATGCAGGTCATGCGCTGTTGCATGTCGGCGAGCACGGTCGGGGCGACGAAGTAGCCAGGCAGATCCACGGGGTGGCCGCCAGCGGCGAAGCGCGCACCTTCGCGGCGGGCGATCTCCAGGTAATTGAGCACGCTGCTTTGCTGCTTCTTCGACACCAGCGGGCCGACCTGCGCGGTGGCGTCCATGCCGGCGCCGACGCTCAGCGCGCTGACCTGGGCGCTGAGCGCCTCGACGAAGCGCCCGTAGTGGCGTGCCGGTACATAGATGCGCGAGGCCGCCGCACAGACCTGGCCCTGGTTGAGCAGGCCGCCGCCGATGGCGCCAGCCACGGCCTTGTCGATGTCGGCATCTTCCAGCAGCAGCATGGGGTTCTTGCCGCCCAGTTCGAGGGTGAAGCGGGTCATGTTCTGCAGCGCGGCGATACCGACCTGCTTGCCGACCGCGGTGGAGCCGGTGAAGGACACCTTGTTCACCAGCGGATGCGCCACCAGCGCCGGGCCGACTTCGGCGCCACGGCCAATCAGCACGTTGAACACCCCGGCGGGGATGCCGGCTTCGACCGCCAGCTCGGCCAGGCGCAGGGCGGTCAGCGGGGTTTCGTCGGCGGGCTTGATGATCACCGTGCAGCCGCAGGCCAGCGCCGGGATGACCTTCCACAGGGCAATCATCATCGGGAAGTTCCACGGCACGATGCCCGCTACCACGCCAGCCGGCTCACGGCGGGTGTAGGCGTTGAAGCGCGCGTTCTCCGGCACTGGGATGGACACGTCGAGCGTCTGGCCTTCGATCTTGGTGGCCCAGCCGGCCATGTAGCGCATGTAGTTGAGCGAGGCACCGACTTCAACGGCGCGCGACAGGTGGATCGACTTGCCCTGATTGAGGGTTTCCAACTGGGCCAGTTCCTCGCCATGGGCTTCGACCAGATCGGCGAAGCGCAGCAGGATGCGTTCACGCGCGGCAGGCGCCAGCTTGCTCCAGCAGCCCGAGGTGAAGGCGCGATGGGCCGAGGTGACGATGGCGTCCACCGCCGCCGCGTCGGCCAGCTCCACCTGAGCCAGGACTTGCGCGCTTGCCGGGTTGAAAATATCCATCCTCTCGCCATGCGCCGGGCGGCTCTGGCTGCCATCGATGAAGGAGCGATGACGCTGGTTCAGGAACCCCTCGACGGCGGGAAGGGTCGGTACGATTGAAGTGTCCATGGGCGCGAAGCTCCTGCTGCGGATGAGTTGCCGACATCGAGCTGTTGCACGAGTCATTTGGGGAGCAGCATAAGAGCCAGGCTGGGTGGCGAGCTTGATCGAGGCTGCCGCTGGCCATGTATGAGAATGCCAGGCACATCTGCAATGATTGACGCTGGTGTGCCATCTGCCTTATCTCGTTAAAATGTTTATCAATCCAGCACTGTGAACGCCAACATGCCAACAGCCCGACCTTCCCTGACCCTTACCCTGCTGCAGGCCCGTGAAGCGGCGATGAGTTTCTTCCGCCCGCAGCTCAACGAACACGGCCTCACCGAGCAGCAATGGCGAGTCATCCGCATCCTGCGCCAGCACGGGGAAATGGAAAGCTTTCGCCTGGCCGAGCTGGCCTGCATCCTCAAACCGAGCATGACCGGCGTGCTCAGCCGCCTGGAGCGCGACGGCATCGTCGTACGGCGCAAGTCCGCCACCGACCAGCGCCGCGTGCACATCAACCTCACCGAAAAAGGCCATGCCTGCTTCCTCTCCATGAGCGACGGCATGGAGCGCAACTACCAGCGCATTCAAGAGCAGTTCGGCGAAGAGAAGCTGCAACAACTGCTTGGCCTGCTCAACGAACTCAAGCAGATCAAGCCCTGAGCCTGATGGGCCTGCAGGCCGTTGAAAAACGTAGGCGACGACTGCATGGATGCAGGAGGTAGAGCGAAGCAGGAAGCCCGAGCCGAGGCAGCTAGTGCAATACCGACAGCGGCCCCACAAAAACAGGCGAAAAACGGTCGGAGTCGCGCTCGACTTTACGAGCTGTAAATGAGCATTTTGATCGGACTCGCGCACGAGCCTGTTTTTAACGCAGCAATGGCAACGTAGGTAGTTTTTCAACAGCCTGCTAGGGGGGGCCCCATGCACGATCCTCAACCCATCCCCAACATCAACATCGGCCAGGTCTACGACCAGCGTTACGCCGATGCGGACGTGCATTACGAAGCCCTAGGCAAGCTGGCCGACTTCTTTGGCCGCAACATGCCGGTGCATCGGCACGACCGCTTTTTCCAGGTGCACTACGTCAAGAGCGGCGTGGTGCGGGTGTACCTGGACGACCAGCGCTACCAGCAGCAGGGGCCGATGTTCTTCCTCACCCCGCCGACCTTTCCCCATGCCTTCGTCACCGACGCCGACAGCGACGGCCATGTGCTCACCGTGCGCCAGGAACTGGTCTGGCCGCTGCTGGAGAGCCGCCAGGGCCTGGCCCAGGGGCCGCAGATCGCCCCCTTGTGCGTGGCGGTGGGCGAGCTGGACGGGCAATACGACGGCGAGGTGGCGCGGCTGAACCTGTTGTTCGACGAACTGCGCTGTGAGTTCGCCGACGACCGCCCAGGCCGCGAACTCAGCCTGGCGGCGCTGACCCGGCTGATCTTCGTCAGCCTGCTGCGCCTGTCCGCCCGCACCATCCAGGCACAGCCGGCGCGCGGTGAAGACCTGCACATCTTCCAGCGCTTCAACGCCCTGATCGAAACCCACTATCAGGAACACTGGCCACTGAGCCGCTACGCCGCGCAATTGGGCGTCACCGAAGCGCGCCTCAACGACATCTGCCGGCGCATCGCCGACCTGCCGTCCAAACGCCTGGTGTTCGACCGCCTGATGCAGGAAGCCAAACGCCTGCTGCTGTTCACCGGCAGCTCGGTCAACGAAATCTGCTACCAGCTTGGCTTCAAGGACCCGGCCTATTTCAGCCGGTTCTTCACCCGCAATGCGGGCGCGACGCCGGGGGAGTATCGGGTGACGAAGGGTGCGGTGGAGTAGGGGCGAGCGCTTGTTCATATATTGCAGCGCTCAATCTGGACAATCACTCATCTATCTGACCGGCGGCTATCGGCCAGAGTTGCCCCTTAAATTGATGAGCAAACTCAGGCGCGATTAATTTAAAGTCTGATCGAAAGCAGAGAAGCTTCAGTAGTGTGGGTAAGTTATCTGTCGCGCGCACTGTGGTTGCAGTGATGTGCGGGGAACTATGGCTAAACAGTATAAAGGGAATGTTTGCATGAATTTATTCGCGAGCGGTGAGAATACGCAGCTGAATGCATGTGTGGGCAGAAATGGCTGGCCTGGAACAAATTACTATGCAAATGGATTTGACAGTGCCGTTCACACAATGTGCAGAGATACCATATCCAGAGGATTTGACCCGGACGAAGTAGTGTATCCGATCGTATTCTGCGCTCGGCATAGAATAGAATTGTTTCTGAAGATGCAAATCAGGCTAATTGAAAGAGTCAGAGGACATATCACTGTATCTGACCCAAAGCTGATGAGGACTCATAATCTCGGTGCGTTGTGGGAGATGTATGTGGCTGCATCTGGGCAGTGTGATCCTCGATATAAAGAGGTGGTCTCAACAATAGAGCCTGCAATTCGTGAATTTTCGTTGATTGATCCTACCGGAGAGACCTTTCGATATGCCTATGACAATAGTAATAAAAAGCATCTTGAGGATAGCGTCTCGCTAATTAATATTGAAGTTTTTTATTCAGCTTTCTGTGCGCTCTCGGAAGGTATAAAGAATGCGGAAATTCTTACTGATTTTCTCTCCGATGAGTACGGCACGGGAACATACACGAAGCATGCTTCGAGATCTGTGATTGAAAATATTTCAAAGGAGTTAACCCGAAAATCCAACTGGGGAAAGCCTTGCTTCAGATTTTTAAAGAATGAAATATGTGAGAGATACTCAATTAGTCAGAGAGGTTTGTCTGAAATTATAGATGTAATAAAGGTTCATCGGGAGTTTGCTTTTAATATTGGTGTGGAAATATCAATTGAAGATGTCTCTGCAGAAAAAATTGCTCGCTTTCTTGAGCTTCGTATTAGGGCGACAGCTGAATCTAGCAAGTCAAGCTGGCGTGATAGTTTGTTGTATGATTCCGGCCTGGAGCGTGAGCTTTATTCTTTTCTGTGTAAGAATTTTTCGATAAGAGAAATGAGTGCATTGCTAGCCCTTGCTGATGTTAGTAGTCCACTTTGCTACTCTGAGGCATACGACGGTTTATGTGATCAGTATGAATGTGGTGGAAGTGATAGTGCTGAATTTTCCGGATATCTGAATGGGAAGAGCTTTATTGCACCTAAAATTATTCTGGGGCTAAAGAAGCTAAGGCAAATATCCACACTTAAATATATTTCTAGCGTGGGAGTCGATGTGGGGGAGTTGCCGTTTTTTTGAATGAGTCGTCCCATCCTTGGGAACAGCTTTGTAGGGCGTACTCGCGAAGCAGTACGCCTTTTATCCTGGCCGGTGGACTGTTCTCTTACGCTCCTGAGTCCACCCTACGCAGTTATTCTCCAAGACAGTCCGGGCTTTCCGGGATTCTAAGTTGGGCTGACTTGAGTAGTGCGATGGCGATGCTTTCAATTTCTGACGCCAGGTGCAACTTCTCCAACCATTGAGGTGGAATACCCTGTTTCCCATAGAACGCACCGGCTATCTGGCCAACGATCGCAGCGGTGGTGTCGGCATCGTCGCCCAGATTGGCGGCTTGCAGCACTGCAGCTTCGAAGGAGTCAGTGAACCAAAAGCACCAGAGTGCGGCTTCGAGCGAAGCAATGCAGTACCCGGTACCCCTGATTCGGTCTCGGTGCTTATGCTTGAAGCTACCGGAAGCGAGGTCTTTGATCGCAGGTTCGCAATACTGTGCCGAAGAAAGTGCAAGCACATCCTCTTTTTCATATTCTGCCAATGCCCTGGAAATCACATCTGCTAGTAACAGACACGACTCGATTGCCTCGGGGGCTCCATGGGTTGTGCGGGAGCTTTGTCTCGCGGCCCATGCCACCAATTTCTCATCCGGAAAGTAGAAGAGGATGATGGGCGCCAGGCGCATGATTGAGCCATTTCCGGCGCTTTCCGGATCAATGGAGCCGGCGAACGGCTCTCCAGTCTTCTGAAAAGTCATTAGCGCCTGTCTGACTGTCGTGCCGATATCGAAGCATTGTCCCGTCGAACTCAAGTAACCCCAATGCCACCAATTGAGATACCGAGTCATCTGGTCTTTTGCATCGAAGCCGTTTTTTGAGAGCAGGCTTTCTGCCAGACAAAGTGCCATCGAGGTGTCGTCTGTCCATTGACCAGCGGCCAGGGTGAAGGGCCCTCCGCCGACCATATCCGTGATGGGGCTCAGGGTCTCGCGTGAGCTGAATTCGAGGGTAGTGCCGACAGCATCGCCACAAGCCAGGCCTAGCAGGCATCCGGCATAGCGATCTAATAGCTTGCTCTCAAGGTCCAATGGCTGTCTCCGAAGCGTTCCGATATTCAGGAGCGTGCATCATAAGGCGGTTATCGCCTCTGGCCGAAAGCAGTCTTATAAGTACAGAACACAGATCTATCTGCCGTCTTCCCTCTCCTAGGCTCTGTACGAAAAGTCGTCGAGCGAAGGTCAGGCGAGGCAAAAACAGGTGAGGAAGCGGAGTTTACGAGCTGTAAATGAGCATTCCGAACCTGTTTTTAACGAAGCATCACCGAGTGCAGGCACTTTTCGTACAGAACCTAATGCCTGGATGGTATTCGCTGACAGCGCGTTTTCGGTAGTCACAGTATCGTCTGCCGCAATATACCAATCGCATGAATCTGTGAAGCGACACTACCCGTGCCCGCGCCTTAACCCAAGCCCCCCGCAATACACCAACAACCCCCCGCCAGCCAGCGCCATCACCCATGGTGCGCCGAGGTGGGCGGCGAGTAGGCCGACCAGCAGGCCGCCGAGGGCGTCGAAGCCGAAGCGGGTGGAGGTGTAGAGGGAGACGATGCGCCCGCGCAGGGCTTCCGGGGCTTCGCTCTGCAGCACGATATTGGTGCCGACGTTGCTCACGGTGATGCCGAAGCCGATCAGCGCCATGGCGGCGAGCGACAGCGGCAGTATGTCGCTACCGGCGAAGACCAGCAGGGCCAGGGCGGTGACTGCGCTGGCGGCGAGGATGGTGCGCGGCAGCGAGTCCACGGACAGGCGCGAGGCCAGCAGCACCGTCGACAGCAGTGAGCCGAGCCCGGCTGCGCCCCAGAGCCAGCCGAGGGTGGTGGCATCGCCAGCGAAGATGTCCTTGGCGAACACCGGCAGCAGCACCACGTAGCTCGATGCCGTGAAGTTGATCACCAGTACGCTGAGCATCATCGCCCGGATGCGTGGGTTGTGCCGGGCGTAGCGCAGGCCTTCGCCGAGCAGGTCGCGGTAGGAGCCCGCCGCGCGTTCGGTGGGGCGCAGGTGGATCAGCAGCAGGCCGATCACCAGCGCCAGGTAGGACAGGCCATTGAGGAAAAAGCACAGCGCCTCGCTGGATACGCCCAGCAGCAGCCCCGCCAGGGGCGGGCCGACGAAGCGTGACGAGGTGAACAGCATGGCGTTGAGGGCCAGGGCGTTGGGCAGGTCGGCGCGGTCTTCGACGAACTGGCTGAGCAGCGATTGCCGCAAGGGCGTGTCGAAGGCGTTGAGCACGCCCATCAGTGCGGCCATGACGACGATCAGCGTCGGGTTGATCCAGCCGAGCCAGGTTAGCAGGGCCAGCACCAGTGCCTGCACGCCGAGCAGGGCTTCGACCAGGATGAGCAGGCGGCGTTTGTCGTGGCGGTCGATCCAGGCGCCGGCCAGGGGGCCGACGAACAGTTGCGGCAGCAGCGCGACGCAGGTGGTCAGGCCGAGCAGGGCGGCTGAGCCGCTCAGGCGGTAGATCAGCCAGGCCAGCGCCACCTGCTGGATCCAGGTGCCCAGGGTGGAGATGGCATGGCCTGCGAAGTACAGGCGGAAGTTGCGGTGACGCAGGGCGCGCAGCAGGTTGGGGCGTGCATAGAAGGGCAAGGCGGGCATCGGGCGCGTCCTGAGATGGGTCGCAAGAGGAAAGTTGTTAATAGATTAACTTTTTGCCAGTTGCCGCTCAAATTTCTATGAAAAGTACAATCGAGTCCTCGTAAGGTGCATTTTTAGCCCGCTGGCCAGTACCCATAATGAGCGCGTCCCTCGGCCGGTATCGCACTTGATGCTCAGGCTGACGGGCTGCACGAGCAGCTTGTCAGTGTCGCCAACGAGTCGCCTGCCGCGATCTACCGCTAACAATAATCAGGGCTCGTACTCAGATGAAAAAGCCAAATCCGCTCCTCGAAGACCTCAAAGCCATCCTCCCGGCCATCGCTGCCAATGCTTCGCGTGCCGAGCAGGAGCGCAAGGTGCCCGAGGAGAACATCGCCTTGCTCAAGGGCATCGGCATGCACCGTGCCTTCCAGCCCAAGGTCTATGGCGGCCTGGAAATCTCCCTGCCGGAATTCACCGATTGCGTCGCGGCCCTGGCCGGCGCCTGTGCCAGCACCGCCTGGGCCTTCAGCCTGCTGTGCACCCATAGCCACCAGTTGGCGCTGTTTCCCAAGCAGTTGCAGGATGAGGTCTGGAGTGAGAACTCCGATGCCACCGCGAGCAGCAGCATCGCGCCGTTCGGCAAGGTCGAGGAAGTGGAAGGCGGCGTCATCTTCAATGGCGAGATGGGCTGGAGCAGCGGCAGCGATCACGCCGAATGGGCCATCGTCGGCTGCCGCCGGCAGAACGGCGAGGGCGGCCAGGATTATTGCTTCGCCGTGCTGCCGCGCAATGACTACGAGATTCGCGACGACTGGTTCGCCGCCGGTATGAAGGGCAGCGGTACCAAGACCCTGCTGATCAAGGATGCCTTCGTGCCCAACCATCGCATCCAGAAGGCCAAGGATATGATGGAGGGCAAGTCCGCCGGGTTCGGTCTGTACCCCGACAGCAAGATTTTCTACGCGCCTTATCGCCCGTACTTCGCCAGCGGTTTTGCCGCCATCGGCCTGGGCATCGCCGAGCGCATGCTCGAAGCCTACAAGGAAAAGACCAAGAATCGCGTGCGCGCCTACACCGGTGTCAACGTCGGCACCGCCACGCCAGCGCTGATGCGCCTGGCCGAGTCGACCCATCAGGTCGGCGCCGCGCGGGCCTTCCTGGAAAAGACCTGGGCCGAGCACGCTGATCATGCCGAGCGTCACCAGTACCCGAGCCGCGAGACCCTGGCGTTCTGGCGCACCAACCAGGCCTATGCAGTGAAGATGTGCATCCAGGCCGTGGATCGCCTGTTCGAGGCGGCCGGTGGCACCTCCTGGTTCGAGAGCAACGAGATGCAGCGCCTGTTCCGTGACTCGCACATGACCGGCGCCCATGCCTACACCGACTACGACGTCTGCGCGCAGATCCTCGGCCGTGAGCTGATGGGCCTGGAGCCTGACCCGAGCATGGTCTGAGTCCGGCTGCACCTTGCGTGGGGCCGCTGGCGGCCCCGCTACTCGAACAATAAGCCGCATCGCTGCGGCCAGGGAGAATCCCATGACTACGTGCATCGACCCGCGCGCCTTTCGCCGCGCGCTGGGCAACTTCGCCACGGGCGTGACCGTCATCACCGCTGCCACGCCCGATGGCGAGAAGGTCGGCGTGACCGCCAACAGTTTCAACTCGGTATCGCTCGACCCGGCGCTGGTGCTGTGGAGCATCGACAAGCGCTCCGGCAGCTACGAGGTGTTCCAGCGCGCCACGCATTACGCGGTCAACGTGCTGGCCGCCGACCAGATCGACATTTCCAACCAGTTCGCCCGCCCGCGTGACGACAAGTTCGAGGGTATCGTGCACGAGGCCGGGGCCGGCGGTGCGCCGCTGCTGGCCGATTGCGCGGCGCGCTTTCAGTGCGAGATGTACCAGCAGGTCGACGGTGGTGACCACTGGATCCTGATTGGCAAGGTGGTGGCCTTCGATGATCTTGGGCGTTCGCCGCTGCTCTATCACCAGGGCGCCTATTCCATGGTGCTGCCGCACACGCGCATGACCCAGAAAAGCGAAGGCCAGCAGCCCAGCAGTGCCTTCCAGGGGCGCCTGAGCCACAACCTCTACTACCTGATGACCCAGGCCGTGCGCAGCTACCAGAGCAGTTATCAGCCGCGCCAGCTTTCCACCGGCCTGCGTACCAGCGAGGCGCGCATGCTGATGGTGCTGGAGAACGATGCGGGGCTGAGCATGGGTGACCTGCTGCGCGAGGTGGCCATGCCGGTGCGCGAGATCGAGCAGGCGGTGGAGATTCTCAAGCGCAAGGGCATGGTGGCCGACGCCGACGAGCGCTACGTGCTGACCGCCGTTGGCGTGGATCAGGCCGAAGAACTCTGGCGTATCGCTGGCGAGCAGCAGGACAAGGTGTTCGCGGCCTTCAGCGCCGAGCAGATCGAAACCTTCAAGAGCATGCTCAAGGCGGTCATCGCCCAAGGTTGAAGTGCGGCCAGGTATTACCTCGACCGGCCCTTGGAATCAGCCGCCGTAGGGTGGGCTTTAGCCCACCAATGACAAGCCGTCTGCTGGGCAATCTGGTGGGCTGAAGCCCACCCTACCGGCTGCGCAGATGAGGCCTGCTTGTTACGGCTGAAGAGCGGAGGTTCCGCGCCCGCCAGGCGTGCTTTGCCTCCCTGACACGCAAGGGCAAGCTCCCGGCAGCCAGAGGCAAGAATTCCCCTTTTCACAGGCGCAAAGTGATGACCGACGCGGTAGCCAACTGACGTCATTTTCGTGGGCACCACTGGGCCATCCGGCCCGAGCGGGAGAATAATCGAATGAACAAGACCAACGCCCCTGACATTGCCTCGATGCAGGCGGGGAGTAGCACTTTCATGCAGCAGAAGAAACTTGGCTTCATCACCATGATGGCCATTTGCGTCGGCCTGGTGATCGTACAGGGCTCTATGATTACCGCCACGCAGGGCATCGGTATCGGTGGCATGGGCTTCATCGCCGCGCTCATCGTTGCCTTCATCCTGGCGCAATTCAACGCCATGAGTTTTTCCGAATTGTCCTTGATGTTCCCCCAGGAAGGGACGCTGGCGACCTACACGCAAAAGGCCATCGGGCACTTCCCGGCCATCGTTGCGGTGTTCGCCGGCTACGTGGTGGTGGCCATGCTGGCCCTGCCGGTGGAGATGTTTCTGGTCGATGCGATCATCGGCGAGCTGCTGCCCGGCATGTTCCCGCCGCTGGTATTGCCATTTCTGATCCTCGGTGTCCTGGTGGTGACCAACATCCTCGGCGCGGATGTGTTCGCCAAGGTGCAGAACCTGCTGGCATTCATCCTGGTGACGGCGTTGCTGCTCATCGGTCTGTGTGCGGTCAGCGGTGCCATCGAGCCTCATGCCCAGGTCACGGGCACGCCGGTGAGTTGGAGTTTCGAACCCGTCCTCAATGGCAGTTTCATCGGTCTGATCGCCATGGCCATGTGGCTGATGGTGGGGGTGGAGTTCATCTGCCCGATGATCAATGAGGTAGACAATCCGCAACGCAATATCCCGCGCGCAATGATGCTGTCGCTGTGTGCCATGCTTGGGATCTTCCTGCTGTTCGTCTATGGCGTGAGCTTCTACCTGAATGTGGAAACGCTCACCGGCTCGCCGCTGCCGTATCTGGATTACGCCAATGCCGTCTTTGGCAAGGCCGGCTGGATCATCGCCGCCGTGATGGCGGTGACCGCGACGTGCAGCACGGTCAATACGGTGCTGGCCGCCGTGCCGCGCATGATGCAGGGCATGGCTGAGAACGGCCAGGCTTTCCCGCAGATGAAGATTGTCAGCCAGCGCTTTGGTACGCCTTGGGTGGGCATCCTGTTCATGGCAGCGACCATTGCCATCCCGCTGCTGCTGATGGACATCGACTCGCTGATCCCGCTGGTGATCGCCGCCTCGACCAGCTGGCTGCTGGCCTACGTGGTGGCGCATATCGACGTGCTGGTATTGCGTCGGCGCATGCCGAACATTGCGCGGCCTTACAAGACACCGTTCTACCCGCTGCCACAGATCCTCGGCATCGTCGCCATGCTCTACGTCGCGATGAACAATTCGCCATCGCCGGAGATGACCGTACTGGTCTACAAGATCCTCGGCGTCATCCTGCTGCTGATCAGCGTCATCGCCCTGCTGTGGGTCAAGCTGTACATGAAGCGCAAGCTGTTCGAGCCCGACCTCGGCTAGATGCTCCGCGCCACGTCTTCGATAAGGCGTGGCGAATGACGCGCCCGCATACGCAAGGCCAGCGTCAGCTGCCCTTGCGTAATGCGCTGTCGCTGAGTGTCGACGACATCAGGGGAGTCGGATGATGAGAGGCTTGCTGCTAGCCGTGCTCATGCTGTCGAGTGTCAGCGGGCATGCCGAGACGCTACGTATCTACAACTGGAAGGACTATATCGACCCACAGGTGCTCGCCCGTTTCGAGCATGACACCGGTATCGATGTCGACTACCAGACCTTCACTACGGCCCAGGAGTTGGATCAGGCGCTCAGTCAGGGCGCGTCTTTCGATCTGGTGGTGCCATCGCATTTCCAGTTGCAGCGGCTTATCGAGGAGGGGCGTCTGCAGAAACTGGAGCTGGAGAGATTAAGGCACTACGACAACCTTGATCCGAAACTGACGTCTGCCCTGGCGAGCTTCGCCGGGGCGCCGCGCTATGTTGTGCCGTACCTGTGGAGCACCGTTGGCCTGGTGATCGACCGTAATCAGGTCGAGCAAGCATTAGGACGGCAGGCGCCACCGAGTTGGCGTCTGTTGTTCGATGAGTCCTACGTCCAGGCACTCAAAGCATGTGGCATCGGTTGGCTGGATGCGCCGGAAGAAACTTTCTCGTTGTGGATGAATGCCAAGGGGCGGCGCCTTTCCGAGGCCACGCTCAGGCGTTTGCAGGCTGCGGGTGCGTCTTTGGCCGATAGCGCAGGCACGCTGCGAACGCTGGACAACGAGGGCTACATCGAAGCGCTGGCTGCCGGTCGCCTATGCGCGTCAATGGCCTGGAGCGGGCATGCACTGGAGGCGGCTTCGAGGCGATCATCGCTGGAGTTCCTGGTACCGCAGGAAGGAGCGCTGCTGACCGTCGACAGTTGGGCCATCCCCGCCGATGCCAGGGCGCCCGAACTGGCCTATCGCTTCATCGACTACATGCTGGCGCCCGAAAACGCCCGTCTGAATACCCAGGCCACCCACTTCTACGCACCCTTGCGCACCGAACTGCCGGAAATGATCGAGCTGGCGCGGCAGACGCCAAGCCTCGTGCCGGCAGCTGGCGAGCGGCGTCGCCTGTACTTTCTCGAACCGCTCAAATCCGGACAGAAGCAGGCCATCGACCAGCAGTGGCAATTGATCAAGCAGCGTGCGGCGCTAAGGGCGTCGCCCATCTGACGGGAGTAGTCGTTATGTTTTTCCGTGATCGAGGGCGTGATATCGCCGAAGCGCTGGAGCAACAGCTCGAGGCCTTGGGCCGGGGCGCCGAGCTTGCCTCGGTGCGTTCTTCCGTATTGGCCGAGCAGCCTCGCTTGAACGATGCGCTGTCGCGAGTGGCCAATCATCTGCGCCAGCTTCAGGAGCAGCAGGCGCACCTGCAGGCACGCATCGATACACAAGCTGAGGCGCAGCAACAGGCCGCCGTGCGTGAGCGCCAGTTGCAGGAACAGTTACAGTGCCAGGCGCTGCAACTGGAAACGCTGCATGGTCAGTGCCATGAACAGCAGGATGCGCTGCAGCACTGCCAGCAGGAAGCCCGTGTATGGGAGCTTGCGCAGTCGACGCTGACCGAAGGCTACTGGGACTTCATAGTGGTCAATGGGCGTATCGATGATCCGGCCAGCAGCATGCGCATCTCCAACCAGTTTCGTTCATTGACGGGCTATAGCCGCGACGAGTTGCCGGATGGCCTGGAAAGTCAGGCCAGCCTTATTCATCCGGATCACCTTGGGGGCATCGCCAGCCTGTTCGAGCGAGAGATCATCGATCCGGCCGGTAGTGGCGAGTACGTGATCGAGTACCTTATGCGCCACAAGACGCGTGGCTACATCTGGTTTCGGGAGCGTGGGCGTTCAGTGCGCGATGAGCAGGGACGTCTCTACCGTGTTATTGGGGCGGTGCGGGATATCTCCGATGAGCGTAACGCCCAGGCCGCCCATGAACAGATGCTGCGGCATAACCAGGACACTTACGGGCAGATCGCCCAAGTGGTCAGCGTGATCAAGGGCATCGCCGAGCAGACCAACTTGCTGGCGCTGAATGCGGCGATAGAAGCGGCCCGCGCCGGCGAGGTGGGGCGCGGTTTCTCCGTGGTCGCCGACGAGGTGAAGAAGCTGGCGCAGAGCACGCGCCAGGCGACTCAGGAAATCCAGGCGATGCTGGCGCGTACCCAGACCTCTGCGCCTCAACCCGACTGACCTAAGGCCTGCCGCTATGTTGGACGTAGCGGCAGGAGCTCAATCCAGATTTTGCGAACAATCTCTGCCCGTCAGGCATATCCAGCCAAGAGAGCACGACCGGTCTTTTCGCGTTGTCAGCGACAGGAGTCACGAGGATGGGGAGTGCAATGATTTCTGGTTATCCATGCACAAAGGCGCCCGAGTGGGCGCCTTTGCTATTGCGACGGTGCGTTCAGGTCATTCTCACCGGGTCGCAGACGTCGGCACCACCGGGCGCTTGCTGCACAAACGTGGCTGTAGCGAGCCGCTTCGGCTTCAGCAGGAAATGCGCTAGTGCCGGGAGCAGGATCAGGGCACCGAGCATGTTCCAGACGAACATGAAGGCCAGCAGCAGGCCCATGTCGGCCTGGAACTTGATCGGGCTCAGCACCCAGGTGATCACCCCAATGGCCAGGGTCACGCCGGTCAGCATCACCACCTTGCCGGTGAACAGCAGGGCACGGTAATAGGCCTCCGACAGGCTCTTGCCTGCGCGCAATTGCGCCAGGGTCACCGAGAGGATGTACAGCGCGTAGTCGATGCCGATGCCCACGCCGAGGGCGATTACCGGCAGGGTCGCCACCTTGACGCCCATGCCCAGCAGCACCATCAGCGCCTCGGCCAGCACCGAGGTCAGCATCAGCGGCAGCACGGCCACCAGCACCGCACGCCAGGAGCGGAAGGTGATCAGACTGAGCAGAGCCACGGCGGCGTAGACCAGCACCAGCATCTGCCACCAGGCTTCCTTGACCACGATGTTGGTCGCCGCATCAATGCCGGCGTTGCCAGCGGCCAGGAGGAATTTCGCGTCCGCCGTGTCGTTGACCCGGGCGAACGCTGCAACGTGGTCGACCACGCCGGTCAGGGTGTCGGCCTTGTGGTCGCGCAGGTAGATGTACAGCGTCAGCAGGCTGCAGCCATCGTTATACAGGCCACGTGGGGCGCTGGCGGCGACCGAGTTAAGCATGCCCTGGTTGGGCATGAACTCGTACCACTTGGGATTGGCCTCGCTCAGGCCGACCATCATGCGGCGGTTGAGCAAAGCCAGCGACTGGGTCGACTCCACGCCGGGGAGCTGGCGCAGTTGCCATTCCAGGGCATCGAGCCGGTTGAGGATGTCGTATTGCGCGCATTGCCCGTCCGGGGTGCTCACCAGTACCGCCAGCACGTCGCTGGAGGCGCCATAGTTGGCGTTCATGAAGGCTACGTCGCGGTTGTAGCGGCTGTCGGGGCGCAGCTCCGGGGCGCCTGGGTCGAGGTCGCCGATCTTCAGGTGGGTGCTGACCACGAAGCCGACGGCGCCGAGCAGCAAGGCGCCGGCCACCGCTGCACTGGCCATTGGTCGATGGGTAAAACGGTCGAGGAACGACCACAGCGGGTGCTTGCGTTCGCCACGCGCATCGGCCTGCTCGGCGCGCAGGCTGCGCTGGGCCGCCCGTGCGCTGACGCCGGTGTAGGAGAGCAGGATCGGCAGCAGGATGAGGTTGGTGAAAATCAGCACCGCAACGCCGATGGAGGCGGCGATGGCCAGCTCACGGATGACCTGAATGTCGATCACCAGCAGCACCGCGAAGCCCACCGCATCGGCCAGCAGGGCGGTCATGCCGGCCAGGAACAGGCGGCGGAAGGTGAAGCGCGCCGCCAGCAGTTTGGGCACGCCACGACCGATGTCCTGCATGATGCCGTTCATCTTCTGCGCGCCGTGGCTCATGCCGATGGCGAAGACCAGGAAGGGCACCAGGATCGAATAGGGATCGAGCGAGTAGCCCAGCGTCGGCAACAGGCCCAGTTGCCACACCACCGCCACCAGGGACGCGGTGACTACCAGCAGGGTGGAGCGCAGGCAGCGGGTGTACCAGAACAGGGTGAGCGTGGCGATCACCACGGCGATGGCGAAGAACAGCAGCACTGCCCGCACGCCGTCGATCAGGTCGCCGACTATCTTGGCGAAGCCGGTGATGTGAATGTTCAGGCCTTTGCCTTGGTACTGCTGGCGCAGTTGTTCGAGTTGGTTGGCGAAGGTCGCGTAGTTCAGCGGCTGGCCGTTGCCGTCCTGGGTCAGCAGCGGTACGTAGATCACCGTGGAGCGGGCGTTGACCGCCACCAACTGGCCGATCTCGCCGGAGCGGGCGACGTTGGCGCGAAGCTGCTCAAGGCTGGCCGGGCTGCCATCGTAGCCGTTGGGGATGACCGAGCCGCCTTCGAGGCCGTCTTCGGTCACGCCAGTCCAGCGGGTCGAGGGCGTCCACAGGGATTTCATATTGACCCGGTCGACCCCCGGCAGCAGGAAGATGGCGTCTGACAGGCGGCGCAGGGCGTCGAGGTAGTTCGGGTCGTAGATGTCGCCGGTCGGGTTCTGCACGGCGATCCGCACCGAGTTGCCCAGCCCGGTCAGTTGGCTCTGATAGTGCTGAAACACCTGGATGTAGGGATGCGCGGTGGGGATGGTCTTCTCGAAGCTGGCGTTGAGCTCCAGCTTGGTGGTTTGCCAGGCCAGCAGCCCGGTGGTGATGACGCACAGCGCCACCACCAGCAGGCGATAGTTGAAAAGCAGGCGCTCGAGCAGCGAGCCCGAGCGTGGATCGAAGGCAGCGGAGGCTTCCGCCAGGTCGGTTGGCGCGTTGTTCACTTCACGTCTCCAGCTTTCAGCACACTGACACCTGCTCCGCTCACCAGGACGATATCGGCATCTGCTATGGGTAGTAGATTGTTGAGGGGCGGCAGTGGCTGGCGGTTGCTCGGCAGCAGGCGACCGCCTTGCTCGCGCAGGAGCATGCCGGCCTGGTTGACGAAGAGCGGCGTGCCGTCGGCCTGTAGCGCCGAGGCGGTGATCGAGGCCTCTACGGGGGAGGCGAGCGGGCTCCAGCTTGCGCCGCCATCCTCACTGCGCAGCGCATTGCCGCGCAGGCCGGCGAGCACGATGGAACCATCGGCTGGCAGTTCGAGGGTGAAGAAGCTGCCGGAGTAGGGCGTTTCCACTGGGCTGAAACTGGCGCCGCCATCCTCGGAGATCAGCACCAGGCCCTGCTCACCGGCGATGACCACGCGCTGGCCACGGCTGCGGATGGCATTGAGGTGCAACCCACCTGGGTTGACGCTGCGCTGCAGCCAGGGCTGCCAGCTCTTGCCGCCATCTACGGTGCGCAGGGCCAGGCCGTAGGCGCCGACGACATAGGCCTCCTGCGGGCTCTTCACCCACAGGTCGAGGAAGGGTTTGTCCGGGCCGTCCTCGACCAGGCGCTGGGCTTCGGCAATCGCACGCGGGTTACCTTGCGCCTGCGCCGCCGCCAGCAGCGTCTGGGCGGCTCGGCGGCCATCCAGGCTGGCAGTCCAGTGCGTACCGCCATCCTCGCTGACCAACACGCTGCCGCCGTGCCCGACGGCATAGCCGTGCTCGGCGTCGGCGAAGCGCACGGCGGTCAGGGTGACGCTGACCGGGGAGGCGGCCTGTCGCCAGGTCGCCCCCTGGTCGTCGGACAGCACGATGAGGCCGCGCTCGCCGACGGCCACCAGGCGCTGGCCGGCCTGGGCGATGCCCAGCAGATAGGCGTGCGCCGGGTTGACCGCGCGCAGTGCCGGGCGTTCCAGCGCCGCGCCGACCGGCGCCGCCTGCACCGCGCCGGTCAGGCACAGGCAGGCCGCCAGCAGCGAGCACTGCCAGCGTCCCAGCGTACCGCGCGAAGGTTGACTGCTATGAGTGTTCATGAGCGCGCTCCGTAATGCTGTCGCGGCTGGCCGATAGCGGTTCAGCGAATGCCATCATTGGCCAGTGCGTCGGGGGTGAACTCGACATCCGGCAGGCGTTCGAGCAGTTCGTAATGCACCGGCTTCTCATTGAACAGACCGGCGACCATGGCTGCGCCGGAGAGCAGGTCGTTGAAGCCGAAGGCGAACATGAAGTTGCCAGGCAGATCCGGCATCGCCATGACCTGACCCCAGGTGGTCTTCCACAGTTGGCCGTTGGCATCCCAGCGGTCGCCCAGTACGCAGGTCCAGGTGTCTTCGTCGCAGTAGTAGCGGCTGCGTGCGGCCTGGTGGCGCTGGCCCTGGCGCAGCGTGGCCTCGACCACCCAGACACGGTGCAGCTCCCAGCGCACGTGGTCGGGGTTGAGGTGATGAGCGCTCAGCACCTCCTTGTCCGAGGTCGGCTGCATCAGTTTGTTGGCGTTATAGGGGATGTACTTTTCCTCTTTGCCGACAATCTTCCAGTCGAAGCGATCCAGACGGCCGGAGAAGACTTCCAGTTCATCGAAGCTCATCAGGCCTGCCATGGTCGGGCTGGGGGTGTCGCAGCAGGTATTGGGCAGCTTGCGCACGCGGCGTTGGCCCACCAGATAGACCCAGGCCTGGTCCTTGGCGGCGTCCAGATTCTGCCGGCCGACGATGCCTTCGCCCGCGCGGATGGCCGGGGCGGAGAGGTTGACGCGGATATTGAAGTACAGGTTGGACTTGG
This sequence comes from Pseudomonas sp. C11, assembly GCF_034683865.1. Taxonomy (NCBI): domain Bacteria; kingdom Pseudomonadati; phylum Pseudomonadota; class Gammaproteobacteria; order Pseudomonadales; family Pseudomonadaceae; genus Pseudomonas; species Pseudomonas sp. C11. The sequence continues at coordinate 39,654 of NZ_JAWIIP010000001.1, forward strand.
CGTAATCCTCCAGATTGCTGTCCTGGAAGTAGTACGGCACTTGCTGGATCGAACTGGCATCGCTTGCCAGCACCGCGCGGCCATCGGCGGTCAACTGGTAGGCCGTGGCGTAGAAGCGTGCGGTCGGTGCGCGCCAGCGCAGCAGGTGGTTCCACATTACTTCGGCGCCGCTGGTGGGAATCGGGAAGGGGATACCGCCGAACGCGCCGACAACCACGTCGTTATCGATCTTCGCTCGGCTCGCGTTGGCCAGGGTGTTGTCGTACACCCATTGCGGCGCGGCGGCGGTACGGTGCGTCTGGTACACATCCAGGCGATAGCTGTCGGGGTATTTGGCCAGCATCGCGCGGGTGCCATCCGTGAGCTTCTCGGCGTATTGCGCGGCGTTTCCAGCGTTGATGCTGAACAGCGGTTTTTCATCCTTGAATGGATCCGAGCGACGGCCGCCGGGCTTGTCGCCTGGGATGGGCGTGGTCAGTCCGCCTGTCCAGGCGGGAATGCTGCCATCGGCGTTGCCGGCACGTTCGGCGCCGAGCGGTGTGAGTTCGCCTGTCAGCTTGGCGGCTTCTTCGGCCGTCACCGCAGCCATGCTCTGCTGAGCACAGAGCAATGCCAGGCCCAGCATGGGAAGGGAGAAACGGGTCATGTGAGGTTCCTCTGCTTAAAAAGTGCGCTGGATCGACAGGGCGATGAAGTCGCGATCCTTCAGCGATTGCTTGAAAGAGATGTGGTTGTCTTCGTCTACCGAAGTGCCAGCTGGCCCGAAGTAGTGGGTGTAGGTGAGGCCCGCTCGCCATTCGTTGAGGTACAGCGCGGTCAGGCCGATGCTGAGGTCGCCCACCTTGTCGCCATTGAATGCACCGACCACTGCGGAGTTGCCGACGCCGAAGCCAAGCCCAACCGGTACCGACAGGTCGACACCTGGAAACACCTGGCGATAGCGGGGCTCGTAGACGAAGCGCACGTTGGTGGCATCGCGATCGGCCAGTGGGTTGAGCGCCTGGCGGTTCTTGGTGACATCGAGCACGCGGTTCCAGGCCACCTCACCGAGAAAGTCTGCCTCGTTGGCGATGAAAGACGGGCCGAGCGTCGCCAGCCAGGAGACCTGTGCATGCAGGGTATTGCCGACTGCGTAACGGGCATCACCATCGTTGTCGCCGCTGCCGTCGAGGATGGTTACGCCATCGCTGCTCAGCGGCATGTTGCGACGGGTGGAGATTTCCGCGGCCACGTTGTAGTCGCCGAAGGTGTGGCTGACGCTGGCACCGAAGGCGCGGATGTTTTCCGGATAGACCCACTGGTAAGTACCCAGGCGTCCGCTGTTGAAGTCGGGGGCACCTGCACCGGGACGAATGTAGATCTGAGGTGTTTTGTCGTGGTATCGAACGGCATACAGACCGAAGTCGGTTTCACCTGCGCGGAAGCGTACTTGGACGCCACCCTGACCAGAATCCTTGGCCTTCATGTCCTGCTCGCGAAAGAAGGCAAGCGGCTCGCCACCTGGGATGACCGGGTTCGGGCCGGCGATCATTCGCTCGGCGCCATCACCGATGGTGTCGAGTACCGAGAAATAGCTACCCGAGGCGGGCAGACGGGTCTGCTCCCAACGCCATTGGTAGAACGCACCAACGGATATGTCGGGCGTCAGTTGCAACTGCCCGGAGAACTGTTCGGTGGGACGGATCAGCTCCTTGAACTGGGTATTGGGCACCGAGGCGGCTTTGACAGCATCCACCGGCGCCATAGTGCCGGCAATGCCGTTGGCGCCGAAGAACAGGCTTTCTCCCCAGACCAGGGCATGCCGGCCGGCACGCACCGTACCCTTGGCGTCGCCCACGCTGAAGCGGGCGAAGACGAACGCATCGAGCAGTTCACCCTTGCGCCCGTGCAGCTTTTCGGTGGCGCGTGTGAACTCGTCGTGGTCGACCGAGAGCGCGTTGGCGGTCGCCGCGGAGTTGTTGTCGTTGCCCTCGTTGTAGGCGCTGTCGTACCACGCCGCGCCGGAGACCCGTGCGCCGACGTTCTTGTACATGGCGTCGAACTCGGAGAGCAGGTCGAAGCGGTTGGAGATCAGGCCACGACTGAAATTACGGTCGCCATCATCATGATTGGGTAGCGCGGTGAGCTGATCGGATGCGCCTTTGAGGCGGCTGGCGGTGCTGTATTTGAGCGTATTGTCCCAGCGCAGCTTGAGATCGGGATCTCCGCTATCAAGCTGGAACGCCTGAACGCCCGGGGATATCGACGCCATGATGGACATGGCGAGGGGATACAAGGCGAATTTCTTGTCCATCTCCCAGTTACCTCCGTTGTGAGACTTTTTTATTGTCAACAGGGTGTATTTGCCCGCCTGGATAGGCGGAGGCCAGGACGTGGCAGCTCGTCCGTTGCGTTCAGGTTACGAGGGGGGCGAAGTGCGCGTTAGCCAAAAACGGCAAAGATGCAGGCGGGAGAGAGAAAAGCTGACGCCCCCAGACATGGCCGTCAGCAGTCTGATCTGGGGGCGTATGGCTGGGGGGCTAGGAGGAGTGCGCCGATGGGGTCAGCGATGCAGGGTCTGCGAGGGTCGTTCGCCGAACATCGCCCGGTATTCGCTGGAAAAACGACTGAGATGCCAGAAACCCCAGCGGCTGGCGACGTCTTGTACGGACACCAGGTCGGCGCCCCGGCGTAGTTCCCGGCGTGCTGCGTTCAGGCGTAGCGTGCGCAGGTAGGCCACCGGATTGATGCCAAGAGTTTCCTGAAAACAGTACTGCAGCTTGCGCCGACTAGCGCCCAGGGTGCGGCACAGGTCGAGAATGCTCAGCGGCTCATCCAAGTGCGCCAGTGCATATTCGCAGGCGCGGTCGACTGTACGTTTGCGTGCCGACGGGGTGATCTCCATAGGCTGGCTGGAAGGGAGTAGCTCGAATAGTTGCAGCATGATCGCGTCACGGAACTGATGCCGCAGCCTCTCGTCGTTCAGCTCGACCGCCGAGTGTGTGGAGCTGTATTCGAGATTTTCGAGGATGGTGCGCAGGTTATGGGGCAGATCTAGCCCTTTGACTTGGTAGGTCTTGGGTAAATGACGGCTCTCGAAGGGGATGCCCTGCAATGTCAGTTCCTGCTCGAGTATCGCCATGTCCACGGCTATTACAACCAGATCCATTTGGTCTGGCGTGCGTAGTTGTGGCAGATCATCGGCATGGGCAACCAGGGCATTGCCTTCGGAAACGAGATTGCCATCGCAGTAAAGGTCGCCACTGAAACTGAGCGGAATGCTGAAGTTGATGGTGCCGGGCTTGGCCGACCCTCGCTTGATCAGCGACTGGTTGGTTCTGTCGCGGATGACCTGCATCCAGTCAAGGCTGAACTCCGTCAGTTCGCCATGAAAGCGGCCGGCGGTCATCTGGTCATAGGTCAGCTGCCAGTCGCTGACCTGCTCGGCATGTTCGTCGATATCCTGCGAGCTGACGCGCCGGGAAAAGGGAGTGGTGCTGATCCGCCGGGAGACGGTGGATGAAGCGAATACGTCGTACATGCTCATTAAGTCCGCTCGAACGCCGTCGGTGCGGTGCTTGCTGATGAGCCATTCTCCGGAGCGGAGGGCATTCGCATCATGCGTTTTGCCGTCTGCGGCGATCCATGTCCAGATGGAGTCTGGGTAGTCACCAGTAAGGCACCAGACGATTCCCACTAGGGGAAACACCTGAGCTGCAGTTAAGGAAAGGTTCTTTGTTGTTCTTGTTGACGATTTCTTTAAGTAAGCAGCCTTTTCAGTTCGGCTCGTGGCGCGACTGGGGCAGACCACCTTGCGAATGGATGGGGTCGCAGGGTGGCGGCTCTCCTTGTTGCATTGCCTTCACCGCTGAGTAGCAGGTTATGGCCTATGCGAGTGATGATAGTACGAAGTTAAGACGTATAACTGTCTTGATCAAGCGTGCCTTTTGATTGATCGCTGCTGCCAGAGGCCAGCGGATGAATGGTTGTCGCGCAATCCCCCAGATAGTGGGCCTTGCAGCTTTATGGTTAACATGTTTATTTTCTGGCGTCAGGCTCTCTGGTGGACATGCTATGACGACAGAACTACGACACATGACAACCATTACGTTGGCGTTGGCCATGCGTGCACTACAGGCTGTGCTGGAGGAGGCGCAGCGCGCCTCGGTCAGGGTAAGCATTGTCATCGTGGATGCTGCCGGGCAACCGATCCATATGGCGCACATGGATGGAGCACCGGCGCCCTGTCGGGCGATTGCTTCGAACAAGGCGCTCACTGCTGCCGGGTTTGGCCTTTCCACGGGCGCTTGGGCCGAACGGCTGCAGCGGAGCTCGGACATGGTGCGACAAGGGTTGCCGTTGCAGGGTGGCCTGGTGCTGTTCGGCGGTGGCGAGCCCTTCCTGCTTGACGGTGCAGTGATCAGGGCCGTGGGCGTTTCAGGCGCATCCGAAGCGCAGGATGCTGCCTGTGCTGACGCGGCGGTTCGCTGTGTGGCGGCTGCCGTGGAGGCGATTGCAGAGCGCGGCGTCGCCTGAAAGCGCAGGCTCTGGCAGGAATGGTCAAGTGCCCGGGCAGGGTGAATCAAGACGTGGTTGGCCCGGAGAGTTCCTAATGTGATCCAGCAGAACGCAACGTGCACGGAGCCGGGCCCGTTTAGCAGTCGTTCCTTCTCGAATACTCAGGTTGCTTCCCATGATCAATATCGAAACGCCTACCTACTACACGGCCACCAAGAAATACGACCTCAGCTTTCCGTCCCTTGAGGCGGACATCGAAGCAGACGTGGTCGTGATCGGTGGCGGCTTCTCCGGCATCAATACGGCGTTGGAGTTGGCTGAGAAGGGCATCACCAATATCGTCGTGCTGGAAGGTCGCTACCTGGGATTCGGCGGCACTGGGCGCAATGGCGGACAGATCATGGCGGGCATCGGCCATGACCTGGAGAAGATTCGCAAGGATGTCGGCGAGGATGGCCTGCGCGCGATCCTCGAAATCAGCGACCAGGGCGCTCGCATCATCAAGGAGCGTATCGAGAAGTACGGTATCGATGCCGACTTCTGCCATGGCTACGGCTACATGGGCTTCAATGCTCGTCAGGAAAAGACTCTGGCCACCTGGGAGAAGGAGTTCAAGACGCTCGCCCCGGAGCAGGAGATTCGTTTGCTGGTGGGCTCCGAGCTCAAGCAGATGATCGGCTCCGATGCCTACTCCAGCGGCCTGCTGCACATGGGCGCCGGTCACGTGCACTCGCTCAACCTGCTGCTGGGTGAGGCCAAGGCGCTGGCCAGTCACGGCGTGAAGATTTTCGAGTACAGCCCGGCGCTGGAAGTGACTTACGGCGAGCGTGTAACGGTGCGTACCGCCAAGGGCTCGGTCAAGGCCAGCAAGCTGCTGTGGGCCTGCGACAGTTTCCTCAACAAGATGGAGCCGCAGCTGCACAAGACCACCATCAATACCTACGCCTTCCAGATGGTGACCGAGCCGCTAAGCGATGAGCTGATCGAGCGTATCAGCCCGATTCGTGGTGCCTACAGCGACATTCGCCCGGTCATCGACTACTACCGCGTTACCCGTGAGAACCGCTTGCTGTTCGGTTCGGCGACCCCCTTCGTCGAGCACATTCCGAGCGACCTCAAGGCCTGGAATCGCAACCTGATGCTGAAGATCTTCCCGTACCTGAAAGACGTGAAGATCGATCTGGCCTGGGGCGGCCCCATGGCCTGCAGCCCCAACCTGTTTCCGCAGATCGGCACGTTGCCGCAGCACCCCAATGTGTTCTTCGTGCAGGGTTATTCGGGCTTCGGTGTCACCCCCAGTCACATCATCTGCAAGGTGCTGGCCGAGGGTATGAGCGAAGGCTCGGTGCGCTATGACCTGATCAGCTCGGTGCGCCGCATCCAGGTTATCGGTAAAGACCAGATCCGTCCGTTGCTGCTCACTGCTGGCAAATCCTGGCACCAGTTGTCGGGTTACTGGAACGGGCGGCGCTGATCCATCCATTGATGATCATTAACAGAGGAAATATCCAATGACTCCCATCAAGCAAGGCACCACCCTCAACGAGCTGGATGCCTGGGGCACCGTTGCCGATCTGGGCTCGGAGATTCTCGAGGGCGAGGGCAAGGCTTTCGGCAAGATGACCTTCGGTGCCCCGACTGATGCGCTCAGTGCCGGTTACTTCGCCGTAACCAAGAGCAAGTTCCGCATGGTTTACCCGTTCAACGAACAGGCCACCGTGGTGTTCGGCGAGGTCATCCTTACCGACGAAGCCACTGGTCAGAGTACCCGCTATAAGGCCGGGGACAGCTGGTTCGTGACCAAGGGCACCTCTGTGCTGTGGGATGTGCTCAGTGATAGCTTTACCAAACACTACATGGCCGTGGTGTAATCACCGGCCGCATAACCTGGCGGTCGATGCGGTCGCCAGGATCTAACCGAGTCACGCCATCATGTATGACGCAGAGGTGGGGCAGCGTTGCCTGAGCAGCTTCCTGGCGTTGCTACCCGTCTCCGCTGGCGTGTTCTATCGCATCGCCGACCAGCTCGAACCACACGCTTTCCTTCTGCAACAGATGCGCCTGGACATGCATGAGCGCTATCTGTCTGACTTTCGTCAAGTCGATCCACTGCAGCCGCGCAACTGCCAACGCACGGGCAGCAGTGTGGTGCCCTTGCAACTGGGTATGAGTGCACAGGACGCAGCAGCCAATCGGCGTTACGGGGATTTCCTTGAGCGCTTCGGCGTTGTCGATGTCGTCGAGGTGCTGGCTTTCGAGCAGGGGCGACCCGTTGCGGGTATCTCGCTGCTGCGTGGCCGGGAGCTTGGCCCATTCGTCATGCACGAACTGCAGCAACTGCAGGCTCTGCAGGGGCTCTTCGAGATCGCCGTGGCACCGCCTGCATCTGTTGCTTCTCGCATGCAACTGACTGCGAGGGAGTGGCAGGTGGCAGAGTTGCTGCGAGCCGGCTGCAGCAACAAAGAAATCGCCCGCCGGCTCGACGTTGGCCTGCCCACCGTCAAGACCCATCTGATCAATCTGTTCCGCAAGCTGGGTGTCAGCAATCGTACCGAACTGGTGGCGACCCTCTTCCTGTAAGGCTTACCTGGGGCCAAATGCGGCCTGCTCGTGAGCCTTTCATATGCTCCCTACGTATAGCTCTGCGTTTTCTTTCGCCCTTTCCGGGTGACTTCGCTATTGGTATTCAGAGCCTCTTTGGTGGCGCCGTCATTCTGCCGAATTTGGATAACGGTCGCTTGGAGCAGCGCCCTAGGATGCCTGCGTAAAGTCGACTTACGGCAACTAGCCGGACGTCGCGGAGCCGCTTGGCGAGTGCCTGAGCCCTGTCCCAGACGGGGTGCTCTGACACGTGCCGCGGATGCCTCATCACATCTTCGAGGTCTTCAGCATGTCCCTGGAACATTCCCTTGCAGGCGCTGTGGCGCCCAACTCCCGTCAGGCCAGTGGTCGGCGTGAAGGCGTGGTACTGATGCTCGGCAGCAGCCTGACCATCATGGGCGCGGTGATGGTCGCCCCCATGCTGCCGAAGCTGGCCGCCGAGTTCGGCCCGACTTCGGCGCATGCCGAGCTGCTGGTACCGCTGGCCGTGACCGGGCCGGCTCTGGCCATCGCCCTGTGCGCGCCGCTGGCCGGCTGGCTGGCCGACCGGGTAGGGCGCAAGGCACTGCTGATCATCGCAACAGTGCTTTATGCAGTGCTGGGAATGATTCCGGCGCTGCTCAACGACCTCACGGCCATCGTCGGGGTACGCCTGCTCTTCGGTTGCACCGAAGCGGCGATCATGACCTGCTGCGCCACCTTGATCGCCGACTACTGGCGAGGGGAGGCACGCATGCGCTACGTCAACCTGCAGGTGGTCACCATCGGCCTGGTGGGTGCACTGTTCTTCGTCGTCGGCGGGGCGCTGGGCGAGCAGTCATGGCGCCTGCCGTTCTACCTCTATCTGCTGCCGCTGCTGTTGGTGCCAGCGATGATCCGGGTGCTCTGGGAGCCGGTTCGCGAGCGGGCGGAGACGGCAGCCGACGAGGACAATCAGCAGGTCTCGATTCCGACGCTGGTCAGTGGCTACCTGCTGATTCTGGGAGGGATGATCCTCAGTCTGATCGTGCCGGTACAGACACCTGTTCTGCTGGTGGAGCTGGGTATCACCTCCAGCACCCTGATTGGTCTGTCTGCCGGATTGGGGCTGCTGGCCACTCTTGGCGGCTCGCTGATCTGGCCGCTGCTGCGTCGAGGTATGGGAATTGCCGGTTGCAATGTGGCGCTGCTGACCTTGCTGGCACTGGGCCTTTGGTTGCTCACCCGTGCGCAAAGCTACAACGAGGTCTTGCTGGCTGTAAGCGTTCACGGCCTCGGCGCCGGCCTGCTGGTGCCCAATGCCATGGCACCTGTGATGAACGCCCTGAACATCAATACCCGGGGACGCGGTCTCGGCCTGTTCACGGCCTGTCTGTACATCGGCCAGTTCGTCAGCCCGTTGGTGGTGGCACTGGTTGGTGCGTTCACCGGCGATCTGCGCGCCTCGATTCACTGGCTGGCGCTGGCCAGCCTTCTGGCTGCTTCGCTGTGGCTGGTCACCGGGTTGATCCAGCGCAAACGCTCGGCTGGCCTACTCATCTCTACCCACTCCTGATTCCAAGGAAACTCACTATGCACAGCATTCACTCGCTGCTGGACAGTCACGATGGCTATGGGCTTGCCGAGCTGGTACGCCAGAAGGAGGTGCTGCCCGGCGAATTGTTGGAAGCGGCTATCGAGCGTATCGAGCAGGTCGAACCTCAGCTCAACGCGGTTTGCGAAAGACTCTTTGACAGGGCTCGTCTCGATGTGCAGTCGCCCGGCGTTAACCAGGGCACCTTCGCCGGTGTGCCAACCCTGATCAAGGATCTGTTCTCTCCGCTGCGTGGTGCGCTGATGACCAACGGCTCCTTGGCCTGCGGAGAGGTGCGTGCGGATTTCGAGGCCGAGGTGGTGATGCGGCTACGGCAGGCTGGGTGCGTATTTGCGGGTAGCACCACGGCGCCCGAATTCGGTACCTCCTACACAACGGAGTCGACGCGCTTCGGAGCCACTCGTAATCCCTGGAATACTGAACGCAGTGCCGGTGGTTCCAGCGGTGGTGCCGCGGCGTTGGTCGCCGCACGGGCGGTGCCTTTCGCCCATGGCAACGATGGTGGCGGTTCACTGCGGGTTCCTGCGTCCTGTTGTGGCGTGTTCGGCTTCAAGCCGAGTCGTGGGCTCATGCCCTCCGGGCCGCTGGTAGGTGAGGGGTGGGCCGGTATGGGGACACCGCATGCGATCACCCTATCCGTACGTGACAGCGCCGCACTGCTCGATGTGACGGCAGGCATGGATCTGGGCGCGCCTTACGCAGCGCCCTTGCACAACACCTCCTATCTCGCTGCTGCGCAGGGGCCGTCGCGCCCATTGCGTATCGCGCTGATCGAGAATCTCGACCCCTGGCCAAGCACTGCCGAAAGTCTGGCGGCAGTGCGGCATGCCGCTCGCTTGTGCGAAAGCCTCGGCCACTCTGTCGAGGTGGCTCGGTTGCCGGTCGACATGCCGGTCTTCCTGGATCGTGTCTTCGACATCATCGGGGCGAGCACTCGTGGCTATGTCGACATGCTTGGGCAAATGCGTGGTCAACCGGTGGCACTGGAGGAGCTGGAACCCCGTACCCGGATCATCCTGCGTGAGCGTGGCGAGATCGCTGGCGCACGATATGCGGCGGCGGTCGACTGGATTCACGCGCTGGGGCGCGTCTTCGCCGGATTCCTGCAGAAGTTCGACGTGATTCTCACGCCAACTCTGACCCGTGAGCCGCCACGCATCGGTGAGCTAGATGCTTTCGATGAGCAGCTCAGCCTGGCCGAAATGATTGCGCAGTTCCATAGCTATTCGCCATTCACTGCGCTTTTCAACGCTACCGGCCAGCCGGCGATGTCGGTGCCGCTGTACTGGACGGCAAGTGGTTTGCCCATCGGCGCGCATTTTGCCGGGCGCTTCGGCGGCGATGCCACCCTGCTGGCCTTGGCCGCACAGTTGGAGAAAGCTCAGCCTTGGGCGCCTCGCGTGCCCCCGGTAAACGCCCGGCGGAGTGGGTGCGCGAACTGATCGAGGCACAGGGCAATAACAGGCCTATCAACCATCTGGTTGATAGGCGTAACTGGCTGGAGCCATCACCATGCAGGCTCCACCCACCACTTCGAGATGTCCGCATGAGCACGAAATCTGACTGGATCACTGTAGGGGCCCTGGCTGATGGCTTCGCCCCGGAATCCTTCATCCTGCCGAAGCTGGCCGACCTCGCTGGTCGAAACCTGACTCTGTACTTCGCCAATGGTTGGCAGATCGCTCACCACTTCGAGTCCGAAAGCCTGAGCTGGCAGGCGGCCGATGGCCATTCGCAGGGCAGCGCAGCCTACCGCGCCACTTCGGTACGCCCCGGTATCTACCTGGTAGATTTCCTAAAGCACGAGCAAGGCCAAGACTGGTCAATCAGCCTGGTGCTGGATTTCAACAGTACCTCCTTCACTGCCGTGATCGGCCGCATGCCGGAGGCTCAGACCACCCATGAAGGCCTCTACCACCGCGCTCTGGCGGGCAAGCTGCTGACCGGCGTGGACGTCGAGTTCTTCCATGGCAGCCTGGAAAAGCCGTGGCAGGATGGCGCTTGCCCCCATGCGCCGACCCGTGAGTTGGTAGGGTTACGCAACCTTTATCGCTATAGCCCGACTGAGGTTTATGAACACATCTACCTCAACGAAAACTTTTACACCTGGCAGTGCCTGAAAGGTGTGGAGGCGGGTCTGTGCGACACCGATCGTTGCCACTACTACAAGATCGCCGATGAGCTGTATCTGTTCGTCTGGCGCGAGAAGATCGTGCCGACCCTGGGCCTGGTGATGATCGACATGGCCAACCACCGCAGCGATGGCAAGATCTTCGGCTATGCTGGCGGCGGTTTCGACGAGCTGTCCAATTTTCCAGTGGCTTCCTACTGCAGTGTGATCAACCGTACGGAATACCCCGATGAATAAGGTGAAGACTATCGTTATCACCGGGGCAGGTACCGGCATCGGTGAAGCCTGCGCCCGGCGCTTGGCACAGGACGGGCACAACCTGGTGCTGCTCGGCCGTCGCCGTCAGCCACTGGATCGGGTGGCAGCGCAAACCGGTGCCCTGGTGCTGGTCGGCGATGCCGCCAGTGCTGAGGCTTGGAGCGGCTTCGTCGAGCAGATCCGCAGCCGTTTCGGTGGCCTCGATGCGCTGCTGGCCTGTGCCGGCGGTCATGGCCTCGGCACTGCTACACAAACTTCCGACGAAGGCTGGCAGGCCGCTATGCGCAGCAATCTCGACAGTGCTTTCCACAGCGCCCGGGCCTGCCTGCCGTTGCTGATCGAGCGGCGCGGTAGCATCGTCCTGCTCGGCTCCATCGCCTCGTTGGCTGCCGGCCCGCAGGTGTGCGGCTACACCACAGCCAAGCATGCGTTGCTCGGTCTCAATCGTTCGCTGGCGCGGGACTATGGCCCGTTGGGCGTGCGCGTCAACTGCGTGTGCCCTGGCTGGGTGCGCACGCCGATGGCCGACGAGGAGATGCAGCCGCTGATGCAGCACTTCGGCGAAGATCTCGACGCCGCCTACGCCCGTGTTACCGCCGACGTGCCCCTGCGGCGTCCGGCCAGTGCCGAGGAGATCGCCAGCGTGTGCCGTTTCCTGATCAGTGACGAAGCCTCGATCATCACCGGCGCCAGTATCGTCGCCGATGGTGGTTCCAGTATCGTCGACGTGCCGACCCTGGTGTTCGACCGCCTGGGAGGTGCCTGATGACCGTGCGCTTCGATTTCGCCGGACAGACCGTGTTGGTCACCGGTGGCGCCCAGGGTATCGGTCGCAGCATCGTCGAGGGCTTTGCCGGCAGCGGCGCGCGCGTGCTGATTGCCGACCTGCAGGTGCAGTCGGCCCAGGCTCTGGCGCGCGAGCTGCAGAGCCAGGGGCATGAGGTGCAGGCGCTGGCTATCGACCTGGCCGACGAAGCCGCCATCGGCGCTTTGCTGGGCGGGCTGGAGCGCCTGGACATCCTGGTGCACAACGCCGGCTACTTTCCCCTGACGCCTTTCGCCGAGATCACCCCGGCGATCCTGCAGCGCACCCTGGCGGTGAATCTCAGTGCGCTGTTCTGGCTGACCCAGGGCGCGTTGCCGTTGTTCGAGCAGCGCGGCAAGGGCTGCGTGCTGGTCACCTCGTCGGTCACCGGGCCACGGGTCGCCTATCCGGGGTTGAGCCACTACGCGGCGTCCAAGGCCGGGGTCAATGGCTTCATCCGCAGTGCGGCGCTGGAGCTGGCCAGGCGCGGGGTGCGGGTCAATGGCGTCGAGCCGGGTATGATCCGCACCCCGGCGATGGGCAATCTGGGCGATGGCTCCCACAGCGCAGATATCGCTCGCGGGGTACCCTTGGGGCGTCTGGGTGAGCCTGCTGATATTGCCGGTGCCATGCTTTTCCTAGCTTCGGATGCGGCTAGCTACATCACTGGTCAGACCATCGTAGTGGATGGTGGTGCGACTCTTCCGGAAACCCAGGCCGCGCTTGGCTGAGCCTGTGGCCGTGGCGACCCTCGGTCGCCTCAGCCGACTCCTACGGGCAGCGACCTTGCGCTACTGATCGATGGCCTGGACGCGGTACTCCTTAGGCGATTGTTCGAACTGTTTCTTGAATGCACGGCTGAAGTGCGCCGAGTCCGTGAAACCCCACTTGTAGGCAATGGCGGTAATCGATTCACGGCGCAGGTTGGGGTTGATCAGGTCACTGGCACTGCGTTGCAGGCGGGTACGTTGGATATAACGGCATACGCTGTCGCCTTGTTCCTCGAAGAGTCGATAGAGCTGGCGTACAGATATCTGCAGACGGCTTGCCAGCGCGACAGGCGTCAGGTTGGGGTGGCTCAGCGACTCTTCGATCAACTGTTGCGCCTGGCGCCGCAGGCTATTGCCAGCAATCGAATCGGCGACCTCTGCTTCCTGATCACGCTGTGTCAGGGCGGGGCCGAGCAAGCTGGTGAAGGCACTCAGCATGGCTTCGCCTTCACTGGCGTCGGCCTGGATGCCTGCTTCGTTGAGATATAGCTGGTCGACCAGCAGACGCAGCATGCGGCCGCTGGTGCAGCGAGGCGAAACCTTGCCGAACAGCGAGCGGTCATTACGGAGTGTGCGCAGGACATCTTCTCGCGGCAGGTGCAGGGATGCATGCTCGATCAATCCCTGTGGGGTTATTTCGCACGAGCCTACCGAGTCCATGAGCACCAGGTCGCCCGGTGCCAAGTGCACGGTCTGGCCGTTTTGGGATATCTGCGAGCAGCCACTGCGCTGGCTGACCAGAAAGCAGTAACGGTCGTCATCGCGATCCGCCTTGGCCGTGCGGGAGATCAGGCCGGCATTGGTCTTCAGGTGCGCCAGTGTTAGACCGGCATGTTCCTTGGCATAGACATCACCGATGAACAGGGTGCCGTTGAAAGCCAGGCGGGTCTCGTAATTGCCACAAACCGATTGGATCGAGCGCTGCCAGTTTTCGAGTGAGCTGTACGTGGCCTGCTGAGCGTGCATGGCGACCTCTTTGTAATTATTAATATGTTACTGAATGAAGCATTGGCACTTCCGTTAACATGTTAAGCATGAACCGTGCCGTGTCCAGGTAATGCATTCAAAAGGTCGGCAACACCATTGCCAAGGGCTGGAACCCTATGCCGCGGCGGTTCGGTTGCTGACTCCCGGTGCGCCCGTTGTTACTGCTGCACACAACGAGTGCGTCGCCGCTGTTGGCGTGGGGCGTCAAGTTCGATGGCAAGTGCGGTCAAGCATTGCCGATCCACACGCTCCCTAATAGGTCGTCATCGCTGTCGAGGCTCATCCGGTATGCCGAGGGAGGGTACCAGGGCTGGGCGGTGGTACGTCCTGCGCTGCAGGGCGCAAACCTGGAGACCTGTCCTATCGGACGGGCCAGAAGAACAATAGGAGCAGCTCATGCAGCAACGTCGCTATATCTCTATCTCCGCAGCCGTTGGGCTTGCTGTCGCCGTCCTTGGTGCCGGCCAGTCTGCCCAGGCTTATGAGTTCTATAACCAAGGCGAAACCAAGCTGAACGCCGATGTTCTTGCCGTATATGGCTGGTTCAACAGCCGCAAGAGCTATGACGGCAACAGTGGTGGTACCAGTTGGCGTGAGGGCTTTATCAAGTACGGTGTGAGTTTCGAACAAGGCCTCTCTGGCAACGGTACCACCTATGGCGCGCTTAACTGGGTCAGCTCCGGCACTTGGGGCAGCGGTGACGCTGCTGGCATCACGGATGGCAGCGAGCGCACCACCAAGATCGACGACGCCTATCTCGGTTGGCGTTCCGGTAACCTGATGCCAGTTCTCGGCGAGGACGGCCTGGATGTCTCCTTTGGTCGCCAGGTGGTGAAGATCGGTGATGGCTTCATCATCAACGATGACGGCCTGAACTTTGGCAAAGGCGTGGCCGATGGCGAGCTGAACCGAGGCGGTGCCTATTACCTCGCCGCTCGTCATGCCTTTGATCAGACTGCGGTGGTACGCATCGGTGGCAAGCAAGGCCTGCATGGCGACCTGATGTGGATGAAGTCGGATAACCGCGCCCAGGCCAAGACCGAGCTGGCCGCTGGCACACTGGCCTACACCACCGAGCCGGGTGAGTTGGCATTCACCTATATCCACGGCATTGGTGTCGATGAGCGCTATGCCAGCGACTTCCAGCGTCAGCGTGACGGCATGGACATCTACAGCGTGCGCGGGGCGGGTAATGCAGGCGTGGAGAACGCCAACTTCGCCTTCGAGTACGCCTGGCAGGACAAGTCGGCTGGCGATGAAAAAGCCTGGTATGTCGAGGCAGGCTACACCTTTGCCGATGTGACCTGGTCGCCCAACCTTACCTATCGCTACAGCCGCTATTCCGAAGGCTGGGATTCGATGTTCAACGGCTTCAGCCGTGGTTACGGCACCTGGTTCCAGGGCGAAGTGGCCGCCAACTATGCCGGCCCGTTCAACAGCAACACGCAGATCCACCATGTCGGTCTCACGGCCACTCCGCAGGAAGGTCTGAAACTGGGTGTGCTGTATTTCGACTTCGACACCCTGCAGACCCGTGGCAACACCGATACCAGCGGGCGTGAGCTGGATCTGTATGCCGAATGGGCTGTCAGTGATCACCTGATCATTACCCCCCTGATCGGCCTGTATCAGCCTGACAAGAGTCTGGATAACGGCGGTGTGCAGGGTGGTGGCAACGGCACAAACGTTTACAGCCAGTTCACCGTGGCCGTTCCCTTCTGAGGTAAAGGCGTTGGTGTAGCAGCCTCCACCTGGCGATATGCGGATGGCGACGCCTGGTTTGCACGCGCTCAAAGACCGAGCGGCCTCAGGCCGCTCGGTGCTTTTCGTTATCGCTCATCGGTTACCTGTGGGATCTCTCGCCATGCTGTCGCCTAGGAACTGATGTGTGCGATTCCCGCCTGGTCATTCGTTTCATCTCTATCTGATCAACATGATTCTTAATGGTATTTCCGAGCGTCTTTCCGGCGCTGGTGGTAGGCCGAGGTTGACAGGGTCATTCAAATTGTTAATTTGTTAACTAGTTTGCGCGTCGAGTGAACTCCCATTTGGCCTGCAAAGGCTTCTTCATCTTCCGCAGCAAACTATCTGGCAGCTGTCCGGCCCCAACCTCGAGAGATTATGTATGTCCACAGTCGCCAATCCGCAGCGTCTGATTGTCCTGCTCGCCGCACTGACGGCTTTCGGCCCGCTCTCCATCGACCTGTATCTGCCCAGCCTGCCATTGATCGCGGCTGATCTGGGCGCTCAGGAGGCGGGTATTCAGCTCACCATCAGCGTATTTCTGGCTGGCCTGTGCCTGGGCATGCTGTTCTACGGACCGCTTTCGGATCGTTTCGGTAGGCGTCCGCTGTTGCTCTTCGGCATCAGCCTCTATGTGGCGGCCAGCCTGGGCTGTGCGTTGGCGAGCAGCGCCGAGTCCCTGTTGCTGTATCGCTTCCTGCAGGCTTTGGGAGGCGCGGCTGCCGCGGTGTTGGCCAGGGCGGTGGTGCGTGATCTGTTTCCCCTGACCGAGGCCGCCAAGGTGTTCTCGCTCATGCACCTGGTGACCATGTTGGCGACGCTGGTGGCGCCCTTGCTGGGTAGCTATCTGATGCTACTGGCAGGCTGGCGCTCGCTGTTCTTGCTGCTGCTGGCGTTCGCCAGCGTCTGCCTCGCCCTAGTGGCTTTCAATTTGCCGGAAAGTCATCCGCTGCAGCAGCGCGGGGCTTCGCTGGGGCAGGTCTTTCGCGCTTATGGGCAGATGCTCCGGGCTCCAGTGGCGCTGGGTTTCATCCTGTGCATGGGTTTGTCCTTCGCTGGCATGTTTGCCTTCATCACAGCCTCGCCCTTCGTCTATATCGAGTATTTCGGCGTATCACCGCAGCACTACGGTGGCTTGTTCGCGCTGAACATCGCCGGGGTGATCGTCGCCACACTGCTCAATGCTCGACTGGTTTCCCGATTCGGTACGCAGCAGATGCTCAAAGGCGGCACCGCTATCGTGGCATTGGCCGGGGTGGCGCTAGCGCTCGTGGGAGGCCTGGGCCTGGGCGGCTTGCCTGCCGTGGTCATCTGCATCCTGCTCTACGTCAGCGTGACCGGGCTGATCGGCGCCAACTGCCTGGCCAGCCTGCTGGCGCACTTCCCTCAGCAGGCTGGGGCCGCTTCCGGGCTGGCCGTTTCCCTGCAGTTTGGCTTGGGTGTGGTCTTCAGTGGGCTGGTAGGCGTTTTCCACGACGGCACTGCTGTGCCCATGAGCTTGCTGATGGGGGGCTCCGGGATAGGCAGTCTGCTTGCCTTCAAGCTGGCGATTCGGTCGTCCTGCGCTAAAGGGTAATGACTTACCCACCAATGACGTTATTGCTTCCGAGCGGCCGGTGTACCGGTACGCCCACATGATGACTTCACAGCCATAGAACACGCCGACCAACACAGACGCGCAACGCGCGATGCATGATGCAGGCAAAAAAAATGGCGCCTTGCGGCGCCAAATGGACTCTTCACACAGGAGAGATTTCAGCTATCACCACAGTGGCAAGGTATAGCCAATGATCAGACGGTTCTCGTCGAGGTCGTTGGTCAGGCCGTTGCCGGAACGGAACGTGACATTACGCCAGCGCACATTCAGACCTTTCAGGCTGCCATCCTGGATGACGTAGGCCAGGTCGGTATCGCGCTCCCATTCCTTGCCGTTGCTGACGACCGGCGTATCGATGTCCGAACCGTTCACGTACCGGGTCATGAAGCTCAGACCGGGAATGCCCAGGCTGGCAAAGTCATAGTCATAACGCAGTTGCCAGGCATCGGTATCCGCTTTGCCGAAGGTGTTGTAGGTGACCAGATTGACACTGTAGGGGTCGCCGCCGGCCAGGAACGGAAAGTTGCCGTCGCCCGACATCTGCTGATAGGCCGCGCCGAACTTGTGTGCTCCCACACTCAGGGTGAGCATGCCCATGATCGTGTCGTTGTCGATCTTGCCGCCGAGCCCTTCGCCGCTATCGCTGTTGCGGAAGTAGCGCAGGTCGGTGCGCAGGCTGATCTTGTCTGCCAGTGGCAGGGTGTTCACCAGCCCCAGAAAGTGCTGATCGTAGATGTTGTCCAGTTTGCCGTAGTAGTAACTGGCGCTGAGGTTGTCGAGCAGGTCATAAGCGCCACCGGCGAAGCTGAAGTGATCGCTCTGGGCACCGTTGTAGACGAAGCTCAGGTCATCCCAACTGCTGGAGTCACGCTGGTTGACCTGGTTCAGGCGACCGGCGTTTAGGGTCAGGCCGGGGATATCCTTGTCGG
Organism: Pseudomonas sp. C11; assembly: GCF_034683865.1. Classification (NCBI taxonomy): domain Bacteria; kingdom Pseudomonadati; phylum Pseudomonadota; class Gammaproteobacteria; order Pseudomonadales; family Pseudomonadaceae; genus Pseudomonas; species Pseudomonas sp. C11. The sequence goes on from NZ_JAWIIP010000001.1 coordinate 57,545, forward strand.
ATGTGAGCATGCCGCCATTGAAGGCGCTCGATAGGAGTCGGGTATCGTTGTACATCACCACCGGCAGCACGGGCTGCAGGGTACCGAGGCGTAGCGTGCTGTTGGCGAGGCGCGCCTTCGCCGTGAGCCCCAGTTCACTCCACGAGTCTTCCGGCTCGCCCGAGGTGTTGACGGCCAGTACGCCAGTGCCGCTGTTACGAGGGGTGGAGTCGAGCTTGACGCCAAGTTGCGCCATGGCATCGACGCCGAAGCCGACGACGCCTTCGGTAAAGCCCGATTGCGCACGCAGGGTAAAGCCCTGGCCCCAGTCTTCCTGGGTGGCGGGAGCCGAGGATTGGCGGAAATCTCTGTTCATGTACATGTTGCGCAGCTCGAGTGACGCCTTGCTGTCGGCGAGAAAATCCGCCGAGGCATGGCCACTGTTGGCGAGTGCGATCATGCTGGGCAAGCTAAGCAACGCGTAACGGACTGTTTGCCGGGTCATTGTTTTTATTTCCTTTGGCATGTGTATCGATGGCAGGTGTGTCGGTAATGAGTAAAAGTTAACTTGTTAACTAATAAGGCGTGGTTCTCCGCTGTTGTCTTGCGTTTGGTTTGCAGGTGTTGGTTTGGCTATAGGGGCCAGGCCGGTTTGAAACTGCCGGTGGCCTGGCCCGGATGTGCAAGCCGCTATTTAGTAGCGGTAGTTCGAATCGATGCGATCGATGATGCGGGTCATGGCCGCGAACACGTCTTCCCCGGCGCCGTATTTCGGGTCGAAGTTCAAGGAGTCGCGCGAGCACCTTTGCAGAACGCTTTCCGGAATCGCTCGCAGTTTGCCCATCGACATCGAGCAGACCTGAATTTCGCAGGCGCGGTTGACCAGCCACATCAGCGAGAGCGCTTGCTCCAGGGTGTGGCCGATGACTACCGGGCCGTGGTTGCGCAGCAGCAGCACGGATTTGCCCTCGGAGTCAGCGACGATGCGATCGCCCTCGGTCGGATCGGTGGTGATGCCCTCGAACTCGTGATAGCCCACCCGGCCATAGAGCTGGGCCGCATAGAAGTTGGTATAGGACAGGCCTTCCTCCAGGCAGCACACGGACAGGGTGGCGGTGGTGTGCAGGTGCATGACGCAGTGACCGTCGGGCACGTTCTTGTGGATGGCACCGTGGAAGGTGAAGCCTGCCGGGTTAATCGGCCAGTCGGATTCGCCGATGATGTTGCCGTCGACGTCGACCTTGACCAGATTGGAGGCGCGCACTTCCGAGTAGTGCAGGCCGAAGGGGTTGATCAGGTAATGATTGTCCGGCCCCGGAACGCGCAGCGAAATGTGGTTGTAGATCGCTTCCGACCAGCCCAGGTGGTCGAAGATGCGATAGGCAGCGGCCAGTTTTACCCGAGCCTTCCATTCGGCTTCGCTGTACTTGAGTGGGCGCTCGTAATATTTAGCCGTGTCGGACATTGGCTACTCCTGCTTGTGCGGTGATGGGGCGAGCCGCCTTGCGCGGCTCGCGGAGGGAAATCATGGGGTGGGGTAAAGGGCGTGCGCGGCGTCGACCAGTGCCTTGCCGTCGAAGCCCTTGGCCTGAGCGATCCAGCGCTCTTCTTCGGGCTTGAGTCGCTGCATGATCTGCTGGTAGGCGTCGTCAGAGAGCACGGTGATGGTGTCGCCGTCGGCGGTCACCTTGGCCTTGGCCTTTTCGATCTGCACATCCCAGGCCTCGCCGAAACGGGTCACCAGCGCCGAGCCGCTGTTGTGATCGATGATGGCTTGCAGCTCGGCGGGCATGGCGTCGAACTTGCGCTTGTTCATCAGCACGGCCAGTGCGGTTGCACCCAGAGCCGGCTTATCGGCAGGGCTGTCGGTGTGGTAGCGGGTCACTTCGTCGATCTTGGTGGGCACCACGTTTTCCCACACGGCCGAAGCACCATCGACCACGCCTTTGGAGATCGCTTCGGTGGTTTGTGCCGGCGGCATGGCCACCGGAACCGCGCCGAGCGCCGAGCGCCGAGAGGATATTGGAGATGGTGCGGTTCGGCGCACGCAGCTTCAGCCCCTGGAAGTCGCTCAGACTCTGGATGCTGCGATCACGGGTGTGCAGGTTCATGCCGCCATCGGCATGCATGGCCAGCACCTTGAAGTCGCGGTACTCGTCCTGCAGTTGCTGCTGGTAGAAGTTCCAGATGACCTGGCTACCGGCAACGCCGCCCAGTGGAATCATGCCGGGTAGCTCGATGACCTCGGTCTTGGGGAAGCGGCCTGGGGAGTAGCCCGGCGCGGTCCAGATGATGTCGGCCACGCCGTTGCGTACCTGATCGACCAGTTGCGCCGGGGTGCCGCCCAGTTGCATGGACGGGTAGAGCTGGCACTTGATGCGACCTTGGGACTCGTCGGAGAGGGTTTTGCACCAGGGCTCGAGGACGTTCAGTTGCACGTTCGAGGTGGCAGGCAGGAAGTGCGCGATCTTCAAGGTGACGCTGTCTGCGGCATTGGCCACACCGCAGAGGCTCATGGCGATCGTCAGTGTCAGTGCTTTGGGCATGCAGGACATGAACGGGCTCCGTCTCATTGTTGTTGTAGGTATCTGCAGGCCAGATTAAGCAGGCGTGTGCCTGACAGGCAGCCGAATCTGGCGATGGCTATCCAGATCCGGCGAAAACTTGGCTTCAGGGTTTTCAGGGTTTGCGCAGGGTTTGCGACGGCAATTGCCCGAAGCGTGTGCGATAGGCGCTGGAGAAGCGGCCCGGGTGGTTGAACCCCCAACGTTCGGCGACTGCGGCGACGCTGGTGTCCGGTGCGGCTTGGCGCAGTTCCGCGTGCACGCCATTGAGGCGAATGTCGCGAAGAAACTGCATGGGGCTTTGCTGGCGGCTGCGCTGGAAGCCGTCACTGAGCGTGCGCACGCTGACGCCCACGGCATTGGCGATATCACTCAGCGTCAGGGGCGATGTCGCGTGTTCGCGCATGTACTCTTCGGCCCTGCGTACGTGACGTGGCGCCAGGCTCATGGTGCTGGCGAGCAACGCTTCCCGATGGTTGTGAGGTTGTTCGGTCAGCAGGGTCAGCAGCACCATCTCTTCGAGCGCCCGGTGCATGGCCGCAGCGCCGATGCTGATGGGCGACTCGAGATGCCCCAGCAGCACCTGCAGCAGGTTGAGCCAGTGTTGCTGGGCGCTGCCGCCGACGAAGGGGGCGAACAGCAGCGGTCGTTGCAGGCGATGGCCAAGCAGTTCCGCGCATTTGCGCTCGAGGGCGTCGAAAGGGACGCGTACATGGATGCGCCGGCTATCGGCGCTGAAGCGCTTGCACACCCTGTCGTCCATCGGGTCGATCACGATCAGGCCGGTGCCGCCATCACGGCAGGTGGCGCCGGTCTGGATCCGGGCCCAGCCCTGGGTTTGCGTGCTGATCAGCAGTGTGCGCTGTGAAGGCTCCTGCCGCAGGTGAACCTCCGCGCCAAAGCGCAGGCTGGCCAGCTCCAGATCGCCGATGGGCAGGGTGCGCAACTCCATGGCGAAATCGGCCGGCTTGCCGATGAGTTGCAGGTGGTTGGCGCTGTAGCGTGCGCCGAGATAGCTCGAAGCCTCTTCGCTATCGCGTATCAGCAGTTCCTTGCCCGTGCGCAAAGCGCTCTGTCCGGGGAGGAGAACGCCGGGAAGGTTTGGGGAGCGGGGCAGATCCAGTGACCGTGCGCGACTAAGCATGGGGCGGTTCTCGCTTTTGTTGTTATGAGAAACTCCCGAACAGGTTAATGAATTAACGATTTCCTGCAAGACCTGCCTCGGTCACAAAAGGCATAGCATCCGGGGTGGTTATTTCTTTTTTCACGCTCCTGGGGTGACTCAAGTGGCTGCCGGGGCAGGTTTTCAACCTGCTGAAAGGCTTGGGCAGCCGCTGAAAAACGGCACTGCAAGCGACTGCGTGTGGGCCTCGAACCGAGTGACCTGGCGTATTCGTGCAGCTTGCCGAAATGGGTCGGCAATTTTGCAGGTTGACACCGGTCGCACAAACGTTAACTTATTAATTAATGACTGACTGGGGGTGGGAGCTCCTGGGTGCGGCGATAACAACAAAACGGAGTACCTCCCCATGAAATCAGCGACGCGTTCGTTTTTCTTCGCTTGCCTGTTGCTCAGTGCCACTGCGCAAGCCGAGACCGTCACCCTCAAGATCGCTCACTTCCTGCCTGCCAATTCCAATGCCCATGCCAATGTCATCGAGCCCTGGTGCCAGCACCTGAGCGAGGAGTCCGAGGGCCGTATCCAGTGCCAGCTCTATCCCTCGATGCAGTTGGGCGGCACGCCAGCAACCCTGGCGGACATGGCGCGTAACGGCGTGGCCGATATCGTCTGGACGGCACCTGGCTATTCCCCAGGCAAATTCCCCCGTGTCGAGGCGCTCGAGTTGCCCTTCCTGCTGCCATACGGCGGCCAGGCCGGCAACGAGGTGATCTGGAACTACTACGAGCGTTTCGCCAAACAAGACTTCGCAGCGTTCAAGGTGCTGGCACTGTTCGGCGATGGCGGCATGGATGTGCATACCCGCGACAAGCCGGTCAAGACGCTGGAAGACTTTCGCGGGCTCAAGCTGCGGGCGTCGAGCCGCACCATTGCCAAGACCATCGAGGCACTTGGCGCGACGCCGGTGAGCATGCCACCCGCGCAGATGACCGAGGCCATCTCCAAGGGCGTCGTCGATGGCGCCATGGCCGCCTGGGAGGTGGTGCCGCCGACCAAACTCAACGAAGTGACCCATTTTCACAGTGATCAGGCAGGGCAGCCGGCGTTCGGCTACACGGTGCTGACGATGCTGATGAACAAGCGCAAGTACGACAGCCTGCCGGCGGATCTCAAGGCCATCCTGGATCGCAACAGCGGTACGGCACTGGTCGAGCGCTTCAGCACGGCCTGGGACAAGTACATCGCCGATGCCCGCGCAGCGTCGCCCGAGGCGTCCATTACGGTCATCGAACCGCAGGCCTATCAGGCTATCGAAGCGGCTGCCCAACAGGTATCCGAGCAATGGATCGCCGAAATGGACGGTCGCGGCATCGACGGCAAGGCGCTGGTCGAGGGTGTCCGTCAGCTCTCCAGTGTGGGCAGGTAAGCAGTCATGAAAGAGTCGTTGATCGTCAGCGCGGATGAGTCTACGGAACATAGCTTGCTGCGTCGCGCCATCGAGCGCCTGACCTATCTGTTCGCCCTGGCGGGCGGGGGCGTGTTGCTGGTGCTGGTGAACATGTCGTTGATCTCCATTGTCGGGCGCAAATTGTTTTCCTCACCCATTCGCGGCGACATGGAGTTGATGGAGGTGGGCGCCGCCGTGGCGATCGCCGCCTTCCTGCCGATGTGCGAATTGCGCGGCAATCACCTGAAAGCCGATGCCTTCACCATGTGGGCGCCGCGCCGCGTCAAGCTGTGCCTCGACTGGCTGGCGCATCTGCTGTGCTGTGCCTTCGCCCTCCTGCTGGCCTGGCGTACAGGCTTGCAGATGCTCGACAGCAAGGAGTACGGCGACATGACCACCTTGCTCGCCATTCCGCTGTGGATGCCGCTGGCGATGATCGTGCCGAGTCTGGTGTTGCTGGCGATCTGTGCGCTGGTACGTATTACCGATATTTCGTGTGGGCGGGGAGTAACCGAATGAGTGGCTTGTCTCTGGGGCTTCTGGCTCTTGGTTTGACCATGGTGTTGTTGGTGCTGAGGGTGCATATCGGCATCACCATGCTGCTCGGTGGCGCCTTGTGCTATTGGGCGGTGAACGATGGTGACTGGAGTTCGCTGCTGTTCACCCTCAACAACCTGGCCTACTCACGACTGTCGAACTATGACCTGGCGGTGATCCCCCTGTTCGTGCTGATGGGCCAGTTCGCCACGCACGGTGGGCTGTCGCGGCTGATCTTCCAGTGTGCGTCGGCTTTCGTCGGGCACCTGCGCGGCGGTCTGGGGCTGTCGGCCATCGGCGCCTGCGCCGGCTTTGGCGCGATCTGCGGCTCGTCCCTGGCGACCTCGGCGACCATGAGCCATGTCGCCTTGCCGGAACTGCGTCGCCACCATTATTCGGGGCGCCTGGCCACCGCCACCGTTGCGGCTGGCGGTACGCTGGGCATCCTGATTCCGCCGTCGGTGCCGCTGATCATCTATGCGGTGCTGACCCAGGAGTCGATTGCCAAGCTGTTCGTGGCGGCGGTCGTTCCCGGCATCCTGGCGGTGATCGGCTACATGATCGTGCTGCGCATCATGGTGGCCCGCGATCAGGACAGCATCGAGTCGGTGCCCAAGGCCAGTACTGCTGAGCGCGTGCGCGCCCTGGTCAAGGTGCTGCCGGTAATCGGGGTGTTTCTCGTGGTCATCGTCGGCATCTATGGCGGTTGGGCCAACCCGACCGAAGCCGCTTCGATCGGCGCGGCAGCCTGCGGCATTCTCGCGGTCTTGCAAGGTGGTATGCGCTGGGCGGGCATGCGTGTCAGCCTGCTCGGCACGGCGCAAACCACGGCGATGATCTTCCTGGTGTTGCTGGGCGCTGACCTGCTCAACTCCGGCCTGGCCCTGACGCAGATGCCGGCCGAGTTGGCGAGCTGGGTCAGCGAGGCGGGCCTGGCCCCGATGCTGGTGCTGGTGGCGATCCTGGTGCTGTACCTGCTGCTGGGTTGCGTCATGGATTCGCTGGCGATGATCCTGCTGACCATCCCAATTTTCTATCCGTTGATCATGGGCCTGGACTTCTACGGGCTCGATGCTTCTGAAAAGTCGGTTTGGTTCGGCATTCTGGTGTTGATGGTGGTGGAAATTGGACTGATCACACCGCCGCTGGGCATGAACCTGTTCATCGTGCAGAAGGCGTCCGGTAACGTGCCCTTCGTCGAAACCGCTCGCGGAATCATGCCCTTCATCGCCTCCGATCTGCTGCGCGTAGTGCTACTGGTGGCCTTCCCGATACTCTGTCTGGGGCTACTGTCGCTGTAGATGAGCTGCGGCGATCAAACCGCTTGTCAGTGACTGATCTTGCAGACCCGACCTAGTGTCGGGCCTTGCTGGACTAAGCACCCTGTGGGTAGAGCAGGACGAGCCGGCAGTGGCCACGCCGCCTCGATTTGACGAATAATCGCCGCTCCTTCCTTCACTGCCGGAGCTCCTGATGAGTGCCGTCTTGCCGCCGCTGGTTCTATCGATCCAATCCCATGTCGCCTGGGGCCACGTCGGTAATGCCGCGGCAGTATTTCCCTTGCAGCGCCTGGGCTTCGAGGTGCTGCCGATTCATACCGTGCAGTTCTCCAACCACACCGGATACGGGCAATTTCGCGGCCAGGTATTCGGTGCCGAGCACGTGCGCGAAGTGCTGCTGGGGTTGCGTGAGCGTGGTGTTTTGCCGCGCCTGTCGGCGGTTCTGTCCGGGTACTTGGGCGATGCCGACAGTGGTCGAGTCATCCTCGAAGCGGTCGGCGAGATTCGTCAGCACAACCCAAACGTGCGTTACCTGTGCGACCCGGTGATGGGCGATGTCGGTCGGGGCGTGTTCGTCAATCCGGCGATTCCGGACTTTCTGCGTGACCAGGCCATTCCCTTCGCCAACATCATCACGCCCAACCAGTTCGAGTTCGAGCTGCTCACCGGCACGAAGCTGGGCAGCCTGCAGGAGGCGGTGAAGATCGCTCGGCAATTGCGTGGCCGGGGGCCGGATGTCGTGGTGATCACCAGCCTGGCGACGCCGGATATCCCCGAGAGCGAGCTGGGCACCCTGGCGGTCAATGGCGAGGGCGCCTGGCTGGTGAGTACGCCGCGTCTGGCCCTGCATCCCTTGCCCAATGGCATGGGCGATGTGTTCTCCGCGACCTTGCTTGGCCGTCTGCTGGCGGGGCAGGCATTGCCGCAGGCCCTGGAACTGGCGACCGCGACGCTCTATGCGCTGGTCGAACAGACCGCCGAGGGCGCGCGTGACCTGCCGCTGGTGGCGGCGCAGGAGCAGATCGTGGCGCCGGCTTCCCGCTTCCTGGCGCGCACGTTGGACCGATTTGCAGGAACCTGTCGTCACTGACCAATCGCCCTCAGACCAGTGGGGCGATTTTCGTGTTGGCGTTGAAACTCCTGCCGTGCCTGCAGGCTGTTTTCACTTACCTGCTTGGTTCAGACTAGTGGCCATCTTTTTTCACCCACTGATTCAGGAGAAGTTTCATGAGCCTCGTTTCCTTCGCCCGCAAGCGCTACACCACCAAGGCCTACGATGCGACGCGCCAGGTGGATCAGACGACCATCGACGAACTGCTGGAGCTGTTGCGCCTGGCGCCGTCGTCGGTCAACTCGCAGCCCTGGCACTTCGTCGTGGCCAGCACCGCCGAGGGCAAGGCGCGCCTGGCCAAGGGTACGCAGGGCGTTTTCGCCGCCAACCAGGGGAAAGTGCTCGATGCTTCGCACGTGATTCTGATCTGCACCCTGAGTGAACTGAGTGACGAGCATCTGGCCACCGTGCTGGATCAGGAGGGCGCCGACGGACGCTTCCGTGACGAGGCGGCACGCACGACTCAACAGAACGTCCGCGGTGGCTACGTGAACCTGCATCGCGAAGCGGGCGATACGCAGCACTGGATGGAGCAGCAGGCTTATCTGGCATTGGGTACTTTGCTGCTGGGCGCAGCCAGCCTTGGCCTGGATGCCACGCCGATGGAAGGCATCGACCGTAACACACTGGATCGCGAGCTGGGCCTGGCTGATCGCGGTCTGCGCAGCCTGGTGATGGTTTCGCTGGGCTATCGCAGCGACAGCGATTTCAATGCCGCGCTGCCGAAATCGCGCCTGCCGGCCGAGCGCGTGTTCACCCACCTCTGAGCCGGCTCGTCGCACCCGCTCAACCGAGCGGGCGCGGCTGCTCAACCCGATTCGCTATCGGTACCCAGCGATGTATAGCTTGGCCATTGCCTGAGCAGGGTTTCGACGAACTGCTCGGCGGCAGGCGACAGCGACGAACCTCGGCGTCGTACCAGGCCCAACGTGCGGCTGATGACCGGGTCGACCAGCGGCCGTCTGACCAGAATCGGGTGGTCTTCGGCGGGCATGGCCAGGCTGGGGAGGGCGGCGATGCCGAGCCCGGCTTCGACCATGCCTAGTGACGTCGACAGGTGCTGCACCTCGTAGAACCAGCTCGGCCGCCAGTCCAGATGGGCCAGGCCATGGTCGAGCAGCACCCGGTTGCCGCTGAGGCGACCGACGCCGATCAGGCGATAGTCGCTTAGTTCGCGCCAGGCCACTTCCGGCTGCTTGGCCAGTGGATGGTCACGTCGACAGGCCAGCACGAAGGGTTCGTTGACCAGCGGAGTGAAGTCGATTTCCGCACTTTGGCCGCTCTGCATGTTGATGCCGAAATCCGCTTCGCCACGGATCACCGCCTCCAGGCCTTCGTGTGCGCTGAGGTCGAGGATGCGGATGCGGATCTTCGGGTATTGCAGGTTGAAGGCGCGGATTACCGTGGGCAGGAAGTAGAACGCCGCAGTCGGGATACAGGCCAGGGTGACCTGGCCTGACTGGCGCTCGGCCAGTTCGCGAATGCCGAGGATTGAACGCTCGAAATCGTCCAGCAGACGCTGCGCCTTGGGCAGGAAGTCGCGGCCTACTGCGGTCAGGCTGACACGCCGCGTGGTGCGGTCGAGCAGTTGCGTGCCCAGACTCTCTTCGAGCTTCTGCATGCGCCGAGTCAGGGCGGGTTGAGACAGATGAATGGCGTTGGCGGCTTCGTGAAAGTTGCCGAATTCGGCAATTTTCACGAAAGCACGGATGTCCTGGAGTTCGTAATTCATGCGTGCTCGTTATTAGTCGTCTGTATTTTTGCCTGAATTTTACCAATGAACCCTAGTCTTTCTCCTTATGGCTGGCAAGTCAGGGCAGCTGACTCATGCATTAATGCATATTTTGGAATAAATAGCGAAATATATGCATTTTACAGAAGAAACAAAGGCTCCTCATAATCAACTCAAAGCAACAATCAACAGTTTTAATGCGTTGGAGGCATCATGCGGACGGTACCTTGCGTACTCATGCGAGGCGGCACCTCGAAGGGCCCGGTATTTCTGGCCAACCACCTGCCCAGTGACCCGCAGCAACGCGACGAGCTGCTGATCAACCTCATGGGCTCGGGTCATGAGCTGGAGATCGATGGCATCGGCGGTGGCAGCCCGCAGACCAGCAAGGTGGCGATCGTCAGCCGCTCGCCTCATCCGGATGCCGATGTCGATTACCTGTTCGTGCAGGTCATGGTCACCCAGCGCCGTGTCGATACCGCGCCCAATTGCGGCAACATGCTCTGCGCCATCGGCCCGTTCGCCATCGAGCACGGCCTGGTCAACGCCGGCTCGCCGATGACCCGTGTGCGTATCCGCAACCTCAACACCAACACCTTCGTCGATTCCGACGTGATGACGCCGGGTGGCCGTGTGCGTTACGACGGCGACACCGCCATCGACGGTGTGCCGGGCACGGCCGCGCCGATCCAGCTGACTTTCCTCAATGCCGCTGGTGCCAAGACCGGCAGCCTGTTGCCCACCGGCCGCTGCCGTGACCAGTTCGATGGGGTGGAGGCCACCTGCATCGACATGGCCATGCCGATGGTGCTGCTGCATGCCGAGGCCTTGGGCAAAACCGGTTACGAGTCGCCGGCCGAGCTGGACGCCGATGCAGCGTTTCTCCAGCGTCTGGAGCGCATCCGCCTGCAGGCCGGCCTGGCCATGGGCCTCGGTGATGTTTCGCAGATGGTGATTCCCAAGCCGGTGCTGCTGGCGCCGGCACGCCATGGCGGCACCCTGAGCGTGCGCTACTTCATGCCGCACAACTGCCACCGTTCGGTGGCCGCGACCGGTGCCATCGGCCTCGCGACTGCCTGTGCGGTGGCCGGCAGCATCGCTCAGGACATCGCCCCCATCTCCGGTGAGGCGCTGGTGCGCCTCGAACATCCCGGCGGGCAGATCGAAGTCTCCCTGCAGCCCGCAGCAGACGGGCAGCCCCAGAACATGCGCGCCTCCCTGGTGCGCACCGCGCGCCGGTTGTTCTCCGGCGAGGTGTACGTCCCGGTCAGCCGTAGAACCGGAACCTGACACCGCTTCACTCACCACCACATCAAGGGCTTGACCATAATGACAAGAAAGACCCTCCTGACGCTGACCACTTGCGGTGTGTCGGCACTGTCGCTGCCCAGTTTGCAGGCGGCCGGCTTCATCGAAGACAGCAAGGCCAGCCTGGAGCTGCGCAACTTCTACCTGAACCGGGATTTCCGTCAGTTTCCGGGACAAAACAAGCGCGAGGAGTGGGCTCAGGGCTTCATCCTCAACCTGGAGTCCGGCTTTACCCAGGGCACGGTTGGTTTCGGTGTCGACGCCATCGGCATGCTCGGCCTGAAGCTCGACTCCTCGAAGGATCGTATCGGTACCGACCTGTTGCCGAGTGACAGCAAGAATCGCCCCGAGGACGACTACAGCAAGCTGGGCGTGACCGGCAAGGTGCGGTTCGCCGAGAGCCAACTGCGCGTCGGCACGCTGATGCCGAAAATGCCATACCTGCAATTCAGCAACTCGCGCCTGCTGCCGCAGGTGTACGAGGGCTGGCAGCTGCAGAGCAAGGATCTCGAACGTGCCACCTTTACCCTGGGTGAAATCAATCGTGTGGTGCAGCGTGAAGTGTCCGGCTCGGACAAGCTCGCCCTGAACAACAAGAATGGCCGTTTCGGTGGCAGCCCGGAGAGCGATGAACTGCGCTTCGGCGGTGTCGACTATGCAATCAATCCGCAACTGGTGGTCAGCTACCACTACGCCGAGCTGAGCGACGTCTACCGTCAGCACTTTGCGGGCGTGCAGCACACCCTGCCGCTGGGCCCAGGCAAGCTGAAGAGCGATCTGCGCTACTTCAACAACGCCGAGGCAGGGCAGGAGCGCGCCGGCAAGATCGACAACCAGGCGCTCAACGGTATGTTCACCTACAGCCTTGCCGGTCATGCACTGGGGCTTGGTTACCAGAAGATGCGCGGTGACGATGCGTTCACCTATGTCGATGGCGCCACGCCGTATCTGACCAACTTCGTGCAGATCAACGATTTCGCCGGGCCGGATGAGCGTTCCTGGCAACTGCGCTACGACTTCGACTTCGCCAGCGTCGGCGTGCCTGGCCTGAAGTTCATGACCCGCTACGTGCGTGGCGACCAGGTCGACCTCGCCGCAGGCGAGGGCCATGAATGGGAGCGCAACACCGATATCGCCTACACCTTCGGCCAGGGTGCCCTGAAGAACCTGACCGTGACCTGGCGCAACGCGACCTATCGCTCCAGCTTCGTCCGTGATCTGGACGAGAATCGCCTGATCCTTAGCTACATCGTGCCGATTTGGTAACCCAGCGTCTTTGCCTACAAATCTAATAAGAGGAACCCATCATGATCACCCGTTCCATTCGCCGTATCCTGCCGCTCTCCCTGGCTGCGCTGCTGGCCAGTGCCTCCGTGCTGGCCAACGAGCCGGCGCGTCCTGAGTGCATCGCCCCGAGCAAGCCGGGCGGTGGCTTCGACCTGACCTGCAAGCTGGCCCAGGCCGGTTTCAAGGATGAAAAGCTGCTCAAGGCCCCCATGCGCGTGACCTACATGCCAGGCGGCATCGGCGCCGTGGCCTACAACTCCATCGCGGCCAACCGCCGTGCCGAGCCTGGCACCCTGGTGGCCTTCTCCGGCGCCTCGCTGCTCAACCTGGCGTTGGGCAAGTACGGCCGTTTCGATGAGAACGCGGTGAAGTGGCTGGCCGTGATCGGCAACGACTACGGCACCCTGGCCGTGCGTGAGGACTCGCCCTACAAGAACCTTGATGACGTGGTTCAGGCGCTGAAGAAAGATCCCAAGAGCGTCATCGTCGGCGGTGGCGGCAGCATCGGTGGTCAGGGCTGGATGAAGATCGCACTGCTGGCCCGTGCCGCTGGCGTCGATCCGCGTGAACTGCGCTATGCCGCGTTCGAAGGTGGTGCCGAGCACTACATGGCGCTGATGGGCGGGCACGTCGATCTGGTTACTGGCAGTGCCAGCGAGATTCGCGCGCAGAAGGGCAACAAGATTCGCACCCTGGCGATCTTCAGCGAGAAACGTCTGGACGGCGACCTGGCGTCGATCCCCACCGCGCGTGAGCAGGGTTACGAAATTCAGTGGCCGCTGATCCGTGGCTACTTCCTCGGCCCGGATGTGAAGGACGAAGACGTGGCCTGGTGGCACGCGCAGTTCGACAAGCTCAACGCCTCCAAGGACTTCCAGGCCTACCTGGCTGATCGTGATGTGTTGCCCGACTACGTGACCGGCCCGGAGCTGGAGAAGCTGGTCAAGGCGCAGGTACAGGAATACCGCAAGCTGGGCGAAGAATTCGGCCTGGTTGAGTGATAGTCCCATGCGCCGCCTGCGGGTGGCGCATCGCTGCGGAGCAACACCATGCAAGATCGTATCTTTGCAGGTATCACCCTGCTGCTGTGCTGTGGGCTGGCCGTTCTGGCCTGGGGCTACAGCGCGCCTTTTTCCTATGAACCGGTCGGGCCGAAAGCCTTCCCATTGCTTCTGCTGTTGCTGATCGCATTCGGCTGCGTGCAGCTGCTGATCAAACCGCCAGCGCCAGCCGAAGGTGAGGAGCCGCCGCTCAATCGGGCGGTGCTGCTCAAGTCGCTGACCTTCCTCGGACTGATGCTCGCTTACGCGATGCTGTTCGAAACGCTCGGCTTCATCCTCGCCAGCGTGCTGTTCGGTATTGGCATGGCGCGCCTGTATGGCGGCCGCTGGCTGCACAGCCTGATCAGTGGCGTGGTACTCGCCATCGGCCTGTACCTGCTGTTCGACAAAGCCCTGGCGGTACCGCTACCGCTCGGCATTCTCGCCAATCTGGAGAGCTGATCCATGGAAACGCTCGGTTATCTCAGCCATGGCTTCGGCGTGGCGCTGAGTCCCTACAACCTGATCACCGCACTGTGCGGAACCCTGATCGGCACCGTGGTCGGTCTGCTGCCGGGCCTGGGCCCGATCAATGGCGTGGCGCTGCTGATTCCGGTCGCCTTCGCCCTCGGCCTGCCGCCGGAGATGGCGCTGATCCTGCTCGCCGCTGTCTATCTGGGCTGCGAGTACGGCGGCCGTATTTCCTCGATCCTGCTCAACATTCCGGGTGAGGCGTCCGCGGTGATGACCACCCTGGACGGTTACCCACTGGCGCGTCAGGGCCAGGCCGGCGTGGCGCTGTCGCTGTCGGCCTGGAGTTCGTTCATCGGCGGCGTGATCGCCACCATCGGCGTGGTGCTGTTCGCGCCCCTGCTGGCGAAATGGGCGGTGGCCTTCGGTCCGGCCGAGTATTTCGTGCTGATGGTCTTCGCCATTACCTGCCTAGCCGGCATGGCCGGCAGCAAGCCGCTGAAGACCGCTGTGGCGGCACTGCTCGGCCTGCTGCTGTCGTGCGTGGGCATCGACGCCAACAGCGGCGTCTACCGCTTCACCTTCGGCAGCCTCGGGCTGGCCGACGGCATCCAGTTCGTGGTACTGGTGCTGGGGCTGTTCTCGGTCAGTGAGCTGCTGGTGCTGCTCGAGCGTACCCACCATGGCCAGAAGGCGATCAAGGCCAGTGGGCGCATGCTGTTCAACCTCAAGGAGGGCGGCTTCGTGCTCGCCACCAACCTGCGCAGTGGCGTGGTCGGCTTCGTCCTCGGCGTGCTGCCGGGTGCCGGCGCGACCCTGGCCAGTGCGGTGTCCTACATGAGCGAGAAGCGCATGGCGGTCAAGGACAACAAGTTCGGCAACGGTGACCTGCGCGGCCTGGCTGCACCGGAAACCGCCAACAGCGCCGCGGCCTGTGGCTCCATGGTGCCGATGCTGACCCTCGGCGTACCGGGGTCGGGCACCACGGCGGTGATGCTGGGCGCCCTGACGCTGTACAACATCACGCCCGGGCCGCTGCTGTTCCAGCATCAGCCGGACATCGTCTGGGGCCTGATCGCCTCGCTGTTCGTCGCCAACATTATGCTGATCGTGATGAACGTGCCGATGATCAAGATCTTCACCAAGGTGCTCGCCGTGCCTTACTGGGCGCTGGTGCCGGCGGTGGCGATCATTACTGCCATCGGCGTGTACGCGGTGCACGCGACCACCTTCGACCTCTATCTGATGATCGCCATCGGCCTGTTCGGCTACGTGCTGCGCAAGCTGGATTTCCCCCTATCGGCGATCCTGCTGGGCTTCATCCTCGGCGGGATGATGGAACAGAACCTGCGCCGTGCGCTGTCGCTGTCCAGCGGTGATATCGGTATCCTCTTCGCCAGCCCGATTACCTGGGTGGTCTGGGCGCTGGTGGCGGTGATGGCCGTGCTGCCGTTCTGGCGCGCCTGGCGTGCGCGCGGTCAGAAGGCTGGCGCCCCCAGCGTCGCCTGATACCGACGGAGGAGAAGCTGCATGCGTATCGTGATACCCGATGACTATCAGCACGTCGTGCAGCAGCTGGAGTGTTTCCGCCTGCTGGAAGGCTTCGATGTCCGCGTGTATCACGATCCCGTCAGTGACCCGGACGTGCTGGCCGAGCGTTTCGCCGAGGCCGACGCACTGGTGCTGACCCGCGAGCGCACACGCATCGACGCCGCGCTGTTGCAGCGTCTGCCCAGGCTCAAGCTGATCAGCCAGACCGGGCGGGCAGGGCCGCATCTCGATCTTGAGGCCTGTCGCGCACGTGGCGTGACGGTCGCTGAAGGCACCGGCTCGCCGATTGCCGCCGCCGAGCTGACCTGGGCGTTGATTCTCAACGCCCGACGCAGGTTGCGCGAGGCCATGAACGGGCTATATGCCGGGCAATGGCAGGTCAACCTGGGGCAACGTCTGTACGGCCAGACGCTGGGTATCTGGGGCTACGGCAAGATCGGCCAGCGCCTGGCGCGCTATGCGCGGGCCTTCGACATGCAGGTACTGGTGTGGGGCAGCGAGACGTCGCGCCAGGCAGCGGTCGCTGATGGCCATGAGGCCGCGCCGACGCGCGAGGCTTTCTTCGCGCAGGCCGATATCGTCAGCCTGCACCTGCGCCTGGTGGACGCCACGCGGCATTGCGTGACTGCCGACGACCTGACGCGGATGAAGTCCGACGCGCTGCTGGTCAACAGCAGCCGTGCCGAGCTGATCGCACCGGGGGCGCTGCTCGAGGCGCTGGATCGCGGCCGGCCAGGCCAGGCCGCGCTGGATGTGTTCGAGCAGGAGCCTATCCTGCAGGCTGATCATCCACTGCTGACCCATCCGCGCGTGCTCTGCACGCCGCACCTGGGCTATGTCGAGAAACACAGCTACGAGGCCTATTTCGGCGAGGCCTTCGCCAACGTGCGGGCGTTTCACCAGGCACTCGCATCGTCGTAGCGGTGCAACGGACTCGTCAGGCCAGCAGCTCTTCGAGAATGCTCAGGTTGAAATGGCGCTGCAGGGTCACGGCGAAGAACTGTTCGGCGATCTCCGGAATCTCGGCATAGAGCTGCAGCACGCCAGCTTGCAGTTCGTCCTGCACCACCACCGCCGGCAACAGCGCCATGTCGCCGGAGTCGCGCGCGAGCAGACGCAGCATGGCCATGTCGTCGACTTCGGCGCAGATGTCCGGGCGCAGACCTCGGCTGTCGCAGAACAGGTCGAACTGGCTGCGGATGTCGCTGCTGCGCCCCGGCACGATCAGACGCGCCTGCTGGAGGTCGCGCTGCAGGTCGAACTCGCCGGCGCGCGGCGGGCCGACCAGACACACGCTCTGCCGATCCAGCAAACGACAGCGCCAGGAGCGCTGGGCATCGCTGCTCACCGCCTGGTTGGTCAACACCACATCCAGCTTGTGCAGGGCCAGGCGTTCCAGCAATTCGCCCAAGCTGCCCGACTCCAGCACGATGCGCAGTTCGCCGCGACCGAGGAAGGGCCGCAGCAGGTTCTCCTGGAAATTCCGCGACAGCGTGGCGACAGCGCCGATGCGTAATTGCTGATTGGCCTGCAGCGCACCTTGCAAAGTCATCTGCAACTCGCTGCCGAGGGCGAAGATGCTGTCGGCGTAATCCAGTACCAGTTGCCCGGCCTCGGTCAGCAGCAGGTTGCGCCCGGAGCGGATGAACAGGGCGTGGCCGAGTTGCTCCTCGAGCGCGCGGATCTGCGTCGACAGCGCCGACTGTGCCACATGCAGGGATTGCGCGGCGCGGGTCAGATTGCCTTCCTTGGCCACGACCCAGAAGTAGTGCAGATGATGGAAATTGAGACGGCGCATGGGTGGTTCTCTAAAAGTGAACGTTAGATTCTTATCAATCTATTTTAAATAAATAAAGCACTACCGGAGACTATCGTCATCGCTCATCTCCGGAGATCGCTCATGCTCCCTTTGTTTTCTCAACTGGCCACCTGGCTGCCCTGGTTGTACGCCGTGGCGCTGCTGCCCGTGGCACTGTGGCCGCGCAGTCGGCAGGCCAGCCTCTGGTGGCCGGGTCGTTTGGCCGCCATCACGGGTCTCGCGCTGGTGCTGGCTGCGCTGTTGCAGGCTGGACTGGATGATCAACCGGCCGACCGTCTCGGGCTGGCCATGGCCAGCCTGATCAGCTTGCTGGCGCTGGTGATCATCCAGTTTTCCGCGCGCTACCTGCAGGGTGAACCCGGCCAGCGTCGTTACCTGCTGGCGCTGCTCGGCACCTTGGCAGCGGTGGCGCTGGTGGTCACCAGCCGCGACCTGTATGCGCTGGTCGCGGCCTGGATCGTTTCCAGTCTGTGCCTGCACCAGTTGCTGACCTTCTACCGCGACCGGCCCATGGCGCTGGTGGTGGCGCACAAGAAATTCCTCGCCAGTCGCCTGGCTGACGTTTGCCTGCTGCTGGCCAGCGTGCTGTTGGTGCGGGCGGCGGGCAGTAGCGAACTGACGGCGATTCTCGAGCAGGTGGCGGTGCAGCAGGGCAGCGGCGCACTGGGCTGGGAGCTGCACCTGGCGGCCGTACTGCTGGTGCTGGCGGTGATCCTCAAGTCCGCGCAGTTGCCGGTGCACGGCTGGCTGATCCAGGTGATGGAGGCACCGACGCCGGTATCGGCGCTGTTACATGCCGGGGTGGTCAATCTGGGCGGCTTCGTCCTGCTGCGCTTTGCGCCCTTGCTGTCCTCTGCGCCGGTCGCACAGACCCTGCTGGTGCTGGTCGGCGGCCTGACGGCCGTGCTCGCGGCGCTGGTGATGATGACCCGGATCAGCATCAAGGTGCGCCTGGCCTGGTCGACCTGCGCGCAGATGGGATTCATGCTCCTTGAATGCGGCCTGGGCCTCTACGAACTGGCGCTGGTGCACCTGTTGGCGCACTCGCTGTACAAGGCGCATGCCTTCCTGGCGTCCGGCGAGACGGTGCTGCAGGTGCGTCACCAGGCTTTGCAGCCGGCGCGCCCGGCGCCGGGGCTGGGCGCGTTGCTGCTGGCGCTGGCACTGGCAGCGCTGGCGGTGGTGGGGCTCGATCAGCTGTGGCGCCAAGTGCTGCCGCAGCATCCGCTGCCGCTGGAGGCACTGGTCATCCTCGCCGTGGGCCTGGCGCCCTGGTGCCTGCGGCGTGGCAGCACGCTGTACGCCAGCATCACCCTCGCGTTGCTGCTGGGGCTGTACCTGTTGTGGCACCTGGCGGCGAGCTGGATTCTCGCCAGCGGCACGCAGCTGCCGGGCGCGCCGCTGGCGTTGAGCCTGGTCGCCCTGGGCCTGTTCCTTGCCCTGTACCTGCTGCAGGCCTGGATCGTCGCGCGGCCGCACGGTGCGCTTGCGCGGCGGCTGTATCCGGCGGCATTTGCCGGTTTCTTC
This sequence comes from Pseudomonas sp. C11, assembly GCF_034683865.1. NCBI lineage: Bacteria > Pseudomonadati > Pseudomonadota > Gammaproteobacteria > Pseudomonadales > Pseudomonadaceae > Pseudomonas > Pseudomonas sp. C11. The sequence continues at coordinate 76,318 of NZ_JAWIIP010000001.1, forward strand.
CTCGACGAACACTTCACTCGCCTGACCTTTCGCCTGTGGCCGGTACGCCTGATGCCGGTACGCCCACTGCAGTCCACCGTCGCCGTTAATGGAGAGCACTCATGACCGCTATCGAATACTTCGCCGTGATCGACCGGGACACCCTGCAGGCCGCTGCTGCGCGGGCTTGCGAACGGATTGCCCCGACCTGGCCGCTGGATCGCCTGATCGCGGTCAGCCCCCTGTGGGAGCGCCGCCAGCAGCGCTGGGGCGAAGTGGCCGAGCAACTCTGGCGCCGCGCCGGCAGCCGCCTGACCCTGGCCGCTGCAGACTATCGCCAGGCCTGGGCCAGCGGCGAGATTGGCGAGCACCACCTGCAGCAGGTGCTGGCCGACGAGGCTCATGGCTGGACGGTGGCGCAGCTTGTGCAGGCGCTGCAGGACATGGATGAATACACGCGCGGCCTGCTGCTGCTGGAGGACATCGCCGACGCGGAGATCGCGCTGCCGGGCTGGCCGACGCTGATCACCCAGCAGATCGGCCAGTGCTGCGCCGCCTGGTTCGACGACAGCCAGGCGGACTGGCATGTGGATCGTCAAGGGGGGCTCTACCAGGCCTGGCGCCAGGCCATGCAGGATGACCGGGGCCTCAGCGTGCTCAGTGCCTGCCCGGAACTGGGCGCCCGTATTGCTGAACTGCCGCAGCAACCCCAGGCAGCCCTGGAAGTGGCGGTGCAGCGCCTGGGGCTGGAGGCGGCGGAGTTGGAGGAGTGGTTCGATTGCCTGCTGCTGCGCAACCTGGGCTGGGCCTCGTGGTGCGCCTACCAGCGCTGGCAGGCTCGGCAAGGTGGTGGCGACGATGCCACGCTGTTCGATCTGCTGGCCATCCGCGCCGCCTGGGAATGGCTGGTGGATGATCGCCGGCGTGAGCCGGGCAGTCGCTGGGATAACTGGCGCCGGGCCTGGCAGGGTGCACGCAGCCAGGCACCCTCAGCGGCCTGGCAGGCGCTGCAACTGTGGCAGCGCGCCGAGGAATTGGCCTGGCAGGCGCATCTGCAAAGGCTGCTGGGCAGCCAGTCGGCGCAGCAGGCAATCGAGACGCCGCTGGCCAAGGTGTACTTCTGCATCGACGTGCGCTCCGAGCCGCTGCGCCGTGCGCTGGAGTCCGTCTGCCCGCAGTTGCAGACCGGCGGCTTCGCCGGCTTCTTCGGCCTGCCCATCGCCTACACGCCGCTGGGCACCAGCGCCACGCGTCCGCAGCTGCCCGGTTTGCTGGCGCCGCAACTGACCATCAGCGACAGCTGCGCAGATGCAACCTGCAATGCGCAACTGGCCGAGCGGCGTCAGACCCGCTTGACCCGCCAGGGGCGCTGGCGCCTGTTCGAGCGTTTGCCGGCCTCCGGTTTCACTCTGGTCGAGTCGCTCGGCCTGGGCTACGCCGCCAGCCTGCTCGGGCGTACCAGCGGCCTGCTGAGCGCAGGCCTGCCGGCCGAGCAGGTGGGCTGGAAGCCCAGCGAGTGGCAACGCTTGCGCCCGGTGCTGGCGCCCCAGGCCGATGCCCAGCGGGTCGAACTGGCTGCGCGTATCCTGCGGGCGATGAGCCTGACGCGGGACTTTCCACCGCTGATCCTGTTGCTCGGCCATGGCAGCCAGAGTGCCAACAATCCGCAGGCAGCCGGGCTCGATTGTGGCGCCTGCTGCGGGCAGAGCGGGGAGGTCAACGCCCGCGTGCTGGCCGACCTGCTCAATGATCCGCAGGTGCGTCAGGGGCTGGTCGGGCAGGGTATCGAGCTGCCGGCCGAGTGCCGCGTGCTGGCCGGCTTGCACAACACCACCACCGACGAGGTGCAGGTATTCGACAGCCAGGCCTTGCCCGCCGCGTTGGCACCCAACTGGCTGCGGCTGCGTGAAGCGCTTGATGCCGCCGCGGTGCAAGTGCGTCAGGAGCGCGCTGCGCGCCTGGGTCTGGAGCACCTGGTCGAGCGCCCTGGGCGGCTGTTCGCCGCGCTGCGCCGGCGCGCCAACGACTGGTCGCAGACGCGGCCAGAGTGGGGCCTGGCCGGCAACGCTGCCTTTATCGCCGCACCACGCGCACGCAGCCGTGGCCTCGACCTGCAGGGTCGTGCTTTCCTGCATGACTATGACTGGCGTCTGGACGAGGGCGGCAAGGTGCTGGAACTGATCATGACCGCGCCCATGGTGGTGGCGCACTGGATCAACCTGCAGTACCTGACCTCGACCACCGACAACCAGCGCTTCGGCAGCGGCAACAAGGTGCTGCACAACGTGGTGGGCGGGCATATCGGCGTGTTCGAGGGTAACGGCGGCGACCTGCGCATCGGCTTGGCACGGCAGTCATTGCACGACGGTCAGCGTTGGCTGCATCGGCCGCTGCGCCTGAGTGTGGTGATCGCCGCGCCTTGCGCGATGATCGACCGGGTCATCGCCGAGCACCAGGTGGTGCGTGAACTGGTGGAGAACGACTGGCTGCACCTGCTGCGTTTGGACGATCAGCCCGGCGCGCCGTTGCAGGTTCGCGATGCGCGGGGCTGGCGGTCGCTGGACGCAGGCTGAGCAGGCAGCAGCGCTACTGGGTGGTCGCGCGCTGCAGGCGTTCGTGCACGGCGGCCCAGGCAGCGCCCTGCGGTGGCAGGGCGATATGCAGGTGGCGCAGTCGCAGGGCGTCGAGTTGGTACAGGGCCGCGTACAGGCCGGCGGCGTAGCGCTCAGGGTCTGCACTCAGATCTATGGCCGGGCCTCGGGTTGGTCGGGCCTGGCCGCACCAGATCCAGCCACAGTCGGGTGCGTCCAGCGCCGCCTCGGGCACCTCGACGAAGGTGCTGGCCAGGGTGCCAGGGGCATAGTGGCGGCGGTGCTGGCCCGGGGCGCGCAGACCGCCGTCGCGGGTTTCCAGCTCCTGACCGAGTACCTGTTGCAGGCGCTGCTGGTCGAGCATGCCGTGGCGCAGCAGGCGCGGGGCGTCGCCGGGGAGCAGGGCGACGATGCTCGACTCCAGGCCGACCTGGCAGGCGCCGCCGTCGAGGATCAGCAGCTCGCTGTCAGCGAACTGCTGGGCGACGTGGGCGGCGCTGGTAGGGCTGATCGACATGTAGCGGTTGGCCGAGGGTGCTACCAGGCCGCCGCCGAATGCCTGCAGCAGCGCTCGCGCGCCGGGATGGGCGGGCACGCGCAGGGCGACGCTGTCCTGCCCGGCGGTGACGCTGCGCAGCACCTCGTCGCGTGCCGGCAGCACCAGGGTGAGTGGGCCGGGCCAGAAGGCATCCATCAGCTGTTGGGCATGCGGCGGGATCTGGCTGACCCAATTGGCGGCCTGGCTGGCATCGGCCAGGTGGACGATCAGCGGGTTACTGTCCGGGCGCTGCTTGAGCTGGAACACCTTGGCCACGGCGTCGCCGTTGCGGGCGTCGGCGGCCAGGCCGTAGACGGTCTCGGTGGGCATGGCGACCAGCTCGCCGCTCTGTAGCTGCTGCGCGCAGCGCTCGATGTCATGGGTGATGGTGGGCATGGGCGACAGTGACTCGTGGTATTCATCCCGTAGGCAGCCGGTGATTCTAGGGGATTTGAGTGGTCGATGGGCAGTTTCAAGAGCACTTCTAAGAGCGGCCTCGGTGTTCTACCTCTTGTATCCATGTAGTCGTGCATTGCTATCGCGGTGTTAAAACGGGGTCTTCGGATTTTGGGGGAAAGCTTGGTTGATACCGGACTGGCAAGTCTGTTTGTTGGAGTGTTGTCCGATGTCTGTTCCGGATTGCCGCGATTTTGCGGATGCTTTTGGTTTCGCCCTCCCGGGCGAGTGACTTTGCGGGCAAAGTAACCAAACCCTTCCGCCCGTTCATCCGGCCCTGGCTGCGCCAGGGTTCGCTCACTCCATCATCGTTCCAGAGGCCCGCCGCGGTGGGCCATCCCTGGCCCATCGCGGCTCTCGCGGCATCTATGCCGCTCAACCTCTTCCACGACGATTCCGTTCGCCCTCCTGGGCGGGCTCTGCACGCGCCTGAACCCTAGGTAACCCAGAATTAGCGTGGAGTGCTTGAACATGTGTCAGCCTTAGGGCTGACCGGAATGCCTGCTGAAAGCCGACAAGCTAAAACTACGTGAATGAAAGTATTGGTTTAACTCGACGGCCACATCACAACTTCACAGCTACCAGAACACGCCGGGCGTACCTTGGAATGCCAGTTCGTTCAGGCGCGCGAATGTCCCCTTCAGGAGGGTGAGTGGAATCGTTGCGTAGAGGGGCGAGCGGCATGGATGCCGCGAGAGGCTTAAAGGGCCAGGGATGGCCCTTGTAAGCCGACCCTCGGAGCAACGATGGAGCGAACGAACCCTGGCGTAGCCAGGGCCGGATGATGGGGTGCGCTTTCTTTTGCTTAGTTTTCTTTGCGCATTTCAAAGAAAAGTAAGTCGCCCGAGGGGGCGAAACCCGGAATATCTGAAGACACCCAAAGCGGCGTCTAGAATACCAACACAAGCCAACACACAAACTTGCCAGTCCGGTATGAATCCCCCGGTTGTTTCGCCTGTTTCATAGAGCCAGCATCGATATTGCGCTGGCCGCCTTGCTTAGATTTCAGACACGCGGGCGCAACTTCAACTCCGGCGTCGGCTTCGGTGCGCCCTCGGCTGGATGCAGGGCAGGGCTGGTCTGCGCGTGATTTTCTATCAGTTGTGCCAGCTCGCGCAGGGCGTCGAGTTGCGCCAGGGCGAGTGCGGCCTGGGTGGAGTATTGACCGTGCTCGTCGGCATCGAGGTTGCCGAGGCCCTGCAGCGAGTAGCTGTGGCGTTCGCTGAAGAAGCGCCGGTAGTCCTCGGGCGTCTGCGCTAGCCGGCTGCAGGCACGCTCCAGACTCGCCAACTGCTCGGCAACACTGGCCAGCATCAGCCGCAGGCGAATGCTCTGGTGGTTCTCCCAGTTCATCTTGCTGGGCTGCGCGCCGGTCTGCCAGCAGTCCGGATTGCCGAAACGACGCACGAACTCGATACCGGCTTGGCGTCCGTATTCGGTCAGGCGGGCGATGCGCTCGGGCGGCATGGTCAGGTTCAGGCCGCCTTCCTCGCGGGTCAGCTGGATCAGGCCGATGCGGTCGCGAAAGCCCGGCAGCAGTGACAGGGTTTCGTGGTTCCAGTCCTTGGCCACGTTCATCACGATCCGTAGGAAGCCGCCAAGCGCGCCCAGGCCCGTGTCGGGAAAGCGCCGCCAGTAGGCCAGGCGCGCGTCACCGTTGCGCGCGGGGAAGTGCACGCGCGGGCCATCGGCATCCTCGGTGCTGCCCAGGTCGAGGCCGAAGGTGGGGCGGGTCGGCAGGGCCTGGTCGAAGAAGTGGATGGGGAAGTTCGAGGCGAGGCCACCGTCGGTGAACCAGCAGCGCTCCAGGCGTTTGTGCGTGCTGCGGTAGTCCACCGCATGCAGCGGCACGGCGCTGAGCAGCAGCGGGAAGCTCAGGCTCATGCGCACGGCCACCACCACTGGCAGGTCGTCCGGCAGCGGCAGGCGGTACAGGCCATCGCTGCGCTCGCCTTGTTGCGCCGGGCGCTGGCGAGCGCACATCCAGCTCACCACATGCTGCGGGAACAGGGCCGAAAACTCCTGTTCGGAGAAATAGAACTGGTTGTTCTCGCGCACCTTGCCGTCGTTGCCGAAGGGCAGACGGAACGGCCGGGCCATGCTGGCGCAGGTGGTGATCATCTGCAGGTCGATGCCGTGCCGGCGCAGATCGCCGAAGGTCAGAGGACGCGCACGTTCAAACGCCTCAGCAGCGCTCGCACAGGCCTGGCGCTGGCCGCTGAGACGATCCAGGTAGGCGCTCAACCAGGGCGTCAGCGCTTCCTCCGGTGCCGGCTCGTGCGTAGCGGGCATGCCGCTGCACAGGCCGAAGCCGTTGCCTGGCAGTTCTCGGCTGACCTGGCGCAGTAGGCAGATGACCACGGCGACCAGAGCACCGGTGCTGGCGGCCAGCAGCAACCACAGCCAGATCAGCAGGCCATGGTTGGCGAACGCCAGCGGCCACAGCGGGCCGCCGCCCAGCAGCGCGCCGAGACCGGCCGCCAGCCCATAATGGCGCAGCACGGCGCGCAACAGGCCAATGGGGTTGCGTTTGGCGTCGAGTACGGCGATGAAGGTGTCGAACAGGCCGCGTAGCCTGGGAACCGGGCGAAATAGCGCCAGCAGCTTGGTGCCCTGGCCGCTCGACGCCGGCGTGCACAGGTGAGCGGGCAAGCGTTCGATCTCGGCGAAGCCCTGCGGATCTTCGCTCAGTTCACCTGCCAGGTGGCGCTGGCGCCCCAGTTCTGCCGCTGCTGCCGCTGCCGCAGCGATCGCCCCGGCGCTGGTGCCGCCGATGCTGCGCAGGCGAAAGGCCTTGGCGATTTCGCTGATCGCCAGCGGATAGACGATGCCGCTGGTGATGCCGCCCTTCATGACCAGGTCGCACTCGCGGGCGAAGACGGGCGGGCGGCTGGCGTTCATGCAGGCTCCAGAGTCAGGCGAAATAGGGGCGCCATGATAACGCGTCAGTAAAGGCCATGTGCCATTAGCTGATCAGTCCCGGTAGAACACCTGGATCAGGTGGTAGCCGAACTGGGTTTTCACCGGGCCATGCACTTCGCGCAGGGCCTTCTTGAAGATCACCTGATCCACGGCGCGCACCATTTGCCCGGGGCGCACTTCGCCGAGGTCGCCGCCTTTCTTGCCGGAGGGGCAGGTGGAGTGTTTGCGGGCCAGTACGTCGAAGGCTTCGCCGGCGGCAATGCGCTTCTTCAGGGCGGCAGCTTCCGCTTCGGTCTTGACCAGGATGTGGCGGGCCATTGCCTTTGCCATTGATGGGTTCCTCAAATTCGGCGGGCGCGTATTGTGCCAGTAATCGTTGCGCCAGCAGAATGGCGCCAATTTCAAGACGAGATTCGCCGGTCTGATGGCCGCAAATCTTGGCTATGGTAATTCAACCGCCTTCACGGGAACGTCGCCATGGATCTCCATGCAATGCTCAAGGTGCTGTCCAGCCAGGACGGTTCCGATCTCTACCTGTCCACCGGCGCGCCGCCCTGCGCCAAGTTCAACGGCGTGCTCAAGGCGCTCAGTCAGGAACCCCTGAAGTCCGGCGACGTGGCGGCCATTGCCGACTCGATCATGGATAGCGCGCAGCGCGAGGAATTCGAGCGCGAGCTGGAGATGAACCTGGCGATTTCCCTGTCCGGCGTCGGGCGCTTCCGCATCAATATCTTCAAGCAGCGCAACGAGGTGTCCATCGTCGCGCGCAACATCAAGCTGGACATCCCGCGCTTCGAAGACCTCAAGCTGCCCGAAGTGCTGCTCAGCACGGTGATGGAGAAGCGCGGCCTGGTGCTGTTCGTTGGCGGCACCGGCTCAGGCAAGTCGACTTCCCTGGCGGCGCTGATCGACTACCGCAACCGCAACAGCGGCGGGCACATCATCACCATCGAAGACCCGGTGGAGTATGTGCACCGGCACAAGAAGTCGATCATCAACCAGCGCGAGGTGGGTGTGGACACCCGCAGCTTTCATGCGGCGCTGAAGAACACCCTGCGCCAGGCGCCGGACGTGATCCTGATCGGCGAAATCCGCGACCGCGAAACCATGGAGCATGCCCTGGCCTTTGCCGATACCGGGCACCTGGCGATTTCCACGCTGCATGCCAACAACGCCAACCAGGCGCTGGATCGCATCATCAACTTCTTCCCCGAGGAGCGCCGGCCGCAACTGCTCAACGACCTGGGCAACAACCTCAAGGCGTTCGTCTCCCAGCGCCTGGTTCGTACCGTCGACAGCAAGCGCCGGGCGGCGGTGGAGGTGATGCTGGGTACGCCGACGGTGCGTGATCTGATCAAGCGTAACGAATTCTCCGAGCTCAAGGAGATCATGGAGAAGTCCAAGAACCTCGGCATGCAGACCTTCGACCAGGCGCTGATCGACCTGGTGCACGAAGGCGTCATCGATGAGGAAGAGGCGGTGAAGAACGCCGACTCGGCGAACAACGTGCGTCTGAAACTCAAGCTCTACCGTGATAACCCGGCGGCTACTCGGGCGGCGCCTGTGTCTGCCCCGGCCGCCGCGCCGGTGGCGGCGCCCCAGCCGGCAGCGGCAGATTGGGGATTGGAGCTGAAACTCGAGGACATCGAGGAGGACGCGCCGCCCGAGGATCCTGGTCGGCCAGGTATCTGAAGCCGCTCAGGGCTTGGGCAGTTCGGGCAAGTAGGCCTGGCGCAAGCGCTGGCTGATCCCACGTGCTTCCAGATCCGCAAGTGCCGCTCGCAGTTGCTCGACCAACTGCGGGTCGCACAGCTTGGAGCACGCCAGGTAAAGGTCGGTGCTGGCGAGGGTTGGGCTCATGCGCAATGCCTGCTGCCGCTCTGCATACCTGTCCCAGATGTACAGCGCTTCCGGGATGCCGGTGAACCAGGCGTCGATGCGCCCGCGCTCCAGAAGGATGGCCGGGTTGTCGCCAAGCTTGAGTTGAACGATCTGCTCTTCGGCGAAGCCTTCGCGGCGCAGGATGTCCACCTGCGCGGTGCCCAGGCCGACGCCGATGCGCTGATAGCGCTGGCGTGCTTGCGCGAAACTGGTGACGGGTTCATCGAGGCTGAAGAAGGCGCGTTCGAGCACCATGATCGGCGCGATCCAGGTGTAGCGATCCTCGCGCTCGGGGATACGCGAAAGGGGGATGATCAGCAGGTTCTCGCCAGTCGCGACTCGGGCTTGCGCCCTTGGCCAGGGCTCGGCGATGACTCGGGTCAGGCGTCCACTCAAGGCGATCGCGGCAAGGGTCACGTCGCCGACCATGCCATGCCCACCTTCGTAATGCAGCAGGGTTAATGGCGGAGCGTCTGGCATGTGCAATTGCAGGGGTTCATCGGCGACGCCGGAGCCGGCATGAAACAGTGCAACCAGCAGGCAGAAAACGATGCGCATCGGGAACATCCTGTCCGGGTTATGCATTCCAGTATAGAGGGCGCCGGAGCAATGCAGCGTCTTAGTGGCGCTGTGCCGTGATTGGCGCGCTACTCCTGGAGCGCCGGCAGGTTGCGATAGAGTTCCAGCGCTTGCGGGTTGGCCAGGGCATCGGTGTTCTTCACCGGGCGGCCATGGACGACGTTGCGCACCGCCAGTTCGACGATCTTGCCGCTGAGGGTGCGGGGAATGTCGGCCACCTCGATGATCTTCGCCGGCACATGGCGCGGCGTGGTGTTGGCGCGAATCATTCGGCGAATCTCCTCGCACAGGGCGTCGTCCAGCGTCATACCCTCACGTAGGCGCACGAACAGCACCACACGCACGTCGCCTTGCCAGTCCTGACCAATGGCGATGGACTCCAGCACCTGTGGCACCTTTTCCACCTGGCGGTAGATTTCCGCAGTGCCGATACGTACGCCTCCGGGATTGAGCACGGCGTCGGAGCGGCCGTGAATGATCAGGCCGCCACGCTCGGTTTCTTCGGCATAGTCGCCGTGTGCCCAGACGCCGGGAAAGGTGGCGAAATAGGCGGCGCGGAATTTTTCGCCGTCAGCGTCGTTCCAGAATCCCACCGGCATCGAGGGGAAGTGCCGCGCACAGACCAGCTCGCCTTTTTCTCCGGTCATGGTCTGGCCGCTGTCGTTCCATACCTGCACGTCCATGCCCAGGCCCTTGCACTGCAGCTCGTCAGGCCAGATGGGCAGGATGGGGTTGCCGAGGGCGAAGCAGGAAACGATATCGGTGCCGCCGGAGATCGATGACAGGCACAGATCGCGTTTCACGTCGCGGTAAACGTACGCGAAGCTTTCGTGGGCCAACGGTGAGCCGGTGGAGAGGATGGCCCTGAGGCTATTCAACTTGTGGCTTTCCCGCGGTTTGACGCCGGCCTTTTCCAGCGCGGCGATGAACTTGGCGCTGGTGCCGAAGATGGAAATGTCCTCGGCGTCGATCAGGTCGATCAAACGTGTGGGCTCGGGATGGAAGGGCGAGCCGTCATAGAGCACCAGGGTAGCGCCCTGTGCCAGGCCGGAAACCAGCCAGTTCCACATCATCCAGCCGCAGGTGGTGTAGTAGAACAGGGTGTCGGTAGCGCCGAGGTCGGTGTGCAGGCCATGCTCCTTGACGTGCTGCAGTAGGGTGCCGCCAACCCCATGCACGATGCACTTGGGCGCGCCGGTGGTACCGCTGGAGTAGAGGATGTACAGCGGCTGGTCGAAGGCCACCGGGGTGAACTGGGGAGCACCGCCGGGCTGGTAGAAATCCTGCCAGAGGGTGGTTAGAGCAACTGACTTGTAATCAGTAGGGCTGGCCTCGTCGCGGGAGTAGGGCACGATAACCAGCTGCTCCAGGCTGGGCAGTTGCGGGAGGATTTCGTTCAGCTTGTCGGTCAGGTCGATTCGTTTGCCGGCGTAACGGTAGCCGGCGGCGGCGATCAGCACCTTGGGTTCGATCTGACCAAAACGGTCGATCACGCCCTGGGTGCCGAAGTCCGGCGAACAGCCCGACCAGGTGGCGCCGAGGCTGGCGCTGGCGAGCATGCCCACCACGGTTTGCCAGGTGTTGGGCATGAACGCCACGACGCGGTCGCCGATGCCTACGCCAGCTTTAAGCAGGGCTCGTTGCAGACCTGCGACATGCGCGGCCAGCTGGGCATGGCTGAGCTGCTCGCGGCTGCCATCCTCGGCAATGGCCACCAGTGCCGGATGACCATCGCGACGACGCAGCAGGTGCTCGGCGAAATTCAGCGTGGCACCGGGGAACCACTGCGCATCCGGCATCGCCGGGCCTTCGCGCAGCACGCATTCGGCGGGCGTGTGGAAGTGGATTTGGAAGACATCGACGATGGCCTGCCAAAAGGCCTCGCGTTGCTCGACGCTCCAGGCATGCAGGGCAGGGTAATCGGCCAGTTGCAGGCCGTGGCCTTTGTTGACGAAACGGCGGAAGGCATCCATTCGGCTGGCGGCGACACGTTCGGCGGAAGGCGCCCACAGAGGTTGCTGCATGCTCAGTTCTCGTCGTTCTGATCCCCAGGCTTCAGCTTAGTGCGTTCGTGGCATTTGACGTTCAACTCAGGCGACCTTTGCTGCTATCGCCCCGACCTTTTCGGGGTTCAGAATCTCTGGATGAAACGACGGTTCGATACGCTGCAACCCCTTGTAGGAGCGGCTTTAGCCGCGAAAATCGCGGATGAATCCGCTCCTACAGCCCGTAGCCCGGATTCAATCCGGGGTGCCAGGCGTATGGTGGATAACGCTTCATCGATCCACCACATCGGTGGATGAAAACGGCGTCATCCACCCTACGGCTCCTTATTGACTCAGGCGAGCACGGGCGACCCGCGAGCCGTTGGTTTTGCCGAGTACCTCGCAGATGCGCTGGCCGGCAGCGATCAGTTTGTCCATGTCTACGCCGGTTTCGATGCCCAGGCCTTGCAGCAGGTACAGCACATCCTCGGTGGCGACGTTGCCGGTGGCGCCCTTGGCGTAAGGGCAGCCGCCCAATCCGGCGACCGAGCTGTCGAACACGCTGATGCCTTCGAGCAGGCTGGCGTAGATATTGGCCAGGGCCTGGCCGTAGGTGTCATGGAAATGTCCAGCGAGCTTGTCGCGTGGGATATCGCGGCCAACCATTTCGAACATCCTGCGCGTTTTGCCGGCAGTACCGGTGCCGATGGTGTCGCCCAGCGACACCTCATAGCAGCCCATGGCATATAGCTCGCGGGCGACACTGGCGACCTGAGCCGGATCGATTTCGCCGTCGTAGGGGCAGCCCAGCACGCAGGAGACGTAGCCGCGCACACGCACCTTCGCGGCCTTGGCTGACTCCATCAGGGGGACGAAGCGCGCCAGACTTTCGGCAATGGAGCAGTTGATATTCTTCTGCGAGAAGGCCTCGCTGGCGGCGGCGAACACCGCCACTTCCTCGACCTTGGCTTCCAGTGCGGCCTCGAAGCCTTTTAGGTTGGGGGTCAGGGCGACGTAGGTGACGCCCGGCTTACGTTCGATGCCGGCGAAGACTTCGGCGGAGCCGGCCATCTGCGGCACCCACTTGGGCGACACGAAACTGCCCACTTCCACGTAGCTCAGGCCGGCGGCGGTGAGGTCATCGGTCAGACGCACCTTGTCGGCGACGCTGATCGGTTGCTTCTCGTTCTGCAGGCCGTCGCGCGGGCCGACTTCGACCAGGCGCACGGATTTGGGCAGGTTCATCGGTTGTCCTCGTTTTCATCGTAGGGTGCGTCGTCTGCGGCACGGCGTCGTAGGGCGGGTGCAACGCGCCTATATCATCTGGCGGGTTGCACCTGCCCTACGGTTCTAACTCCACCAGCACCGTGCCTTCGCTGACCATTTCCCCTTCGCGGCAATACAGCGCCTTGACCGTACCTGCCTCGGGCGCACGGATGCTGTGCTCCATTTTCATCGCTTCCAGCACCACCAGGGCGGTACCGGCCTCGACCGCCTGGCCAGGCTCGACCAGCACGCGGACGATGCTGCCGTTCATGGGGGCGCTCAGGCCGCCATGCTGGGCATGGCTGGCTTCTGCGGCGGCGATGGGGTCGAAACGGGTGATCGCGTACAGCTTGCCTTGCCACTGCAGATAGAGGGTGTCGCCACGGCGAATGGCGCGCAGGCGCTGACGTTTACCGTCGATGTCCACCAGCAGTTCTTCGCCTTGCAAGCAGGCAGTGTTAGCCGCTCGCACCTTGCGGCTTTCACCCTGGCAGCTCAGGTGCAGGTCGATTTGCGCGGTGCCACCGGCGCGCCAGCCACTGCGGGCAGCCCAGGGCGAATGCGGGTCGTCGTCGCGTTGTAGCGCTGCCTCGCTCTGTATCCAGGCATCAGCGGCCAGTTGCCAGAAGGCCTCCGGCAACTCAGCGGGGGCCGGTAGCAACTGCTGCTGATGACGCGGGATAAAGCCGGTATCCAGCTCGCACGCAGCAAAGGCCGGGTGGGCGAGGATACGGCGCAGAAAGGCCAGGTTGGTCTTCACGCCGCCGACCAGGGTGTCGTCGAGCATCGCCAGCAGGCGCAGGCGTGCCTGCTCACGGTTCTCGCCCCAGGCGATCAGCTTGCCCAGCATCGGGTCGTAGAAGGGCGACACGCTGTCGCCCTCGGCCACGCCGCTGTCGACGCGCTGGCCGTCGCCATTGCCAGCCTCGCGGTACAGCGCCAGGGTGCCGGTGGCGGGCAGGAAATCGTGATCCGGGTCTTCGGCGTACAGCCGCACCTCGATGGCGTGGCCGTTGAGTGGCACCTGCTGCTGGGTCAGCGGCAGCGGCTCACCCTGGGCGACGCGAATCTGCCAGGCCACCAGGTCAAGGCCGGTGATGGCCTCGGTGACCGGGTGCTCGACCTGCAGGCGGGTGTTCATCTCCATGAAGAAGAAGTCGCCACGCTCATCCAGCAGAAACTCCACGGTGCCGGCGCCGACGTAGCCGATGGCCTGCGCGGCCTTGACCGCTGCTTCGCCCATGGCGCGGCGCAGCTCGGGGCTCAGGCCAGGCGCCGGCGCCTCCTCGACCACCTTCTGGTGGCGACGCTGGATCGAGCAGTCGCGCTCGTTGAGGTACAGGCAGTTGCCGTGCTGGTCGGCGAACACCTGAATCTCTACGTGGCGCGGCTTGAGCACGTATTTTTCCACCAGCATGCACGAGTCGCCGAAGGCCGACTGCGCTTCGCGCTGCGCGGATTCCAGGGTTTCGGCAAGCTGGGCTTCGGATTCGGCAACCTTCATGCCCTTGCCACCGCCGCCAGCGGCAGCCTTGAGCAGCACCGGGTAGCCGATGCGTTTGGCGGCCTCGCGGAAGGTTTCATAATCCTGCGCTTCGCCGTGGTAGCCGGGCACCAGTGGCACGCCAGCAGCCTCCATCAGCGACTTGGCCGCCGACTTGCTGCCCATGGCCTCGATGGCCGAGGCGGGCGGGCCGAGGAAGATCAGCCCGGCCTGCTCAATGGCGCGGGCGAAGCCGGCGTTCTCCGAGAGAAAACCGTAGCCGGGGTGGATGGCCTGCGCGCCGCTGGCCTTGGCGGCGGCGATGATCTTGTCGATCAGCAGGTAGCTTTCGCCAGGCTTGGCGCCGCCCAGATTCACCGCCACGTCGGCTTTACGCACATGGCGTGCATTGGCATCGATGGCGCTGTGCACGGCCACAGTGCGAATACCCATGGCCTTTGCCGTACGCATCACGCGGCAGGCGATTTCGCCACGGTTGGCGACCAGCAGGGTGTCGATCATGCGAATGGCTCCTGCCAGGTGGGTTGGCGTTTTTCCAGGAATGCGCGCAGGCCTTCCTGGCCCTCGGCGCTGACGCGCAGACGGGCGATGGCGTTCTCGGTGTAGCGGCGCAGGGCTGGGGTCAGCTCGCCGCTGCCGACTTCGCGCAGCAAGTCCTTGCTGGCGCGCATGGCCTGCGGGCTGTTCTGTAGCAGGTTGGCAACCCAGGCTTCGACCTGCGCCTCCAGCTCAGCGGCCGGGTAGCACTCGGCGAGCAGGTCCAGTTCGCGGGCGCGCTTGCCGTCGAAACGTTCGGCGGTCAGCGCGTAGCGCTTGGCCGCGCGTTCGCCGATGGCCTGCACGACGAAGGGGCTGATCACCGCTGGCGCCAGACCGATGCGCACCTCGGACAGCGAGAACAGCGCGTCCTCGCTGCCGATGGCCATGTCACAGCAACTGGCCAGGCCTACGGCGCCGCCGAAGGCAGCGCCCTGGATGACGGCCAGTGTGGGGATCTTCAGGCCGTGCAGGTTGTACATCAGCTCGGCCAGCTCGCGGGCGTCACTCAGGTTGGCGTTGTAATCGAGCGTGGCGGCGTGCTGCATCCAGGCCAGGTCGGCACCGGCGGAGAAGTGCTTGCCACGCCCACGCAGCAGGAGAAAGCGCAGGCTCTTGTCTTCGCCCACGGCGTCGAGGGCGAGGATCAGCTCGCGGATCATCTCGGCGTTGAAGGCGTTGTTCTTCTCCGGGCGGTTCAGCCACAGGGTGGCGAAGCCGCGCGGGTCTTTCTCAAGCTGTACGGTGGTGAAGTCGTTCATCTGAACTCCTGCGTAGGGCGGGTGCAACCCGCCGGAAAGTGGCGGGTTGCACCCGCCCTACGGTTAATTGGGAGTGTTGGGTCACATCCTGAACACGCCAAAACAGGTCGGCTCGATGGGCGCGTTGAGGCTGGCCGAAAGCGCCAGGGCCAGCACCTCGCGGGTCTGCGCCGGGTCGATCACGCCGTCGTCCCACAGGCGGGCGCTGGAGTAGAAGGCATGCGCCTGCTGCTCGTATTGCTCGACGATGGGCTGCTTCAGGCGCTGTTCGTCCTCGTCGGAGTACGGCTGGCCGGCACGCTGCGCCTGTTCGCGCTTGACCTGCACCAGCACGCCGGCGGCCTGCTGCGCGCCCATCACGCCGATGCGCGCGTTGGGCCACATCCACAGAAAGCGCGGGTCGTAGGCGCGGCCACACATACCGTAGTTACCGGCGCCGAAGCTGCCGCCAATGATCACGGTGAATTTCGGCACCTGGGCGCAGGCCACGGCGGTGACCAGCTTGGCGCCGTGCTTGGCGATGCCGCCTTCCTCGTACTTCTTGCCGACCATGAAGCCGGTGATGTTCTGCAGGAACAGCAGCGGAATGCCGCGCTGGCAGGCCAACTCGACGAAGTGCGCGCCTTTCTGCGCCGCCTCAGCGAAGAGGATGCCGTTATTGGCCAGGATCGCCAGCGGGTAGCCGTTGATGCGGGCGAAGCCGCACACCAGGGTGGTGCCGAACAGCGCCTTGAATTCATCCAGTTGCGAGTCGTCGACGATGCGCGCGATCACCTCGCGCACGTCGAAGGGTTGCTTGGCGTCGGCGGGGATCACCCCGTACAACTCCTCGGCCGGGTAGCGTGGGGCGATGGGGGCGCGGGCGTCGAGCTGGCCGAGCTTGCGCCAGTTGAGGTTGGAGATGCAGCGCCGGGCCAGGGCCAGGGCGTGTTCGTCATCCTCAGCATAGTGGTCGGCCACGCCGCTGGTTTTGCAGTGCACATCGGCGCCACCCAGTTCTTCGGCGGTCACCACTTCGCCGGTGGCGGCCCTCACCAGCGGCGGGCCGGCGAGGAAGATGGTGGCCTGCTCGCGCACCATGATGGTCTCGTCGCTCATGGCCGGCACATAGGCGCCACCAGCGGTGCAGGAGCCCATCACCACGGCGATCTGCGGAATGCCCAGCGCGCTCATGTTGGCCTGGTTGAAGAAGATGCGACCGAAGTGTTCGCGATCCGGGAACACCTCGTCCTGGCGCGGCAGGTTGGCGCCGCCGGAGTCCACCAGGTAGATGCACGGCAGGCGGTTTTCGCGGGCGATGGCCTGGGCGCGCAGGTGCTTCTTCACCGTCAGCGGGTAGTAGGAACCGCCTTTTACCGTGGCGTCGTTGGCCACGATCATGCACTCGACGCCTTCGACGCGACCGATGCCGGCAATCACCCCGGCGGCCGGTACGTCTTCGCCATAGACCTCATGGGCGGCGAGCTGGCCGATCTCGAGAAAGGGCGAGCCGGCATCCAGCAGGCGGTTGATGCGTTCGCGCGGCAGCAACTTGCCACGCGAGGTGTGACGCTCCTGCGCCTTGGCGCCGCCGCCTTGGTGAACGCGGGCGAGCAGGGCGCGCAGTTCGTCCACCTGGGCGAGCATGGCCGCCTGGTTGGCGGCGAACTCAGGGGAGCGGGTGTTGATCTGGGTGTGCAGGATGGCCATCGGTGGCGCTCCATTTCGTAGCCCGGATGCAATCCGGGACAGGATTTCCCCGGATTGCATCCGGGCTACGCAGGCTTATTTGGTCTCGTTGAACAACTCGCGGCCGATCAGCATGCGGCGGATCTCGCTGGTGCCGGCGCCGATCTCGTAGAGCTTGGCGTCACGCAACAGGCGCCCGGCCGGGTACTCGTTGGTGTAGCCGTTGCCGCCCAGCAACTGGATGGTGTCCAGGGCCATCTTGGTGGCCATCTCGGCGGTGTAGAGGATCACCGCCGCAGCGTCCTTGCGCGATTCCTCGCCGCGATCACAGGCGCGGGCCACGTTGTACAGGTAGGACTTGGAGGCGTTCATGCCGGCGTACATGTCGGCCAGCTTGCCCTGCACCAGCTGGAACTCGCCAATGGACTGCTTGAACTGCTGGCGCTCGTGCACGTAGGGCAGCACCACGTCCATGCAGGCGCTCATGATCCCGGTGGGGCCGCCGGAGAGCACGGTGCGCTCGTAGTCCAGGCCGCTCATCAGAACGCGTACGCCACCGCCCTCGACGCCGAGAATGTTCTCTTCCGGCACCTCACAATCCTCGAACACCAGCTCGCAGGTGTTGGAGCCGCGCATGCCCAGCTTGTCCAGCTTCTGGTGACGGGAGAAACCCTTGAAGTCGCGCTCGACAATAAAGGCGGTCATGCCGCGCGAGCCGGCATTGATGTCGGTCTTGGCGTAGATCACGTAGGTGTGGGCGTCCGGGCCGTTGGTGATCCACATCTTGTTGCCGTTGAGCACGTAGCGGTCGCCGCGCTTCTCCGCGCGCAGCTTCATCGACACCACGTCGGAGCCGGCATTGGGTTCGCTCATTGCCAGGGCGCCGATATGCTCGCCGGAGCACAGCTTGGGCAGGTATTTCTGCTTCTGCGCCTCGCTGCCGTTCTTGTGGATCTGGTTGACGCAGAGGTTGGAATGCGCACCGTAGGACAGGCCCACCGACGCCGAGGCGCGGCTGATCTCTTCCATGGCCAGCACATGCGCCAGGTAGCCCATGTCGGTGCCGCCGTACTCTTCCTTGACCGTCATGCCGAGCAGGCCCATGTCGCCGAACTTGCGCCACATGTCCATGGGGAATTCGTTGTCGCGGTCGATCTGCGCGGCGCGCGGCGCCAGCTCGGCCTGGGCGAACTGGTGCACCGAGTCGCGCAGCATGTCGAGGGTTTCGCCGAGGCCGAAGTTGAGGGTGGGGTAGCTCATGGGGTCACCTGCGATTGTTCTTGTAGTGGGGCGATTAGGCGGTCGTATCAGCCAGGGCCGCCAGGCAGCGTTCCTCGGCGGTATCCAGTTCCAGTTGCATCTGCTGGATATCCAGCAGCTGTTGTTCAAGTTGCTGGCGGCGTTCGGCGATCTTGGCGAGGAAGGTATTGAGCTGCTTGTGATTGCCGCTGCTGGGGTCGTAGAGGTCGATCAGCTCCTTGCATTCGGCCAGGGAAAAGCCGATGCGCTTGCCGCGCAGGATGAGTTTCAGGGTCACCAGATCCTTGGGCTGATAGATGCGCTCCTGGCCACGGCGCTCGGGGGCGAGCATGCCCTGTTCCTCGTAGAAGCGGATGGCGCGAGGGGTCACGTCCAGTTCACGAGCCAGGTCGGAGATGCTGTAGGTGGTGGGCATGGCGATGTTCTTGTTGTTTACCTTTACGTAAACGTTAAGTTGGCTTTTGCAGGCTGTCAACGTCGCTGCCGCCGGCAGCGAGCAGCTCGGCTGGACAAGCGCTACGGCAAAGCCTCTAGAATGCCGCTCTCGTCGGTAGCCACGAACAAGGGAACTCATGGCAGGCGCGTCCGCTGAAAAAGGCACGATTTCCGTGCGCCTGGTACTCGAAGCGCTATGTGAGCTGCGTCGGCTAGGCGTCGACGACACCGCGTTGCTGGCCGAGGCCGGTATCGACGGCGAGCTGCTGGCGCAGCCCGAAGGGCGGGTGTCGTCCGAGGCCTATGCCCGGCTCTGGCTGGCCATCGCCCGGCAGATGGACGATGAATTCTTCGGCATGAACCGGCGGCGGATGAAGGTGGGCAGTTTCGCCTTCATGGCCCGTGCTGCAGCGAAGGAGCCGACCCTGGGCGCGGCCTTGCAAGGCGCGCTGCGCTTTCTGCACCTGGTCTTCGATGATTTCAGTCCGAGGCTGGAGGTGCGCGATGGGCTGGCCGCCATCGTCATCGACGAGGCGCCTGGGCAGGCCTGCCGCGCCTTCGGCTATTTCACCTTGTGGCTGATCATCCATGGTCTGGGCTGTTGGCTGGCCGGTCGACGCATCGACGTGCTGGGCATTCAGCTGCGCTGCCCGCAACCGGATTACATCGAGGACTACCAGGTGATGTTCACCCGTAACCTGCAGTTCGCGCGCGGACAGAGCCGCCTGCTGTTCAACGCCGACAGCCTGCAGGTGCCAATCCGACGCAGTCCGCATGAGCTCAAGCGCTTTCTTGCCGGGGCGCCGGGCAATATCCTGGTGCGCTATCGCGACCCGCAAAGCCTGGGCGCACGCGTCAAGGCGCATTTGCGCGGCCTCAGTCCTGCGCAGTGGCCGGATGTGGAAGCGCTGGCCGCGCATTTCCACATCGCGCCCTCGACCCTGCGGCGCAAGCTGTCGCTGCACGGGCAGTCCTACCAGGGGCTCAAGGATCAGGTGCGGCGTGATCTGGCCATTGCCAGCCTGAACCATGACGAGAGCAATTTCACTGACCTGGCTTGCGAGCTGGGCTTTGCTGACAGCAGTGCCTTCTACAAGGCCTTCAAGAAGTGGACGGGGTCGACGCCGGGCCAGTACCGCGCCTTGATCCACGCCGAGCACGCCTGACCGAGGGGATTTGTCATTTCCGCTCAGGCAGGTTGAAACCTTTCGACATTGCCGCGCGGCCGGCCTGGGGTAACTATCGGCGCATCCAATAAGAACAATCCGGGAGATCACCCCGATGCGCGATTACTTCACCGCTGCCCGCGAGTTCGATTTCGACGCGGCCGTCGCCAATACCCTGGCCGGCCGTCTCGATGCCCTCAACGCCTGTGTCGAATGCTGCGACCGCCATGTCGGCAATAGCCGTACGGCGCTGATCTGGGAGGGTCGCAATGGCGAGCGCGCCACCTGGACATTCGAGCAATTGCAGGCTGCCTCGGCGCGCTTCGCCAACCTGCTGGCCAGCCGGGGCATCGGCGCTGGTGATTGTGTCTCGGGCATCCTGCCGCGTACCCCGGAGCTGCTGATCACCATTCTCGGCACCTGGCGCGCCGGGGCCATCTATCAGCCGCTGTTCACCGCCTTTGGCCCCAAGGCCATCGAGCATCGGGTGCATACGGCCGGCTCGAAGCTGGTGGTTACCGACGTGCTCAACCGCGTCAAGCTCGATGAGGTAGAGCAGGCACCGCCGGCGCTGGTGGTGGGTGAAGACTTCTGGGCTGAGCTGGAGCGGCAGTCGGATCGCTTCGAGCCGGTGATGCGCCGGGCCGACGATCCTTTCCTGTTGATGTTCACCTCAGGCACTACCGGCCTGGCCAAGCCACTGCAGGTGCCGCTCAGGGCCATCGTCGCCTTCGTCAGTTACATGCGTGAAGCGGTGGATCTGCGCCCGCAGGATCGCTTCTGGAACCTGGCCGATCCCGGCTGGGCCTATGGACTGTACTACGCCGTGACCGGCCCGCTGGCGCTGGGCCATGCCACCACCTTTTACGAGGGCGCTTTCAGTGTGGAGAGCACCTGCCGGGTGATCCGTGAATACGGCGTCACCAACCTGGCCGGCTCACCCACGGCCTTCCGCCTGCTGCTGGCCGCGCGTGACGAGGTGGAGGCGACTATCAAGGGGCACCTGCGCGCCGTGAGCAGCGCGGGCGAGCCGCTGACGCCGGAGGTGATCCGCTGGTTCGCCGAGGGCCTTGGCTGCACCATCCACGATCACTACGGGCAGACCGAGCTGGGCATGGTGCTGTGCAACCACCATGCCTTGCAGCACCCGGTACGCCTGGGCGCTGCTGGTTTTGCCATGCCTGGTCATCGCGTGGTGGTGCTGGATGAGCAGCAGCGTGAGTTGCCTGCTGGGCAACCCGGCATCCTGGCGTTGGATCGGTCGCGCTCGCCGCTTTTCTGGTTTCCCGGCTATCGCGGCATGGCGACCAAAGCCTTCGTCGGCGACTACTACCTGAGTGGCGATACGGTGGAGCTCAACGAGGACGGCAGCATCAGCTTCGTCGGTCGTGCCGATGACGTGATCACCACCTCCGGCTACCGCGTCGGCCCCTTCGACGTGGAGAGCGCATTGATCGAGCATCCGGCGGTCGTCGAGGCGGCGGTGATTGGCAAGCCCGATCCGGAGCGTACCGAGCGGGTCAAGGCCTTCGTCGTGCTGCACGCCGGCCACACGGCCGACGATGCCCTGGCCGAGGCGCTGCAGCAGTACGTGCGCAAGCGCCTGTCGGCTCATGCCTATCCACGCGAGATCGAGTTCGTCAGCGAACTGCCCAAGACCCCGAGTGGCAAGATCCAGCGCTTCTTGCTGCGCAACCAGGAAATCGCCAAGGTCCAGGCGGCCGCCAGTCACTGATTCGAGGAATCTTCATCATGCAAATCGAACACGGCGTATTCCTGATCAGCGGAGGCGCCTCCGGTCTTGGGCTGGCCACGGCCCGCGAACTGGTCGGGCAGGGCGGCCAGGTGGTGCTGCTGGATATCAACGCCGAGGCGGGGCAGCAGGCCGTCGACGAGTTTGGCGACAACGCGCGTTTCGTGCGTGCCGATATCACTCGCGAAGAGGACGGCCGAGTAGCCGTGGCGCTGGCGTTGGCGGCATTCGGCGCCCTGCACGGGCTGGTCAACTGCGCCGGTGTCGCGCCGGCCGAGAAGGTGCTGGGGCGCAACGGCGCTCATGGCCTGGATAGCTTCCGGCGTACGGTCGAAGTCAACTTGATCGGCACATTCAACCTGCTGCGCCTGGCCGCCGAGGCCATGGCGCAAAACACGCCGAACGCTGGCGGTGAGCGCGGGGTCATTATCAATACCGCCTCGGTAGCAGCGTTCGACGGACAGATGGGCCAGGCCGCCTATACCGCGTCCAAGGGCGGAGTGGCGGCACTGACGCTGCCGGCGGCGCGTGATCTGGCACGTTCCGGTATCCGCGTGATGTGCATTGCCCCCGGCGTGTTCGAGACGCCGATGATGGCCGGCATGCCGCAGGAAGTGCGTGATTCTCTCGCGGCCAACGTGCCGTTCCCGCCGCGCCTGGGGCGACCCGACGAATACGCTGCGCTGGTGCGGCATATCGTCGAGAACACGATGCTCAACGGCGAGGTGATCCGCCTCGATGGCGCGCTGCGTATGGCGGCGAAATAGCGCGTTTTAGCTTTTGTAGGAGCGGTTGGGCGGCATTCCGCTTTAGCCGCGAAATAAATGACGCAGCCTTCGCGGCTGAAGCCGCTCCTACTGCCAGGACATGGCCCGGACGCGCTCCGGGAATAATGCAGATCAAAAGGTGAAAATCATGAACCAGCAACTCGACCCCATCGTTATCGTCAGTGCCGCGCGTACGCCCATGGGCGGCTTTCTTGGTGATCTGGCCGGGCTGACGGCGGCCGAACTGGGCGCAGCGGCGATTCGCGCCACGCTGCAACGTGCCGGCCTTGCCGCCGAGGCGGTGGATACCGTGCTGATGGGCTGCGTGCTGCAGGCTGGCCAGGGCCAGGCGCCCGCGCGCCAGGCCGCGCTGGGTGCGGGCCTCAGCCAGGCGGTGCAGTGCACCACGCTTAACAAGATGTGTGGCTCCGGTATGCAGGCGCTGATGCTCGGTCATGACCAGTTGCTCGCCGGCAGCGCCGATGTGCTGGTGGCTGGCGGCATGGAAAGCATGTCCAACGCGCCGTATCTGCTGGCCCGTGCCCGCAGCGGTTATCGCATGGGCCATGGCCAGGTGCTCGATCACATGTTCCTCGACGGCCTGGAGGACGCCTACGAGCGTGGACGGCTGATGGGCACATTCGCCGAGGACTGCGCGCAGCAGTATCGCTTCAGCCGCGAGGAGCAGGATGCCTACGCCCTGGAGTCGCTGCGTCGTGCTCAGCAGGCGATTGCGGATGGCAGCTTCACCAGCGAGATCGTCGCCGTGGAAGCACCGCAGGGGCGTGATCGGCGCCTGGTGGATAGCGACGAGCAGCCGCCCAAGGCGCGGCCGGACAAGATTCCAGGCCTGAAGCCGGCGTTCCGCGAGGGCGGTACGGTGACGGCGGCCAATGCCAGCTCCATTTCCGATGGTGCCGCCGCGCTACTGTTGATGCGTCTGTCCCAGGCTCAGCAACGCGGCCTTGCGCCGCTGGCACGTATCGTCGGCCATGCCGGCCACGCGCATGCGCCCAATCTGTTCACCACCGCGCCGGTGGCAGCGATCCAGCGCTTGCTGGCGCGTACCGAGTGGGCCCTGGAGACGGTCGATCTGTTCGAGATCAACGAGGCTTTCGCCGTAGTGCCGATGGTGGCCATGCGTGAACTGGGCATCGCTCACGACAAGCTCAATGTGCATGGCGGTGCCTGTGCCCTGGGGCATCCCATCGGCGCGTCCGGTGCGCGCATTCTGGTGACCCTGCTGGCGGCGCTGAAACAGCGTGGGCTCAAGCGTGGTGTTGCTTCCGTGTGCATCGGCGGCGGTGAGGCTACTGCCGTGGCCATCGAGTTGTACTGACTATCTACGCACCTGACCTGTGGGAGGGGCTTGAGCCGCGACTGTCGCCGCTGAAGCGCCTCCCACGGATCGATCGAACCGCATCACTGGAGCCAGCCATGCTGCCCACTGAAGAAGAAATCCTTATCCGCGACATGGCTCGCCAGTTCGCTCAGGAGCGCCTGAAACCCTTCGCCGCCGACTGGGATCGCGAGCATCGCTTCCCGGCCGAGGCCATCGCCGAGATGGGCTCGCTTGGTTTTATGGGCATGCTGGTGCCGCAGCAATGGGGCGGCGCCGAGACCAGTAACCTGGCCTATGCCATGGCACTTGAGGAGATCGCCGCGGGCGATGGCGCCTGTTCCACCATCATGAGCGTGCACAACTCGGTGGGCTGCATGCCGATCCTCAAGTACGGCAGCGAGGCGCAGAAACAGCGCTTTCTCCGCCCGCTGGCCGAGGGCAGCATGCTCGGCGCCTTCGCCCTGACCGAGCCGCAGGCCGGCTCCGATGCCAGCGACCTGCGCACCCGTGCGCGGCGAGACGGCGAGCATTACGTGCTCGATGGTGCCAAGCAGTTCATCACCTCCGGCAGCCACGCCGGCATGGTCATCGTCTTCGCCGTTACCGATCCGCAAGCGGGCAAGAAGGGCATCAGCGCCTTTATCGTGCCCACCGATACCCCCGGTTTCTCGGTGGTGCGGGTGGAGGACAAACTCGGCCAGCATGCGTCCGACACCTGCCAGATCCAGCTCGACGGCGTGCGTATCCCGGCCGATCTGCGCCTGGGCGAGGAGGGCGAGGGCTATCGCATCGCCCTGGCCAACCTCGAAGGCGGGCGCATCGGCATCGCCGCGCAGTCAGTAGGCATGGCGCGGGCGGCGTTCGAGGCGGCGCGCGATTACGCCCACGAGCGGGTGACCTTCGGTAAGCCGATCATCGAGCACCAGGCGGTGGCGTTTCGCCTTGCCGATATGGCCACACAGATCGCCGTGGCGCGACAGATGGTGCATCACGCCGCCAACCTGCGCGAAGCCGGCCAGCCCTGTTTGACCGAGGCGTCGATGGCTAAGCTGTTCGCCTCGGAAATGGCTGAGCGCGTGTGCTCGGCAGCGATCCAGACCCTGGGCGGCTACGGCTACCTCAAGGACTTCCCGGTCGAGCGCATCTACCGCGACGTGCGCGTCTGTCAGATCTACGAAGGCACCAGCGATGTGCAGCGCATGGTGATTGCGCGGAGCTTGTGATGGGGCGCGTTGGATGTGCTCAAACCGCGACAAAAGCTCGCCGCTGAAGCGCCTCCTACAACAGCGTGTCCCTTAATCAAACTGGTACTGCACGCCTGCGCCGACGTACCAGGCGCGTTCCGGGCCAGGTTCGTAATAGCGGCCGTTGCCGTCACCGACGATCACCGAACCGATGTATTCACGATCGAGCAGGTTGTCGATGCGCAGCACCTGATTGAAGGTCAGTGCGCCGGCCTTCTGCTCGAAGCGGGCCTGCCAGTTGAACAGCGCATAACTGGGCGCCGCCTTGGCGGTGTTGCTGTCCTCGACGTACAGCTGGCTGCGGTACAGGCCCTCGACGGCGGTGCTGAACCAGCCCAGCGGCTGCCAGGTCAGTTCGCCATACAGTGTGCGCGCGGGAATGCCCGGCAGCTTGTTGCCCGACTCGATCAGGCGGCCGTTGCTGGTGAAGTCCTTGCTGTAGGTGGCCTCGATCTGCGTATAGGCGAGGTTGGCGTGTAGGGTTTCGCTCAGGCGGCTTTCTAGGGCCAGCTCGACGCCGCGACGACGCGTTTGTGCAGCGTTCTGAAAGCGTGAACGGCCACCGCTGGCCGATTCCACCACCAGTTCGTCGTCGGTATCGATCTGGAACAGTGCCAGTTGCAGGCGGGTGGCCTCAGCCAGGCGCGCTTTGAGGCCCACTTCGATCTGTTCGCTGGTGGCGGGTTTCAGGTCGAAGCCGAAGCTGTTGTCGGGGCCGGAGTAGGACAGCTCGTTGAGCGTCGGCGTCTCCACGCCCTTGCCCCAGCTGGCGTAGAGGTTGAGGTCGGGCAGCAGGGCGTAACTGGCGCCCAGGGTCGGCGTCAGTTCGCGGTAGGTGACCGAGCCGCTGTCGTCGCCATTGCTCAGAAAACGGTCGTCCACCTCGAATGCCACCTGGCTGTGGCGCAGGCCGGCCAGAAGATCGAGCTTGCCCAATTGCCAGGCGGCCTGGACGTAGGGTGACAGACTGGTGACCTCGTTGCGTTCGTCACGGCGCAGGTTGCCTTTCACGCCGAGCGTGGTGCCGACGAAGTTTTCGAAGCCCTGCCGATCGTCACGTGAATAGTCGTAATCCAGCCCTGTCGTAACCGTCAGCAGGCTACTGCCCAGGTCGAAGGATTGAATCCAGCGGTTGCCGATGCCGTGGAAGCGGCGCTCGAAATCGATCACGCCGCCTGATTGCGAAGCCGGATTCTGCACGACCACGGGGATCGACTGGTACTGAATCACCCGTCGCGTGCCGCTGTAGAGCGTGCTTTGCCAGGTGCCGGCGGCGAAGCTGCGTTCGTAGTTGAGTGCTAACTGGCGATGATCGATGGTCTTGCGCGTATCGAACTGCAAGGCGCTGGGCGCCGCCGCGCGGCGGTCGCTCTGCACCTGAGCCCAGGTCAGGCCTTGCGGATCCTGGGTGTCATTCTGATCCAGCTCGCTGACGCTCAGGCTCAGCTTGCTGACATCGTCCGGGTACAGCGTCAACTTGGCGAAGGTCTTGTCGAGAATGGCGCCGCTGTGGTCGCGGTAGCCGTCGGTCTCGAAGTGCGAGCGGTTGATGATGAAGCCGGCCTTGTCGTTGCCGCCCTCGGCCGCGATGCGGGTACGGCTGGTGCCGTAGGCGGCCTGTGAGCTGTCGACCGATACCTTGGGCGCGCCTTCGCCATCACGCGAGAACAGCTGGATCACTCCGCCGGAATTGCTGCCGTAAACGCTGGCGAACGGCCCGCGCAGCACCTCGATGCGCTTCAGGGTGTCGATGTCGAAGGTCGCTGCCTGGCCCTGGCCGTCAGGGTTGGACAGCGGCACGCCATCGGCTAGCAACTTGATGCCGCGAATGCCGAAGGCCGAACGGGCACCGAAACCGCGTGAGGAGATCTGCAGGTCTTGCGCGTAGTTCTGACGGTTCTGCACCACCAGTCCGGGCACGCTGCCGAGTGCCTCGGACAGGTTGACCCCTGGCTTGCCCAGTGTGGCCTGCTCGGCATCGATACG
This sequence comes from Pseudomonas sp. C11, assembly GCF_034683865.1. Taxonomy (NCBI): domain Bacteria; kingdom Pseudomonadati; phylum Pseudomonadota; class Gammaproteobacteria; order Pseudomonadales; family Pseudomonadaceae; genus Pseudomonas; species Pseudomonas sp. C11. The sequence continues at coordinate 102,938 of NZ_JAWIIP010000001.1, forward strand.
GTTGACCGAGAAGGGCAGTTGCCAGCCGGTGGCTTCGTATCGGCTGCCGGTGATCACCAGTTCGTCGATCTGATAAGGCGTCTGTTCGGCTAGTGTCAGGCCCGGCAGCAGGGCGATGTAGGTCAGCTTGAAACGCATGGCACCAATCCTTTTCAGCTTCTTCTTGTTGGTTGCGGCCGCAAGAATGGCCGCTTGCTGGCGCGCGAATACTCGCCAGACTCACTCATATCCATAGGTCGTGCCAGGTTTGCTTGAAACTTGCGGGGCAATAAGCACAGTGCCGAAAGTTGTGCAGTAAATATTGCCAGACGGCCATGCTTATAAGGTTTCCTGCGTCTTGTACTTTGGTGCCGATTTTTGGGGCGCCGGCCTTTGCCTGTGCCCTTCTGAGGGTTTCGAGCCCTCTGTCTTGCGGCTCGCAGGTTAGCAGGCAAGCGCTGTGCGGCTATTGCGCAAACGGATGAATTTATTTGCAGACTGTTGCGCAAAGTGTGTGACGAAGTTGTAGCGCCAGTGCAACAGTTGTTTCGGAAAACGCTACAGGTGTTGCATTGCATCCGCACGCTAGATTAAGCGGTTAATAACGGTAAGGCCCGCAAGTTCAGGGCTCTGGCTGTTCTCGTTATCACTGGCACAGGCGTTGCTCCAGCAGTTGCAAGCCGCGATATCAAGTTCGCGGTCACAACAAGAACTGGAGAAAAACCATGAGTTCGATTGGCCTGAACATGCCTATCGCCCGCTCGACTCTCGACTGGCAACCCACCCTGCGTCTTCCCCGTACCGCTATGCTCGCCGCGCTACTGCTGGCCAGTGCTGCTCAGGCTGCGGATGTTGATGGCAAGCGCATCATCGCCGCCGACCAGGAACCCGGTAACTGGATGAGCCACGGGCGTACCTATGACGAACAGCGCTACAGCCCGCTGGAGCAGATCACCCAGCAGAACGTCGAGCAGCTCGGCCTGGCCTGGAGCTACAAGCTGGACATCGACCGCGGCGTGGAAGCCACGCCCATCGTCGTCGATGGTGTGATGTACACCACCGGGCCGTTCTCGGTGGTCTACGCGCTGGATGCGCGCAACGGCAAGCTGCTGTGGAAATACGACCCGAAATCCGATCGCAACCGCGCTGGTGAGGCCTGCTGCGACGCGGTCAACCGTGGCGTGGCGGTGTGGAAGGGCAAGGTCTACGTTGGCGTGCTAGACGGCCGACTGGAGGCTATCGATGCCAAGACAGGCCAACTTGCCTGGTCGGTCGACACCCGTGCCGATCACAAGCGCAGCTACACCATCACTGGCGCGCCGCGCGTGGTCAATGGCAAGGTCATCATCGGCAACGGCGGCGCCGAGTTCGGCGTGCGCGGTTACGTCACCGCCTATGATGCCGAGAGTGGCAAGCAGGCCTGGCGCTTCTACACCGTGCCGGGTGATCCCAAACTGCCGCCGGAAGACAAGGCCATGGAGATCGCCGCCAAGACCTGGTACGGCGATGCCTTCGCCGAGCAGGGCGGTGGCGGTACCGCGTGGGACTCCTTCGCCTTCGACCCGGAGCTGAACCTGCTCTATATCGGCGTCGGCAACGGCTCGCTGTGGGATCCGAAATGGCGCAGCCAGGCCAAGGGCGACAACTTGTTCCTGTCGTCCATCGTCGCCATCGATGCCGACACCGGCGAGTACGCCTGGCACTACCAGACCACACCGGGCGACGCCTGGGACTTCACTGCCACGCAGCACATGATCCTTGCCGAGCTGGAAATCGACGGCAAGCAGCGCAAGGTGCTGATGCAGGCACCGAAGAACGGCTTCTTCTACGTCATCGACCGCGCCACCGGCGAGCTGCTGTCGGCCGAGAACATCGTGCCGGTGAACTGGGCCAGGGGCATCGACATGCAGACCGGCCGGCCCATCGTCGACGACGAGGCCGCCGCCTACTGGAAGGACGGCAAGCGCAAGCTGGTCACCCCGGCGTTCTGGGGCGCACATGACTGGCACCCGATGTCGTTCAACCCCAAGACTGGCCTGGTCTACATTCCGGCGCACATCATGTCCGCCTACTACGAGCACATCCCGGAGGCGCCGGCGCGTAACCCGTTCAAGAGCATGTACCAGCTCGGCCTGCGCACCGGCATGATGCCGGAAGGCCCGGACGGCCTGCTGGAGATGGCCAAGACCTGGTCCGGCAAGCTGATCGCCTGGGATCCGGTGAAGCAGAAAGCTGCCTGGGAAGTGCCCTACATCACCATCTTCAACGGCGGCACGCTGAGTACCGCCGGCAACCTGGTGTTCGAGGGTAGCGCCGATGGCCGGGTGATCGCCTACGCCGCCGAGGATGGCAAGAAGCTCTGGGAGCAACCCGCCGCCAGTGGCGTGATGGCCGCGCCGATCACCTACTCAGTGGACGGTGAGCAATACGTGACCTTCATGGCCGGTTGGGGCGGGGCCTTTTCCACCTTCGCCGGTGCCCTGTCGCTGCGTGCCGGGGTACAGCCTTACGCCCAGGTGCTGACCTACAAGCTCGGAGGCACCGCCAAGCTGCAGGAGCCGGCACCGCTGGCCGACGCACCGAAGCCACCGGCGCTGACCGGCGATGCCGCCACCGTAGAGGCCGGCGGCAAGCTGTACGACAGCTACTGCTCGCAGTGTCACGGTATCCACGCCGTCAGCGGTGGCGTGCTGCCTGACCTGCGCAAGCTGGCGCCGGAGCAGCACCAGATGTTCCTCGGCATCCTCTATGGCGGCCGCGTGCCGGACGGCATGCCGTCGTTCGCCGAGGCCTTCGATGCCAAGCAGGTCGATCAGATCCACCAGTACCTGATCAAGCGTGCCCACGACCTTCAGGAAGAAGGCGACGCATGGAAAAAATTCAGCGCCAACTGACCCATGCGAGCGCATGCCGGTTTGGCATGCGCTCGTCCGCCCACTCCGCATAGCGAGAGCGACCATGAGCGACACCATTTATCAGAACTACATCGACAACGCCTTCTTCGGCAGCGACAAGCTGATCGAAGTGCGCAACCCGGCTACCGCCGAACTGCTGGCACGTATCCCCGAGGCCAGCAACGAACAGGTCGACCGCGCCATCGCCGCCGCGCGCAAGGCGCAGAAAGGCTGGGCTGCCAAACCGGCCATCGAGCGCGCCGGCTATCTGCGCCGTATCGCCGAGAAGGTGCGGGCCAATGCGCCGCGCCTGGCGCAGATCATCACCCGCGAAGGCGGCAAGGTACCGGCGCTGGCTGAGGTGGAAGTTAACTTCACCGCCGATTACCTCGACTACATGGCCGAATGGGCGCGTCGTCTGGAAGGCGAGGTGCTGACCAGCGACCGCGCCGGCGAGCACATCTTCCTGCTGCGCAAGCCGTTGGGCGTGGTGGCCGGCATCCTGCCGTGGAACTTCCCGTTCTTCCTCATCGCCCGCAAGATGGCGCCGGCGCTGCTGACCGGCAACACCATCGTCATCAAACCCAGCGAAGAAACCCCGATCAACTGCTTCGAGTTCGCCAAGCTGGTGGCGGAAGTTGGCCTGCCTACTGGTGTGTTCAACGTCGTTGGCGGCACGGGTGCAGGTGCGGGTAGCGCGCTGACCAGCCATGCCGGTGTCGACCTGATCAGCTTCACCGGTAGCGTCGGTACCGGCTCGCGGATCATGGCTGCTGCCGCTCCGCACATCACCAAGCTCAACCTGGAGCTGGGCGGCAAGGCGCCGGCCATCGTCCTGGCCGACGCTGACCTGGAACTGGCAGTCAACGCCATCAAGGCCTCGCGGGTGATCAACACCGGGCAGGTATGCAACTGCGCCGAGCGCGTCTACGTCGAACGCAAGGTGGCTGATCAGTTCATCGACAAGATCGCCTCGGCGATGGCCGAGACCCGCTACGGCGACCCGTCCGCTCAGGCCGATCTGGACATGGGCCCGCTGATCAATCAGGCCGGTCTGGACAAGGTGGCGCAGATGGTGCGCACGGCGGTCGGGCAGGGCGCGCAGGTGATCACCGGCGGCAACGTTGCCGATCTGGGCCAGGGCTTTCACTACCAGCCGACCGTGCTGGCCGGCTGCGCCACCGACATGGAGATCATGCGCAAGGAAATCTTCGGTCCGGTGTTGCCGATCCAGATCGTCGATGACCTCGACGAGGCCATCGTGCGCGCCAACGACAGCGAGTATGGCCTGACTTCGTCGATCTACACCCGTAACCTCAGTGCTGCGCTCAAGGCCAGCCGTGAGCTGGATTTCGGCGAGACCTACATCAACCGCGAGAACTTTGAAGCGATGCAGGGCTTCCATGCCGGTACGCGCAAGTCCGGCATCGGTGGCGCGGATGGCAAGCATGGGCTGTACGAATATACCCATACCCATGTGATCTACGCGCAGGAGTAACCAGAGACGCTTGAGCGGGCCGGTGCTGTAGCGTCGGCCCGCTCTTTTTTGTAGGAATGGGGGGACGAGTTTTCGCGGACAAGTCCGCCCCCACAAGTTGCCCCTGGCAGCTCAGTTTCCCGGTGGGAGAGGACTTGTCCGCGAACCTCTTTGTTTCGACGGCAGCGCACCGGTGACGGATGGACGCCAGGTGCAGCGCCGTTCCGAGGCGCGGACACCCGTAGGAGGCACTTTAGCGGCGACAATCGCGGCTGAAGCCGCTCCTACGGCACTACATGCAAGCTAGTGCGCTTGTAGAGACGTCAGCCATGCACGCGCTCAGAACAGATCGTTGGGCTGCACGACCCCGTACTTCTTCATCCTGCGGTACAGGGTCGAGCGCGCCACGCCGAAAGCATCGGCCACCGCGCTGATGTTCCAGCGATGCTCGCGCAGTGCAGCGTGCAAATGACGGGCTTCGTCGTTCTCCACACGGCTGGCCAACTGGTTGGCGGGCAGCAGCGCCGGCGCGCCGCTGCGGCTGACCTGCTGCAGTTCTGCCGGCAGGCAGTCCACATTGATGCTGCCATTCTCGGCCAGCGCCGCCGCATAGCGCAGGCAGCTGGACAACTGACGGATATTGCCGGGCCAGGGGTGGGCGAGCAGGCATTGACGTGCGGTCTCGCTGAGGCGAAAACGACCATGGCGGGCCAGCAAGTCATCGATCAGCTCCATGCGGTCGGTGCGCTCGCGTAGCGCCGGCAGCGCCAGCGGCATGCCATTCAGGCGATAGAACAGGTCCTCCCGAAACGCCTTGCTGGCGATCATCTGCGTCAGATCCTGGTGGGTTGCCGAAACCACCTGTACATCTAGCGGCACCGGCGTTTCGGCACCCAGTGGGAAGATTTCTCGCTCGGCCAGTACGCGCAGCAGGCGGGTCTGCAGATGCGCTGGCATGTCGCCGATCTCGTCGAGGAACAGCGTGCCGCCGTTCGCCAACTCCAGCTTGCCCTTCATGCCCTTCTTGTTGGCGCCGGTGAAACTGCCGCCGCGATAGCCGAACAGCTCACTCTCGATCAGGCTTTCCGGAATCGCCGCGCAGTTCAGCGCCACGAATGGGCCGCGAGCGCGTGCGCTGGCCTGGTGAATGGCGCGGGCGAAGGCTTCTTTGCCGGTGCCGGTTTCACCGGTGATGAGGATCGGAATGTCTTTGTCGAGTACCTTGCGCAGGCAACGCACGCCTTCCTGCAGTCGTGAATCGCTGCCGCCCAGTCGCTGCAGATCCGGATGTTCGCTGTTGCCGGCAGGTTTAGCGCGGGTGCGCGTCTGTGGCTGCAAGGCCGGGATACGAAGGCTGACGCCAACTGGCGCGTCACCCTGCAACGTGCGCAGGTTGAGGCTGCGAGCGCCGCCATTGCTCTGGCTCAGCAGTTCGTCAACGCTGGCCGGCAGCAACTGGTCGATGCGGCTGCCGAGTAGGTCGATCTGGCGTTCCTGCTGGTAGCTGACGAAGGCTGCATGGTTGGCGCCGATGATCCGGCCCTGTTCGTCCAGGGCCAGCAACTGTTCATTGGCCAGGTCGCTGATGTCGTCGTGGGATTTCACCGAGAGCGTCATGCGGTCGCGATAACGCTGGCGGAAGCTGGCGTTCTCGATCATCCGTGCGTACATGAGTACCAGTTGCAGGGTGAGGTACTGCGTTTCCTTCGGCCCTGCACTGTTCAGGCAGGTGGCATTGAGGCAGCCACGTAGGATGTTCTGCGCGTCATAGATTGGTGCCACCGAGCAGCTCAGGCGAAAGTTGGACACCAGGAAGTGTTCCTGGTGATGAATGGTCATGGCCTGGCGCGAGGCCAGCGCGGTGCCGATGCCGTTGGTGCCGACCGTGGACTCGTCCCAGCAGGCACCGACGATCAGTCCGGCCTGGGTATAGAGGTCGTATTGCAGGGGCAGGCGGGTATCGAGGGTGACACCATGCTCGTCGCTGAGCAACACGGCAAAACCGGCCGGTACCACGCGCTTGGCCAGACCGGTGACGCCTTGGCTGGCGATGCTCAGGTAATCCTGATGCAGACGCTGGTGTTCACGCAGTTCACTGGCAGTGAGCACATGCTTTTCGCCGATGCCGTGTGGATCGAGGCGATGTTGCATGACGCTGCGATACCAGGACTGGACGATGGGCGCGTCGGGTCGAATGTTGCGCTCGGGGAAATGATCCGCAACGAAGGCAGTCAGGTCACTGGGGCAGGATCCCGAGGTGTGGATGCTCATTGGCACTCCTTCGAGTGGTGCGTTGTCTCGCAGCCTCTTGTTCTTTTTTGCCGGTTCGCTCGTCGCTCAAGATCGGCGAGGCGGACAGGAATGTCACTTTAGCGGGAATGCAGTGGGTTTGGAACCGATGAGTCGGATCGGGACCATGGTGCCAGCCATGGCTCGCTGACGGTGTGCTCAGTCGTTCTTGCGTGCTGCCGCGAGCTGCTCGGCCGCATCCAGGCGCAGACGTTCACGCTCATCGAAGCGCTCCGTTGCCAGCGCCTCGATGGCTGCATGCTGGTCGCTACTGCTGAGCCCTTCGCTAGCCTCGATCCGCGCCTTGGCTACGAGGTAGTCGTCCAACCGGCGTTGCCAGTTCTGCCGATGGTTATCCAGCACCTCCAGGCGGACGGTGGCCTCGGCACCGACCACTTGCTGGCGCATCTGACGGATCTGCGCGGCGCTGGCGCCTGCTGCCTGCAGGCGCGCGGTGTGCTGGCGCAGTTCCTGTTGCAGCTGTGGCAGTACGGCGTCCTGCAGCTCTGGCGGCAGACCGGCGCGCAGGCGGTCGATGGCCTGGCCCTTGGCGTCGGCGTCGAGCCCCGCGTCCTGGGCGATTGCGAGGCGTTCCAGGGTGAAGCGGTTGTAGCCTTCTTCCTGGGCGAAGAAGGCCTGGTGGGTCTCGGCGTCGAACAGGCGCGCGCGCAGGGCCTGTACGGCGGCTTCGCGCTGACGCAGAGCATCGAGATTGGCGAGTTGTGGCAGGTCACGCTCCAGCAACACCAGCTCGCGTTTGTAATCGAGGTACTGGTCGAGCAGTGTCTGGGCGCGTGCGCGGGCTGGCTCGTCAAGGCGGCTGTCGATATAGCTGCGCAGGCGCTCGACGCTGGTCACGAGGCTCTCCTCGCCGAGGCTGGCCAGGAAGTAGTCGAACAGGCGACGGATGTCTTCGTCGATGATCAATTGGCCGCTCGCGTCGACATGCAGACCGCCATCCACTTCGGTGCCGGCGAACGAGGGCGGCAGGTTCAGCGGTGGCGCCGGTTTGGCGGGCTTCGACGTTGTGGCGGGTGCAGAGGTTTTCGCCTCGCTGCGTTCCGGCTGCGCGGGCGCGGAGTTGGGCGGCATGATACTGCTTGGCTGTGTATCGGACGGCGGCTGCAGGTACAGCATCAGCGCCAGGCTGGCCGCAAACAAGGGCGGCATGAGGAGGAGGGCTTTCTTCACGGAGTTTCCCCGAGCAACGCCTCGGCCGGGAGTGACCCCGACCGAGGCGAGGGATTACAGGCCTGCGTTCTTCAGACGGTTGGCATGCTGGCGGTAGACCGTCACCGGATCGGTCTCGAACAGGCTGGTCAGGCCCAGGGTCTGGTTGACCTCATCGAGGTGGTTCATCCGGTAGTTGTCGCGAATCACCTGTCCCATATGCGAGCTGCAGCGCCCGACCAGGCCATCGTTGGCCTCGTTGCCGAAGGTCAGGGAAGCGGCGCCGGTCAGCAGATCGCTGGGGTCGAGTACGTTGGTCAGCGGGCTGGTGCCGCTCCAGGAGTAGTAGCGCACACCGCCCACGCTGTAGGCGCCTTCGCCACAGGCGCTGGTCGGAAGACCCTGCGGGAACTTGGCGTTGAAGCGCGCGGCGCCCTGGCTGTTGAGCGATTCCAGCGAGCCCAGGGCATTCTGCGGCGTGGTGCTGGAGCTGCCGGAGAGGAAGTTGATCAGCGCCCCCAGGCCGTTGGTGATGCCCACCAGGATCGGTGTGGCGACCGGGCCGACCGGGCCATCACTGACGCTCTTGAGGAAGTCCGCTGCAGCCGAGCCCTTGTGCGGGGCGCCGACGCTGGTGACCGAGGCCACCAGATCCGGACGCACCGCCGCGACGTAGCGTGTGGTCGGGCCGCCGTGGCTATGGCCGATCAGGTTGACCTTGGGTTTGCCACTGATGGCGACGATTTCCTCCACTTGCGCCAGCAACTGCTCACCGCGTGCCTCGGAGGTGTCCAGTTGGCTGACCTCGGTCACGTAGACGGTGGCGCCGTCGCGGCGCAGGGCCGTGGGAATGCCATACCAGTAGTCGACGCCGAGGATGCTGTCGAAACCGAGCATGCCGTGGCCGAGGACGATGGGGTACTTGGTTTGCGTGTAGCCGGAGCTGGCAGCCTGGGTATGACCGCTGACCAGTAGGCCGGCACCGAGGCAGAGGGCGAGCAGGGTCTTGTTCTTATTCATGGGCGCTCTCGTGGTTGGGGGGCAGTCTGGGCGCATCCTGCGGTTTCGCGCGCTCGTCCCGTTGCGCGTACGTCAATGAGGCTATTGGCAGGAAGCGTGCCATCGTGGCGATAGCGATGAGCAGGGCTCTAGGGTAAGGCTTTGCGATAATCGTGCAGGTTCTGGTGGCTAACGTGCTGCTATCGATCTGTTACAGGGCGAAACGTCGCGAGCCCTTCTGGGTCGCGCCGGGGGAACGCTGACGGATTGGATGGTGTGCGCAAAAAAGGCTCCAGCCAATCGAAGGTTGGGTACGCGCGGCCACCTGACGCGCCCTTGACGCTGCCGCGCCGCTTCTCTAGGATGCCGCTCTGCGCCGATTTAAACAGCTACTTGCGGGGCGCCAGAGGGAGTCGAAGACGCCCGAAATTCCGCTAAAGCGCTGGTTCGGTGTCGCCTCCCACCGCTGCCCAGCGGTAACGAAGAGGCGGAGACTCGACCATGACCTGTCCCCAATCGCACATTCGCCTGGCGCCCATCACTTCGGGCCTGCCGTTGCGCAATCCTCGCATTCTCCTCGCCGGTAGCCACCAGCCGACGCTGCTGCGTTATCTGGAAGGTTGGCCCAAGCGCTGGAGCGGCCCGCGCGCCTTCCGCATTCAGTTCGTCCAGCGCGACGAGTCGCTGGCACGCTTTCCTGCCGACGCCTTCGATTTCGCCGTGGTGCAGGCGCCGGCAGCCGAGCAGGCGCAACAACGCATCGCCGAGCTGGTGCGCGTGGCGCGCCAGGGCCTGATCACGCGTCGCTGATCCTGCTATGCGTGAAACGGACTTTCCGCCAGGCACCTGCTTCTACATCAAGGAGTTCGATGTGCCTCTGGCCCAGATACCGGGGCAGGGCTGGTGGAACTGGTTCGGCGGCCGTGCCCGCCGTTACGATCCGGCCAACCTGAAACCGGGTAACCAATGGCTGGCCGAGTCCTTCGCCGAGTGGCTGGCCGTGGTCGAGGCGTCGCGCGATCAGGGATAGTCGATTTCGACGATGTAGCAGGTCTTCTCGCCGGTGGGCGTGTGCACGCGCACTTCGGCGTCCAGGGGCTTGCCGACCAGGGCGCGCGCCAGCGGTGAGTCGATGCTGATCAGCCCCTGCTTCAGATCCAGCTCGTCCGGGCCGACGATGCGGTAGCGCGACTGCTCGCCGTCCTCGTCCTCGATAGTGACCCAGGCGCCGAAATACACCTTGTTCGGATCGGACGGCTTGTCGCTGACCACCTTGAGCTTTTCCAGGCGCTTCGTGAGAAAGCGCACGCGGCTGTCGATTTCGCGCAGCATCTTCTTGCCGTAGGTGTATTCGGCGTTCTCCGAACGGTCGCCCTGGGCTGCGGCCTCGCTGACCGACTGCGTGACCTGCGGACGGCGCACGTGCCAGAGCTCGTGCAATTCGGCGCGCAGGCGCGCTTCGCCTTCAGGCGTGATCAGTGGAGTACCGGCAGGGCGTGGGGGGCGATAGCGGCTCATGGTGACTCGACAGGATCAAGGGGGCGCCAGTCTAGCAAACCCCTTCATCCGGCTTAACCTTCGCGCAATACGCTCAGCGGGCTGGCATTCAGTGCGCGGCGGGTGCCTAGCACCCCAGCAGCACCGACCAGCAGCGCGCCGATCAACGGCAGCACCAGCAGCCAGGGGTGCGGTTGCCAGGCGATATCGAAGGCATAGCGATACAGCAGGAAGCTCACCAGCTCGCAGCCCAGCGCTGCCAGCAAGCCGGCGGCGCCACCCAGCAGGCCGAACTCGGCGCGGCGGGCCTGCATCAGCAGGCGTCGCTCTGCTCCCAGCGCCCGGAGCAGGGCGCCCTGGCGAATGCGCTCATCGAGCGTGGATTGCAGACCGGCCAGCAGCACGGTGACGCCCGCTGCCAGGACGAACAGCAGCACGTATTCGATGGCCAGGGTGACCTGGGCGAGGATGCTGCGCAGTTGCGCCAGTACAGCATCGACCTGCAACAGGGTGACGCTGGGGAAGGCGCGGCTGAGGCTGACCAGATCGGCGTCGTGACCCGGCGGCAGGTAGAAGCTGGTCAGGTAGGTGGCCGGTAGATCCTGCAGAGTGTGCGGCTCGAAGATCATGAAGAAGTTGGGCTGGAAGTTGTCCCACTCCACCTCGCGCAAGCTGGTGACCTGGGCTTCGCGCTCAATGCCGCCGACGTTGAAGCGCAGGCGGTCGCCCAGCTTGAGTTGCAGGCTCTGCGCCAGCTCCGATTCGACCGAAACGCCCGGCAGCTCGTCCGCTTTGCGCTGCGACCACCAGGCGCCGGCGACGATGTGGTTGTCTGCCGGCAATTCCTGCGACCAGGTCAGGCTCAGGTCGCGCTGTACGGCGCGCTCGCCTCTGCTGTCCTTGCTGACGATCTGCCGAACCGGCTCGTCGTTGATCATCACCAGTCGGCCTGGCACCACCGGGTAAAGCGGTGCGGGATGCGGCGACAGTTCGGCCACGCGCGCGGCGAAGGCCTCACGCTCGGCCGGCAGCACGTTGAGGGCGAAGTGATTGGGGGCGTCGGCCGGCAACTGCTCCTGCCAGGTGTCGAGCAGTTCGCCGCGTAGCAGGGCAATCAGAGCCATCGCCAGGAGGATCAGGCCGAAGGCCAGCGATTGTCCGGCGGCGGCCAGCGGGTAGCGCAGCAACTGGCCCAGGCGCCAGGGCAGGGCGGAGCGCTGCAGCAACCGGCGCAGGCTCTGCAAGCCCGCCAGCAACAAGCCCCCAAGCAGCAAGGTGGCGAGCAGGCCGCCGCCCAGCAGCGACAGGGTCAGGCGCAGATCCAGGCTCAGTCGCCACATGATCAGTCCCAGGGCCAACAGCGCGGCGCCATAGATCAGCCAGGAACTGGCCGGCACCGGCAGCATGTCGCGGCGCAACACGCGCAGTGGCGGCACCCGGCCCAGGGCGGCGAGGGGCGGCAGGGCGAAGCCGGCCAGTGCTACCAGGCCGGTCGCCATGCCCGCCAGTGCCGGCCAGATGCCGGCAGGTGGCAGGTCGGCGGGCACCAGGCCGCGCAATAGATGAAACAGCACGTACTGGCCGAGCCAGCCGATCAGGGCGCCGATGACGCACGCCAGCAGGCCGAGCAGGGCCAGTTGCAGGCTGAACAGGCTCAGTGCCTCGCGGCGCGACAGCCCCAGGCAGCGCAGCAGGGCGCTGGCATCGAAGCGGCGGGCGGCGAAACGGCTGGCAGAGAGCGCCACGGCGACCCCGGCCAGGAGTACGGCAGCCAGGCTGGCCAGGTTCAGATAGCGTTCGGCGCGGCCCAGGGCGCCACCGACCTGGCGGTTGCCATCGCGGGCGTCTTCCAGGCGCTGGTTTGGTTGCAGGCCAGGCTCCACGGCCTGGCGGTAGGCGGCCAGGGCTTCGCTTTCGCCACGCCACAGATCGCGGTAGCGCACGCGGCTGCCAGGCTGCACGACCTCGGTGGCGGCCAGGTCGTCGAGATTCATCAGCACCCGAGGCGTCAGGCTGTAGAAGTCGCCCGCGGTATCCGGGTCATAGGTCAGGACGCGACTCAGACGCAGACGCTTGGCGCCGATTTCGATCTGGTCACCGACCTTCAGGCCCAGCGCGACCATCAGGCGTGCTTCGGCCCAGACTTCGCCTGCGGCCGGCACTTGGCCGACTTCTTCGGCCTGGTAAGGCTCGGCGGCACTCTTGAGTTCACCGCGCAGCGGATAGGCGCCATCGGCGGCCTTGATGCTGGCGAGCTGAATGCCCTGGTCGGCGGCGACCACGCTGGAAAACTCGACCACGCGGGAATGTATCAGGCCCAGGCGGGTGCTGGCATCGATCTGTTCCGGGCTGGCCGGCGAGCTGCCACTGAGGCGCAGGTCGGCGGCGAGGAACTCGCTGGCGCGCAACAACATGGCATCGTTCAGGCGTGCGCTGAAGTAGCCAATGGCGCTGCTGGCGGCGACGGCGACCAGCAGGGCGAAGAACAGCACGCGCAGTTCGCCCGAACGGGCATCGCGGGAAAGCTGGCGGGCCGCCAGCGACAGCAGGCGAGCAAAGGGCATGCGTGTCATCAGGGCTCCACGCGATCGATCAGATGGCCGGCTTCCAGGCGAATCAGGCGGTGGCAGCGGTGGGCCAGGCGTTCGTCGTGGGTGACCAGCACCAGTGTCGTGCCGCGTTCCTGATTGAGCTGGAACAGCAGGTCACTGATGCGCTCACCGGTCTGGCTGTCGAGGTTGCCGGTGGGTTCGTCGGCGAACAGCACGTCCGGATCGGCCGCGAAGGCGCGGGCGATGGCCACGCGCTGCTGTTCGCCACCGGAGAGCTGGCGCGGGTAGTGCGACAGGCGCTGGCCCAGGCCGACCCGTTCGAGCAGGGCGCGGGCGCGCTGGCGGGCATCAGCATGGCCTTCCAGCTCCATGGGCAGCATGACGTTCTCCAGCGCATTGAGGCTGTCGAGCAACTGGAATGACTGGAAGACGAAACCGACATGTTCGGCACGCAGGCGGGCGCGCTGGTCTTCGTCGAGCTGGCTCAGATCCTTGCCGGCCAGCAGGACGCAGCCGCCCGTGGGCAGGTCGAGCCCGGCCAGCAGGCCGAGGAGGGTGGACTTGCCCGAACCGGAGCTGCCGACGATAGCCAGGCTGTCGCCCTTGTCCAGATTCAGATCGAGATTGTGGAGGATGGTCAGCTCGCCTTCCGCGCTGCTGACCACTTTGCTAAGGTTCCGCGCAGCGAGAATGCTCGAAGTCATGGAGATTCCAATGCGTGCATGGTGGCTGAGTGGTGCCTTGACCCTGCTGTTCTGGGCCCAAGGGGCGTGGGCAGGCACCCTGCTTGTGGTCGGCGATAGTATCAGCGCCGCTTTTGGCCTGGATAGCCGCCAGGGCTGGGTCGCTCTGCTGGAAAAACGCCTGCAGGACGAAGGTTTTGACCATCAGGTGATCAACGCCTCGATCAGTGGCGACACCAGCTCAGGCGGCCTGGCGCGCCTGCCGGCGCTGCTTGCAGAGCATCAGCCGCAAGTGGTGATCATCGAGCTGGGAGGTAACGACGGCCTGCGCGGTCAGCCGCCCATGCAATTGCAACAGAATCTTGCGTTGATGGTCGAGAAGTCGCAGCAGGCCGGGGCCAAGGTACTGCTGTTGGGGATGAAGTTGCCACCCAATTATGGCGTGCGTTACACCACGGCTTTCGCCCAGGTGTTCAGCGATGTGGCGCAGGCGAAGCAGGTGGCTCTGGTGCCGTTCTTTCTCGAGGGCGTGGGCGGCGTGCCGGGCATGATGCAGGCCGATGGCATTCACCCCAACATTACGGCGCAACCTCTTTTGCTGGAGAACGCCTGGCCTGCGTTGCAGCCATTGCTCTGACTCTTTTCCAGGCTGGGGCTTTCGGCTAATGTGGCCGCCCCGCCCTGGAGCCTGCGATGCCGCGTCCCGTCTGGTCCCTTTATGCCTACCAGCTCATCGAGCCGGATGAACAGCTCGATCTGTTCGCCTGCCGCGAGGTGCGTCTGCATCTGGTGGCTCGGCAGTTGCGCCTGGGTGGGCATGCTGACCGTACGCTGTGTGGCGGCTTGCTGCCGGCGCAGCCGCGCTGGCGTGCATTGGATAACCTGCTGTTGCGTGACAGGCGTCTGTGCCCTGATTGTCTGGCGACGTTGCGCGCTCAGCGCCAGGGGCTATGTTCGAACTGGGTGGATGCCTGACGGCTGCCTACGCGCTCGGCGGCGGTGTACAATCGACTTCTTTCAACCTCAACCCATCAAGGATTCCCGGATGTTGTCGCGATTCTCTGCGGTCAGCCGCTGTTTCGCTGCTCTGGCGCTGTGTTCCAGTGCCGCGGTGCAGGCACTCGAATTTCCCCTGCCGGCTCCTGGCGACGACATCGTCGGCCAGGTACAGGTAGTCAAGGCCAAGTACGAGGACACCTTCGCCGATCTGGGCAAGGCCAATAACCTGGGCTACCTGGAAATGGTCGCGGCTAATCCGGGCGTCGATCCCTGGCTGCCGGGTGAGGGCAAGGAGGTCGTCCTGCCGACGCGCTTCATCCTGCCGCCTGGCCCGCGCGAGGGCATCGTGATCAACCTCGCCGAATACCGCCTCTACTACTACCCGAAAGACAAGAACGTGGTGTACACCTTCCCGCTCGGCATCGGCCGCGATGGCTGGGGTTCGCCGCTGGGATCGGGGCGTATCACCGCCAAGACGCCGAATCCGGCGTGGTATCCGCCGAAGTCGATCCGTGAGGAGCACGCTGCCGAAGGTGATCCGCTGCCGACCGTCGTGCCGCCAGGTCCGGACAACCCGCTGGGCCCTTACAAGATGTCTTTGTCTTTCCCTGGTTACCTGATCCACGGTTCGAACAAGAAGTTCGGTATCGGTATGCAGGTCAGTCATGGCTGCTTCCGTATGTTCAACCATAACGTCCTGGAACTAGCGGCAATGGCCCCGGTGAATACGCCGGTGCGCATCATCAACGAGCCCTACAAGTTCGGCGTCAGTGGCGGCAAGGTGTATCTGGAGGCGCATGCTCCGCTGAACGATCAGGGCGAGCCGTCGGTGGTGGACAAGCATACGGCGGTGATCAACTCGCTGCTCAAGCGCGAGGATCTGACCGGGCTGCGTCTGGATTGGGATATGGTGCGTGAAGTGGTGGCGTCCGAAGATGGGCTGCCGGTGCCTATCGCCCAGGTCGACAATAGCGTGGTGGCTGCCAGCGAGCAGCAGGCTTTCTAAGCCAGCCATGTCATCGAGCCCGCCCATGTTCGCATCGGCGGGCTTTTTAATGGCTGTGGGCCAATGCTGTTTGCGCGAGCAATAAAAAAGCCGATCCGGTTGCCCGGATCGGCTTTTGAAAAGACCAGTCGCTATTACTTGCGGCTAGCTTTTTCCAGCATGCGCAGAGCACGCTCATTGGCTTCGTCAGCGGTCTGCTGAGCTTTCTGAGCGGCGGCCAGAGCTTCATCGGCCTTGCGGTAGGCTTCGTCGGCACGGGCTTGAGCGCGAGCAGCTGCGTCTTCGGTAGCAGTCAGACGAGCTTCGGTTTCTTTGGACATGCTGCTGCAACCGGTAGCCAGAACAGCGGCCAGGGCCAGAGCAGAGAATTTCAGAACGTTGTTCATCGTGTTCCCCTTGAGGTGGAGTTTTCCATAAAAGCAATTCCCCAACTGCGGGAAATTAGCCGGCCTACATACTACCTATTACTTTTAGTAAGTAAACGGAGGGAGGGCAAGAGTTGCAGTTTTTTTTCACTCTTCGAAGGGCTTTCACAGGTTGTGTGGGGCGCTCTGTACAAAAAACAAACAAAAAGCACTGGCTTGCCCTGGAACCGCTGCAGTAGGGTGCTTACGGGCAAAGCGACCAGTTGCCGGCGATCCAACTAAAAACAACAAAGGACGTAAACAATGCTGGGTAACTTAGGCTTGTTAGTGGGGCTCGCGTTATTGATCGTCATGGCCTTGCGCGGGGTCAATATCTTCATCGCCGCATTGCTCTGTGCAGTGTTGGTGGCCGTGACCAACGGCGTCTCTGTGCCCAAGGCGCTGCTGGAGCATTTTCCATTCGGGCCGCTGGGTGCATTCACCTTTGCCGGCAAGTTCTTCGTGCTGTTTCTGTGCGGCGCCATCTTTGGCAAGGTAATGGCGGCCAGCCAGGCGGCGAACAGTATTGCCCAGGCAATTACTCGCGGCCTCGGCACGCAGCGCACGCTGTGGGTCGCCATGCTGGTCTGTGCCGTGCTGACTTACGGCGGCGTGGTGGTGTTCGTGGTGATTTTCACCATGTATCCCCTGGGCGTTTCGCTGATGCGTGAGGCAAACCTGCCCAAGCGTCTGTTCTGCGCGGCATTGGCCCTCGGGGCCGGTACCTTCACGATGACCGCGCTACCGGGGTCGCCCTCGATTCACAACGTCATTGCCGCCAGCGCGCTGGGTACGGATCTGTTCGCCGGCGCCTGGATCGGTCTGTTTGCAAGCGTGCTGATGGTTGGGCTGGGTATGGCTTATCTGCAGCGCGAATGGCGCCTGGCGCGCGAGCGCGGTGAGGGGTTCGAGGCCAATGCGCAAGACGTGCGCATGGAGCAGTTGGCCGGGGCGCCCGGCGCGGGGCCGCATTGGGTGTTGGCATCGATGCCCATCGTTGCGGTGCTGGGGATCATCCTCCTGCCACGGATGCTGGCGCTGTCTGGGTTGGCGATCCCTGGCGAAGGGGTGTTGGGCCAGTTGCTGGCATTCAGCCAGACTCAACCGATCCTCTGGCCTAGCCTGGCACTGGTGCTGGCGACAGGGCTGGCGATCCTGATGTTCGCGCCATTGCGGCGCAATACCCTGAACACCCTGGGGCAGGGCGCGGATGACTCGATCATGCCGTTACTCAACACCGCTGCGGTCATCGGTTTTGGCGGTGTGGTCACGCAGACACCGGGTTTCACTCAGTTCGCCCAATGGATCGTGGCGGTGGAGATGCCGCCGCTGCTCTCGGTATTCGCCTCGGTCAGTGTGGTGTCGGGGATCGTCGGTTCGTCATCCGGTGGTCTGCAGATCTTCATGCAGACGCTGGCGCCGCGCTATCTGGAAATGGGCATCGAGCCGCAGGTGCTGCACCGTATCGCCAATATCGCGGCAGGCGGGCTGGATTCGTTGCCGCACTGCGGAGCGGTGATTGCCATGCTGATGATCATGGGCTTGACCCACAAGCAGGCCTACAAGGATATCTTCGTGATCACCGTTCTGATTCCGGTCATTGCCAGCCTGGCCTGCATCGCGGCGTTGAGCCTGGCGTAGCCGGGCCAATGGCCAGGCCCGTCAGTCTGACCTAAGTGATTGATTGCGCATGGCTGTTAGCGCTTTTGCCTGATAAGCTCAATTGGTTACAGATTTTTGCAGGGCAAATGTTTGCGCTTTGTTTGAAGCGTCGGTACGAATACCGAGCGGTTGCCGCTGCACCGACCCGCTGTGACGAGACCACAGCGAAGTACAGAGGAGTCGAAATGAGCGAAGGTTTATCCATACACCACGACCAGGCCAGTCATCAGTTCGTGACCACCGTCGACGGTGATCGTGCCTACCTGGCCTACATGGATCTGGGCAAGCAGACGCTGGATATCTACCGTACGTTCGTCCCCAACTCGCTGCGCGGTCGCGGCATCGCTGCTGCCCTGACCGAGCATGCGTTGCGTTATGCCGAGGCGCTCGGGTACACGGTGATCCCGTCGTGTTCCTACGTCGAGCGTTATCTGGAGCGGCGCCAGCGTCATCAGGCCAGTTGAAGACAAAGCGGATATGAAAACGCCGGGCAATTGCCCGGCGTTTTCTTTACTGCCCGGCAGTCAGGCGCGCTGACGCTTCGGCAGTACGTCCTTGAGCTTGGCATGCATGCCGCGCAGCGCCTTCTCGGTGGTATCCCAGTCGATGCAGGCATCGGTGATGGATACGCCGTACTTGAGGTCGCACAGGTTCTTCGGAATGGACTGGCTGCCCCAGCCCAGGTGGCTCTCGACCATCAGGCCGACGATCGAGTTATTACCTTCGAGAATCTGGTTGGCGACGTTTTCCATCACCAGCGGCTGCAGGGCCGGATCCTTGTTGGAGTTGGCGTGGCTGCAGTCGACCATGATGTTCGGGCGAATACCGGCCTTGGTCAGTTCCTGCTCGCAGATGGCGACGCTGACCGAATCATAGTTGGGCTTGCCGTTGCCGCCACGCAGTACCACGTGGCCGTAAGCATTGCCCTTGGTGGTGACGATGGAGACGCCACCCTGCGGGTTGATGCCGAGGAAACGGTGCGGGCTGGATACCGATTGCAGCGCATTGATGGCAACCGTCAGGCCGCCGTCGGTGCCATTCTTGAAACCGACAGCCGAGGACAGACCCGAGGCCATTTCGCGGTGGGTCTGCGATTCGGTGGTGCGCGCGCCGATGGCAGACCAACTGATCAGATCCTGCAGGTACTGCGGGGAGATCGGATCCAGTGCTTCGGTGGCCGTGGGCAAGCCCATCTCGGCGAGGTCGAGCAGCAGCTTGCGACCGATGTGCAGGCCATCCTGAATCTTGAACGAGTCGTCGAGGTAGGGATCGTTGATCAGACCTTTCCAGCCAACGGTGGTGCGCGGCTTCTCGAAGTACACGCGCATTACCAGGAACAGGGTGTCGGAGACCTCGGCAGCCAGCACCTTGAGGCGCTCGGCGTATTCGTGCGCGGCCTTGATGTCATGGATGGAGCAGGGGCCGACCACGACGAACAGGCGATGATCCGTGCCGTCGAGGATGTCACGTACTACCTGGCGGCCATTGGCGACGGTCTGTTGCGCCACGTCGGTCAGGGGGATTTCGCGCTTGAGCTGGTCGGGAGTGATCAGCGTTTCGTTGGAGGCGACGTTGAGGTCGTTGATCGGTAAATCAGCCATCGTGCTAGTCATCAGGTCAGGGTCGTCAGGTCACGGGTGCAGGCCGTCGGCGCTCCCCTGAGGTGATCACGGCCAGTTTGCGCAGGGGGTGCCGAACCTTAGCGCGTAAGGCGCGGCGCGACAATGCCCCGGAGGTCTAATGAGGCCGATAGACGGGACTTTCAGGACAGCTGGGGAAACTCCGCGGCATGCTGCGCGATCCATTCGCGGGCGCAGTGTTCGATGGCGACCGGGGCGCCGCTGTTTTTCTCAAGCAGGAGGCGGTAATGCTGGATCTGGCATACCTGCTCGACCATGCGCGCGCGAAACAGCGTGTCCTCGTCGGTGAAGGCGATACCCACCAGATAGCCTTCGGCCTGGCGCTGGCACCAGGCGACCACGCCGGGGTAGCGTGCCTGCTCGCCAAGCAGTGGAATGCGCATCTCGACCGAAGTACCACGGCGAAAGGCGCGGCTCGAGTTGCAAGCGACCCCGCCGAGGCTGATATTGTGCAGCCTTTGCCGAGGTACGTTGGGCTGTTTGCGCAGCACCAGTTCCACCGGCATGTCGCTGGGATGACGCAGAAACTTACGCATGAGCACCGACCTCGACTACCGGCCAATTGATATCAGTGAGTCCAGTATAGCCGCGCAGCTGGAACTGACTGACCTGGATGCCGACCGACGTCTGCTCGACCTCGACGGCACATCGTTGCTGATCTTCACAAGCATGGGCTGTGCCAGCTGCCGCTGGGCGCGTCAGACCCTGCCAGGCATGGGCCTGCCGGTGGACAGGCTGTGCTGGGTCGATGCCGGGCATAATGCCGGTTTGGTGACGCGCTACGAGGTGTTTCACCTGCCCGCCCTGTTTGTCGTACGCAATGGTCAATTTCATGGCGCCTTGCGCGCGCCTCTCAATCCGAACGAACTGATCACCGCCATCGACCGCGCCCTGCGCAGTCCGGCTGAGGAGCTTCCCTGATGTCCCTGAACAACCCACCGCGTATCGGCATCATCGGCACGGGCGCCATTGGCGGTTTTTACGGTGCGATGCTGGTACGAGCCGGCTTCGATGTGCACTTTCTGCTGCGCAGCGAATACTCGGCGGTTGCGGAGCACGGTTTGCAGGTCAACAGTCTGGTGCACGGGGCGATACAACTGCCATCGGTGCAGGCCTACGCCCGTGCCGAGGACATGCCCGCGTGCGACTGGCTGCTGGTGGGCGCCAAGACCACGGCCAATACCGAGCTGGCACCGCTGATTCAACAGGTTGCCGCTCCCGAAGCCCGCGTCGTGTTGCTGCAGAACGGGCTCGGTGTGGAGGCGCAGCTGCGGCCGCTGCTGGACGACGGTCTGCACCTGCTCGGCGGTCTCTGCTACATCTGCGTTCATCGCAGTGCTCCCGGCGTCGTCGAGCATCAGGCCCTGGGTGCGATCAACCTGGCCTATCACAGCGGGCCTGCGATTGCCGAAGACGTGCGCCAGGCGCTGGTTGAAGAGGGCGCGGCGATGTTCCGCACTGCCGGGCTGGATTCGCAGGCCATGGCCAACCTGGAGCAGACGCGCTGGCAGAAACTGGTGTGGAACGTGCCTTATAACGGCCTCTCCGTGCTGCTGGATGCCGATACCCGGACGATGATGGCTAACCCAGACAGCCGCACACTGATCCGCGACATGATGCTGGAAGTGGTGCAGGCGGCCCAGGCGCTTGGCCATGGCATGCCGAACAACTACGCCGACAAGCTGCTGGCGGCCACCGATCGCATGCCCGATTACCTGCCGAGCATGTACCACGATTTCGCCCAGGGGCGCCCGGCGGAGCTGCAGGCTATCTACGAAGCGCCTTTGGCGGCGGCTGATAGCGTGGGCTGCGATATGCCCAAGGTGCGCGCCCTGTATCAGGCGCTGCGTTTCATTCAGGCCCGTCGGGAGGCTTAGACATGGGCAAGGGGCTGGGTGACAAGCTGGTGCTGGCGATTTCCTCACGAGCACTGTTCGATTTGAGCGAGAGCCACCAGATCTACGAGAAAGAGGGCGTGGAAGCTTACCGGCGCTATCAGATCGAGCATGAAGACGAGGTACTGATGCCCGGCGACGCCTTCCCCCTGGTGGAGAAACTGCTGGGGCTCAACGCCCGACTGAGTGATCAGCGTGTCGAGGTGATCCTGGTGTCGCGCAACAGTGCCGATACCGGTCTGCGTGCCTTCAATTCGATCCAGCATTATGGCCTGGGCATCTCCCGTGCCGCGTTCGTCGGCGGGCGCAGCCCCGATCCCTATCTGGCGGCCTTTGGTTGCCACCTGTTCCTTTCCACCCACGCTGACGACGTGCGCAGTGCGCTGAAGGCCGGTTTCGGCGCGGCGACGCTGCTCTCCGGTGGCTCACGGCGGGCCTCGAGCAACGAGTTGCGCATCGCCTTCGATGGCGATGCCGTGCTGTTTTCCGATGACTCCGAGCGGGTCTACCAGAGTGGCGGCCTGCACGCTTTCCAGAGCCACGAGCGCGACGCCGCGCGCCAGGCGTTACCGGGTGGACCATTCAAGCCGTTCCTGGCGGCCCTGCACCGACTGCAGCAGGAGTTTCCGGAGGAGGCCTGCCCGATTCGCACTGCGTTGGTGACAGCCCGTTCCGCACCGGCTCATGAGCGTGTGATCCGCACCTTGCGCGAGTGGAACATTCGTCTGGATGAGTCCTTCTTCCTCGGTGGCCTGGACAAGTCCGCCGTGCTCGAGGCCTTCGCCGCCGATGTGTTCTTCGATGACCAGACCGGCCACTGTGAGGCGGCACGCCAGGTTGTGGCCACCGGCCATGTACCTCATGGGGTCAGCAACGAGCCCCAGCCATGAGTGGCGCACATATAGCCATTCGTCCTAAATAGCGCGGCCTACCTTGCGTTGTCTGCCGTACTGCTAAGCTCAGATACGGGCCCTAGTCAGCAGTCAAGGAGGCCGCATGATCCGCTCGATACTTTACGCCACCGATCTTGGGCTCTATGCCTCCTACGTGCTGCAGCATGCGCTGGCAATGACGCGCAGCTTCAACGCCGATCTCTACGTGGTGCACGCGGTGGAGCCCATGGGGCTGTTCGCCGAATCCGTGCTGCAAACCTATCTGGATGACGACACCCTCGGCGAACTGCGGCGCAATGGCTTGGGTACCGTGATGTCGAGTATCGAGCAGCGGGTGCTGGAAGGCTTTCGCGACGAACTGGGCGATGGGGTGGCGGATCTTCATCTGATTCGTGCCGTGCGGGTGCTGCAGGGCGATCCACCCACGGTGATTCTTGAGGAAACCCAGAAACTAGGCGTCGATCTGCTGGTCGTAGGCAGTCACAGCCATGGCGCCGAACTGGCGGTGCCGCTGGGGCGCACGGCAGCCAGGTTGCTGCAATTGTCCGAGGTGCCGGTGTACCTGGTGCCGATGCTGCAGCATCGTGGGCATGGTGAGTTGTAGAGGGAAACAGGAGCAACACAAAGAAATGATCTATGCTTAAGACCTAAACCAGTAATATGGTTATATAAGTGCTGGCCGTCATGAGCTGGCCGTTCAGCTTTGAGGGAAATCTATGAAGCTTCAGCAACTGCGCTACATCTGGGAAGTCGCGCATCACGATCTCAACGTATCGGCTACCGCACAGAGCCTTTACACCTCGCAGCCAGGGATCAGCAAGCAGATTCGCTTGCTGGAGGACGAGTTGGGCGTGGAAGTTTTCGCTCGCAGTGGCAAGCATCTGACCCGGGTTACTCCGGCGGGCGAGCGCATCATCACCACCGCCGGCGAAATCCTGCGCAAGGTCGAGAGCATCAAGCAGATCGCCCAGGAGTTCTCCAACGAGAAGAAAGGCACGCTGTCCATCGCCACCACCCACACGCAGGCGCGCTATGCCTTGCCGCCCGTGATCAGCGCCTTCATCAAGCAGTACCCGGACGTCGCCCTGCACATGCACCAGGGCACGCCGACCCAGATCGCCGAAATGGCCGCCGATGGTAGCGTCGACTTCGCCATCGCCACCGAAGGCCTGGAGCTGTTCAACGACCTGATCATGATGCCCTGCTACCGCTGGAACCGCTGCGTGGTGGTGCCCCAGGGGCACCCGCTGACCAAGCTGCCGAAGCTGACCCTCGAAGCGCTGGCCGAGCATCCCATCGTCACCTACGTGTTCGGTTTCACCGGTCGTTCGAAGCTGGACGAAGCCTTCAGCCATCGCGGCCTGACGCCCAAGGTGGTATTCACCGCCGCCGATGCCGACGTGATCAAGACCTACGTGCGCCTGAATCTGGGGGTGGGCATCGTGGCCAAGATGGCCGTCGACGCCAAGCTGGATCCGGATCTGGTGGTGCTCGACGCCGATGATCTGTTCGAGCCCAGCGTGACCAAGATCGGCTTCCGTCGTGGCACCTTCCTGCGTGGCTTCATGTGCGATTTCATCGAGCGTTTCGCCCCGCACCTGACCCGCGACATGCTGACCAAGGCGGTGCAGTGCCACAACAAGTCCGAGCTGGAAGAGCTGTTCGATGGCGTCGAGTTGCCGATGCACTGACTTCTCGATCCCATGAAAAATGGCGCCATCAGGCGCCATTTTTCGTTGCGAGCTGCTGATCAGTGGCTCAGGTGCAGGCCGCACTCGCGGTTTTCTTCGCCCTTGGTCGGATCGAAGTAATCGAACTCGTTCGGCAGGTCATGGGCGACCAGATACTGATACAGATCCTTGGACGTCCAGTGCAGCAGCGGGGCGACCTTGATCAGGCCGTCCGGGTTGATGCTGATTGGCTCCATCTGCGCCCGTACGGCGGTGTCGGTAGCGCGCAATGCGGTGAACCAGACGCTCGGTGCCGTCTCGCGCAGGGCGCGGGCGAAGGGTTCGAGCTTCACTTCTTCGGTGAAGGCGGCATGGCGCGGATCGTCCAGCCCCGGCAGCGGGCCGTCGATGGCTTCGCGGTGCGCGCGCGAGCGCTTGGGCAGGTAGGTGATCAGGTTCAGGCCCAGCTTGCGCGTCACTTCATCGGCGAAGCGGTAGGTGGCTTCGGTGTTGTAGCCGCTGTCCATCCAGACGATCGGAATGTCCGGTTTGACCTGGCTGACCATGTGCAGGATCACCGCTTCGAAGGGGCGAAAGTTGGTGGTGCAGATGGCCGGCTTGCCGAGGCCGATGGCCCATTGCACCAGTTTTTCCGGCTGGCGGCCGTATTCGGCGTTGAGCGCGTCCAGGTCGAGTTCCATGTTGCGGACTCCAGGTCGAGTGTGCGTGAGGGCGTCGATGGTAGCAAAGGCGGGTTATGCGGCTAAATAACTAAGGAGCCAGCCAACCTTTCTTATGGTTATAAGAGGCGCGTTGCACCCGTCAAAGCGAGCCGATAGAGTGCCGCATCTTTCAGCTCAACCGAGGAGTGTCCTGTGGAAATCGCGTGTCTCGACCTGGAAGGCGTACTGGTTCCTGAAATCTGGATCGCCTTCGCGGAAAAAACCGGCATCGAGTCGCTCAAGGCGACTACCCGCGACATTCCCGACTATGACGTGCTGATGCAGCAACGCCTGCGCATCCTCGATGAGCATGGCTTGAAGCTGAAGGACATTCAGGACGTGATCGCCACGCTCAAGCCGCTGGACGGCGCCGTCGAGTTCGTCGATTGGCTGCGCGAGCGTTTCCAGGTGGTGATTCTCTCCGACACCTTCTACGAATTCTCCCAGCCGTTGATGCGTCAGCTCGGTTTCCCGACGCTGCTCTGTCACCGTCTGATCACCGACGAGAACGATCGTGTAGTCAGCTATCAACTGCGCCAGAAGGATCCCAAGCGTCAGTCGGTGATTGCCTTCAAGAGCCTTTACTACCGCGTAATTGCGGCCGGTGATTCGTACAACGACACCACCATGCTCAGCGAAGCCCATGCCGGCATCCTGTTCCATGCGCCGGACAACGTGATTCGTGAGTTCCCCCAATTCCCCGCAGTGCACACCTATGAAGACCTCAAGCAGGAGTTCCTCAAGGCTTCCAACCGTAAGCTGAGCCTATAACGACAACGCCGCGATTTCGCGGCGTTGTTCATTTGGATCAGTCGACGTAGGGCGGGTGCAACCCGCCATCACGATTTGGCGTGGATCCGCCCTGCGTATCTAGAGCCCCTCCAGCGTCTCTAGGAGCACTTTCACCTTGGTGATCGACTCCTGGTATTCGGCTTGCCAGTCCGAGTCGGCGACGATACCGCCGCCGCCCCAGCAACTGATGCGCCCGTCCTTGACCAGCAAGGTGCGGATGGTGATGGAGCTGTCCAGCTCGCCGCGCACGTCGAGGTAGAGCAGTGAGCCGCAGTAGGGCCCGCGCCGGGTCGGCTCCAGCTCGTCGATGATCTGCATGGCGCGGATCTTCGGCGCGCCGGTGATGGAACCGCCGGGGAAACTGCCGGCAATCAGATCCAGTGCGTCCTTGTCCGCTGCCAGTTCACCCGTGACGCTGCTGACCAGGTGATGGACGTTGGGGTAGCTCTCCAGGGCGAACAGCTCGGGCACGCGTACCGAGCCGGTGCGGCAACTGCGGCCAAGATCGTTGCGCAGCAGGTCGACGATCATCAGGTTTTCTGCCCGATCCTTGCGGCTCCCGAGCAGTGCCTCGGCATGCGCCTGATCGCTGGCCAGGGTCTCGCCGCGTGGGCGGGTACCCTTGATCGGGCGGGTTTCCACCTGGCCCTGGTTGACCTTGAGAAAACGCTCCGGCGACAGGCTGAGGATGGCTTCACCCGTCGCCAGACGCTGATAGCCGGCAAATGGCGTCGGGCAGGCCTGGCGCAAGGCGCGATAGGCACCCCAGGGATCACCCTCGCAGGTGGTCTGGAAGCGCTGGGTGTAGTTCACCTGATAGCAGTCGCCGGCCAGGATGTAGGCCTGGATGCGCTCGATGGCGGCCTGGTATTCGCTGGGCTGCAGATCCGCACGGAAAGGCGCATGCAGGCGAAAAGGCGAGGGCGCCGCCTCACTCGCATGCTCGAACAGCGCCTGCAGGCGCTGGCGCTCCTCAGCCGGCAGGCGGGGGTGAAAGACCAGTTGGCTGGTGCCCAGGTGGTGGTCGCTGACCAGTGCCCAGGCATACAGGCCGAAGCTGGCATCCGGCAGGTTCAGGTCGTCCTGGCTGCCCTCGGCAAGGTGCTCCAGGCGACGGCCGAAGTCATAGGCCAGGTAACCGATCAACCCGCCGACGAAGGGCAACTCCAGCGCTGCTGGCGGCTGGGCATGGCCCAGGCCGCCAAGGGCGCTGCGCAGGCGCTGCAGAAAGTCCTTGGCCGATTCGTCGGCCAGCGGCGCCAGTTCTGCCAATGGCCAGGCGCTCATTAGGTCATAGCGTCCGCGTGTGGCCGTGGGCCGGCCGGCATCCAGCAGTACGGCGCCCGGAGCCTGGCGAATGCGCTCGAAGTAGTCGCCGGGATCGGATCGATAAGGCAGCGAGTGAATCTGGCAGGTGGGCATGCGTGTCGGTCAAGGGAGGCGGAGCAGCGATTGTAATGTGCGGCCAACATTCATCCTAGAGCTTCTCCTGCCGGTTTACTCGAACAGCGGGCGCTGATTAGTATGAGGTTTCCCAGACGTTGAACGGTCGCGCCATAACAATAATTGACGAAGGGACCCAGGCCATGGACGTAGTTCGAGATCCTGCTGCCGGAAGTTTGTTGCGCTCCAGACTTTCACCTCCTCCGGTCAGTGCCGATCACCTGGCACGGCCGCGTGTCGCCGCTGCACTGGCCGCCAACCCGCATGTCAATCTCCTGCTGGTGTGCGCGCCGGCCGGTTTCGGCAAGACGACCGCGCTGGCCGATTTCTACGCCCAGCGCCGCGAGCAGGGCGCGCACGTGGCCTGGCTCTCGCTGGATGTCGATGACGACGAGCCGGTGCGCTTCTTCCAGCAATTGATCGATGCACTTGGCTGCGCCATCCCCGGCCTCGGCCAGGATGCCGCCGGTTATCTGCGCAACGCCATGCGTGTGCCGGCCTCCGCGGTGATGGAGAGCCTGCTGATGGAGCTGGGGCAACTGCAGGAACCGCTGCTGCTGGTGATCGATGATGTGCACCTGATCCAGGACTGCGAACTGCTGGCCTCGCTCAACCGGATGGTCAAGCTGGCACCGCCGACCTTCACACTGGCCATTGGCAGTCGCTCGCAGCCTGCGCTCAATGTCGCCACGCTGCGCGCCAAGGGATTGCTGCTCGAACTGGGTGCCGAAGAGCTGCGCCTGGATCCCGACGAAGCCCGGCAATACCTGCAGCGTGACGGGCTGCAACTGGCCGATGAGACTTTCAAGACGCTTTACGGGCACACCGAAGGCTGGATGGTCGGCGTGCACCTGGCCAGCCTGTGGCTGCGCAATCGCCCGCAGACCGAAACCGGCATGGTGGAGCTGGACGATCCGCAGCGGGTCGTGGGGGATTACCTGCTGCGCTCGGTGTTCGAACAACTGCCGGCCGAGCGCCAGGATCAGCTCCTGGCGCTCGGCGTGGCGCAGCAGCTCAGTGGCGATCTGGCTAGCGCCCTGACCGGTCGCCCGGACGGCCAGCGGCTCCTGGAGGAGTTGGAGTCGCTGCAGCTGTTTCTGCTGCCGCTGGATCGCGGACGGCAGTGGTATCGCTTCCATAACCTGTTCGCCGATTTCCTGCGGGCCCGCCTGCGCGAGCGCGATCTCGAGCGTTTCCGCCAACTGCATTTCAACGCCAGCCTGTGGTTCACCAACCACCACATGCAGAACCTTGCCATCGAGCATGCCAGCCTTGCCGAAGACGCGGAAATGTTGGCCGCACTGCTCGATGGCTGTGGTCTGGAGCTGATCAATCGCGGCCAGCTCGGCCTGATCTACAAATGGCGCAAGCAGGTGCCCGATGACGTGGCCGCGCGCTATCCGGTACTGGTGCTGGCGGATGTCTGGACACGTGCGACCGAGATGGGGCTGAGCGAAGCCAATCGCCTGCTCGACGAGTTGCTGCAGCGCTGGGGCGATAGCCGTGGCAATGGCCCGCTCAGCGAGCGGCTGCTGGCGACGCTGGCGATCAAGGCCGTCATCGCCCTGCAGAAGGACGATCTCGACACCTGCGTGGCGCTGGCGCGGCGCATCGAGGCGCAGTTGGGGCAGCACACCGCCTTTCTCGAGGTGGCCATCCTCATCGTCGGCGCCATGGCGCTGGTGATGCTGGGCCAGGCCAGTGCCGCGCGTGGCTTGCTGGCCTTGGCGCAGCAGCGCAACCATTTCCTCGAAGGGCGCTACCTCGACATGCAACTGGCCAACGTCGAGGTGCTTCTGTGCCTGGAGCAGGGGCGGGTCAAGCAGGCGCAGCTGTTGTTCCAGCAATTGCGCGAGCGTTTCACGCCCTGGTTCGGCGCGCGTTCGCGGGCGGTGGTATTGCCCACCATCACCAAGGCACTGATCGATTACCGCCAGGGACGTCTGGAAGGCCTCGAGGAACGCTTGCGCTGGGCACTGGCCACCGTGGATGTGATCAACCCCATCGATTTGTACGCCCAGGCCATGCTCTGTCTGGCGCGGGTGCAGCGCATGCAGGGGCGCGGCAAGGAGGCGGGTGCCACGTTGGTGCTGATGCAGAATCTGGCGGCGCGGCACCAGTCGTGGCGTTTCTACGTGCAGGCGGTCGGCGAGGAGGTTGCACTGATCCTGCAGGAACCGGCCACCGACCGCAGCAAACGCGCTGAGCAACGCCTGAAGGCGGTGGACTGGGCCAAGCTGGCCGGTCATTACCGCACCCGTGCATTCAATCAGGTGCTCTGGGTGCAGGGGTTGTCGCGTATCCGCCTGCAGCAGGCGCGTGGTCACTACAGCGAGGCGCTGCACGAGATCGCGCAACTGCGCAGCCAGTTGCAGCAGGGCATGCACGATCTGCATCACCTGCGCCTGGATCTGCTCTCAGCCCTGAGTTACCAGCGCCTGGGATATCAGGAACGGGCGCAGAGCCTGTTGGCGCAATGCCTGATCGGTGCCGAGCGCGAGGAGGTGCGCAGCCTGTTCATCGAAGAGGGGGAGGCGATCCGCCAGTTGCTGCAACAGCTCGAGGCGGCCGAGCGCCAGCCGGCGCTGCAGAATTTCCTGCGCAGCCTGCTGGCGATCTGGCCCGGGCGAGCCGCACAACAGGCCACAGACAGCCTCGAGGAGGGGCTCACCGAGCGCGAGCGCGAGGTGGTCTGCCTGGCGGCCAAGGGCTTGTCCAACGAGGAAATCGGCCAGCAACTGGCGCTGGCCCTGGGCACCGTCAAATGGCACCTGCACAACATTTACGAAAAGCTCAAGGTGCGTAACCGCACCCAAGCCATCCGTCGCGCCCGTGAACTGAGCCTACTGGAACCATGAACGATCAATCCCAGCCTCGTCTGCATGCCTTCGCGCTGCTACGCACCAAGCTGCATCCCCATCATGGCGAAGGCACGCCGCTGCTCGAGCGCGTGGCGTTGCTCGAACGATTGATGACGGCGCGCGATCATCGCCTGGTGATCCTCAGTGCCCCGGCCGGCTTCGGCAAGAGCACCGTGCTCAGCCAGTATCGCCGCCGTCTGCTGGAGCAGGGAGCGGCTGTCGCCTGGCTGTCGTGCGATGAGGCAGACAGCGAGCCGACGCGCTTTCTGCAGTATCTGGTCGCTTCCATCGAGGCCACCTGTCCGGGGTTCGGCAGCGGTACCGCCAGCCTGCTGCAGGGAGAGATCAACTGGCCCCTGGAAGCGGTGATCGACGCTTTCATCGAGGATCTCAAGACCCTCGGCCATCCGCTGCATCTGATGCTCGACGACTTCCATCGGGTGCGCCACCCATCGCTGGGCGAGGGCGCGCGTTACATGCTCGAACACCTGCCCGAACACGTGCATCTGGTGGTCAGTACGCGCTATCACCCAAGGTTTCTCGATGGCCAGCCCGTGCTCGGCAAATGGGCGTTCTGGTTGCTGGCCGAAGACCTGCGCCTCAATCGTGAGGAAACGGCAGCCTATTTCCGTGACATCAAACACATGCAGCTCGAAGACGGCGAGCTGAACCAGCTCTATGCCCGCACCGAAGGCTGGATCACGGCGCTGCACCTGGCTGCACTGGCATTGCCCAGGCAGCGGGATCGCGCCGCCTTTCTCGCCGGTTTGTCCGGCGCCGAGCGCGACATCGCCGATTACCTCGCCGAGGATGTGGTGGCGAGCCTGCCGGAGAGTCTGCAGCTGTTTCTCGACCAGACCTCGATGCTCGACGAGTTCAATGCCGAGCTGTGCAACGCCCTGACCGGGCGTCAGGATGGGCGCGACATGCTGCGTCGCCTGCAGGGCGAGCAACTGTTCATCATCCCGCTGGACGAGCAGGGCGAGTGGTTCCGCTATCACCACCTGTTCGCCGAGTTTCTTCAGGAGCGGGTGATCAAGCGCGGTGATCCCGCCCACCTGCTGCATGCCGCTGCGCGCTGGTGCGAGGCGCACGAACTGGCCGACAAGTCCATCAAGTACGCATTGCGCGCGCGTGACTACACCTTCGCCGCCGAACTGCTGGAGCGCCAGGGTGCCAGATTGATCGCCGGCAACCGGGTGTACGGCATCCTCGCCATTCTCAAGGACATTCCGCCGCTGGTGATCGCCGAACAGCCGGTGTTCCAGATCTTCTATGCCTGGCAACTGGCCTTCGAGCAGAAATTCGCCGAGTCCGAGGCGCTGATCGAAGAAGTCAGCGTGCGTTTGGCGCAGGGCCGGGGCAAAGGCATGCATTTCGGTCTGATCGAGTTGATGGCCGCGGCGCAGGTGCTCAAGGCGCTGGTACTGTTGTACCAGGACAAGCTCGAGGCCTGCCTCAAGGTCGCCGGCCAGTGGCTGGCCATGGTGCCGCACAACCAGCCGGTGTTCCGCGCCAGCCTGGCCTGCGTGCAGGCGGCGGCGTTCGCCCTGCTCGGCGAGTTCGGCGAGGCCGCCAAGGCCATCGCCGTGGCACGTGAAAGCCTGCGTGATTGCGAAAGTGAATACCTGCATGTCATGGCCAGCCTGATCGAGGCACTGATCTGCAAGGAGTACGGCGAGCTGGAGCGCGGCCGCTCCCAGGCCGAAAGCGCGCGGGCACGGGTGGCCCAGGTCTTCGGCCGGCGCAGCCGGGTAGGCGGGCCGCTGGCGCTGGCCTATGCCGATCTGCTGTATGAGCAGGACCGCCATGGTGCGATTCTCGCCGAATTGCCGTTGGCCACCACCTGGCGCGATGTGGCGACGCCGGTGGAGCTGATCAGCCGTGGACAACTGGTGATGGCGCGGGCGCGTTTCTTCGCCGGTGAGGCGGAGCAGGGCCCGGGGCAACTGGAAGAGTGGCTGGTCGGTCTTCAGGGGCCGGGCTACGAGCGGGTGTTTGCCCTCGGCATGGGCTGCAAGGTGCAGTTTCTGCTGTGGCTGCGCCGCCCCAATGAGGCGCAGCGCATCCTCTTGCAACTGGAACGGCACCTCGCCGCGTTGCCCATCGAGCGCTACGGCGATGCGCATACGGCGCTGGCCCTGGCGCAGGCACGCCTGGCTCTGAGCGAGCGGCAGGTGGACAAGGCAGTGTCGAGCCTGGAGACCTGCCTGCTCAAGCAGAATGCCGAGCACCAGCGTGACCGACGTTTGCGTCTGGCGCTGTTACTTTCTGTGGCGTACTGGCGCAAAGGTAACAGCGACAAGGCCTTCGAACTTTTCGCCAATACCCTGGCCGATGCATGGGCACGGGGGTATCGCCGCCTGTTCCAGGACGACGCTCTGTGGCTGCTGCCCCTCTGGGAGGCGTGGAGCGCAGCGCATCCCAGGCAGGCCGTTGCCTGGCAAGGCGTGGCGGAACTGCTGCGTGAGCAGTGTCGGCGCCTGGCTGTAGATCCACAGGAGTTCGAGGAAAATCAAGGGGTTAGCCACAGAGAGCGGGAGATTCTGCGGCTCGTGGCGGCGGGGCTGTCCAACCGCGATATCGCGCAGACCGTGCACCTGTCCGAGGCCACCATCAAATGGCACCTGCACAACCTGTTCGCCAAATTGGGGGTGCGCAGTCGTACCCAGGCGGTACTCAAGGGCAAAAGCCTGGGGCTGTTGAGTGAGGCCTGAGGGCAAACCCGCGAGCTTGAGCTGTCAAAGCGCCATCCCTTGGATGGGCTGGCAGCGTGATCGCGGATTAGTAGCTTGTAGCCATCGCGCAGCGCACCGCGTTTCGCGAATCCAGGCCTGGCGCTCCTAGGGAAGCCGCGACAGGGCTGGTGGTCGGCACGAGCCGATCCGCCTGGCGGTGACAGGATGTCACCGGCAGAGCCCGGGGAACCCCCATTCGAACTGTGGAGATAACAACAATGATGACCCTGAAGAAAATCGCTCTTGCCGCTGCTGTCATGGCGCTTCCCTACGTCGCTCACGCCGATCTCAAGGCGCTGGACGACACCGATCTGGCGGACGTGACCGGTCAGGCCGGCATCAGCATCGCCGGTAACTTCAACGCGACCATCGGCTCCATCGTCTACACCGACACCGAAGCCAACGTGACTGATGGCAGCAACAGCCTCAGCCTCAACACCGTCAGCCTGTCGGGCTTCAACATCGACGAGAACGCTCCGTTGACCATCGACGTGGCTGACAACAAGCTGCAGATCGGCCTGCCGACCATCAACGGCGAGGTCAAGGTCGGTGCCGTCAACATCGGCAACACCAGCATCGGTGGCGTCGCCATCAACGACCTGAACATGGCGGGTTCCACCGTCAAGGTCTGGGGTCACTGATCCCGAGTTGACCGGCAGCCGGTGGCTCGCTCCCCATGGGGGCGGGCCACCGTTCGCGGATGTGCAGTAGGCGGACAGCGATATGATCGAGATTCTCGTGGGCAGCCTCATCGGCCTGTTCGGTTTCACCGAGGCCGTCGACACCAAACCGCCTCCCGCCGGCACCGTGAACATCAGCCAGCCGCTACTGCCCAACGGCCCCCTGCGCGAGTCGGTGGTGCTCGAGCCGATGAGCCAGCTGCAATTTCGCAACGTCATCCGCCAGGCCTACGACTACAGCTGCGGCTCTGCGGCGCTGACCACGCTGCTGGACTACTACCTGGGGCGCAATCTTGAAGAACGCCAGGTGATGGAGGGGCTGCTGCGCTTCGGCGAGGCGCAGAAGATCGTCGAACGTCGTGGCTTTTCGTTGCTGGACATGAAGCGCTTCGTTGCCGCGCTGGGCTACAAGAGCGGTGGCTTCCGCGCTGCGTTCAGCGATCTCGATGCGCTGGAACACCCGGCCATCGTGCCGATCGAGTACGCCGGCTTCAAACATTTCGTGGTGGTGCGTGACGTCTACAACGACCACGTCTTCGTGGCCGATCCATCGTTGGGCAACATCAGTTTCACCCGAGTGCGCTTCGAGGAAATCTGGGATCAGAACGTGCTGTTCGTGATCTTTCCCAGTGGCAACGAGCCGGTCAACGCGTTGGCATTGAACGACCGCGATCTGCGTACCATCGATGATCGCACCATCAGTCTGCTGGCTTTTCGCGAGTTTCCCCAGGTGGCCAAGTTCACGACGGATCAGGCCGACCGATTGGGCTCGGACGGGGACATCCAGTACATCCGCCGCAAGTGATTCACCCGGCATAACAATAACGATCTGGGGATAGCGTCATGAGATTTTGGGGGTATGCGCGGCTGGCATTCGTGCTGTTGGCCGTAGCACAGACGCAGCAGGTACTTGCCGAACAGACCTCGGTCGACGACGCCCGCGAGGCGCTGACCAAGAAGGAGGAGGATGCCGACAGCGGTAAGGCGCTGGAAGAGGTGTTCCAGGCGGCGGAGAAGAGCTACACGCTGCTCAAGAAGGGCGAGCGTACGCTGACCTACGGCTTCGACTACTCGCTGCTGCGCGACATGCAGATCCAGACGGTGCGCACCGGCAACAACGTATTCAGCGTGATTGGCCAGAGCGAGGCGCAGCATACCTTCACCAACTCCTTCACCTTCGACTACGGCGTCTGGGACAACCTGACGTTCAGCATGCGCGTGCCCTTTGTCGCCAAGTACGACACCGAGCGCGACATCAACACCAACAGCCTGGGCGATTTGTCGCTCAGCCTGCGCTGGCAGCCCTGGTCCTCGGTGCGTGGGCGTCCGGTGACCACCCTGTTCGCTACCCTCGGCCTGCCCACTGGCGAAAGCCCTTACGACGTCAAGGTCGACGATGGCATGGCCACCGGCAACGGCTACTACAGCCTGGGCGTCGGCGCCAACATGTCCTATGTGGTCGATCCGGTCGTGCTGTTTGGCTCACTCGGCTACACCTACAACCTGCCGATTCGCGATGCCGATCAGGTGCGCGGCGGTCGTCTGCTGGAAGAGGTGGATCCGGGCTCCAGTCTGTCCATGAGCATGGGCTTCGCCTATGCGCTGTCCTATGACGTATCGCTGGCAACTTCGCTGCAGATGGCGCACAACCTGGCGCCTACTTTCAAGTTCCAGGACGCCACGCTGGAGGGCACCGAGCAGACCAGTGCGGTTATGAACTTCTCCCTGGGCCTGCGCACCTCGCCTGATCGCATCATCAACATCAATGCCGGATTCGGTATGACCGAGGATTCGCCCGACGTTTTGCTGGGCTTTTCCCTGCCTCTGGACATCAAGGGCCTGAAGGCCGAATAAGCAGCGAGTGCGACCGCCATGAATTCTCGTGCAACGCTGCGCGCTTCGCTGCTGGGTGGGGTCATCCTGCTCGGCTGGCAGCCGGCCCAGGCGCAGCTGGCCAACAACCTGACCATCGGCAACCCCAAGGCCATGGCCATGGGCAATGCCGTCACGGCCGATACCACCGGTATCGATGCCGTGCATTACAACCCGGCCGCGCTGAGCAAGCTCAAGGGGCGCCAGACCATGGTCAAGATGATCAGCGGGGTGATGGACATCCGCGCCGACTTCGACCCGCGCGCCGGCTACAACTTCATGGGCTATGACGACGATCCCTACAAGAACTCCAGCAGCCGAACGCTGACGCCGACCATGTACCTGCCCGGCCTGGGCGGCATGACCGAGTTGCCCATGCTGGTGGCGCCCATGGCTGGTCTGTCGATCAGCCCGCCAGGCTCCAAGTTCACCTTCGCCACCGATGTCTATGCGCCGATGGCGCTGGGCTATTCACGGGACTCGGACAGCGATCCGGGGCGCTTCCAGGGGCGCCAGGTGGCCCTGCAGCGCATCACCTACTTCTCGCCATCGCTGGCCTACCAGGTCAACGACGAGCTGTCGCTGGGGCTTTCCATCGGTTTTTCCCACCAGGCGATGGCGCTGAACCAGGATTTTCGCAACCCCGGCATGCTCACCGGGCTGACCCGCATGCTCAACAAAGCCTTGTGCCTGCCCGGCCTGGATGAGGTCATCGGATCATTCTTCAACGTCTGCGGCGGCAGCATTGGGCCGTTCGACTCGCTGGCCAACCTCGACCTCGATCTGCAGCAGAGTTTGGCGCCGAGCTACAACCTGGGCGTTCTTTGGGAGCCTACGGACTGGTTCTCCTGGGGTGCCACCTACCAGAGCGAGTCGCGGATGAATCTGCAGGGCAAGTACCGCGTCGAGTATTCGAAGGACTGGTCGGGCTTCTGGAGCGGTCTGCAGAGTTCGCTGTTCGGCGCCATCTTCAGCCCGTTGTTCCCTTATGGGGCGAAGGAAGAGAGCGGCAATGCCTCGCTCAAGCTGACCTACCCGGATGCCTTCAGCACCGGTATCAAGCTGCGGCCCTGGGACAAGTGGCAATTCAATTTCGACCTGCGCTGGGTCGATTACAGCGACTGGAACAAGTTCGAGATCGAGTTCGACCGCGAACTCGACATCCTGCGCATCGCCAAGACCTTCGGTGGCGGCAATGCCACCGAGCGCAGCATCATTCTCGACCGTGGCTACCGCGCCACCTGGAGCTGGGGTGCTGGTGTGCAGTACGACCTCAACGACCGCCTGGCGCTGCGCGCTGGCTACGAATACCGCCCCTCGGCCATTCCCAAGGACAAGGCCGATGTTCTCGCGCCAGTCGGTGATGCCGATCTCTACGGCCTCGGCTTCGGCTATCGCTGGGATCGCGACACCACCATCGATGCCGGCTTCAACTACTTCGTCTCCAAGCAGAAAATCCCCGCCGGCAGCAGTTGCAACGCCAATTGCGAGGGCTTGGACAACCTGGTCTACAACCCCTATGCCGGGCTCAATATCGAGACCACGGTGAAGGCCTACATCTTCGCCCTGACCTACACCTCGAGGTTCTGACGCCATGCGCCTGCTGCTGTGCTTCGCACTGCTCCTGGCCAGCCTGCCGCTGCTGGCCGCCAGCCGTTACCTGACCTGGGTCGACGACCTGGGGCGGGTGCACAACACCTTCGTCGACGAGCGTTTCGCCGAGCAGCAGCGCCTGGCGCAGCAGCGTGCCGAACAGAGCGATCGTGCGCGTCTGGCCGATGCGGCGAAAACAGCGGGTGATGCCCCGGGCGCTGGCGAGAGCAAGCGCCGTTATTACACCTGGGTCGATAGCGGGGGTCAGTTGCGCAACAGCTTCTACCTCGGCGACGCCAAGCGCGAAGGCGCCGAGCGCGATCAACTGCTCGGCAGTGGCGAGCGGGTCGGTGATTACATCGATGCCGATGAGCTGGAGGGGCGCGGGTTTTCCCGGAGCGAGTACGACAGCCCTTATTACACCTGGGTCGACGAGCAGGGGCGGGTACACAACTCGCCGGTTGCCACGCGTGCCAAGGGCGAACGTGCCGAGGGCACGCAAACGGTGCGCTACAGCGAGGGCCGCCAGGTCGATTTCGAGCGCGCGACACCCGGCTTGCCCATGCTCGATGGCCAGCCGACAGCGGCCATGCAGGCGTTGCTCAAAGGCAGTTCGGAACGCGGCTCGGGCCTGTACGCGGAATTGCTGGCGCGCTGCTGCGGGCAGATGCGCGAGAGTGACTTCACCGAGCTTTCAGCGGAGGAGCCGCGCTACGAAGAGCTGGGCCGTTACTCGCCCAGCTTCGACTTCCCCATGGGGCGCAGCTACTACGCAGCCGTGCGCTTGCCGGCTTCGAGGCAGACCTACGGCCTGCGTATTCGCAGCTTCGCCAATCGCCAAGTGGTCTACCCCTCGCTGCTGTTTCTCGACGAGAACAAACGTCCGACGCGCCTGGTCAGCGATGCGGTGTACCAGCTGTATCCGGAAACCTGGTACCGCTACGCCTTCATCGAAGGCACGGTCAAGGTGCGTGCCGAGCGCGGTGAGCGCTACGTACTGCTGCTGACCACCAATGAAGATCGTGGCCTGCAGACGCTCGATAACAAGCCGTTCAAGCGGCCGCTGCAGGCGTTGGCAGTGGATGAGGCGGGGATGCAGCGCCATGCCCATGGCGATGAGGGCGAGTTCGAGCTGGCAGTGGTGCGTTAAGCGGCGTTGTCGCCTGCTAGGCAACGTCGCCAGGCTGAAAGGCTGCGCTGGGGGGAGGGGGCAGGAGCCCGGATGGGCTCCTGTCTGGACGGTTAGTCCTGCTTGACAGCCACGTGGCCGAACAGCTCCTGGGAGAAGCGCACGCGCTCTTCGGCGCTTTCCTGAATGCCCTTGGCCTTCAGTTCTTCCAGGCGTGCTTCCACCGCATGGGCGCGATGGGTCAGGCCGCAATCGTTGGCGATCTGGATGTTCAGACCGGGGCGGGCGTTGAGTTCGAGAATCAACGGGCCCTTGTCCTGATCCAGCACCATGTCCACGCCGATGTAACCCAGGCCGCACAACTCATAGCAGCCGGCGGCGAGCTTCATGAAGCCGTCCCAGTTCGGCAGTTGCACACCGTCCACTGCATTGGTGGTGTCCGGGTGCTTGCTGATCTTGTTGTTCAGCCAGGTGCCGCGCAGGGTCACGCCGGTGGCCAGGTCGACACCGACACCGATGGCGCCCTGGTGCAGGTTGGCCTTGCCATTGGACTGGCGAGTCGGCAAGCGCAGCATGGCCATCACCGGGTAGCCCATCAGCACGATGATGCGGATGTCCGGCACGCCTTCGTAGCTGATGCTCTTGAAGATGGTGTCCGGGGTCACGCGGTACTCGATCAGCGCGCGGTCGCGATGGCCGCCGAGCGAATACAGGCCGGAGAGGATGCTGGAAATCTGCTGCTCCAGCTCCTCGTGGCTGACGATCTTGCCGGACACCGTCTTGAAGCGATCCTCGAAACGGTCGGCGATCACCAGGATGCCGTCACCGCCGGCGCCCTGCGCCGGCTTGATGACGAAGTCATTGTGCCCGGCGATGATCTCGTCGAGCTTGTCGATGCCTTTTTCGGTATCGATGATGCCGTACAGCTCGGGCACGTCGATACCGGCCTCGATGGCGCGTTCCTTGGTGATGATCTTGTCGTCGACGATGGGGTAAAGGTGCCGTTTGTTGTACTTCAGCACGTAGTCCGCATTGCGTCGGTTGATGCCCATGATGCCTTTGGCTTCAAGGGCCTTCCACGTCTTGATCAGGCCGAACATGGTCTTAGTCCTTGAGGAAGGCTTTGAAGCGGAACAGTTCGGTCAGGCGGTAGCCGCGGTAGCGACCCATCGCCAGCATGAAACCCACCAGGATCAGCAGGATCGCCGGGAAGGTGAACACGAAGTAGACCAGCTCCGGCACGGTCATCAGCAGGTGTGCGATGGTGGCAGCGAACAGGGTGCCGATGGCGACCTTGAAGGCATGGCTGCCGCCACGTTCTTCCCAGGTGATCGACAGGCGTTCGATGGTCATGGTCAGGATCACCATCGGGAACAGCGCTACCGACAGACCACGCTCCAGCCCCAGCTTGTGGCTGAACAGGCTGATGGTGGCGATCAGCACCACGACGAAGGTCAGCACCACCGACAGGCGCGGCAGCATCTGCAGCTTCAGATGTTCGAGGTACGAGCGCAGCGACAGGCCGAGCGCGGTGATGATGGTGAACAGGAAGATACCGAAGCCCAGCTGGGTCTCGCGGAAGGCCAGGGCGATCAGCACCGGGGTGAAGGTACCCAGGGTCTGCAGGCCGCCGAGGTTGCGCAGGATCAGGATGACCAGCACGCCGATCGGGATCATCACCATGATCATGAAGGTCTGCTGGGTCTGCAGCGGCAGGCCGTACAACGAGTATTCGAGGAAGGTCGCGTCGGTGTTCTCGTCGGTCAGTTTGGCCAGGCGGATGGCGTTCATTTCGCTGTTGTTCAGGCTGAAGCTGACTTGCGCCTGCTTGCCGCCCTCGAGGTTGATCAGGTCACTGTCGCCAGTCCACCAGACCAGGCGGTCAACCGGCAGGCCTTGCTCGCCGGTTTCCGGGTTGAAGTACAGCCACTTCTGGCCATTGAAGCTGCGCAGCCACAGCTCCGGCGACTGCGCCACCTCACTCAGCAAGCGAATGGTGTGCACACGCTCCATCGGCACGTGGGCAATGGACAGCAGCAGCTCCACGACCTTGGCTTTTTTCATGCTGGAGGCGTCGCCACCCAGCAGCAGCTTGACGTTGTCGTCGTTGCTGTTGTTGACGCGCTTGATGGTCTCGCTGATGAAGGTCTCGACGTCTGCCGAGTGCTGGCGGATAGGCGCCAGCAGCGCCTCGGCGGCGATCTTCTCCGGACCTTCGACCGGCAGGCTGTCGCGGAAGATCGGGCCCTTGGCCTGAGTCTGCTCACCGCTGTAGCGCTTGGTCAGCACCAGACGGTAGTACAGCGTCTGCTTGCCGCTAGCCCGGCGCGCCGACCAGGTCACGCGACGGTTGCCGTCGACACGGTTGACGCTGACGCCATAGTTGTTGGAGATGAAGCTCTCGTTGAGGCTGACGTAGTCCTGGTTCAGCGGCGGCACGAACATCTGCAGCTTCACCGGCTCACGTGGGTTGGCCTGGAATTCGACCTTGGCGTCGATATTCCACAGGTCATCGGTCTCGTCTTCGGTCACCGGGATGCCGAGGATGAAGATTTGATATGCCGTAATCAGAACGCCCAGGGTCACCAGCAGGGTGATCAGGACTTTCAGATGCAGGTTCAGAGAGCGCATGGGAATTACTCGCCAGGGGTTGCGTCGTTGGTGCAGCCAGGCTTGCCGGCTGCATATTTAAGGCTCGGATCGACCATGGCTTCGAAGTGCTTGAGTGCTTCGGAGCCAATCAGAAGCGGGTATTGGAATGCGCTTCGGTCGGTCAAGTTCACTTCGATGCTGCGCAGGGTGTTACCCATGCACAATTCCAGCTCGATCACGGGGCGTGCGGTGTAGCTCTTGCCATCTTCTTCATCGAAGTCGGCGGCGCGGCGCTTGATCTTGCTGATGCGCGCCAGCGGGCGTTCGAAAGTGCGTTCGTGAGTATCGTCGATGGCCAGAATGAAGCTGACCCAGGTTTCTCCATCACGCTTGAAACGCCTGATGTCGCGCGCACTGAGCGAAGCGGTCTTGGCGCCGGTATCGAGCTTGGCGGCGACCATCAGGTCGAGCTCTTCGATATGGATGTATTCGTTGAGGCCATAGACGCTCTTGCCCATGGCCAAAGCCGGGCAGGACAAGGTGAGCAGGCAGAGCAAGAAGGAGAAGGGTTTCAGTCTCATGTGTCCTTGAGAGGTATTGCCAGGGGCGGGTCGGCGGCAGCGTCTGGCGGCATCCTGCCATATCGCTACCTGCTTTGGAGTCTAGCAGGCACGGCAAAAGGCATGGCCGGGCGTCGAGGCGCGGATTCTAACATGGGGAATTTCCGTGCCGACAGACGCTTATGTAGCTTTCTGCAAGTAAGGTCGCGAGAACCGATGCTGGTTCTGCTGAAAACATTGTCGACAATACTTTGGTCTGCTTTGACGATATTCGCTTTTAGGCGTAGCTTTACGGTCATCAAGTGGATGTAGTGTCGACAATCATGCTGCTCGAATCAGATATAGCTGCTGCGCCTCAGGTGGATTCGGAAACACTTTCCGAGCATGTCTTTCGCCTGATCCAGGCTGCCATCGTCAGAGGCGAGATCGCCCCCGGCAGCAAGATTTCCGAGCCAGAGCTGGCGCGTACCTACGGCATCAGTCGCGGTCCGCTGCGCGAGGCGATCCACCGCCTGGAGGGTCAGAAGCTGCTGGTGCGCGTACCGCATGTCGGTGCCCGGGTGGTGTCGCTCAGCCATGCCGAGCTGATCGAGCTGTACGAGATTCGCGAGTCCCTCGAAGGCATGGCCTGCCGCCTGGCGGCCGAGCGCATGACGCAAAAAGAGATCGACGAGCTGCGCCGGGTGCTGGAGCTGCACGAGCAGGACGCTGCCTTCAAGGCTGGCGTCGGCTACTACCAGCAGGAAGGCGACTTCGATTTCCACTACCGGATCATCCAGGGCAGCGGCAACCGCACCCTGGCCAAACTGCTGTGCGACGAGCTGTACCAGTTGGTGCGCATGTACCGCCTGCAGTTCTCCGCCACGCCCAACCGGCCGCACCAGGCCTTCGCCGAACATCACCGCATTCTCGATGCCATCGCCGAACGTGACGGCGAGCTGGCCGAACTGCTGATGCGCCGTCACATCGGCGCCTCCAAGCGCAATATCGAGCGCCACTACACCGAAGCGCTCGCCACTTCATCCCAGACCCGAGGTGATTCATGACCCAGCTTTCCGCCGGCCAGCGTTTCCGCCAGGCCCTCGCCGAAGAGCAACCGCTGCAGGTGATCGGTGCGATCAACGCCAACCATGCATTGCTGGCCAAGCGCGCGGGCTTTCGCGCCATCTACCTGTCCGGTGGTGGTGTCGCGGCCGGCTCCCTGGGTCTGCCGGATCTGGGCATCAATACCCTGGATGACGTGCTGACCGACGTACGCCGTATCACCGATGTTTGCGATCTGCCGCTGCTGGTGGATGTCGATACCGGCTTCGGCCCCAGCGCCTTCAATATCGAACGCACCATCAAGAACCTGATCAAGGCCGGTGCCGCCGCCGCGCATATCGAGGATCAGGTCGGCGCCAAGCGCTGTGGTCACCGTCCGGGCAAGGAGATCGTCTCTTGCGAGGAAATGTGCGACCGGGTGCGCGCCGCCGCTGATGCCAAGACTGATCCGGATTTCTTCCTGATCGCCCGTACTGACGCGATCCAGGCTGAAGGCGTGGACGCCGCCATCGAACGGTGCTTGCGCTATGTCGAGGCCGGCGCCGATGCAATCTTCGCCGAGGCGGCCTACGACCTGCCCACCTACAAACGCTTCGTCGAGGCGCTGAAGGTGCCGGTACTGGCCAACATCACCGAATTCGGCGCTACGCCGCTGTTCACCCGCGACGAACTGGCCTCGGTCGGCGTGGCCATCCAGCTGTATCCGCTGTCGGCCTTCCGTGCGGCGAACAAGGCGGCCGAAAGTGTCTACACCTCGATTCGCCAGAATGGCCACCAGAAGGACGTGATCGAGCTGATGCAGACCCGCGCCGAACTCTACGACCGC
This sequence comes from Pseudomonas sp. C11, assembly GCF_034683865.1. NCBI lineage: Bacteria > Pseudomonadati > Pseudomonadota > Gammaproteobacteria > Pseudomonadales > Pseudomonadaceae > Pseudomonas > Pseudomonas sp. C11. The sequence continues at coordinate 145,499 of NZ_JAWIIP010000001.1, forward strand.
ATCGGTTACCACGCCTTCGAGCAGAAGCTCGATGCGCTGTTCGCCGCCGGCAAGAAGTAAAACCAGCGAGGTCGTAGGGTGGCTTCAGCCCACCGCATCAGCGCTGCCGGTTGGCTGAAGCCCACCCTACCCAGAGCACAGCAGAACAAAAAGAGTCGAGGAGATAACCATGAGTGCCACCGAAACCACCCCTGGCTTCAAACCGAAAAAATCCGTCGCCCTCAGTGGCACTGCCGCCGGCAACACAGCGCTGTGCACTGTCGGTCGCACCGGCAACGACCTGCACTACCGCGGCTATGACGTGCTCGATTTCGCCAACCGCTGCGAGTTCGAGGAAATCGCCCATCTGTTGGTGCACGGCAAGTTGCCCAATGTGGCCGAGCTGGCCGGCTACAAGGCCAAGCTCAAGGCCCTGCGCGGCCTGCCGGCCGGGGTGAAGGCGGCGCTCGAGCAACTGCCGCCCTCGGCGCACCCGATGGACGTGATGCGCACTGCGGTATCCGTGCTCGGCTGCCTGGCGCCGGAGAAGGACGACCACAACCATCCGGGCGCCCGCGACATCGCCGATAAACTGATGGCTTCCCTCGGTTCGGCACTGCTGTACTGGTACCACTACAGCCACAACGGCAAGCGCATCGAGGTGGACACCGACGATGACTCCATCGGTGGCCACTTCCTGCACCTGCTGCATGGCGAGAAGCCGCGCGAGTCCTGGGTGCGCGCCATGCACACCTCGCTGAACCTGTATGCCGAGCACGAGTTCAACGCCTCCACCTTCACCTCGCGGGTGATCGCCGGCACCGGCTCCGACCTGTTCTCCTGCATCGCCGGTGCCATCGGCGCACTGCGCGGGCCGAAACACGGCGGCGCCAACGAAGTGGCCTTCGAGGTGCAGAAACGCTACGACAGCCCGGACGAGGCCGAGGCCGATATCCGCGAGCGGGTAGGGCGCAAGGAAGTGGTGATCGGCTTCGGTCACCCGGTCTATACCGTCAGCGACCCGCGCAACAAGGTGATCAAGGAAGTGGCCCGCGAGCTGTCCGTGGAGCAGGGCAATACCAAGATGTATGACATCGCCGAGCGCCTGGAAAGCGTGATGTGGGACATCAAGAAGATGTTCCCCAACCTCGACTGGTTCAGCGCCGTAAGCTACCACATGATGGGCGTGCCCACCGCCATGTTCACCCCGCTATTCGTCATCGCCCGTACCGCCGGCTGGTCGGCGCACGTCATCGAGCAGCGCATCGACGGCAAGATCATCCGCCCGAGCGCCAACTACACAGGCCCCGAAGACCTGAAGTTCGTGCCGCTCAAGGACCGTAAATAAAATGACTGAAACCGTGAATAGCCAATACCGCAAGCGCCTGCCCGGCACCGCGCTGGATTACTTCGATGCCCGCGAGGCGGTCGAGGCGATCCAGGCCGGCGCCTGGGCGAGGCTCCCCTACACCTCGCGCGTGCTCGCCGAGCAACTGGTGCGCCGCTGCGACCCGCAGGACCTGAGCGCCGCGCTGGAGCAACTGGTCTATCGCAAACGCGATCTGGATTTCCCCTGGTACCCGGCGCGCGTGGTCTGCCACGACATTCTCGGCCAGACCGCACTGGTCGATTTGGCAGGTTTGCGTGACGCCATCGCCGAAAAGGGCGGTGACCCGGCCAAGGTCAACCCGGTGGTGCCGACCCAGTTGATCGTCGATCACTCGCTGGCCGTGGAAGCGCCGGGCTTCGACCCGGACGCCTTCGAGAAGAACCGCGCCATCGAGGATCGCCGCAACGAGGATCGCTTCCACTTTATCGACTGGACGAAAACCGCGTTCAAGAACGTCGACGTGATCCCCGCCGGCAACGGCATCATGCACCAGATCAACCTGGAGAAGATGAGCCCGGTGATCCAGGCGCGCGGTGGCATCGCCTTCCCCGACACCTGCGTCGGCACCGACTCGCACACCCCGCACGTCGATGCCCTGGGCGTGATCGCCATTGGCGTCGGTGGTCTGGAGGCCGAGACGGTGATGCTCGGTCATCCGTCGATGATGCGCCTGCCTGATATCGTCGGCGTCGAGCTGACCGGCAAGCGCCAACCCGGCATCACCGCCACCGATATCGTGCTGGCGATCACCGAATTCCTGCGCAAGGAAAGGGTAGTGGGCGCCTGGGTCGAGTTCTTCGGCGAGGGGGCGGACAGCCTGTCCATCGGCGACCGTGCGACCATCTCCAACATGTGCCCCGAATACGGTGCCACCGCCTCGATGTTTTATATCGACGGCCAGACCATCGACTACCTCAAGCTCACGGGCCGCGAGCCGGAGCAGGTGGCGCTGGTGGAAACCTACGCCAAGACCCTGGGCCTGTGGAGCGACGCACTGAAAACCGCCGAGTATGAGCGCGTGCTGCGCTTCGACCTGGGCAGTGTCGTGCGCAACATGGCTGGCCCGAGCAACCCGCATCGCCGCCTGCCGACCTCGGCGCTGGTCGAGCGTGGCATTGCCGACGAAGCCAAGCTGCAGAGCGGCAAGGTCGAAGAGGCCGAAGGTCTGATGCCGGACGGCGCAGTGATCATCGCCGCCATCACCAGTTGCACCAACACCTCCAACCCGCGCAATGTCATCGCTGCCGGTCTGGTGGCGAAGAAGGCCAACGCGCAGGGGCTGGTGCGCAAGCCTTGGGTGAAAACGTCCTTCGCGCCGGGCTCCAAGGTCGCCAAGCTTTATCTGGAAGAGGCCGGCCTGCTGCCGGAGCTGGAAAAGCTTGGCTTCGGCATCGTTGCCTACGCCTGCACCACCTGCAATGGCATGTCCGGCGCGCTCGACCCAGTGATTCAGAAAGAAATCATCGACCGCGACCTGTATGCCACCGCAGTCCTGAGTGGTAACCGCAACTTCGACGGTCGTATCCACCCTTACGCCAAGCAGGCCTTCCTCGCCTCGCCACCGCTGGTGGTGGCCTATGCCATCGCTGGTACCGTGCGCTTCGATATCGAGCAGGATGCGCTGGGTACCGATGCTCAGGGTAATCCGATCACGCTGAAGGATTTGTGGCCGAGCGACGAGGAGATCGACGCGATCGTCGCCGCCTCGGTGAAGCCTGAGCAGTTCAAGCAGATCTACATCCCGATGTTCGACCTGGGCAGCGTGCAGGAGGCCGAGAGTCCGCTGTATGACTGGCGCCCGATGAGCACCTATATCCGCCGCCCGCCGTACTGGGAAGGTGCGCTGGCTGGCGAGCGCACGCTCAAGGGCATGCGGCCGCTGGCGATCCTGCCGGACAACATCACCACCGATCATCTGTCGCCGTCCAACGCCATCCTGGCGGACTCGGCAGCGGGCGAGTACCTGGCGAAAATGGGCCTGCCGGAGGAGGACTTCAACTCCTATGCCACCCACCGTGGTGATCACCTCACCGCGCAGCGCGCCACCTTCGCCAACCCGCAGTTGGTCAACGAAATGGTCGTGGTCGACGGCCAGGTGAAGAAGGGCTCGCTGGCCCGCGTCGAGCCGGAAGGTCAGGTGATGCGCATGTGGGAAGCCATCGAAACCTACATGAACCGCAAGCAGAACCTGATCATCGTTGCCGGTGCCGACTACGGCCAGGGCTCGTCCCGCGACTGGGCGGCCAAGGGGGTGCGTTTGGCGGGTGTGGAAGTGATCGTCGCTGAAGGCTTCGAGCGCATTCACCGTACCAACCTGGTGGGCATGGGCGTGCTGCCGGTGGAATTCAAGCCGGGCACCACGCGCCTGACCCTGGGTCTGGATGGCACCGAAACCTATGACATCGAGGGTGATATCTCACCGCGCTGCGATCTGACCCTGGTGATCAATCGCCGTAACGGCGAGACGATCAAGGTGCCAGTGACCTGCCGCCTGGATACCGCTGCCGATGTCAGCGTGTACAAGGCCGGCGGTGTGCTACAGCGCTTCGCCAAGGACTTCCTCGAGGGCGCGGTGGCGTGATAGCTCCCTCTCCCATTTATGGGAGAGTGCTGGGGAGAGGGTGGTGCAGGCGGCTCGGTGTTGTCTGATTGACCCTCTCCCCCGGCCCCTCTCCCGCAAGCGGGAGAGGGGAGACAAGCGCGTAGCCCGGATGAAATCCGGGGCAAGGTCGAATGATTCTCCCCGGATTGCATCCGGGCTACTTCAGGACTGCATCTATGGCTCATCTGCCGCAAGTGAAAATCCCCGCCACCTATATGCGTGGCGGCACCAGCAAGGGCGTGTTCTTCCGCCTGCAGGATCTGCCCGAGCGCTGCCAGGTGCCGGGCGAGGCGCGCGACAAGCTGTTCATGCGCGTGATCGGCAGCCCCGATCCCTACGCCGCGCAGATCGACGGCATGGGTGGTGCGACCTCGAGTACTTCCAAGTGCGTGATCCTGTCGAAGAGCAGCCAGCCCGAGCACGATGTCGACTACCTCTACGGCCAGGTTTCCATCGACAAGGCTTTCGTCGACTGGAGCGGTAACTGCGGCAATCTCTCGACCGCAGCCGGCGCGTTTGCCATTCATGCCGGCCTGGTCGACCCCGCGCGGATCCCCGAGAGCGGCACCTGCGTGGTGCGCATCTGGCAGGCCAATATCCAGAAAACCATCATCGCCCATGTACCGGTCACGGGTGGCCAGGTGCAGGAAACCGGTGACTTCGAGCTAGACGGCGTGACCTTCCCGGCCGCGGAGATCGTGCTGGAATTCCTCGACCCGTCCGACGACGGCGAGGAGGGCGGTTCGATGTTTCCCACCGGCAACCTTGTAGACAATCTGGAAGTGCCCGGCATCGGCACCTTCAAGGCAACCATGATCACGGCTGGTATTCCCACGGTGTTCGTCAATGCCGAGGACATCGGTTATCAGGGCACCGAATTGCGCGAGGACATCAATGGTGACCCGGCGCAACTGGCGCGCTTCGAGCAGATACGCATTGCCGGTGCCCTGCGCATGGGCCTGATCAAAAGCGCCGAGGAGGCTGCGACACGTCAGCACACCCCGAAGATCGCCTTCGTCAGTCCGCCCAAGGATTACCGCACGTCCAGCGGCAAGGACATCAAGGTCGGCGACGTCGACCTGCTGGTGCGCGCGCTGTCCATGGGCAAGCTGCACCACGCGATGATGGGCACCTGCGCGGTGGCCATCGGCACGGCGGCGGCCATACCGGGGACGCTGGTCAACCTGGCTGCGGGGGGCGGTGAGCGCGAGGCGGTGCGCTTTGGTCATCCATCCGGCACCTTGCAGGTCGGCGCGCAGGCCAGTCTGGTCGACGGCCAGTGGACAGTGACCAAGGCGGTGATGAGCCGCAGCGCGCGCATCCTGATGGAAGGCTGGGTGCGGGTGCCGGGCGGAAGTTTCTGACGGCGGAAGCTAGAAAGGGCTCGAAGTTTCGAGCCCTTTCTCTTTTAAAACATGAGCTTGCGGTGATTATTTAAGGCGTCGCTCAACACCTTTCTCCACCAGAATCTTGGCCGAGATTTCCTCGACCGAGAAGTGCGTGGAGTTGATGAAGGCGATGTTCTCGCGGCGGAACAAGCCTTCCACCTCACGGACTTCGAACTCGCACTGGGCGTAGCTGGCGTAGCGGCTGTTGGGCTTGCGTTCATGGCGAATAGCGGTGAGGCGATCCGGGTCGATGGTCAGACCGAACAGCTTGTCGCGGTATTTCTTCAGCGACTCGGGCAGTTGCAGACGCTCCATGTCGTCTTCGGTTAGCGGATAGTTGGCTGCGCGGATGCCGTATTGCATGGCCATATAAAGGCAGGTGGGCGTTTTACCGCAGCGCGACACGCCGACCAGAATCAGATCCGCCTTGTCGTAGTAATGGGTACGGGCACCATCGTCGTTGTCGAGGGCGAAGTTCACCGCCTCGATACGCTCCATGTAGTTGGAGTTCTGGCCGATGGAATGCGACTTGCCCACGGAGTAGGAGGAGTGGGAGCTCAACTCCTGCTCCAACGGCGAGAGAAAGGTGGAGAAGATGTCGATCATGAAACCATTTGCGGTATCGAGGATCGCACGAATATCGCGGTTGACGATGGTGTCGAAGATGATCGGGCGCACGCCGTCCCTTTCAGCGGCGGCATCGATTTGTTGTACCATGGCGCGCGCTTTATCGACGCTGTCGATATAAGGACGCGTGAGTTTGGTGAATTGAATATTCTCGAACTGCGCGAGCAGGCTCTGACCCAGGGTTTCGGCCGTGATGCCGGTGCCGTCGGAGATGAAGAAAGCGGTACGTTTCATTTGCGCCAAAGGCCTTAAGCTGAGTTCGATTCTTGGCTATGATAGGCCGCGTTTTTCGCCGGCCCTATGGGTTTCGGCATTGTTACTTATTCAAGGGCAAGGCGACAATCTTGCGGAGTAAGCCGCCAGAGCATCCAGCCCCCCAAGAATTTGTGCAAAGGCTTGCGAGCTAGAGCCTGCTTTTAATGCAGCAGGGTCGAAGCGCAATTGGCTTTACGCGAATTCTGAGCTTTTCCAACATCTTAGTGGAGAGATCACCTTGGTAGAGTACGTAGTTTCCCTCGATAAGCTCGGCAATCACGATGTTGAGCATGTGGGGGGCAAGAACGCATCCCTCGGCGAGATGATCAGCAACCTGGCCGGCGCCGGCGTATCGGTTCCTGGCGGTTTCGCCACTACGGCTCAGGCCTATCGCGACTTTCTCGAGCAAAGCGGCCTGAACGCGCAGATTCACGCAGCGCTGGACAGCCTTGATGTCGATGACGTCAACGCCCTGGCCAAGACCGGTGCGCAGATTCGCCAGTGGGTGATGGACGCCGAGTTCCCCGCCGAGCTGGACAAGCAGATTCGTGAAGCCTTCGCCACCATGAGCGCCGGCAACGACAACATGGCCGTGGCCGTGCGTTCCTCCGCCACCGCCGAAGACCTGCCGGACGCTTCCTTCGCCGGCCAACAGGAAACCTTCCTCAACATCCGTGGCGTTGACAACGTGATTCGCGCCGCCAAGGAAGTCTTCGCTTCCCTGTTCAACGACCGCGCCATCGCCTATCGCGTGCACCAGGGCTTCGACCACAAGCTGGTCGCCCTGTCCGCTGGTGTGCAGCGCATGGTGCGTTCGGAAACCGGCACCGCCGGTGTGATGTTCACCCTGGACACCGAGTCCGGCTTCCGTGACGTGGTGTTCATCACCGGCGCCTATGGTCTCGGCGAGACCGTGGTGCAGGGCGCGGTGAACCCCGACGAGTTCTACGTGCACAAGCCGACCCTGGAAGCCGGCCGCCCGGCCATTCTGCGTCGCAACCTGGGCAGCAAGGCGATCAAGATGGTCTACGGCGACGAAGCCAAGGCCGGTCGTTCGGTCAAGACCGTGGAAGTCGACCGTGCCGAGCGCGCGCGCTTCTGCATCACCGACGCCGAGGTCAGCGAGCTGGCCAAGCAGGCGCTGATCATCGAGAAACACTACGGCCGCCCGATGGACATCGAGTGGGCCAAGGACGGTGACGACGGCAAGCTGTACATCGTGCAAGCCCGTCCGGAAACCGTGAAGAGCCGCGCCAGCGCCACCGTGATGGAGCGCTACCTGCTGAAAGAGAAGGGCACCGTGCTGGTCGAAGGCCGTGCCATCGGTCAGCGCATCGGCGCCGGCAAGGTGCGCGTGATCCACGACGTATCCGAGATGGACAAGGTGCAGCCGGGCGACGTGCTGGTCTCTGACATGACCGACCCGGACTGGGAGCCGGTGATGAAGCGCGCCAGCGCCATCGTGACCAACCGTGGCGGCCGTACCTGCCACGCGGCGATCATCGCCCGTGAACTGGGTATTCCGGCCGTGGTCGGCTGCGGCAACGCCACCAGCGTGCTGAAGGATGGCCAGGGCGTCACCGTCTCCTGTGCCGAAGGCGACACCGGCTTCATCTTCGAAGGCGAGCTGGGCTTCGACATTCGCAAGAATTCGGTCGACGCCATGCCGGATCTGCCGTTCAAGATCATGATGAACGTCGGCAACCCGGATCGCGCCTTCGACTTCGCCCAACTGCCGAACGAAGGTGTGGGCCTGGCCCGTCTGGAATTCATCATCAACCGCATGATCGGCGTGCACCCCAAGGCGCTGCTGAACTTCGCCAGCCTGCCGGCGGAGATCAAGGACAGCGTCGAGAAGCGCATCGCCGGTTACGGTGATCCGGTCGACTTCTACGTCGAGAAGCTGGTCGAGGGGATCAGCACCCTGGCCGCCGCCTTCTGGCCGAAGAAGGTCATCGTGCGCCTGTCGGACTTCAAGTCCAACGAATACGCCAACCTGATTGGTGGCAAGCTGTACGAGCCGGAAGAAGAGAACCCGATGCTGGGCTTCCGTGGTGCTTCGCGCTACATCAGCGAATCCTTCCGCGACTGCTTCGAGCTGGAGTGCCGTGCGCTGAAGAAGGTGCGGGGCGAGATGGGCCTGACCAACGTCGAGATCATGGTGCCCTTCGTGCGTACCCTGGGCGAGGCGTCGCAAGTGGTCGAACTGCTGGCCAGCAATGGTCTGGCCCGTGGTCAGGATGGCTTGAAGGTCATCATGATGTGCGAGCTGCCGTCCAACGCCATCCTGGCCGAGGAATTCCTCGAGTTCTTCGACGGTTTCTCCATCGGTTCCAACGACCTGACCCAGCTGACCCTGGGCCTGGATCGCGACTCCGGCATCGTCGCGCACCTGTTCGATGAGCGTAACCCGGCGGTGAAGAAGCTGCTGGCCAATGCCATCGCTGCCTGTAACAAGGCTGGCAAATACATCGGCATCTGCGGTCAGGGCCCATCCGACCATCCGGATCTGGCCAAGTGGCTGATGGAGCAGGGCATCGAGAGCGTGTCGCTGAACCCGGACTCGGTGCTCGATACCTGGTTCTTCCTCGCGGAAGGCGCGTCGGCCTAAGCGTCGCGGGTAGTGACGAAAAAGGGCGGGTCTAACCCGCCCTTTTTCGTGCTTGGCGTAATGGGCTCAATGCCCGTTTCGAGTTTTTTTCATGGCAAGTCGCCGGTGCGGTCGTCCGATTCATGCAAAGCAGCAGTGAGCTTTTCCCCGTAGCGCTGATCAGCGCCGAATTGCGCGGAGATCTGAGTGAAGATGTCTATCGCCTCAAACCCAATAACAGCCCCGACCCCAGCGTCGAATTGGCACTGACTCGACTGGGTCGAGCCACTGAGGAGGCGGGGCGCGGTGTGCCGGTCGTGTTGCTGCATGGCAGCTTTTCCAATCGACGCTTCTGGTATTCGCCTCGTGGCATTGGTCTTGGCGCCTATCTGGCGCGAGCCGGTTTCGACGTCTGGATCGCCGAGATGCGGGGGCACGGCCTGTCGCCGCGTAACCAGAACTATCGTGACAACAGCGTGGCGCAGTACGTGCGCTACGACCTGCCGGCCATCGCCGAATTCGTCTATGAACAGACCGGGCAGACGGCGCATTGGCTGGGTCATTCCCTGGGTGGGGTGATACTGGCCGCCGCGCTGGGTGGTCGCTATCTGGACGACAGGCGGGTTCGCTCTGCTGCCCTGTTCGGCAGTCAGATCAGCCGGCAATACTGGCCGTTGAAGATTCCGCTGGTGGAATGGGGCGCACGGTTGGCGTTGCGTGCTTTTCCTTATCTGTCCGGCAGGCGTTTGAAGCGCGGGCCGGAAGACGAGCCGATCGGCATTGCGCGTGAAACCATGCGTTGGCTGGGGCTGTTCGGTCGTTTCGGTGACCGCGAACATGACTGGTGGGCGGGACTGGCGGAGGTTCGTCTGCCGGTTCTGGCGGTAAGTGCGGCCGGCGATCAGCAGGATCCCGCCTGGGCCTGCCGCAAGCTTTTGCAGCAGTTCAGCGAGGCGTCTACGGCATTTCTCCTGCTGGGCAAGGACAGCGGTTTTTCCAGCGACTTCGGTCACATCGAAATGCTGGTCAGCAAGGAGGCGCAGTCCGAAGTTTGGCCTCAGGTCGAGTACTGGCTGAGGCATCTGCAACTGCCCCAGGCGCTCGAGGTTCCCGAGAAGGCCATGGCATGACGGCGTTTCTTCGGACACGGCATCCCGGTAAGATGTGACGCCCGACGCGGCGCCGGTCATTCTCCGGGCGCGCCGTCGGGATGATGTTCACCAATCGCTGTCTCATCGAGGTACCTGGTTCGCGCTCGCGCTCGCCAGCTCCAGCTCAAGAGGAGTCTTGCCATGCACTACATCACCCCAGACCTGTGCGATGCCTATCCTGACCTGGTTCAGGTGGTTGAGCCGATGTTCGCCAACTACGGCGGTCGCGATTCCTTCGGGGGGCAGATCGTCACCATCAAGTGCCATGAAGACAATTCTCTGGTGAAAGAGCAGGTGGATCTGCCCGGTCAGGGCAAGGTACTGGTGGTCGATGGCGGCGGCTCGCTGCGTCGCGCGCTACTGGGTGACATGCTGGCCGAGAAGGCTGCCAAGAATGGCTGGGAAGGCATCCTGGTGTACGGCTGCATCCGTGACGTCGACGTCATCGCTCAGACCGATCTTGGCGTGCAGGCGCTGGCCAGCCACCCGATGAAAACCGACAAGCGCGGCATCGGTGACCTGAACGTACCGGTCACCTTCGGTGGGGTAACCTTCAAGCCGGGCGATTATCTGTATGCCGACAACAACGGCGTGATCGTATCCCCGCAAGCCCTGAGCATGCCGGATTAAACCTATGGTGGATCAGGATTCGGCGCTGCTGCATGCCTTCGTGCTCGACGGGCACGGTGGCGCGCGCAGTATCGAGCGACAGTCGCTCGATGATCTCCAGCTCGGTGAGCAGGAGAGCCTCTGGCTGCATTGGGATCGAAGTCAGCCGCAGTCGCAGCGCTGGTTGCGCGAGCGCAGTGGGTTGGACGAATTCAGTTGCGACCTGCTGCTGGAAGAAAACACCCGCCCGCGCCTATTGCCGCTGCCGGACAACGAGTTGCTGGTGTTCCTGCGTGGCATCAACCGTAATCCGGGCGCCGAGCCCGAGGACATGGTTTCGGTGCGTATCTTCGCCGATGCGCGGCGGGTCATCTCGCTGCGTCTGCGCCCATTGCTGGCCACCGATGCGCTGATTGCCGATCTGCAGGCTGGCAAGGGGCCGCGTACGGCGTCCGAACTGCTGCTGGAATTGGCCAGGCACCTGACCAGTCGCGTCGACGATCTGGTGGCCGAACTCAGCGAGCAGCTCGATCTTGAAGAAGATCGACTGGATGATGACGAGCGTTATCGGCCCGATCACGGCCTGATGCTGCAGGTTCGGCGCAGAGCCGCCAGTCTGCGGCGCTTTCTGGCGCCGCAGCGTGATCTCTATGCGCAGCTTGCGCGCAATCGCCAGCCCTGGTTCGTCGAAGATGACGACGACTACTGGAACGAGCTGAACAACCGTCTGACGCGTTATCTCGAGGAGCTGGAACTGGTTCGCGAGCGCGTCAGCCTGGTGCTCGAAGCCGAGAGCCAGCGCATGAGCGAACGCATGAATCGCATCATGTACCGCTTCACCGTGATCACCGGCATGTTTTTGCCGTTGACCTTCCTCACCGGCCTGCTGGGCATCAACGTAGGCGGCATACCGGGCGCGGACAATCCGACCGGGTTCTTCATTGCCTGCGGCCTGATGGTGCTGCTGGCCGTTGCGCAATTGCTGCTCTATCGCCGCTGGCGTTGGCTATGAACTGTGACCCGTCCCGCGCTTCGGGCGTCTAGCCCAGACATCCTGTGAGGTGCCCATGCACGATCCATTCGAAGAATCCCTGCGCGATCTGCTCAAGTCGACGCCGTCGGCTCGCGATGATGACGCCTGCCTGCATCGGGTGCTGAAAACCGCCAACCGTCAGGTGGGTGCCGGTGATCTATTCAGTCTGCTGGGCCATTGGCTGCAGGCGCTGATGATCGCTTTGAACAATGGCTCGGCGCATGTGGCGCCGGTGCGCCGTACACCATCCTCTGCTTCTGCTGATAAGGCCGATTGAAATGGAACTCGACCCCTGGACTCAAAGCCTGATTTCCGCCATGACCGCCCTGTGGACCAAGGTGGCGGGGTTCATTCCCAATCTGTTCGTCGCTCTGGTGCTGGTGCTGCTGGGTTTCGTCGTGGCCAAGCTGCTCGATACGCTGCTGTCGAAACTGCTTAACAAGGTCGGTCTTGACCGCCTGATGGCCGGTACGGGCCTGACCAAGATGCTGGCGCGCGTTGGCATCCAGGTTTCGGTCTCGACCCTGATCGGCAAGATCGTCTACTGGTTCGTGCTGCTGATCTTCCTGGTGTCGGCAGCCGAATCGCTCGGTCTGCAGCGTATTTCCTCGACCCTGGACGTATTGGCGCTGTATCTGCCCAAGGTGTTTGGTGCAGCTCTGGTGCTGTTGGCAGGCGTACTCCTGGCGCAGTTGGTCAGCAGCCTGGTGCGCGGCGCGGCCGAGGGTGTCGGGCTGGACTATGCGCAAGGGCTGGGCCGAGTGGCCCAAGGTCTGGTGATCATCATCAGCATCTCCGTGGCCATCGGCCAGTTGGAGGTCAAGACCGACCTGCTCAACAACGTCATCGCCATCGTGCTGATTTCCGTGGGCCTGGCGGTGGCTTTGGCACTTGGTCTCGGTAGTCGGGACATCGCCAGCCAGATTCTGGCCGGCATTTATGTGCGCGAGTTGTTCCAGGTCGGGCAACAAGTGCGTGTGGGTGAGGTCGAAGGACAGATCGAGGAGATCGGTACGGTGAAAACCATCCTGCTGACCGACTCCGGCGAGCTGGTTTCGGTGGCCAATCGCGTGATGCTCGAGCAACGCGTCAACAGTCGCTGACAGCAATCTGGTATTTTATGCAGCTGCCCGGTGGGATGACCTGCCGGGCACTTTTCGTCCTGTCCGTCGGCCCGACCTGTTTTGAACAACGCTCAAACCCTGCCCACGCGTTATGACCCCCGCGAGCTCACCGATGAGGAGCTGGTGGCGCGCGCTCACGACGAGCTGTTTCATATCACGCGTGCCTATGAAGAGTTGATGCGCCGTTACCAGCGCACCCTGTTCAACGTGTGCGCGCGCTATTTGGGGAACGAAAGGGACGCTGACGATGTCTGTCAGGAGGTGATGCTGAAGGTTTTATATGGTCTGAAGAACTTCGAAGGTAAATCCAAGTTCAAGACCTGGCTTTACAGCATCACTTACAACGAATGCATTACGCAGTATCGGAAAGAGCGCAGAAAGCGTCGATTGATCGACGCGCTAAGTCTGGATCCGCTCGAAGAAGCTTCCGAGGAAAAGGCTCCCAAGGTCGAGGAGCGTGGCGGTCTGGATCGCTGGTTGGTGCACGTCAACCCGATCGACCGCGAGATTCTGGTGCTACGTTTTGTCGCAGAGCTCGAGTTCCAAGAGATTGCCGACATCATGCACATGGGCTTGAGCGCTACGAAAATGCGCTACAAGCGAGCATTGGATCGGTTGCGGGATAATTTTTCGGAAACGTCCGAAACTTAGTTCAGCTTTCCGACCACTAAGGGGAGGGCGAACCCTGCTAAAATCGCCGCCAAGTTGCCGACCGCATTATCCGGCGACTTATTAACCACCAAGATGGGGATTTAACGGATGAAAGTAAAAAACACCTTGGGCGTCGTCATTGGCTCTCTCGTTGCCGCAACTTCCTTCGGCGCGCTGGCACAAGGCCAAGGCGCTGTCGAGGTGGAGGGCTTCGTCAATCGCTACTTCGCCGACTCTCAGCGTGACTTCGCTCACGATGAAGGCAACCTGTTCGGCGGCAGCGTTGGCTACTACCTGACCGATGATGTCGAACTGGCTCTGTCCTACGGCGAATACCACGACCTGCGTGGCGAAGGCGCTGCTGGCAGCAAGAACATCAAGGGCAACCTGACCGACCTGAAGGCCATCTACCACTTCGGCCAGCCGGGTGTAGGTCTGCGTCCTTACGTGTCTGCCGGCTTCGGCCATCAGAGCATTGGTGATGCCAACGACGGTGGTCGTAACCACTCGACGCTGGCCATCGCTGGCGCTGGTGCCAAGTACTACTTCACCGAGAACTTCTACGCCCGTACCGGCGTTGAGGCTCTGTACAACATCGACCAGGGCGACACCGAGTGGCAAGCTGGCGTCGGTGTCGGTCTGAACTTCGGTGGCGGCAGCAAGCCGGCCCCGGCTCCGGCTCCTGTAGCCGCAGCTCCGGAGCCGATGCCTGAGCCAGCTCCGGAACCGGCTCTGGAAACCGTTCGTGTTGAGCTGGACGTCAAGTTCGACTTCAACAAGGATCGCGTGAAAGAAGAAAGCTACGGTGACATCAAGAACCTGGCTGACTTCATGAACCAGTACCCGCAGACCACCACCACCGTTGAAGGCCACACCGACTCCGTCGGTTCCGACGCCTACAACCAGAAGCTGTCCGAGCGTCGTGCCAACGCTGTGCGTAACGTACTGGTCAACCAGTACGGCGTAGACGGCAGCCGCGTGAACACTGCCGGCTACGGCGAAACCCGTCCGGTAGCTGACAACGCTACTGACGCTGGTCGTGCCATCAACCGTCGCGTTGAAGCCGAAGTAGAAGCCCAGATCAAGCAGTAATGCTTCTGGTGCTGTAAAGAGAAACCCGGCCTCGGTCGGGTTTTTCTTTTTCTGCTGAAAAACGGCCCGCCAAGTGGCGGCGAGCAAACGATGGTTGCACCTGCTCAGGCATGCAGACGCTGGTGCATGCCACGTGCTGTGCTGGCTCGGGCGACTTCGCCTATCACCAGGATGGCCGGGCTCTTCAGGGCAAATGCCGTGGCGTCATCCTGCATGGCTGCGAGGCTGCTGCGGCATTCACGCTGCTGCGGCAGCGAGGCGTTCTCGATCATCGCCACCGGCATCGAGCGGCTCATGCCGCCTGCGAGTAGACCGCTCTGGATATCCGCCAGTTTGGCCACGCCCATATAGATGACCAGCGTCGTACCGCTCTGGGCCAAGGCCTGCCAGTTCAGCGAGCTGTCGTCCTGGGTATGGGCGGTGACCAGCGTGACGCCACGTGCAACGCTGCGCAAGGTCAGGGGGATACCGCAGTGTGTGGCACCAGCCAGGCCTGCAGTGATGCCGTTGACCAATTCCACCTCGATGCCATGTGCTTGCAGCCACTCGGCTTCTTCGCTGCCGCGACCGAAGATGCACGGGTCGCCGCCTTTCAGCCGGACCACGCATTTACCCTGGCGCGCATAGCGCAGCATCAGGCGATGGATGAAGGCCTGCGGAGTAGAGCGACAGCCGCCGCGCTTGCCCACGGCAACGATGCGTGCGCCGGGGCAGTGCTCCAGCACGACGGGGTTGACCAGATCGTCGATCATCACCACCTCGGCCTGACCCAATGCTTTCACCGCCTTGAGGGTCAGCAGTTCGGGGTCGCCGGGGCCGGCACCAACCAGCCAGACTTTTGCGCTCATATCAGGTTCCTCTAGGCGTGTACGGCTACCGGCTGGCGAGCCAGCAGGCGCTTGATTTCGGGGACGCAGGAGCCGCAACTGGTGCCGCACTTGAGCGTCTGTTTGAGGCCATCGAGATCCAGGCCGCGTTCGATGCCGGCGCACACCGCGCCTTCGCTGACGTTCAGGCAGTTGCACAGAATCTTGCCGCGCGGGGTTGCTTCGGCATTGCCTGGCGGCGCGGAAACCGAGGCGAGCAGCCAGCGCCGCAGTTCGGCATCGGCCTGGCCGTCCCGCCACAGTCCCTTGAGCCATTCGCTGGCGGCGGTTTCGCCGGCCAGGCGGATACTTTGGATACGGCCGTCCTCGATGCGCACACGCTTGCCGACTGCGCGACGCGGGTCGTCGTAGGCTAGAACCGGCCCTTCGTGCAGGCGCAGCAGGCGGTCGATCTGCGCCAACAGCTCGGGCGGAGGCGCCACGGCACAGGCGGCGCGGATCAGCAGGGCCGGGCGTTCGCGGCCGGTAGGGGTGAGGCTGGCATAGGCGAAGTCTTCGAACAGCGGGCGCAGGGCCTCGAAGCGTGTCTGCACCTCGCCCTCGACCAGGGCGAACAGCTGCCAGGGCAACTCAACCTTATCCACCTCGACGCCGGCATGTTTGAGCTCCGGTTGCTTGGACAGCGGGTCGAAGGCTGGCTGGGTCAGCACATTGGTGCCCAGCCCCTTGAGGAAACGATCACCCCAGTGCATCGGCAGCCAGGCCTGGCCGGGGCGTACCGATTCGTCGGCTTGTACCGGCAGGATCAGGCTGCCGCGACGGCTGCGCAACTTGACCAGATCGCCATCGTTGAGGCGTCTGCGCCGCAGCTCGTCCGGATACAGGCCGAGCACGGCAGCCTCGACATGGCCGAACAGGCGTGCGGCAGTGCCGGTGCGGCTCATACCGTGCCACTGATCGCGCAGGCGACCGGTGTTGAGCGTGAGTGAATAGCGCGCCTCGCGCTTCTCCTTCGGCGCGTGGTACGGGTCGGCATGGAACTGTGCGCGCCCGCTGGCGGTGGGGAAGCGGCCGTCGCCATAGAGACGCTCGGTGCCCCGGCGTGCGCCGGGCGGAAATGGCCATTGTTGGGGGCCCTGGTCATCCAGCAACGCGTAGCTCAGCCCCGAGAGGTCTAAGTCGCGCTGAGCGGTCAGGTGCTTGTATTCCTCGAACAGCGCTTCGCTATCGGCGAAATCGAACAGGCTGGGCAGGCCGGGGCGGAGAAGAGTTTCCAGGCGACGGGCAAAGTCGCAGGTGATCGACCAGTCTGGCCGCGCCTCTGCGGGCGCTGGCACGGCGCGGCGCACGTGGCTGACGCGGCGCTCGGAGTTGGTCACCGTCCCTTCCTTCTCGCCCCAACTGGCGGCGGGCAGCAGCAGGTCGGCGTAGCGGCAGGTTTCGGTGGTGAAGAAGGCTTCCTGCACCACTACGAAGGGGCAGGCAGCCAGGGCTTCGTGCACCTTGCTCTGGTTCGGCAGCGACTGTGCCGGGTTGGTACAGGCGATCCATAACGCCTTGATACGGCCGTCGTGCACCGCGTCGAACAGCTCGATGGCGGACAGGCCAGGCGTCTCCGGCAGGGCGTCAACGCCCCAGTAGCGGGCCACTTCGGCGCGGTGCTCGGTATTGTTGGCCTCACGGTGCCCCGGTAGCAGGTTGCTCAGGCTGCCGGTTTCGCGGCCGCCCATGGCATTGGGCTGGCCGGTGAGGGAGAAGGGGCCGGCACCGGGCTTGCCGATCTGCCCGGTGGCCAGGTGCAGGTTGATCAGCGCGCTGTTCTTCGCCGAGCCGGCACTGGACTGGTTCAGACCCATGCACCACAGCGAGAGAAAGCTGGGTGCCTGGCCGACCCACCGGGCACAGGTCTGCAGCGCCTCGCGGTCGATGCCGCAGATGTCGGCGACCGCGGCGGGGGTGTAGTCGCGCACCAGATCCTTCAGTGCCTCGAAACCCTGTGTGTGGGCGTCGATGTAGGCGCGGTCGATCCAGCCCTCCCAGAGCAGGATATGCAGGATGCCGTGGAACAGCGCGACATCGGTACCGGGCAGGATCGCCAGGTGCAGATCGGCCAGCTCGCAGGTGTCGGTGCGCCGAGGGTCGATGACGATCACCTTCATCTCCGGGCGGCGCGCCTTGGCCTCTTCCAGGCGGCGGAACAGCACCGGATGGGCGTAGGCCATGTTGGAGCCGGCGATCAGCACACAATCGCTCTGCTCGATGTCCTCGTAGCTGCAGGGCGGAGCGTCGGCGCCGAGGCTGCGTTTGTAGCCGACCACGGCGCTGGACATGCACAGGCGCGAGTTGGAGTCGATGTTGTGGGTGCCAACCAGGGCGCGGGCCAGCTTGTTGAAGGCGTAGTAGTCCTCGGTCAGCAACTGGCCGGAGATGTAGAAGGCGACGCTGTCCGGGCCATGTTCACGGATGGTTTCAGCGAAGATTGCCGCGGCGTGATCGAGGGCGCTGTCCCAGTCCGTGCGGGTACGGGCCAGGCCCTTGCCCAGACGTAGCTCGGGGTAGAGGGCGCGGGCGTCGAGGTCGCCGGTCAGGTGCAGTGTGGAGCCCTTGCTGCACAGTTTGCCGAAGTTGGCCGGGTGGCTGGGGTCGCCGGTGACGCCGAGGATCTGCTCGCCGTCGTGCTCGATCAGCACGCCGCAGCCCACGCCGCAGTAGCAGCAGGTCGAGGCGGTGACTTGGGTGGGGCTGGCCATGGTCGTGGTTCCTGCGGAAAACGGGAAAAGAGTGGGAGGTGTCGCGGCTAAAGCCCCTCCCACACGGCGTTAGGCGAAGGCCAGCAGTACGCGGCCGTTTTCCACCCGGGCGTGGTGTCGATGGGCACAGCCCACGTCCGGCGCCACTGCGGTGCCGCTGTCCAGCTCGATCTGCCAGTTGTGTAGCGGGCAGGCCACGCGCTTGCCATAGATCAGTCCCTGGGACAGCGGGCCGCCCTTGTGCGGACAGCGGTCGTCGAGGGCGAAAACCTCGTCGTCGCCAGTACGGAAGACGGCGATATCGCCTTTAGGCCCGGCGACGATGCGTGAGCCGAGCGGGTTGATTTCGTCCAGGGCGCAGATATCCAGCCAGTTCATACCGTGGCCTCCTCGAGTTGCACGACCTTGATGGGGTCGAATTCCTTCTTCAGTTGCGGCGTTTCGATGCGCTGCTTCCACGGATCCTGCTCGAACGACAGAGCGTAGTGCAGGCGCGCAGCCAGGGCTTTACGGTTGGCTTCGTCTTCCAGCACGGCCTTCTTGATGTGCTCCATGCCGACGCGCTGCAGGTAGTGCACGGTGCGTTCGAGGTAGAAGGCCTCCTCGCGATACAGCTGGAGGAAGGCGGCGTTGTATTCGCGTACCTCTTCGGCGGTCTTCACCTTGACGAAGAACTCGGCGACCTCGGTCTTGATCCCGCCGTTGCCGCCGATGTACAGCTCGAAGCCCGAGTCCACACCGATGATGCCAACGTCCTTGATGCCGGCCTCGGCGCAGTTGCGCGGGCAGCCGGAGACCGCCAGCTTGACCTTGTGCGGAGACCACATGTTGAACAGGTCGTGCTCAAGGTCGATGCCCAGTTGGGTGGAGTTCTGCGTACCGAAGCGGCAGAACTCGCTGCCGACACAGGTCTTCACGGTGCGGATGGACTTGCCGTAGGCGTGGCCGGAGGGCATGTCCAGCTCCTTCCATACCGCTGGCAGGTCTTCCTTCTTGATGCCGAGCAGGTCGATTCGCTGGCCGCCGGTGACCTTGACCATGGGCACGTTGTACTTGTCGGCCACATCAGCGATGCGCCGTAGCTCGGACGGATTGGTCACGCCACCCCACATGCGCGGCACCACCGAATAGGTGCCGTCTTTCTGGATATTGGCGTGGGCGCGTTCGTTGATCAGGCGCGACTGCGGGTCATCCTTGGCCTCGCCTGGCCAGGTGGAGATCAGGTAGTAGTTCAGCGCCGGGCGGCAGGTGGCGCAGCCGTTGGGCGTGCTCCAGTTGAGAAACACCATGGTCTGCGCCATGGAGGTCAGATGCTCGTCGCGGATGGCCTTGCGGATTTGCCCATGGTTGAGGTCGGAGCAACCGCAGATGGCCTTCTCGCTCTTGGGCTTGACGTCTGCCGCGCCGCCCACGGTGCTGATCAGGATCTGCTCCACCAGGCCGGTGCAGGAACCGCAGGAACTGGCCGCCTTGGTGTGCTTTTTCACCTCGTCGACAGAGAACAGGCCGTTTTCCTGGATGGCTTTGACGATGGTGCCCTTGCACACGCCGTTGCAGCCGCAGATTTCCATGCTGTCGGGCATGTTGGCGGTCTTGTCGGCGCCCTGGTGACCGACGTCGCCGATGGCGCCCTCGCCGAACATCAGGTGGTCGCGAATTTCGCTGACATTGTGGCCCTCGCGGATCTGGCGGAAGTACCAGCCGCCATCGGCGGTGTCGCCATACAGGCAGGCGCCGACCAGCACGTCGTCCTTGATCACCAGCTTCTTGTACACGCCGCCGATGGGGTCGGAGAGGGTGATGGTCTCGGTGCCTTCGCCGCCCATGAATTCGCCGGCGGAGAACAGGTCGATGCCGGTGACCTTGAGCTTGGTCGAGGTCACCGAGCCCTGGTAGCGCGAGTAGCCGAACTGGGCCAGGTGGTTGGCGCAGACCTTGGCCTGCTCGAACAGCGGCGCCACCAGGCCGTAGGCGATACCACGGTGGCTGGCGCATTCGCCGATGGCGTAGACGCGTGGGTCGAAGGTCTGCAGGGTGTCGTTGACCAGGATGCCACGGTTGCAGGCGATGCCGGCGCTTTCAGCCAGTTCGCTGTTGGGTCGGATGCCGGCGGCCATCACCACCAGGTCGGCCGGAATGACCTCACCGTCTTTGAACTTCACTGCACAGACGCGGCCTTCGCCGTTGTCCAGCAGTTCGGCGGTGTGCTTGGGCAGGAGGAACTTCAGGCCGCGATCTTCCAGGGATTTCTGCAGCAGCTCACCGGCGGTGCGGTCGAGCTGACGCTCCAGCAGCCAGTCGCCGATGTGCACCACGGTCACGTCCATGCCGCGCAGCTTGAGGCCGTTTGCCGCTTCCAGGCCGAGCAGGCCGCCGCCGATGACCACGGCATGCTTATGGGTCTTGGCGGTGTCCATCATCATGCGGGTGTCGGCGATGTCGCGGTAGCCGATTACCCCGGCCAGATCCTTGCCGGGTACCGGCAGGATAAAGGGTGTGGAGCCGGTGGCGATGAGCAGACGGTCGTACTCGGCCTCGCTGCCATCGTCGGCGATCACCCGGCGCGCCTTGCGGTCGATCTTCACCACCTTGCGTCCGAGCAGCAGCTTGATGCCGTTATCGGCGTACCAGTTCAGATCGTTGAGTACGATCTCCTCGAATGCCTGCTCGCCAGCCAGCACCGGCGAGAGCAGGATGCGATTGTAGTTGGGGTGCGGTTCGGCGCCGAACACGGTGATGTCATAAAGATCGGGGGCGAGCTTGAGCAGCTCTTCGAGGGTGCGCACACCCGCCATGCCGTTGCCAATCATCACCAGCTTGAGTTTTTGCATGCCGGCTGTCTCCTGGAGGAAAAATCACGGAAACCTGGTCGCCGTAATGACGAGCCAGAAAGGGTTGCCGCCAGGAACCGCCGGGAACAAAAAAGGCGTCCCGCCAGTTGCCTAGCGAGGACGCCTTTGTCCAGATCCCGAGTTGTCGGGGAGCGCTTTCTTCGTTGAAAGCGCGCTTTAATCGGTTGTGCCTATCGCGATGCAGCCCTTGTGCCAAGTTGCTGATCCCCTCGCTTTTTCAGGGAGTTGCTGCCTGACTGAAGGCGCTATTGTGCTTTTCGTGCACTATTTTGAATCTTTTTGCGCAGGGCTGGTGCGTTTCCTGTCGGTGAGGCAGGCCGTGGCGGCTAGAGCAATAGCGCAATCACCAGGCTCAGGTTCAGCAGCAGCGAGACGAGTGCCAGGGTGCGCCAGACCTTTAACGGTTCACGTTCGAGCAAGGGACGCGGGCGAACTGACAGTGACAGGCGCTCGCCTTGTTCCAGGGCCAGCAGCCATTGCTCGGCGGTTTCGAAGCGCTGTGCCGGATCATTGGCCAGAGCGCGTGCAAGGATATCGTCAAGCCAGGCCGGTAGATCTGGCCGGTAGCGGCTGGCGGCGATGGCTTGGCCGAAGCGTGGGCGCTGAAAAGCCTCCACTTCACCCTGTGGATAGTGCCCGGTCAGCAGTCGATAAAGCGTCACGCCGGTGGCGTACAGATCCTGCGCAGCGCTTGGCGGTGCGCCTGCGTAGGCTTCTGGGGCGATATAGCTGGGCGTACCAGGCACGCCATGAGCGTCCTCGGTCGAGAGGCCGGGGCAGTAGGCCAGGCCGAAATCCAGCACGCGCAGCACGCCGTCATCGCCGAGCAGCAGGTTTTCCGGCTTGATATCGCGATGCAGGATGTTGCGCCGGTGCAGCAGGCCGATGGCCTTGATCAGGTCTGCAGCCAGCAGGCGCCAGTCCGCCAGTTGCATTGGCCCCTGATTCTGCAAGCGTGCAGCTAGGGTTTGGCCAGGGTACTCGCGCTGCACGTAGTACAGGTGCTGACGCTGCGGCAAGGTGTGCAGTTGCGGGAAGTGGGGGCCTGCGATGCGGCGTAGAAACCACTCTTCCTGCAGCAGTGCGGGGCCGGCTTCGGCCTCATCGTGGCGCTCCACGGGCAGAGTCTTCAGCAGCCATGACTGACCTTGATCATCGCGTACCCGGTACATGAGCGATTGGCGTGAGGCGTTGAGCAGGCCCGCGATGTGCCAGCCTTCGAAGCGCTGGCCAGCGCGCAGGGTTGGGGGCAGCGGCCAGTGTTCCAGTTGTGCCAGGGTATCGGCGAGAGAGGCGTCTGGCAGTCGTTCGACCCTGACCAGCAAAGCGCTGGCGTTGTCCTGACTGCCTGCATGGTGCGCCTCTTCGACCAGGCTGGCGCAGATGGCCTCTGGCGCATCCTCGCGCTGCAGGGCGAGGGTCAGTGCCGGTTCGCCGAGTGTGGCCCAGATGCCGTCGCTGAGCAGCAGGAAGGCATCACCAGGCTGCAGCTCGCCGTCCCGGTAGTCCACCACCAAATGCTGATCCAGGCCGAGCGCGCGGGTCAGCACGTGCTGCATGCCGGGTTGTTCCCACACATGCTCCTCGGTCAGGCGCAACAACTGGCCGTCGCGCCATAGATAGGCGCGGCAGTCGCCGACATGGGCGAGAAAATAATGCCGCCCGCGCAGCACCAGTGCCGTTAGCGTCGTGAGCAGCGGCTGGCCGCCGCCGTTGGCCTGCAGCCAACGGTTCTGGGCCAGCAGCAGGCGATCCAGGCTGTGCTGCACCGGCCAGGTTTCCGGCGTAGCGTAGTAGTCCAGGGCCAGCGCCTGCAGAGTGGCACGCGAGGCAAGACCGCCATCTGTGCACTGACTGACGCCGTCAGCCAGTGCACAGAGGTAGCCTTTGCTGGCTGCCAGTGCCGGAGCGGGCGTGACCACGCGCAGGGCATCCTGATTTTCATTGCGTGGCCCACTGGCGCTGGCTTCGCCGGTGGCCAGTTGCAGGCGGCTCATCAGACCCTGGCGGCGGTGAGGGCGGCACTGCCCCAGGTGGTGCGCCAGCGCTGTTTGACGCCATGCAGGCCGACCCAGGCCAGCACGCCCAGGCTGGCGAACAGCCACAGACCGAGCTGATAGTCACCGCTATGCTGCTTGATGGCGCCCAGGCCGGCCGCCAGCAAGAAACCGCCAATGCCGCCCGCCATGCCGATCAGGCCGGTCATTACGCCAATTTCCTTGCTGAAACGCTGTGGCACCAGTTGGAACACTGCTCCGTTACCGGCGCCGAGGCCGAGCATGGCGACGACGAACAAAGCCAGTGCCGCGTTGGAACTGGGCAGGTTTAAGCCAACGACGGCAATGCACGATGAGGCGATGGCATACATCATCAGCAGGCTGCGAATGCCGCCGATACGATCGGCCAGCGCGCCGCCCAGTGGGCGCAGCAGGCTGCCAGCGAAGACGCAAGCCGCCGTGTAGTAGCCGGCAGTCACCGGGTTGAGCTGGTATTGGTCGCTGAAGTAGCCGGGCAGGGCACTGGCCAGGCCGATGAAGCCGCCAAAGGTGATGCTGTAGAAGAACATGAACCACCAGCTGTCCCGGTCACCCAGGGCTTTGAGGTAGTCAGCGAGCGCTTTGGGTTTGGGGCGGTTGGGGGCGTTGCGTGCCAGCAAGGCAAAGACCACCAGCGTCACCAGCAGCGGTAGCAGGGCCCAGCCGAAAACGTTCTGCCAGCCGAATAGTGCCGCCAGGCCCGGAGCGAACAACGCCGCCAGCACGGTGCCGGAATTGCCCGCGCCGGCGATGCCCATGGCCTTGCCCTGATGCTGTGGCGGGTACCACTGCGAGGCCAGTGGCAAGGCCACGGCGAAGGAAGCCCCCGCGAAGCCAAGGAACAGCCCCAGCAGCAAGGCCTGTTCATAGCTGCCGATGCCGATTCGCCAGGCACCGAACAGCGCCACGATGACCATCACCTGGCCGATCAGCCCGGCGGTTTTTGGCGAAAGTCGATCCGCGAGAAAACCCATGAGCAGGCGCAGTACCGCCCCGGCGAGAATCGGTGTGGCCACCATCAGGCCGCGTTGCTGGGCGTTCAGTTGCAGGTCGGTGGCAATCTGCACGGCAAGCGGGCCGAGCAGGTACCAGACCATGAAACTCAGGTCGAAATAGAGAAATGCTGCAAACAGGGTTGGGGCATGGCCGGCCTTCCAGAAACTCGTGTTCATCGATCACCTCGTCAGCTTGATGAGCCCGACAGACAGGGACGCGTGAGAGTGGACACGGCGGCCTTGCCTGCTGAGCTACGCGTATTGGCGCAGTTCGTGGCCAGGGCCACGGCAGGTTCGAACGAATGGCGAGGGCTCGTATCAGGAGACCGACGCCAGCCCCGAGCATTGGGGCAGGCACAAAAAACGCCGCTCCACCACAAGCCCTGAGGCTGGGTGAGGCGACGTCGTTGTCGTGCGGAAGGTGGCCGCCGTTGGCTACCTTGAAACCAATCTAGCAAGAGGCGCGCCAGAAGATGCTAGCGCCGCTGGCGCGGGTTTCCTGGATGTGCAGGCCGTCGATGTGCGATGCCTTCTGCTCCGCATTGGGGCGCTCAGCGCTGCGTTTGCACCGTTGCGCTGCCGGTGGCGGTCGCGGTTGCGTGCGTGGGCAGGGGCATGACGAGAAGTGGCCAGGCCGACAGGCTGGCGATCAGGGCGGCACGTTGAGCTCGTTTGCGCATGGCTGGCATTGCTGTCGCTCCCAGGGAGCCCGCCCCTATCAGGCGAGCATTGTGCTGATGTGTTCAGGCACCCCGGAGCAAGTGTCAGGCCAAGCGGTGGCTCAGCCCGTTATGCGATTGACCTTGGGGAACTTGGCGCTGAAGGTTTCCGGCATCGGCACCACCTTCGAGGCTTGGTAATCGAAGAAGACGAATCCCGACTTGGCCATTGCCACCAGTGCGCCGTCTGCTGGCCGACTGATGCGAAACGTGATGTCGCCGCCGTACTTGTTGAAGTCCATCACGCCGACCTCGAACAGCAACTGGTCACGGGCATGGGCTTCGGCGCGGTAGGTGGTGGCCAGGTCGGTGACGATGATGCCGGTACCGCTGCCATCGGTCTCGCGGATGCCGAATTCGAAGAGAAAGCGCGCCCGCGCCTCGGAAATCATCGAGATCATCGAATCATTGCCCAGATGGTTGGCGCCGTTGATATCGGTGACCCGTACGGTGAGGTGAGTGCTGTAGCAGTATTGATCTTCGGGGAAGTCCAGCGTCAGACGGGCCATGTTCAGTTTTATCCGGGGCAAAGTGGCGATTGTAAGCCGCCGCTACGCTCAACGGTGCAAGGTGTTCAGGTGATAAAACGTGACGCGGCCACCCTCGTTGCTCGGGCCGCTGTTGTCCTGAATGTAGGCGCCAGCCTTGAAATACAGCAAATCATTGCTCCAGGCGCTGCTCAGTTGGCGGTAATACGAGCCTTTGTCGCCGTCGGCGCTCTCGACCCGAATGCCCAGGCGACCGCTCGATGTCAGGCGCAATTCGTAGCTGAAGCGCTCGTTCAGGTCGATACCGTCTGCGATCAGGATGTTCTTCACCTGGGTGTCGCCCGGGTGTAGACGCAGCAACGCCTCCAGGCGGCCGACTCCGGCGCTGTTGCGGTAGTACTGCAGCTTGACGAGTGGATCGTTCTGGCTGCCTGCGGCGTCGGTGCTATGGATTTGCCCCACCACGACCTTGCTGCGGCTGGGTATCTGATTGACCGTGAGTACGGCGCTGAGATAGTTGTCGGCACCGGCGTAGAGCCAGTTGTCCAGGGCACCGTCGCTTTGCGTTTCGCGCAATTCGCTGCGCGGGTAGATGGCATCCTCGCTGGTCGAGCCGGTTACCGGCGCCCAGAAGGTGACGCTACCGTCGTCATTGCGCCTGAAATACTGGCTTTGATAGCCATTGTTCAGGCGTTCGGTGCTAATGGTGGTCGGTGTTGAGTCGGTTGGAATCGACAGGTTCCAGGTGGTGAGATCGAGCACGCTGAGGGCCTTTCTTGAGGATCGGAAACTCCCTTTCGTGTCTCGGCGAAGCGATTGGTTCCGCTGCTCATGCCCGATTTAGAGCGCTTCGATAGTGGCCAATAGCTGCTCGAAGGCGCAAGCGATGGACGCTCGCGTTCGCCTCTGGCCGCGGACGGGTTCCAGATGCTTTCAGGAAGCAGGCACGCTGCGCGCCTCGTCGACGAAGTCGCGTAGCCAGCGCAGCACCTCGACCGCCTCCCAGCGGGCGGGATCGAACAAGGCATAGGCCTGCCCCTGATAGCCAACCACATCGAGTTGCCGGTGGTAGCCGGCACGTTGCAGAAGGGCCTCGATCTCGGCGAAGCAGGTATTGAAGTGCAGGCGATTGAAGGGCGTGCGGCCTTCCATTACCAGGCCCTCTCGCTGCAGTTCCTCGACCATGCCACGCACTCGTTCCAGCGGCATGCGGTTCACCTGATGCTTCACCTGCAATACGTCCAGCATGTTGATGCTCCTGTGCAAACGGTCATTGATCTGTCGTTCAAGCCTAAACTAAAAGTACTGTACAAATAAACAGTATCGAGTAATAGTTGGGTCACTGCAGCAACATCGACCCGCCCGATCCCTGAAGGGCGCCCTGATGAGAGGAGTGACAGGCAATGCAACAGATGCTCATGACGATTGTGCTATTGGCGATGCTGGGTGGGTGCGCGCAACCCCAGGTCGAGCGCCCCCAGGCCAATGGTGCCTATTTGGTCATTGATGGCGAGCAGGCCTGGGCCGTCCTGGTTTCCGACGGTCGGCGCATAGAAGAGGCGGGCAAGGTGCTGGATGTCATCCACTTGCCTGGGTACCACTCGGCCGTGGCGGCCAGCTATGTAATCGAGACCCCTAACTGCGGCAAGTTGCAGTGGCTCACCGAGCGCCATGGCGAGGCCGAGGGTGAAACGACCCTGGTGTTCAATGAGGCACTGGAGAGCCCGCAGTGCGTGTTGTCTCAGGCGCTGAGTCGCAATTGGACGGCTCTGGATTATTCCGGCTGAAATGAAAAGGGCGCCTGTGCGGCGCCCTCGTTTCACTCGTTATCGGCTTTGGCTTTTTTCGCCGGCAACAATCCATCTGCTCTGAACATGGCCTTGATGCCCCGCAGTGCCTGACGAGTACGATCCTGGTTCTCGATCAGGGCGAAGCGCACATGGTCGTCACCGTAATCGCCAAAGCCCAGGCCTGGTGATACGCAGACCTTGGCCTCGGCCAGCAGCTTTTTGGCGAACTCCAGCGAGCCCAGGTGAGCATAGGCCTCGGGAATCTTGGCCCAGATGTACATTGAGGCCTTGGGGTTCTCGACCATCCAGCCGATCTCGTGCAGGCCCTTGACCAGCAGGTTACGGCGCTGGCGATACTGCTCGGCGATATCGCGCACGCATTGCTGGTCGCCTTCCAGAGCGGCAATGGCGGCTACTTGCAGTGGGGTGAAGGTGCCGTAGTCGTGGTAGCTCTTGATCCGCGCCAGGGCATTGACCAGTTCCGGGTTGCCGACCATGAAGCCGATGCGCCAGCCGGCCATGTTGTAGCTCTTGGACAGGGTGAAGAACTCCACCGCGATGTCCTTGGCGCCCGGTACCTGCATGATCGACGGCGCTTTCCAGCCGTCATAGACGATGTCGGCGTAGGCCAGGTCGTGCACCACCAGCACGTCGTACTGCTTGGCCAGGGCGACCACGCGCTCGAAGAAGTCCAGCTCCACGCACTGTGCGGTAGGGTTGGAGGGGAAGCCGAGGATCATCATCTTCGGCTTCGGGATCGACTCGCGGATGGCGCGTTCCAGTTCGTTGAAGAAATCCACGCCCGGCACCAGCGGCACGGAGCGCACCTGCGCGCCAGCGATCACCGCACCATAAATATGGATCGGGTAGCTGGGGTTGGGCACCAGCACGGTGTCGCCATGATCGAGGGTGGCCAGCATCAAATGGGCCAGGCCTTCCTTGGAGCCGATGGTGACGATGGCCTCGCTTTCCGGGTCGATCTCTACCGCGTAGCGTTCCTGATACCAGCGCGAGATGGCGCGGCGCAGGCGCGGAATACCGCGGGAGGTGGAGTAACCGTGGGTATCTTCACGCTGGGCGACCTGCACGAGCTTTTCGACGATGTGCGGCGGAGTCGCACCATCGGGGTTGCCCATGGAGAAGTCGATGATGTCCTCACCGCGACGACGTGCAGCCATCTTCAGTTCAGCGGTGATGTTGAAAACGTAGGGGGGGAGACGATCGATGCGCGCAAAGCGGCGCTTGGCGTTATCAGCCATGATTTCCTCGAGAGACGTAAGCGCCCGGAACCGTCCGAGCGACGTTGGCCACTGCTGTGGCCGCCGCCGACAATACGTCGCGATGAATAGGGCTGTCCAGCACAGTCAGGCGCTGCGCAGGCGTAACAGTCAGCCCCCGAGCATGTCGTGCATGGCGATGATCTGTTCGGCCACCTGGATCAGCTTCTGCTGGCGGCTCATGGCCTGGCGGCGCATCAGGGTGTAGGCCTCTTCTTCGTCGCAGCTTTTCATCTTCATCAGCAGGCCTTTGGCCAGTTCGATGCGCTTGCGCTCGGCCAACTGAGCATCACGCGCCTGCAGCTCGGCGCGTAGCGCCTGGTCGCTTTCGAAGCGCGCCATGGCGACGTCGAGGATCGGTTGCAAGCGTTGCGCATGGATGCCTTCGACGATGTAGGCGCTGACGCCGCTCTTGATCGCCTGGCGCATCACGCCGGGGTCGTGTTCGTCGGTGAACATGACGATGGGGTGAGGTTGGTCACGCGTGACCAGAACCACCTGTTCCATCACATCGCGGCCGGGGGATTCGGTGTCGATGAGGATCACGTCGGGGCGCACGGCTTCGACGCGAGCAGGCAGGTCGATGGTCAGGCCGGATTCGTCAATTACTTCGAAGCCCGCCTCGATCAGGGCGTTCTTCAGGCGGCCGACTTTTTTCGGGGTGTCATCGATCAGCAGGATGCGCAGCATGATGGGCTCTCCTGCACGTCAGGCGCTGAGCGCGGGGTGGTTGGTCATGGCATGCAGGGCGAAGCTGCGCGCGTAACCTGCCGGATCGCTGCCGTCCCAGCGTGGGCCGTCCTTGAGCATGCTGCTGCGCATCGGTTCGCGGCAGGCGATGCCCAGTGCCTCTGCAGCCTGTCGGTAGAGTTCCAGTTGTTGCACCTGCCGGGCGATGCCGAGGTAGTCAGGATCCTCGCGCAGCAACCCCCAGCGACGGAACTGGGTCATGAACCACATGGCGTCGGACAGGTAGGGCAGGTTGACTGCGCCGTCGCCGTGAAAGCGCAGGCGATGAGCGTCTTGCCAGGCGTTGCCGAGACCGTCCTGATAATGGCCGAGAAAGCGCGGCAGGATTGCGGACAACGGCGCATCGACATACTCGCTGCCGCTAAGCAGTTGCGCCGTACTGCGTCGATTTTCCTCGTTGGCATCGATGAATTGGCTGGCTTCCAGCACGGCCATGATCAGGGCGCGCGCAGTATTGGGGTGCTGCTCAACAAAGGCGCGGGTGCTGCCAAGTACTTTCTCTGGATGATCCGGCCAGATCGCCTGGGTAGTGGTGAGCATGCAGCCGAGATCATCCTCTACGGCCTTGGCGGTCCAGGGCTCGCCGACACAGAAGCCATCGATACGCTGCGCTTTCAGGTGCTCGATCATCTGGGGCGGCGGTACCACGACGCTGTCCACATCCTGCAGTGGGTGAATGCCCTGGCTGGCAAGCCAGTAATAGAGCCACATGGCATGGGTGCCGGTGGGGAAGGTCTGGGCAAACTTCAGGCGTGCGCTGCTTTGGTGCGTGCGCTGTGCCAGTGCCTCACCGCTGGTCACGCCGGCCTGTTGCAGGGCTCGCGACAGGTTGATGCTCTGCCCATTCTGATTGAGGCCCATGAGTACCGCCATGTTGCTCGGCATTCCACCGTCGAGCCCCAACTGCACGCCATAGATCAAACCGTAGAGGCAGTGAGCGGCATCCAGCTCGCCACTGATCAGGCGATCACGCAAGGCGGCCCAGGATGCCTGGCGCTGCAGGCGCAGACTAAGGCCGTGCTTTTCGGCAAAGCCCTGAGTGGCCGCGACGACCACGGATGCCGAATCGCTCAAGGCCATGAAACCGATGTTCAACACGCGCTTTTCCGGGGCGCCGCTGCCATGGGCCCAGGCCAGTGCGTCACTGCGTGGAGTGTCGAATTCGCTCATATGAGTCCCTTGCAAGACCGTCGCCGGCGGGCGTCGGCCATAAAAAAGCGTCGTACCGAGGCGTGCCTGCAGAACAGGTACGCACCAGAACGACGCCATTGTCGAAAGCACCTTCCACCGTTGGAAGGACTTATGTCTCGCAACGAAGCAATGCCTATGCCAGGCCGTAGAGGTCGAGCAAGGCAGGCACAAATGAAAAGCCCCGCACGGGGCGGGGCTCTTTCAAACGCTAGAGGATCAGGCCTGAACGACCGGGATCTTGGCGCTTTCGGCGGCTTCGCGGAACTCGGCGATCTGATCGAAGCTCAGGTAGCGGTAGACGTCGGCAGCCATGCTGTCGATGTCCTTGGCGTACTGCAGGTACTCCTCGACGGTCGGCAGTTTGCCGAGAATCGAGGCCACTGCGGCCAGCTCAGCCGAAGCCAGATAGACGTTGGTGGCGTCGCCCAGGCGGTTCGGGAAGTTACGGGTCGAGGTGGAGACCACGGTGGAACCGGTCTGTACGCGCGCCTGGTTACCCATGCACAGCGAGCAGCCCGGCATTTCCATACGCGCGCCAGCCTTGCCGTAGATGCCGTAGTAGCCTTCTTCGGTCAGTTGGTGAGCATCCATCTTGGTTGGCGGGGCCAGCCACAGACGGGTCGGAATGCCACCCTTGACCTTGTCCAGCAGCTTACCGGCAGCGCGGAAGTGACCGATGTTGGTCATGCACGAGCCGATGAACACTTCGTCGATCTTGTCGCCAGCGACGGTGGACAGCAGACGGGCGTCGTCCGGGTCGTTCGGCGCGCAGAGTACCGGCTCCTTGACGTCGGCCAGATCGATCTCGATCACGGCGGCGTATTCGGCATCGGCGTCGGCAGCCAGCAGCTCCGGCTTGGCCAGCCAGGCTTCCATGGCTTGGGCGCGGCGCTCCAGGGTGCGCGGATCACCGTAGCCTTCGCTGATCATCCAGCGCAGCAGGGTGATGTTGGACTTCAGGTACTCGGCGATCGATTCTTCCGGCAGCTTGATGGTGCAACCGGCAGCGGAACGCTCGGCAGAGGCGTCGGACAGCTCGAAAGCCTGCTCGACGGTCAGCTCGTTGAGACCTTCGATCTCCAGGATGCGGCCGGAGAAGATGTTCTTCTTGCCTTTCTTCTCGACAGTCAGCAGGCCTTGCTGAATGGCGTAGTAAGGAATGGCATGTACCAGGTCACGCAGGGTGATGCCCGGTTGCAGCTTGCCTTTGAAGCGCACCAGCACCGATTCCGGCATGTCCAGCGGCATGACGCCGGTAGCAGCGGCGAAGGCCACCAGGCCGGAACCGGCCGGGAAGGAAATGCCGATCGGGAAGCGGGTGTGCGAGTCACCGCCGGTGCCGACGGTGTCCGGCAGCAGCATGCGGTTCAGCCAGCTGTGGATGATGCCGTCGCCCGGACGCAGGGATACGCCGCCACGGGTGCGGATGAAATCCGGCAGGGTGTGGTGGGTGGTGACGTCGATTGGCTTCGGATAGGCAGCGGTGTGGCAGAACGACTGCATCACCAGGTCAGCGGAGAAACCCAGGCACGCCAGGTCTTTCAGCTCGTCACGGGTCATCGGGCCGGTGGTGTCTTGCGAGCCGACGGTGGTCATCTTCGGTTCGCAGTAGGTGCCTGGGCGTACGCCTTGGCCTTCCGGCAGACCGCAGGCGCGACCAACCATCTTCTGTGCCAGGGTGAAACCCTTGCCGCTGTCAGCCGGTGCTTCCGGCTTCTTGAACAGGTCGCTAGCGCCCAGACCCAGTTCGGCACGAGCCTTCTCGGTCAGGCCGCGGCCGATGATCAGCGGGATACGGCCGCCAGCGCGGACTTCGTCGAGCAGCACTTCGGTTTTCAGTTCGAAGTTGGTGACCAGCTCATCGCTGCCATGACGGCGAACTTCGCCCTTGTACGGGTAGACGTCGATGACGTCGCCCATGGCCAGGTTGGTGCAGTCGAATTCGATCGGCAGGGCGCCGGCATCTTCCATGGTGTTGTAGAAGATCGGGGCGATCTTGGTGCCGAAGCAGAAGCCACCAGCGCGCTTGTTCGGCACGTAGGGGATGTCGTCACCGAAGAACCACAGCACCGAGTTGGTGGCGGACTTACGGGAAGAACCGGTACCGACCACGTCACCGACGTAGGCAACCGGGAAGCCTTTGGCGCGAACGGCTTCGATCTGCTTCAGCGGGCCAACCGAGCCCGGCTGCTCGGGCTCGATGCCGTCACGGGCCATCTTCAGCATGGCCAGGGCATGCAGCGGGATGTCAGGGCGCGACCAGGCGTCCGGGGCAGGGGACAGGTCGTCGGTGTTGGTTTCGCCAGGCACCTTGAATACGGTCAGGGTGTACTTCTCGGCGATGGCCGGACGGGCCTTGAACCACTCGCCGTCAGCCCAGGATTGCATCACGGCCTTGGCGTTGGCATTGCCAGCCTTGGCTTTCTCGGCGACGTCGTGGAAGGCGTCGAACATGAGCAGGGTGTGCTTGAGTTGCTCGGCGGCAACAGTGGCCAGCTCGGCGCTGTCCAGCAGTTCGACCATGGTGGCGATGTTGTAGCCGCCCTGCATGGTGCCCAGCAGTTCGACTGCGCGGGCCTTGCTGATCAGCGGGGAGGAGGCTTCGCCCTTGGCGACAGCGGAGAGGAAACCGGCCTTGACGTAGGCGGCTTCGTCGACGCCTGGCGGCACGCGATTGGTGATCAGATCCAGCAGGAATTCTTCTTCGCCAGCCGGCGGGTTCTTCAGCAGTTCGACCAGGCCAGCAGTCTGCTCGGCGTTCAGCGGCTGGGGAACGATTCCCAGGGCGGCACGCTCTTCTACGTGTTTGCGATAGGCTTCAAGCACAGTATTACCCTCATCAGTGGTCCCAAAGGGTTGTCCGGGACGCGATCCAGAAAGCCATGAACCAAGCGCATTTCGGCTTTATGGGCCGAGCAGCCGAGGTTTCACGAGTTTCTTCCAGAAGCTGCTTTCAAAGTTTTACGCCTGTAGGACGGTAGCGTTGCTGGTCGATGCAGACGTTCGGGGGGACTCCAAACGGCTGCATCGCCATCGTACCTACAAGGATCGACTGTGCTCGTGACGCTTTGAAAACAGCTTCCAACGGACATTGGCGCCTTAAAAGGCGGGCCGATTCTACTGGAAAGTGCAGATAAAGTTAAGCCGATGTCCAGCGCTCGCCAGGGGTGAACTGGATTAGACAAAGGGCTAAGATGCGGGGCCGTTCTGCCTTTCGTATCGCCCTGCCATGTCCAATCAGCGTATCAAGACACCTTGCGTAGGTCTTTGCTCGACCGTCTACGGCGATGTCGTCTGCCGCGGATGCAAGCGTTTCCATCACGAAGTGATCAACTGGAACAGCTATGACGAGCAAGAGAAGCGCGCGGTCTGGTCTCGTCTCGAGGCGCTCCTTGTGCAGGTCATGACGGCCAAGCTGGAGGTCTTCGATGAGGGGCGCCTGCGGACGCAGCTCGAGCAGCGGCAGATCCGCTTCCTGCCGCAGCAGTCCCCTTACTGCTGGGCTTACCAGTTGATTGCGCGCGGTGCGCGGATGATCAATCAACTGGAGGCCTATGGCATGGTGCTGCTGCCGGAGTTTCGCGGTTGGGCACTAACCGAGCTGCGCGATGCCATCGACCGCGAGTTCTTCCTGTTGTCCGAGGCGCATTACGAGCGCTATATCGCGCCGAAGTTTCTCTGCGAAGGGTTGGAACTGCGGGTCTAGTCCGCTTCCTGGGTAAAGAAAAATGCCGCTCGTTGCAGAGCGGCATTTTCGTTTCCGGCACGGGTCAGCGCTGTGCCACCAGTTCTTCGAGGTGGGCGATGACTTCATCTGGCTTGAGCACCAGGGCATCGCTTTCCAGCGAATCCAGCACCACTTCCGCCGTGTTGCCGATCAGCGCACCGGAAAGGCCGGTGCGAGCGACCGTACCGATTACCGTGACCGCCGCCTTGAGTTGATGGGCGACCTGCGGGATCAGGACGTCTGCCGGGCCTTCCACGACATGCAGGCGTTCGTCGCTGATGTCGTATTCGGCCTGGAAGCTTTTGCATTGCTCACGGTAGCGAGCCTCGATGGTTTCCTTGAGCTGGAAGGTTGGGTCGGCAGCGGAGAGCATCGGCGATGGGTGAGCGGCAATCACATGCAGATCGCCCTTGGCCAGGCCGGCGATGTCGTAGCCATGACTGATGATGCCGGCATGCAGCGTGCGGTGCTCGCTGTCGGCGTTGCCGACGTCGACGGCGGCGAGAATGATGCCGCCGGTCCAGGGCGTGTCGGTCTTGACCATCAGCACCGGGCCCGGGCAGTAGCGCAGCAGTTTCCAGTCCTCCGGGGTGAGGATCGCCTTCTTCAAGGGGTTGTCCGGCAGGTGTTGCTTGACCACCAGGCCACAGCCTTCGGCTTGCTGGATGGCGATGATGGTCTGGTGCAGGTTGTCATGCCAGGCTTGCTGGGTGGTGACGCTGAAGCCTTCCTGGGCCAGGTTGCTGCGCAGGTCGTTGAGCAGGGCACTGTGATCGCCCTTCTTGTCACAGACCAGCAGGTGCAGGTGCGACTGGGTAACGCCTGCTATCAGTTTTGCCCGCTTCAGGGCGAGGCCTTCGGGATGCTGGGGCTCCACCACCACCAGAATGCTACGGATCGCTTGCATGGTCGTCTCCCTGAGAATGAACATCGATCGTTCAACTATAGGTGCGTCGTCGCCAGCGACTTCTTGACCTGTATCAAGCGCGCTGGTCGTGCGGCCTGCCACTCGTATAATGGCCCGCCATGTTCAACCTCGCCAGCACCGAGAGCGCTTCAATCATGATGTCAAATGCCCAGCATGTTCCGAGTAATACCGAGGAACCTGTCACTATCCTGCAGGAAATTCTCGCGTTTCTCGGTGGCGTTGCTACCCCCGACGCCTGGCTGGACGAGGCTCTGCGCCAGCAGGAAATCCTTCTGCTGGACCACCGCAACCTGGAATACAAGGCCGCGCAAACGGCCCTGAGTCTGATGGGGCGTTACCTGACCAAGACCGAATTGACCGCGAGAATGTCGCGTTTGGCCCGTGAGGAGCTGGTGCACTTCGAGCAGGTGAGCAAGATCATTCGCGGGCGCGGTATCGAGGTTCGCCATGTTTCCGCCTCGCGCTATGCTGCTGGGCTGCGGGCCTTGTTGCGCGGTGGTGAAGTCGAGCGCCTGGTGGACGTACTGGTGGTCGGCGCCTTCATCGAGGCGCGCTCCTGCGAGCGCTTCGCCGCGCTGGTGCCGCGGCTGGATGCCGAGTTGGCCAAGTTCTACGCCGGCTTGCTGGAGAGTGAAGGGCGTCACTACCGCGGCTATCTCAAGCTTGCCTATCTGTATGGTGACGCCGCTGACGTGGATGCGCGTATCGAGGTGGTACGTGCGATGGAGCAGGAACTGATCACCTCGCCGGATGAGCAGTTCCGTTTCCACAGTGGCATACCCCTTTAGCGTTCTACATCAGCAGGTACCCGCCGCTGTCGGCGGCGCCAACGAGGCCTTGTCCCCGCGCAGGATGAGCAACGCCAGTAGCACCAGCAGCGAGGAAATGCCGGCCAGAGCGAAGAACACGCTTTCCAGTGAACCGGTGGTGTCGCGCACATAGCCGGTCAGCAGATTGCCCAATGCTCCGCCCAGGCCGAAAGTCACCATGCAGATACCACTGATCTGCATGGTGGCCGTGGATGCGTAGCGGCGATTGACCCAGCCGGCAACGATGCCCCACATCGGGAAATACATCAGGCCATAACCAAAGCCCGCCGCCAGTGCCCAGCGCCCTGGATCCTGGGCAAAGGCCCAGAGGCCCAGAGCAAAAACGCTGAAGATCACCAGCAGTGCCATGCCATGGCCCTTGCGGTCGGCCAGTCTGCCAATGATCAGGCCGGCGAGCATGCCGGTGCCGCCGACCATCGCCCAGGTGTAACCGCCCAGCGTGGCTGGCAAGCCGAGTTCATCCAGATAGGTGTTGAGCCAGTAGGAGAAGGGCATGGTGGTGAACCCGACCAGCAGGCAGATCAGGCAGGCGATCAGGGCGGTGCGCTCACCGAGGATGACAGCCAGCAGGCGGCGGGGCGCAAGCATCGCCTCGTGATTGTCCTGCTGCGCTCCCGGCATCTTCGGCAGGTGCCGCAGCAGGTGCCAGGTCAGGCACACCACCAGCGCGCCGAACAGCGAGGCGAGCTGCCAGCTCATCTGCCAGCCGAGCGCCGGTACCACCAGTAGTATCAGCAGGCCGTTGATGGCATACCCCCAGGCCGTACCGCTGGACGCGCAGGAGAGGTAGGTGGCGCGATCCTCGGGGCGGGCGCAGCGGCTGAGAATCTCGACGATGCAGCCCCAACTGATCGCAGCGCTGGCCGCCAGGCAGGTCAGCACCAGGCTGATAACGATGGGGTCGCGCAGTTGCGACATCATGAACAGCAGGCAACTGCTGACGATGCCGGTCAGCAGTGCCAGGCGGCTGGTGCCCAGGTGATGGCCAAGCGTGCCCAGCAGCAGGGCCCCGCCCAGATAGGCCAACTGGGTGAGGGCGCCGATGGTCGCCAGTTGCCAGGCACTGAAGCCGATCGATGCCCCCATGAAGGGCAGTACGGCAGCGAACAGGAACATGCCGAATCCATGGCTGACGATCTGGTTCAAGGCGAACGTGGCGGGCATCCGCATGGATTCAGGCTCCGAGAAGATTGGCTGGGCATCCGCAGGCAGCGGATGGTGCCTAACATAGAGACTTGCCAGAGTTCGCGGAAACGATAAATATTGATCGCCGCCTTCAACAAAGCTGAATTCTGCGATGCGCGACCTGCCCATAGCCCTGCTGCGTACCTTCGTGGTGGTCGCCGAGACGCTCAACCTGACCAGTGCGGCCTTGCGCCTGCATCGCGCCCCGTCGACCATCAGCATGCAACTCAGCCGTCTGGAGGCCCTGGTGGCGACCGAGTTGCTGCAGCGTGGGCAGTACGGCGTGCGGCTGACGCATGCCGGGGAGCAGTTGAAAGCCCACGCCCAGCAATTGCTCAACCTGCATGACCGCGTGCTGGGAAGCTTTCGCCATGCCGATGTGGGTGGGCGGGTGCGCCTGGGCACCCATGACCAGTACGCCACGCGCACGCTCACGCCGCTGTTGGAAGCCTTCGTGCTGAGTTATCCCGAGGCCAGCCTGGAGGTGCTCTGTGATCATCGCCCCGAATACCTGGCGGCATGCGTGGCAGAGGGCAAGCTGGATCTGGCGTTGGCGGAGATGTCCGTGGCTTCCGGCGGCGGGAACCGGTTGTTTCGCGATCAGTTGGTCTGGGTGCGCACCGATGCCCATGCGCTCCACGAGCGTACGCCCTTGCCGCTGGCGGTATTCGTCGAGGGTTGCCTGCACCGTGACTCGGCCTGCCTGGCACTCGCGGCAGCCGGCATTCCTTACCGCATCGCCTTTGCCAGCCAAAGCCGCGCCGGGGTATTGGCTGCGGTGCGTGCCGGAATCGGGGTAGGCATCGTGCCACGTTCGACCCTGGAGCCGGATCTGCGGGTGATCGAAACCCTGCCTGGGCTGCCCGCGACGGATATCACCCTGTTTGTCGCCGATCAGGTCAATGAGGCCGCCCGGCGCCTGGCACAGACCATCCAGGAAAGCCCGCAATATCGCGTGGGTTAGGGGCTGTTGACGTTTCGGCGCGACCGCGAGCGAAGCGTCAACAGATCCTGGCCGTGATCAGGTGAGCGGGAAGGGCGCCTGCTGCCAGTCCGCGCCGTCAATCTGCAATGCCCAGCCCTGGCGATCCCAGTCCCCCAGCACGATGCGCCGTGCCGGTTGGCCGTTGACTTCCAGCTCATGCATCGCCGGCCTGTGGGTATGGCCATGGATCAGCGTGCGCACGCCGTGCTCGGCCATCACCTTGACCACTTCCTCTGGCGTGACATCGACGATCTCGCTGGCCTTCGTCCGCGTTTGCGCGCGGCTTTCGTTGCGTAGCTTGCGCGCCAGCTTCTGCCGGGTAGTGAGCGGCAGGTTACGAAGAATCAGCAGCGAGAGCGGGTTGCGCAGCCAGCGGCGCAGTTTCATGTAGCCGACATCAAGGGTACACAGGCTGTCGCCGTGCATCAGCAGCACCGGCTCGCCACCCAAATGCACCAGGGTCGGATCCTTCAGCAGGGTGCAACCCGCCTCGCGGCAGAAGCGCTTGCCGATGAGAAAGTCGCGATTGCCGTGCATCAGGTAGATACGCGTGCCGGCATCACTCAGCTCGCGCAGGGCGCGGGCGATCTCGTACTGGAATAGCGTCATGCCGTCGTCGCCAATCCAGACTTCGAAGAAGTCACCGAGGATGTACAGCGCCTCGGCCTGACGCGCGCGGGTGGCGAGAAAATGCAGAAACGCCCGGGTGATGTCCGGGCGTTTCTCTTCGAGGTGCAGATCGGAGATCAGCAGGATCATCGACTTACTCGGCTACGATTTCAGCCTTCTCGATGATCACGTCTTCCACCGGTACGTCCTGGTGGCCGGATTTCATGGTGGTGGCGACGCCCTTGATCTTCTCGACCACGTCCATGCCTTCGACCACTTCACCGAATACGGCGTAGCCCCAGCCCTGAACGGTCGGTGCGCTGTGGTTGAGGAAGCTGTTGTCGGCGACGTTGATGAAGAACTGTGCGCTGGCCGAATGCGGCTCCATGGTGCGCGCCATGGCGATGGTGCCGACCTTGTTGGCGACGCCGTTGTTGGCCTCGTTCTTGATCGGTGCGCGGGTCGGCTTCTGCTTCATGCCCGGCTCGAAACCGCCGCCCTGGATCATGAAGTTGCCGATCACACGGTGGAAAATGGTGCCGTCGTAATGGCCTTCCTTCACGTATTGCTCGAAGTTGGCCACGGTTTCCGGGGCCTTGTCGGCGAACAGGTTCAGGGTGATGACGCCGTGGTTGGTGTGCAGTTTGATCATGATCGTATCCGTGATGAGGCAGATTCGAGCCAGTGGCTCGTGGGTGAACAGCCCTGACAGGTTGGCATGCACCCTGTCAGGGGCTTGACAGGTTGGTTATGATACGGACTTTGCCCGAAGCGGCCTACCCTGTGCCGCGCCAGTATTGTTAAGGACACCATGAGCAAGCCTACCGTCGAAAAAGCTGCCAACTTCCTGCGTCCCATCGTTCAGGCAGACCTGGACAGCGGCAAGCACGCCACGATCGTGACCCGCTTTCCGCCGGAGCCCAACGGCTACCTGCACATCGGCCATGCCAAGAGCATCTGCCTGAACTTCGGCCTGGCCGAAGAGTTCGGCGGCCAGTGCAACCTGCGTTTCGACGACACCAACCCGGCCAAAGAAGACCAGGAATACATCGACGCGATCAAGGCCGACGTCGAGTGGCTGGGCTTCAAGTGGGCCGGTGAGGAACGCTACGCCTCCAATTATTTCGACCAGCTGCACGCCTGGGCCATCGAACTGATCAAGGCCGGCAAGGCCTTCGTCTGCGACCTCAATGCCGAGGAAATGCGCGAATACCGTGGCAACCTGACCGAGCCGGGCAAGAACAGCCCGTTCCGCGAGCGCAGCGTCGAGGAAAACCTCGACCTGTTCGCCCGCATGAAAGCCGGCGAGTTCCCCGATGGCGCCCGTTCCCTGCGCGCCAAGATCGACATGGCTTCGCCGAACATCAACCTGCGTGACCCAATCCTTTATCGCATTCGCCACGCTCATCACCATCAGACCGGTGACAAGTGGTGTATCTACCCAAGCTACGACTTCACCCATGGTCAGTCGGATGCCATCGAGGGCATCACCCACTCGATCTGCACCCTGGAGTTCGAAGATCACCGCCCGCTGTACGAATGGTTCCTGGCCAACCTGCCGGTGCCGGCGCAGCCGCGTCAGTACGAATTCGCCCGCCTGAACCTGAACTACACCATCACCAGCAAGCGCAAGCTCAAGCAGCTCGTCGACGAGAAGCACGTCAATGGCTGGGACGACCCGCGCATGTCGACCCTGTCCGGCTACCGTCGTCGTGGCTATACCCCGGCTTCGATCCGCGCCTTCTGCGACATGATCGGCGTCAACCGCGCTGGCGGCCTGGTGGATATCGGCATGCTCGAGTTCGCCATCCGTGACGATCTGGACGCCAACGCCTCGCGCGCCATGTGCGTGCTCAAGCCGCTGAAAGTGGTGATCACCAACTATCCAGAAGGCCAGGTCGAGAACCTCGAACTGCCGCGCCATCCCAAGCAGGACATGGGCGTGCGCGTGCTGCCGTTCTCCCGCGAGATCTACATCGACGCCAGCGATTTCGAGGAAACCCCACCGGACGGCTTCAAGCGTCTGATCCCGGGTGGCGAAGTGCGTCTGCGCGGCAGCTACGTGATTCGCGCCGACGAAGCCATCAAGGACGCCGCCGGCAACATCGTCGAGCTGCGCTGCAGCTATGACGAGAACACCCTGGGCAAGAACCCGGAAGGCCGCAAGGTAAAGGGCGTGATCCACTGGGTGCCGGCGGCCGAGAGCGTCGAGTGCGAAGTGCGTCTGTACGATCGCCTGTTCCGCTCGGCCAACCCCGAGAAAGCGGAAGAGGGTGGTAGCTTCCTCGACAACATCAACCCGGAAT
Organism: Pseudomonas sp. C11; assembly: GCF_034683865.1. Lineage (NCBI taxonomy): Bacteria > Pseudomonadati > Pseudomonadota > Gammaproteobacteria > Pseudomonadales > Pseudomonadaceae > Pseudomonas > Pseudomonas sp. C11. The sequence goes on from NZ_JAWIIP010000001.1 coordinate 186,235, forward strand.
CGCTGGTGGTGCTCACCGGTTGCCGCGCCGAGCCGTCGCTGGCCAAGGCTGCTGCCGATGACCGCTTCCAGTTCGAGCGCGAAGGCTACTTCTGCCTCGACAAGGACTCGACCGCCGAGGCGCTGGTGTTCAACCGCACCGTCACCCTGCGCGATTCCTGGGGGCAGTAATGGCACTGTCGATCTACAACACGCTCAGCAAGGTCAAGGAACCGTTCAAGCCGCTGATCGGTAACAGCGTGCGTATGTACGTATGCGGCATGACTGTCTATGACTTCTGCCATATCGGTCATGCCCGGGTGATGGTCGCCTTCGACGTGGTCACCCGTTGGCTGCGTCAGCGCGGCTATGACGTGACCTACGTGCGCAATATCACCGACATCGACGACAAGATCATCCGCCGGGCCAACGAGAACGGCGAGCCGTTCGAGGCGCTAGTCGAGCGCATGATCGCTGCGATGCACGAAGACGAGGCGCGTCTGAGCGTGCTGCGTCCGGACATCGAACCGCGCGCCACCGGCCATATCGCCGGCATGCACCAGATGATCCAGACCCTGATCGACAAGGGCTTCGCCTACGCGCCGGGCAATGGCGACGTGTACTACCGCGTCACCAAGTTCGAGACCTACGGCAAGCTGTCGCGCCGCAAGATCGACGAGCTGAAGATCGGCGCGCGCATCGAAGTCGACGAAATCAAGGAAGACCCGCTGGACTTCGTGCTCTGGAAAGCCGCCAAACCGGGCGAGCCGAGCTGGGATTCGCCCTGGGGCAAGGGTCGTCCGGGCTGGCACATCGAGTGCTCGGTGATGTCCACCTGCTGCCTGGGTGAGACCTTCGACATCCATGGCGGTGGCCCGGATCTGGTGTTCCCGCACCACGAGAACGAGATCGCGCAGAGCGAGGCGGCCACCGGCAAGCAGTACGCCAATGCCTGGATGCATGCCGGCGCGGTGCGCGTGGATGGCGAAAAGATGTCCAAGAGCCTGGGCAACTTCTTCACCATTCGTGAGGTGCTGGAGAAGTATCACCCGGAGGTGGTGCGCTACCTGCTGGTGTCCAGCCACTATCGCAGCCCGATCAACTACTCCGAAGAGAGCCTCAAGGAAGCCAAGGGCGCCCTGGAGCGTTTCTACAATGGCCTCAAAGGTCTGCCGGAAGCAGCACCTGCCGGTGGCGAAGCCTTCGTCGAGCGCTTCGGTGCAGCGATGGACGACGATTTCAACTCGCCCGAAGCCTGCGCGGTGTTGTTCGAGATGATCCGCGAGGTCAACCGCCTGCGTGAGTCGGACGTGCAGGCCGCTGCTGGTCTGGCGGCGCAGCTCAAGCAACTGGCCAGCGTACTCGGCGTGCTGCAGCTTGAGCCCGAGGCATTCCTCCAGGCCGGTGCTGTCGGCAAAGTCGATGCCGCCGAAGTCGAAGCGCTGATCGCTGCGCGCCTGCAGGCGCGCGCCGACAAGAACTGGGCAGAAAGCGACCGCATCCGCGACCAGCTCACTGCCATGGGCGTGGTGCTGGAAGATGGCAAGGGCGGCACTACCTGGCGTCTGGCCGAGTAAGCCGTTCGCTCAACGACAAAGGCCGCTCTTCAGCGGCCTTTGTCGTTTCTATGGGCGTCTACGCAGCGATGCCTCTGAGCGAGCGTAGCCCGGATGCAATTCGGGAATGGTGGGCACTCGGCTGGCTCCCGGATTTCATCCGGGCTACAGGATTGCTGGCCGGAAGCGTGTGCGGTCCTATTGCTCTATGGCTTCCAGCAACTGCAAAGCCAGGCGCACACGCTCGGCATTGGGGTAGTTGCGGTTGGCGAGGATCACCAGGCCGGTATCGCGCGCCGGTAGTAGCAGGATGTAGGCGCCGAAGCCGTTGGTCGAGCCGGTCTTGTTCAGCAGCAGGTCGCCCTCGGCAGGCCTCGGCGCAGCGAAACGCTCTACGAGCTGCGGTTGCAGCGCCATTTCTGCTGAGTTGCCGGCTTGCAGTTTCTCCAAGCTAATGGGGTAGGCGTAGCGCTCCCAGCCCAGCGCCTGAGTCAAGTCGCCGACCTGGTAGTAGCCACGATGTGTTGCGCTGATCGCCTGGCGCAGTGGTGCGGGTAGTTGATCCGGGTGCAGATTGGCGTCGATGAAGCGCAGCATGTCGGTGGCGCTGGATTTAAGCCCATAGGCTTCGGCATCCAGTGCACCGGGAGTCACGCGCACCGCCTTGTCGTCGCGGTAGCCCCAGGCGTAGCGCTTCATCTGGACGGTCGGTATCTGTACGTAGCTTTCCTGCATGCCCAGCTGTGGTAGCAGATCTTTTTCCATCAACTGCTGAAACGGCTCGGCCAGGCTGGCGGCGGCCAGGTGGCCGAACAGGCCAATGCTGGGATTGGAGTACAGCCGTTGCGTACCCGGCGGATACACCGCCTGCCAATTACGGTAGTAATCGAGCATCTGCTGTTCGTTGCTGACAGCGTCCGGGAATTGCAGCGGTAGGCCGCCAGCGGTGTAAGTCGCCAGATCCAGCAAGCTGATGTTATCGAAGGCACTGCCTTGCAGCTCTGGTAGGTACTGGCTGGCGTTGTCGCTGAGGTTCAGCGTGCCGCGGGCTTCGGCGTAGGCGCCGAGGGTGGCGGTGAAGAGTTTGCTGATCGAGCCCAGCTCGAACAGGGTGTGGCGATCCACCGCCTGGCCGCTTTCACGGGATGCCACTCCGTACTCGAAGAAATGCGACTGCCCCTTGTGGCTGATGGCGATGGCCATGCCAGGAATGGCATAGGCCTGCATCATCGACTTCGCAGCGGCGTCCACCTGTGTTTCCAGTGAAGGCGCTGCCGGCGCGTGGCTGGCGGCCAGCAGCGCCAGGGCGGCGAACAGGGGGCGGTACAGGTGGCGCATGCTGAGATCCTTTCGTGGCGGGACGACGCCAGCGCTACTCGAGGGCGAGTGCGGTGGCAAATGTATGGCTTGGGCCGATTCTTCGAACAAAGGTTCAGGGGCGGACGCCTTGCTCGCGCAGGCGCTTGTACAGGGTATTGCGGCTCAGGCCAAGGTGGCGGGCCAGGTAGGAGATATTACCGCCGCACGCCTGGTACTGGCTGGCCAGGTCGCCATCATCCGGCTCGAGATGCGCTGGCATGGGCGCCTCTGTTGGCAGGTCGAGGAAGAAGTCATCCGGCAGGTGTTCGGCGCGGATGGGCTGGTCGTCGGCCATGGCCAGCGCCACGCGCAACGCGCTGCTGAGCTGGCGCAGGTTGCCCGGCCATGGGTGATGCTGGAACAGCTCCAGCACTTCGCGGCTGATACCTGCATGTTGGTCAGGTTCACGGTGCTGCTCCCAGAGTTTCTGGAACAGCGCCTGCTTGTCACTGCGCTCACGCAGTGGCGGCAGTTCCAGATTCAGGCCGCTGATGCGGTAGTACAGGTCGGCGCGGAACTGGCCGCTGTCGACGTCCTGGCGCAGTGGGCGGTTGGTGGCCGATACCAGGCGCACGTCGACTGGATGCAGCTCACTGCTGCCCAATGGCTGTACGCAGCGCTCCTGCAATACGCGCAGCAGCCGCGCCTGCACACGCAGCGGCATATCACCGATCTCATCGAGAAACAGGGTGCCCTTGTGCGCCTTGCGGATCAGGCCGATATGACCCTTCTGGCTAGCGCCGGTAAAGGCGCCTTTCTCGTAGCCGAACAGTTCCGACTCCACCAGCTCCGCTGGAATGGCCGCGCAGTTGACCGCGATGAAGGGGTGTTCGGCGCGTGAGCTGGCGCGATGTAGCGCCCTGACGAAAACCTCCTTGCCGGCACCGGTTTCGCCCTGCACCAGGATCGGGATGTCCTTTTCCAGCAGGCGTTCGGCCTGGCGGATGGCCTTGTCCATGCGTGCGTCACCCATGCTCAGTGCATGCAGATGAGGCTCTTGTGGCGTGCTTTGCGCAACCTGCGGGCGGAAATCGCGAGGCTGAATGGGGGCCGGTCGGGCAGGGCGGCGTACCCGTGCGTGAAAACGAAAGTGGCCGCTGGTGCGCAGGCTGAACGGCTGGCCGTCCGGCTGGTTGAGCAACTGCTGTAGAGGCACGTCGAACAGTTGCTCGATGGCGCCGTAGGTCAGGGGTTGGCCGAGCAGATTGTCAGCGCGGCGGTTGGCCGACACCACGTGGCCGCGTTCGTCGAACACCACCAGGCCGGCCCAGGGGCTGTCGAGGTTGTCGAGGCTGGTATTGAAGCTGAGCAGGTGGTACTGGTCGGCGAACAGCTTGAGGATCAGGCGGTTCTCCACCGACTGGCTCATCATCTTGACCATGCCGAGGGTATGCGCCGGCGGCAGGTAGCTGTCGCTGGACACGTCGAGTACGGCGATCATGCGCCGCTGTTCGTCGAAGATCGGCGAGGCCGAGCCGGTCATGAAACGGTTGGCCTTCAGGAAGTGTTCATCGTGCTGGATATGCACGGCCTGGCCGCAACTGAGCGCGGTGCCGATGGCGTTGGTGCCGGTGTAGCGTTCCAGCCAGCTGGCGCCCGCGACGAAGCCTGCAGCCTGACGTGGCTCGATGAAGCGCTGGTCGCCCCAGGATTGCAACAGCCGGCCCTGCTCGTCGGCGAGCATGATCAGGCAGTTGGAGTTGGAGAGGATGGTGCCGTAGTAGGGCAGCACTTCCTGATGCGTGGTCTGCACCAAGGCCTGGCGGCTTTCCAGCAGCGCCGAAAGATCGCCTGGCGCCGGCGGGTCGAAGCGAGGCGCGCTCTGGTGGGTCAGGCCGTAGTCACGGCAGCGCGACCAGGACTCCTGGATGATGGCATCGTGCGCCGGGGCGCGGGCAGCGTCGGTCATGGTGCGATCTCTTCTTGTTGGTTCGCGATCTGCGCCGCGATCGATCCAGTGTCGTTCAAGACTGTTCAAAGTCAACGAACGAATTGTTCAGTTGTTCACATTCGACTGTTCAAAAGTGTTCAGTGGAAAACCGTTGCTGCACCGTTCTTTGGCGGTTTTTTCGATTCTGATCAAAGAGATGCGTTGTTTTTTGTGGGGCTGGCACGCTTGTCGCTATCGATGTTCGCAATCGAATGGCACGACAAGAAAAAGGACAGGCCATGTCGCTCAAGCTCGAACACGTCACCCGTATCGTCGACGGCCAGGTGCATATCGACGATGCCTGCCTGAGTTTTGAATCGGGCTCCTTCAACGTTCTGCTCGGTCGCACTCTGGCCGGCAAGACCAGCCTGATGCGCCTGATGGCCGGGCTGGATCGGCCCAATAGCGGCCGGGTACTGATGAACGGCGCCGATGTCACCGGCGTGCCAGTGCGCCAGCGCAACGTGTCGATGGTCTATCAGCAGTTCATCAATTACCCGACCCTGACGGTGTTCGAGAACATCGCCTCGCCACTGCGCCAGGCCGGTGTGGCCAAGGAGCAGATCGTCGAGAAGGTCGAGGCCACGGCGCGCATGTTGCGCATCGAGAAACTGCTGTCGCGTTATCCGCTGGAACTCTCTGGCGGCCAACAGCAGCGCACCGCCATGGCTCGGGCGTTGGTCAAGGATGCCTCGCTGATTCTCTTCGATGAGCCGCTGGTCAACCTCGACTACAAGCTGCGCGAGGAGCTGCGCCAAGAAATGCGCGAGCTGTTCCAGGCGCGCCACACCATCGCCATCTACGCCACCACCGAGCCCAACGAGGCACTGGCACTGGGCGGTACCACCACCATCCTGCACGAGGGGCGGGTGGTGCAGAGTGGCAAAACTGCTGAGGTCTACCACCGCCCGCAGCAGGTGCTGGCCGCCGAGCTGTTCTCGGAACCTGCGATCAACCTGATGCCGGGGCGCATCAGCGGCTCCGAGGTGAGCTTCGCCGACTGCGTGCATTTTCCGCTCAACCCCGATCTGCGCAGCATCGCTGAGGGCGAGTACCGCTTCGGTGTGCGCCCCAGCCATATCGGCCTGGTGCCGTCGAATGACGATGATCTGGAGCTGGCGGTGACCGTCGAGCTGGCCGAGATCAGTGGTTCGGAAACCTTCCTTCACGTGCGCAACGAGCAGTTCGTGCTGGTGCTGCATTTGCCGGGTGTGCACGAGTACGCGGTGGACACGCCGATCCTGATCTACATCCCCACACACAAGCTATTCGTCTTCGCCGCCGATGGACAGTTGGTGCAGGCGCCCAGTCGTCGTCAGGGGAGGGCCGCCTGATGGCCGAGATTCGCTTGCACAACCTGGCGCATAGCTACAGCGGCACGCCGAAAGCGCCGGAAGATTACGCAATCCGCGAGATGAACCACATCTGGCAGCAGGGTGGTGCCTATGCGCTGCTGGGGCCGTCGGGCTGCGGCAAATCCACCTTGCTCAACATCATCTCTGGGCTGCTCAGCCCGTCCCAGGGTGAGGTGCAGTTTGACGGCAAGGCGGTCAACACGCTGTCGCCGCAGGAACGCAACATCGCCCAGGTTTTCCAGTTTCCGGTGGTCTACGACACCATGACGGTGTTCGACAACCTGGCCTTCCCATTGCGCAACCAGGGCATGGATGAGGCGCGGGTGATGAGCAAGGTGCATGAAATCGCCGAGGTGCTGGAGCTGCACCCGCTGCTGCAGAGGAAGGCGCGCAACCTCACTGCCGACGAGAAGCAGAAAGTGTCCATGGGCCGTGGCCTGGTGCGTGACGACGTCTCGGCGATCCTCTTCGACGAGCCACTGACGGTGATCGACCCACACCTGAAATGGAAGCTGCGGCGCAAGCTCAAGCAGATCCATGAGCAGTTCAATATCACCATGGTCTACGTCACCCACGACCAGTTGGAGGCTTCCACCTTCGCCGACAAGATCGCGGTGATGTACGGCGGGCAGATCGTCCAGTTCGGCACCCCGCGTGAGTTGTTCGAGCGCCCCGGCCATACCTTCGTCGGCTATTTCATTGGTAGCCCGGGCATGAACCTGATCGAGGTGCAGCGTTGCGACGGTGGCGTGCGCTTCGCCGATACCGTGCTGCCACTGTCGGAGGCACTCAACCAGCGCCTGGCCGAACTGGATGGCAAGCGTCTGCAGGTGGGCATTCGTCCCGAGTTCGTGCACGTCTGGGACGGCGCCTATGAAGATGCGCTGTGTGGCCGGGTGCTGCACGTTGAGGACCTTGGCACCTACAAGATCCTCACTTTCGACCTCGATGGCCAGGTGCTCAAGGCGCGCCTGCAGGAGGATCAGCCCGTGCCGCGCGAGCAGGTCTACCTGAGCTTCCCGGCGCAGTGGCTGATGCTCTATGCCGACGACTACCTGGTGGAGGTGGCGCCATGAAGGTGCAGAACAACAAGGCCTGGTGGCTGGTGCTGCCGGTGTTCCTGCTGGTGGCGTTCAGCGCCATCGTGCCGATGATGACGGTGGTCAACTACTCGGTGCAGGACATCTTCGATCCGGCTACCCGCTACTTCGTCGGCGTCGACTGGTACCGCCAGGTGCTGCAGGACCCGCGCCTGCACGACTCGCTGCTGCGCCAGTTCATCTTTTCCGCCTGCGTGCTGCTGATCGAGATTCCGTTAGGTATCGCCATCGCTCTGTGCATGCCGACGCGGGGGCGCTGGGCCTCGCTATGCCTGATTCTGATGGCCATTCCGCTGCTGATCCCGTGGAACGTGGTGGGCACCATCTGGCAGATATTCGGCCGCGCCGACATCGGCCTGATGGGCTGGGCGCTGAATGCGCTGGGCTTCGACTACAACTACGCCGCCAACACCATGGACGCCTGGGTGACGGTGCTGGTCATGGACGTCTGGCACTGGACGTCGCTGGTGGCGCTGCTGTGCTACTCCGGCCTGCGCGCCATTCCCGACGTCTACTACCAGGCGGCGCGCATCGACCGTGCCTCGAACTGGGCGGTGTTCCGCCATATCCAGCTACCCAAGCTCAAGAGCGTGCTGTTGATCGCGGTGATGCTGCGCTTCATGGACAGCTTCATGATCTACACCGAGCCCTTCGTGCTCACCGGCGGCGGGCCGGGCAACGCCACCACCTTCCTCAGCCAGACCCTGACGCAAATGGCCATCGGCCAGTTCGACCTGGGCCCGGCGGCGGCGTTCTCGCTGGTGTACTTCCTCATCATTCTGCTGGTGTCCTGGCTGTTCTACACCGCCATGACCCATGACGACAAAACCCGCTGAGGCCGACCATGATGCTGCGCAAACGTCTGGCACTGCTGATCTACTTCCTGTTCATGCTGGTGCCCATCTACTGGCTGCTGAACATGTCGTTCAAGAGCAACACCGAGATTCTCGGTGGGCTCAGCCTGTGGCCGCAGAGCTTCACCCTGGACAACTACCGGGTGATCTTCACCGACCGTAGCTGGTACGAGGGTTACCTCAACTCGCTGTACTACGTCAGCCTCAACACCCTGATCTCCCTCAGCGTGGCGCTACCGGCGGCTTATGCCTTTTCGCGCTACCGCTTTCTCGGTGACAAGCACCTGTTCTTCTGGCTGCTGACCAACCGCATGGCGCCGCCGGCGGTCTTTCTGTTGCCGTTCTTCCAGCTCTATTCGTCCATTGGCCTGTTCGACACCCATATCGCCGTGGCGCTGGCGCACTGCCTGTTCAACGTGCCGTTGGCGGTGTGGATTCTCGAAGGTTTCATGTCCAGCGTGCCCAAGGAAATCGACGAGACGGCCTATATCGACGGCTACAGCTTCCCGAAATTCTTCGTGAAGATCTTCCTGCCGCTGATTCGCTCCGGCATCGGCGTCACGGCCTTCTTCTGCTTCATGTTCTCCTGGGTCGAGCTGCTGCTGGCGCGCACCCTGACCTCTGTGGAGGCCAAGCCCATCGCCGCGGTGATGACCCGTACCGTGTCCGCCTCGGGCATCGACTGGGGCGTGCTGGCTGCTGCCGGGGTGCTGACCATCCTGCCGGGGATGCTGGTGATCTGGTTCGTTCGCAATCATGTGGCCAAGGGCTTCGCCCTCGGTCGCGTGTAAGGGAGGTTCGTCATGAGCTGGATGGCCTGGACTCTACCCACCGCACTGTTCTTCGTCGGCATCGCCGTGCTGCTGGCCGGCATGACGCTGGTCGAGCTGCGCTGGCCGTGCGTCGAGCGCAAGGGTTTTCTGCCGATCACCACCACCCGTGGGGATCGGTTGTTCATCGGTCTGCTCGGCAGCGCCTACCTGCATTTGCTGGTAATCGGCGTGACCGACTGGAGCGTGTGGATAGCGTCGTTGCTATCGCTGTTGTGGTTGTGCGCAGTCATGCGCTGGGGCTGAGCCGGGCTGCCGCCGGTATGCCTCTCCCCATATCCTGAGATGGAGGTCTCTATGTTCGACAATAACAACAAGACCCGACATAGCATGGCATTGGCTGCCTTGCTGGCGTTGTCCGGTTTGAGCGGTGCGGCCTGGGCGGATGCCTATGAAGAAGCTGCGAAGAAATGGATCGCTGATGAGTTCAACCCCTCGACCCTGACGCCCGAGCAGCAGCTCGAAGAGCTGAAATGGTTCATCAAGGCCGCCGAACCATTCCGTGGCATGGACATCAGTGTGGTGTCGGAAACCATCACCACCCACGAGTACGAGTCCAAGGTGCTGGCCAAGGCCTTCAGCGAGATCACCGGCATCAAGCTGCGCCATGATCTGCTGCAGGAAGGCGACGTGGTCGAGAAGCTGCAGACGCAGATGCAGTCGGACAAGAACATCTACGACGGCTGGGTCAACGACTCCGACCTGATCGGCACTCACGCGCGCTACGGCAAGGCCATGGCCATCAGCGACATGATCAAGGGTGAGGCCAAGGACTTCACGTCGCCGAGCCTGGATCTCCAAGACTTCATCGGTATTTCCTTCACCACAGGGCCGGACGGCAAGCTCTATCAACTGCCCGATCAGCAGTTCGCCAACCTCTATTGGTTCCGCGCCGACTGGTTCGAGCGCCCGGAGCTGAAGGCCAAGTTCAAGGAAATCTACGGCTACGAGCTGGGCGTACCGGTCAACTGGTCGGCCTATGAAGACATCGCCGAGTTCTTCTCCAAGCACGTCAAGGAAATCGACGGTCAGCGCGTCTACGGCCATATGGATTACGGCAAGAAAGATCCGTCGCTCGGCTGGCGCTTCACCGATGCCTGGTTCTCCATGGCCGGTGGTGGCGACAAGGGCCTGCCCAACGGCCTGCCGGTGGACGAGTGGGGCATTCGCGTCGACGGCTGCCGTCCGGTGGGCTCCAGCGTTGCCCGTGGCGGTGATACCAATGGTCCGGCTGCAGTGTTTGCCACACAGAAATACGTCGACTGGATGCGCCAGTACGCGCCCCCGGAAGCGCAGGGCATGACCTTCTCCGAGGCTGGCCCGGTGCCGGCGCAGGGCGCCATTGCCCAGCAGATCTTCTGGTACACCGCCTTTACTGCCGATATGACCAAGCCGGGCCTGCCGGTGGTCAACGCGGACGGCACGCCGAAGTGGCGCATGGCGCCGTCACCCAAGGGGCCGTACTGGGAGGAGGGCATGAAGCTCGGCTATCAGGACACCGGTTCCTGGACGTTCCTCAAATCCACGCCGGAGAAACAGCGCCTGGCCGCCTGGCTCTACGCGCAGTTCGTCACCTCCAAGACCGTCTCGCTGAAAAAGACTCTGGTCGGCCTGACGCCGATCCGCGAGTCGGACATCAACTCGCAGGCCATGACCGACATTGCACCCAAGCTGGGTGGGCTGGTGGAGTTCTACCGCAGTCCGGCGCGCGTGCAGTGGACGCCGACCGGCACCAACGTGCCGGACTACCCGCGCCTGGCCCAGCTGTGGTGGCAGTTCATCGCCGAGGCGGCCAGTGGCGACAAGACCCCGCAGCAGGCGCTCGATGGCCTGGCTGCAGCGCAGGACACCATGCTCGGTCGCCTGGAGCGCTCCGGTGTATTGGGCGAGTGCGGGCCGAAGCTGAATGAACCGCGTGACCCGCAGTACTGGTTCGACCAGCCAGGCGCACCCAAGCCCAAGCTGGCCAACGAGAAACCCAAGGGTGAAACCATCGCCTACGACGAGCTGCTGAAATCCTGGGAGCAGGCACGCAAGTGAGTCGCTCGGGCGTACTGGCGGCCAAAACCCTTCCTATAAAGAGCAGAAGGCCCATGTAGGAGTGGCTGGCGGCATTACGTTTCAGCGGCGATAAAAAACGGCACCCTAGGGTGCCGTTTTTCATTCAAGCGTCTTGCTTATTTATGCAGGTGCTCGGCCGCATGCAGGGTGTTCTCTAGCAACCCGGCGCGAGTCATTGGGCCTACGCCACCCGGAACCGGAGTGATCCAGCCAGCGCGGGGCAGGGCGGTCTCGTACACCACGTCACCAACCAGCTTGCCATCTTCCTGGCGATTGATGCCGACATCGATGACGATGGCGCCTTCCTTGACCCACTCACCCTTGACCAGCCCCGGCTTGCCGACGGCGACCACGACGATGTCGGCCTGACTGACGTGAGAGGCCAGATCCTTGGTGAAGCGGTGGGTGACGGTGACGGTGCAGCCGGCCAGCAGCAGCTCCATGGCCATCGGGCGACCGACGATATTGGAGGCGCCGACAACCACCGCGTGCAGGCCGTACAGATCGACACCGGTGCTGTGCAGCAGCGTCATGATGCCCTTGGGCGTGCAGGGGCGCAGCAGTGGCATGCGCTGGGCCAGGCGGCCGATGTTGTAGGGGTGGAAACCATCCACGTCCTTATCCGGGCGAATGCGTTCGAGCAGCAGCGAGGCGTCCAGATGCTCCGGCAACGGTAGCTGTACCAGAATGCCGTCGATGGTCGGGTCTTCATTGAGTTCGTCGATCAGCGCGAGCAGGTCGGCCTGGCTGGTTTCAGCCGGCAGATCATAGGCTCGGGAAACGAAACCGACCTCTTCGCAATCCTTGCGTTTGTGGGACACATAGACCTGGGAGGCGGGATCGGTACCAACCAGGATCACGGCCAGACCCGGTGCTCGCAGGCCTTGCTGGCGACGCTCGGCGACACGTTGGGCAATCTGCTGGCGGAGGCTGGCGGCGATTGCCTTGCCGTCGATCAGTTGTGCGGTCATTGCGCTGGGTAACCATTAATAGGGATGAAAAAAGGACGCGCATTCTCGCATGGGTGCTCACGTGGGCAAAGGCGCCTGCCGTCGTTTTCGCGTAACTCCTTTATATCGCTGAATTTTTTTGAAAATTTATGTTGACGGGTTCGGGGGGCGTCTATAACATTCGCCCCGCTTCTCAGGAACAGCCACTCGCTGGGTGAGACGGCAAAAGCTAAGCCCTTGTGGTAAGGCTGGAGTCGAAAGCTTGTAAGTCTGCTCAGGCGGATGGATAAGCGCCCGTAGCTCAGCTGGATAGAGCATCCGCCTTCTAAGCGGATGGTCGCAGGTTCGAGTCCTGCCGGGTGCGCCACTTGGCGGTCAGGCAATTTGAGTAGCAATGCAATATGGTGGGCGTAGCTCAGTTGGTAGAGCACAGGATTGTGGCTCCTGGTGTCGTGGGTTCGATTCCCATCGTCCACCCCATATTCCAGAACGCCAGGCCAAAAGCCTGGCGTTTTTGTTTTAAGCTGCAAAGCCACGCGGACGTGGTGAAATTGGTAGACACACCAGATTTAGGTTCTGGCGCCGCAAGGTGTGAGAGTTCGAGTCTCTCCGTCCGCACCATCTTACAAATCCCCCCGCATTGCCGCCTGCTTCTAGGGTGACTTCTTAATATTGACCCTCTAGAATGCTTGGCCTTGAATTCGGGGCCGGCTCGAGCCGGCTTTTGTCTGTGCAACGAGGAATATCCATGCAAGTTTCTGTTGAAAGCACTTCTGCTCTTGAGCGCCGCATGACCGTCGGCGTACCCGTCGAGCGCATCGAGACCGAAGTCAACAAGCGTCTGCAACAGACTGCCCGTCGTGCCAAGGTTCCTGGCTTCCGTCCTGGTAAAGTGCCGATGAGCGTTATCCGTCAGCGCTACGAAGACGCTGCTCGCCAAGAGGCGCTGGGTGACCTGATCCAGGCTACCTTCTACGAAGCTGTGGTCGAGCAGAAGCTGAATCCGGCTGGTGCTCCGGCCGTCGAGCCGAAGTCCTTCGAGAAAGGCAAGGATCTGGAGTACGTCGCCACTTTCGAAGTTTTCCCCGAGTTCGAAGTAACTGGTCTCGACAGCATCGCCATCGAGCGCCTGCAGGCTGAAGTGGTCGACAGCGACGTCGACAACATGCTGGATATCCTGCGCAAGCAGAATACCCGCTTCGAAGCTGTCGAGCGCGCCGCCGAAAATGGCGACCAGCTGAACATCGACTTCGTTGGTAAGATCGATGGCGAAGCCTTCGCTGGCGGTAGCGCCAAGGGTACTCAGCTGGTGCTGGGCTCCGGCCGCATGATCCCGGGCTTCGAAGACGCCCTGGTGGGTGCCAAGGCTGGCGAAGAACGCGTGATCAACCCGACCTTCCCCGAGGATTATCAGAATCTCGATCTGGCCGGTAAGACCGCCGAGTTCACCGTTACCGTGAACAGCGTTTCTGCCCCGCAACTGCCTGAGCTGAACGACGAGTTCTTCGCCCTGTTCGGTATCAAGGAAGGCGGTCTGGAAGGCTTCCGCGCCGAAGTTCGCAAGAACATGGAGCGTGAACTGCGTCAGGCCATCAAATCCAAGGTCAAGAACCAGGTAATGGACGGCCTGCTGGCTGCCAATCCGGTCGAAGTGCCGAAGGCGCTGATCGGCAACGAAGTGAACCGTCTGCGCGTGCAGGCCGTTCAGCAGTTCGGTGGCAACATCAAGCCTGATCAACTGCCGGCCGAGCTGTTCGAAGAGCAAGCCAAGCGCCGTGTCGTGCTGGGTCTGATCGTCGCCGAGGTCGTCAAGCAGTTCGAACTGAAGCCGGACGATGCTCGCGTGCGCGAGCTGATCGAAGAGATGGCTTCGGCTTACCAGGAGCCTGAGCAAGTGGTTGCCTGGTACTACAAGAACGACCAGCAGATGAACGAAGTGCGTTCGGTTGTACTGGAAGAGCAAGTTGTAGATACTGTTCTGCAGAAGGCCAACGTGACCGATAAAGCGGTTTCCTACGAAGACGCAGTCAAGCCGGCGGAAGCTCCTAAAGCCGACTGATCTGGTAGCCTCGTTCGAGCACACCACCATAAGCCAGCCTCCGTGCTGGCTTATGCGTATTTGAGACATGACAGTTAGGGAGTGAGCGCAAGACATGTCCCGCAATCCTTTTATGCAAAACATGCCTGAAATCCAGGCCGCTGGCGGCCTGGTGCCGATGGTCATCGAGCAATCCGCTCGTGGCGAGCGTGCCTACGACATCTACTCGCGCCTGCTCAAGGAGCGCGTCATCTTCCTGGTTGGCCAGGTCGAGGACTACATGGCCAACCTGATCTGCGCCCAGTTGCTGTTCCTGGAGGCAGAAAACCCGGACAAGGACATCCACCTGTACATCAACTCGCCAGGTGGCTCGGTGACTGCTGGCATGGCGATCTACGACACCATGCAGTTCATCAAGGCCGACGTATCCACCACCTGCATCGGCCAAGCCTGCAGCATGGGTGCGTTCCTGCTGGCTGGCGGCGCCAAAGGCAAGCGTTTCTGCCTGCCGAATTCGCGCGTGATGATTCACCAGCCGCTGGGTGGTTTCCAGGGTCAGGCCTCGGATATCGAGATCCATGCCAAGGAAATCCTGTTCATTCGTGAGCGCCTCAACGAGCTGCTGGCTCAGCACACCGGTCAGAGTCTGGAAACCATCGAGCGTGATACCAATCGCGATAATTTCATGAGCGCTTCGCGCGCCGTGGAATATGGTCTCGTCGATGCCGTGCACGAAAAGCGTCAAATGCCGGTCTAGATAAGGCACTGCGTGCGGGCATTGTTCATTGACGCTAGCTGCGCCCTTGAAAATGCCCGCATTTGCCTTCATCTTGTGTTTCAAGCCTACCGTATTGGATTGATCGAATGACTGATACCCGTAACGGTGAGGACAACGGCAAACTGCTTTATTGCTCCTTCTGCGGCAAAAGCCAGCATGAAGTGCGCAAGTTGATCGCCGGTCCTTCCGTCTTCATCTGCGACGAATGCGTCGACCTGTGCAACGACATCATCCGTGAGGAGGTGCAGGAAGCCCAGGCCGAGAGCAGCGCGCATAAACTCCCGGCACCCAAGGAAATCAGCGGCATCCTCGATCAGTATGTGATCGGTCAGGAGCGCGCCAAGAAGGTGCTGTCGGTGGCGGTGTACAACCACTACAAGCGTCTCAATCAGCGTGACAAGAAAGACGATGTCGAGCTGGGCAAGAGCAACATTCTGCTGATCGGTCCAACCGGTTCCGGCAAGACGTTGCTGGCGGAAACGCTGGCCCGCCTGCTCAATGTGCCGTTCACCATCGCTGATGCCACCACCCTGACCGAAGCCGGTTATGTGGGTGAGGACGTCGAGAACATCATCCAGAAGCTGCTGCAGAAGTGCGATTACGATGTCGAGAAGGCCCAGATGGGCATTGTCTACATCGACGAAATCGACAAGATTTCGCGCAAATCCGACAACCCGTCTATCACTCGCGACGTATCGGGCGAGGGCGTGCAGCAGGCATTGCTCAAGTTGATCGAGGGCACGGTGGCCTCGGTTCCGCCGCAAGGCGGGCGCAAGCATCCGCAGCAGGAGTTCCTGCAGGTCGACACGCGCAACATCCTGTTCATTTGCGGCGGCGCGTTTGCCGGCCTGGAGAAAGTCATTCAGGCGCGCTCTACCAAGGGCGGCATCGGTTTCGGTGCGGAAGTGCGTAGCAAGCAGGAAGGCAAGAAGATCGGCGAGTCGCTGCGTGAGGTCGAGCCGGATGACCTGGTCAAGTTCGGCCTGATTCCCGAGTTCGTCGGGCGTCTGCCGGTGATCGCAACGCTGGAAGAGCTGGACGAGGCTGCCCTGGTGCAGATTCTCACCGAGCCGAAGAATGCGCTGACCAAGCAGTACGCCAAGCTGTTCGAGATGGAGGGTGTGGATCTGGAGTTCCGCTCCGACGCACTGAAGTCCGTGGCGCAGAAGGCGCTGGAGCGCAAGACCGGCGCACGTGGTCTGCGTTCGATTCTCGAAGGCATTTTGTTGGACACCATGTACGAGATTCCGTCCCAGCAAGACGTGAGCAAGGTGGTGATCGACGAAAGTGTCATCGAAGGTTCCTCCAAGCCGCTGCTGATCTACGAGAACAGTGAGCCTCAGGCCAAGGCCGCGCCAGACGCCTGATGGCTGTCACACGTTGCAAAGAAGGGGCCCTTTGGGCCCCTTCGCTTTTCTGGACATTGCGCTTGTTTTTTACGGGAGCTACCCCCATCTTAAAAGCCAAGGGTAATCCCGCCTGTTTACGGCCTCATGGCCGCTGCTGAGCCGAAATCATGAAGACAACCATCGAATTGCCTCTCCTGCCATTGCGCGATGTAGTGGTCTATCCGCACATGGTCATCCCGCTTTTCGTCGGGCGCGAGAAATCCATCGAAGCCCTGGAGGCAGCGATGACGGGCGACAAGCAGATTCTGCTGGTGGCCCAGAAAAACCCGGCAGTGGACGATCCGAGCGATCAGGATCTTTACCACGTGGGTACCGTTGCCACCGTGCTGCAACTGCTGAAGCTGCCCGATGGCACGGTCAAGGTTCTGGTCGAGGGTGAGCAGCGCGGTGCCATCGAGCGCATCTTCGAGACCGAAGAACACTGCCGTGCAGAGGTGCAACTGATCGAAGAGGGTGAAACGGCCGAGCGTGAGTCGGAGGTCTTCACCCGCAGCCTGCTCAGTCAGTTCGAGCAGTACGTGCAGTTGGGCAAGAAGGTACCGGCCGAAGTGCTGTCCTCGCTCAACAGCATCGATGAGCCCAGCCGCCTGGTCGATACCATGGCCGCGCACATGGCGCTGAAGATCGAGCAGAAGCAGGAAATTCTCGAAATCACCTCGCTTTCCGCCCGCGTCGAGCACGTGTTGGCGCTGCTGGATGCCGAGATCGACTTGCTGCAGGTCGAGAAGCGTATCCGTGGCCGGGTGAAGAAGCAGATGGAGCGCAGCCAGCGCGAGTACTACCTGAATGAGCAGATGAAGGCTATTCAGAAAGAGCTCGGCGACATTGACGAAGGGCACAACGAGCTCGACGAGCTGCGCAAGCGCATCGATAACGCAGGTTTGTCCAAGGAGGCGTTGACCAAGGCCAATGCTGAGCTGAACAAGCTCAAGCAGATGTCGCCGATGTCCGCTGAGGCCACCGTTGTGCGTTCCTACATCGATTGGCTGGTGAACGTGCCGTGGAAGGCCGAGAGCAAGGTGCGCCTCGACCTGGCGCGCGCCGAGAGCATTCTCGATGCCGATCATTACGGCCTGGAAGAGGTCAAGGAGCGCATCCTCGAGTATCTCGCCGTGCAGAAGCGGGTGAAGAAGCTCAAGGGGCCGGTGCTGTGCCTGGTAGGCCCGCCCGGCGTAGGCAAGACCTCGCTGGCCGAGTCCATCGCCACTGCCACCAACCGCAAGTTCGTGCGTATGGCGCTGGGCGGCGTGCGTGACGAGGCCGAGATCCGTGGGCATCGTCGTACCTATATCGGCTCGATGCCGGGGCGTTTGATTCAGAAGATGACCAAGGTCGGTGTGCGCAACCCGCTGTTCCTCCTCGATGAAATCGACAAGATGGGGCAGGACATGCGTGGCGACCCTGCCTCTGCGCTGCTGGAGGTGCTCGATCCAGAGCAGAACCACAATTTCAACGATCACTACCTCGAGGTCGATTACGACCTGTCGGATGTGATGTTCCTCTGCACCGCCAACTCGATGAACATCCCTGGCCCCTTGCTGGATCGGATGGAGATCATCCGTCTGCCGGGCTACACCGAGGACGAGAAGGTCAATATCGCCATCAAGTACCTGGCGCCCAAGCAGATCAAGGCCAACGGCCTGAAGAAGGGCGAGCTGGAGTTCGACGAGGCGGCGATTCGCGACATCATCCGCTATTACACCCGCGAGGCAGGTGTGCGCAGCCTGGAGCGGCAGATCGCCAAGGTCTGCCGCAAGGCGGTCAAGGAACACATCGGCGAGAAGCGGTTCCAGGTGGCCGTGAGCGCTGACTCGCTCGAGCATTTTCTGGGTGTGCGCAAGCACCGTTATGGCCTTGCCGAGCAGCAGGATCAGATCGGTCAGGTGACCGGGCTTGCCTGGACTCAGGTGGGCGGCGAGTTGCTGACCATCGAGACCGCAGTGGTGCCCGGCAAGGGTGTGTTGATCAAGACCGGTTCTCTGGGGGATGTGATGGCCGAGTCCATGACTGCCGCCATGACCGTGGTGCGCAGTCGCGCCAAGAGTCTGGGGATCCCGGCTGATTTCAACGAGAAGCGCGACGTTCACATCCATATGCCGGAAGGTGCCACGCCCAAGGATGGGCCGAGCGCAGGCATCGGTTTGTGCACCGCTCTGGTTTCTGCGCTGACGCAGATTCCCGTGCGCGCCGATGTGGCAATGACTGGCGAGATCACCCTGCGTGGTCAAGTACTGGCCATTGGCGGGCTCAAGGAGAAACTTCTGGCTGCTCACAGAGGGGGGATCAAAACTGTGATCATTCCCGAAGAAAATGTGCGCGACCTGAAGGAAATTCCGGAAAATATTAAGCAAGACCTGCAGATTAAACCGGTTAAATGGATTGACGAGGTCCTGCAAATTGCGCTGCAATACGCGCCGGAGCCCTTGCCCGATGCGGCTCCCGAGATGGTTGCAACGGATGACAAACGCGAGTCTGATTCCAAGGAGCGAATCAGCACGCATTAGCCAGATGGCTTCCTTGACACAATTTTTGAGCCCTTGATATAAAGCGGCTCTTATTGTGTCAGCAGGCCATCCAGCGCCCGCTTTGCTTACACTAAAAATCAAGAAACAAACTAAACAGAAATAAGGGGACTTAGAGTGAACAAGTCGGAACTGATCGATGCTATCGCTGCATCTGCTGATATCCCGAAAGCTGTTGCTGGCCGCGCGCTGGATGCAGTGATTGAATCCGTCACTGGCGCTCTGAAGGCTGGTGATTCCGTTGTACTGGTTGGTTTCGGTACCTTCGCTGTCAAAGAGCGTGCTGCTCGCACCGGCCGTAACCCGCAGACCGGCAAGCCGATCAACATCGCTGCTGCCAAGATCCCGGGCTTCAAAGCTGGCAAGGCTCTGAAAGACGCCGTCAACTAAGCGTCTTCCGGGTTTGCCTCGCCATCGCGCTATTGGTTCGATGGTCGCCGGGAGGAGTAGGGAGCGAGTCGTCACCGACACTTCTGCACTGACCTGCCGGCACGTTACGAGAAGGCGCATCCACGGATGCGCCTTTCTTCTATCTGGACATTACCCACACTGCGCGACTGGTGACTCTGTACGGTCGTTCTGGGGGAAGCATGCTGCAAAACATCAGGGACAATTCACGCGGTTGGATTGCCAAAACCATTATCGGCCTCATCGTGATGCTGATGGCCTTTACCGGTTTCGAAGCCATCGTCACGGGCACCAGCAACCGCAACAACGCGGCCAAGGTCAATGGTGACACCATCACGCTCAACGAGTTGGGCCAGGCAGTCGAGATGCAGCGTCGTCAACTGCTGCAGCAACTGGGGCGTGACTTCGATGCCTCGTTGCTCGACGAGAAACTGCTGCGTGAGGCTTCGCTCAAGGGCCTTATCGATCGCAAGCTTTTGCTGCAAGGTGCTCGTGATGCCGGGTTCGCCTTCTCGCAGCCTGCGTTGGATCAGGTCATCCTGAAGACGCCCGAGTTCCAGACCGAAGGGCGCTTCGATCCTGCGCGTTTCGATCAGGTTATCCGCCAGATGGGCTACACGCGTCTGCAGTTCCGTCAGATGCTTGAAGAGGAAATGCTGATTGGTCAGTTGCGTGCAGGCCTGGGTGCCAGCAGTTTCGTGACCGAAGATCAGGCGCGCGCCTTCGCCAGCCTGGAGCGTCAGACGCGTGACTTCGCCAGCATCGTGATCAAGGCTGATAGCGCAGCGACGAAGGTTTCTGACGAAGACGTGAAGTCCTACTACGACGAACATGCCGCCGAGTTCATGAGCCCTGAGCAAGTCGTGCTCGAGTATGTCCAGTTGGACAAGGACAGCCTTTTCGACTCCGTCGATGTGACCGACGAAGAGCTGCAGCCGCTGTATCAGAGCGAGATTGCCAATCTTTCCGAGCAGCGTCAGGCCGCACACATCCTCATCGAGGGCGATGATGACGCGGCGAAGAAGAAGATCGAGGAAATCAAGGCGCGCATCGATGCCGGTGAAGACTTTGCGGCATTGGCCAAGGAGTTTTCTCAGGATCCAGGCTCTGCTGCCAACGGTGGCGACCTCGGTTATGCCGGGCAGGGGGTCTACGATCCGGCGTTCGAGGAAGCCCTGTATGCGCTCAAGCCCGATCAGGTTTCCCAGCCCGTTCACACCGCGTTCGGCTGGCACTTGATCAAGCTGCTCGGTGTTCAGGGCGCAGAAGTGCCTAGCTTCGACAGCCTCAAGGAAAAGCTGGCGCGTGATTACAAGGCGCAGCAGGTCGAGCAGCGTTTCGTAGAGCTGAGCAAGCAGCTCGAGGATGCCGCGTTCGAGGCGTCTGATCTGGCTCAGCCGGCTCAGGAGCTGGGGCTGAAGGTTCAGGTGACCGAGCCCTTCGGTCGTGAAGGTGGCGCCAGCGGCATCACCGCCAACCGTCAGGTACTGCAGGCGGCGTTCAGCCCCGAGGTTCTGGAAGACGGCAACAACAGCTCGACCATCGAACTCGACCCGAGCACCGTGGTTGTCATTCGTGCCAAACAGCACCTCAAGCCCGAGCAGTTGCCTCTGGAGCAGGTGGCCGAAAGCATTCGTGGCCATCTGCAGCAAGAGCGCGCCAGTGCTGCAGCCAAGGCAGAGGGTGAGCGCTTGCTCGCGGCTGCCAAGGCCGGCGAGAACCCGCGCAAGGATTGGGCGGTGCAGGAAGCGGTCACTCGCAGTCAGGAGGGCGTCGAGCCCAAGGTACTGCAGGCCCTGTTCCGCATGCCCAAGCCGGAGTCCAAGGATGCACCGTCCTTCGCAGGTGTCGTGCTGAACAATGGTGACTATGTGGTGCTGCGTCTGGATGGCGTCAGCGTGCCGGAAGCCGCGTTGAGTGAGCAGGAGTTGGGGATGTATCGCAACTTCCTGGCATCGCGCGAAGGCCAGCAGGACTTTGCGGCTTACCGTAAGCAGCTGGAAGCCAAGGCCGACATCGATCGCTTCTGATTGGAGGCGGCACCTTTCGAGGTGCCGCACCGAACGGCAAGCAATAAAAAACCCGCACCAGGTGCGGGTTTTTTATTGGCTCGGGAAAATTACTCTTCCATCGGGCCCATCGCGGTGGTGTTGAAGCCGCCGTCGACGTACATGATTTCACCGCTGATGCCCGAAGCCAGGTCGGAGCAGAGGAAGGCACCGGCGTTGCCGACTTCTTCGATGGTGACGTTGCGGCGCAGCGGAGTCTGGCGCTCGTTGGCGGCCAGCATCTTGCGGAAGCTGGCGATGCCGCTGGCGGCCAGGGTACGGATCGGGCCGGCGGAGATGGCGTTGACGCGGGTGCCTTCCGGGCCGAGGCTGCCGGCCAGGTAGCGCACGCCGGCTTCCAGGCTGGCCTTGGCCATGCCCATGACGTTGTAGTTGGGCATGGTGCGCTCGGCACCCAGGTAGGAGAGGGTGAGCAGGCTGCCGTTGCGGCCTTTCATCATCTCGCGACCAGCCTTGGCCAGGGCGACGAAGCTATAAGCGCTGATGTCGTGAGCGATCTTGAAGCCTTCGCGGGTGGTGACGTCGGTGAAGTCGCCGTTGAGCTGGTCACCCGGGGCGAAACCGACCGAGTGGACGATGCAGTCCAGGCCGTCCCACTTCTTGCTCAGTGCGTCGAACACGGCGGCGATTTCCTCGTCGCTGGCCACATCGCAGGGGAAGCACAGGTCGGCGCTGGAGCCCCAGCCTGCAGCGAACTCTTCGACGCGGCCCTTGAGCTTCTCGTTCTGGTAGGTGAAAGCCAGCTCGGCACCTTCGCGGTGCATGGCGGCGGCGATACCCGAGGCGATGGACAGTTTGCTGGCGACGCCAACGATGAGTACGCGCTTACCGGTTAGAAAACCCATTGTGCTATTCCTCTTCCTGTTTCAAGGATCAGTGAGCCGTTGTTGGAGCCATGAAGGCGGCTTCCAGCAACTGCTGCGTATAAGGGTGTTGCGGTGACTTGAAGATCGCGTCCGCCGAGCCTTGTTCGACCACCTTGCCCTGCTTGACCACCATCAACTGGTGACTCAGTGCTCTGACTACCGCCAGGTCGTGGCTGATAAACAGATAGGTCAGGTTGTACTTGGCCTGCAAGCCGCGCAACAGTTCCACCACCTGACGCTGAACCGTTCGGTCGAGCGCCGAAGTGGGCTCGTCCAGCAGGATCAGCGCCGGTTTCAACACCAGTGCCCGAGCAATGGCAATCCGCTGCCGTTGCCCGCCTGAAAACTCATGGGGGTAGCGGTGCCGCGTCTGCGGATCCAGCCCTACCTCCAGAAGTGCGTCGATGATCGCCTGTTCCTGTTCCGCATCGGTACCGATGCCATGGATGCGCAGGCCTTCGCCGACGATCTGAGCCACCGACATGCGTGGGCTGAGACTGCCGAACGGATCCTGAAACACCACCTGCATCTGCCGCCGCAGAGGGCGAACCTCTTTCTGCGAAAGCCCCCGCAGCGACTGGCCCTGGAAACGGATATCGCCCTGACTGCCGAGCAGCCTGAGGATCGCCATGCCCAGTGTGGACTTGCCGGAACCACTTTCACCGACGATACCCAGGGTCTGACCCTGGGGCAGGGTGAAGTTGATGCCGTCCACGGCTTTCACATGATCCACGGTCTTGCGCAGCAGGCCCTTCTTGATCGGGAACCAGACGCGCAGATCGTCGACCGCCAGCATGGTATCGCCTGCAGGGTTGGCCGCAGGTTCGCCGCTGGGTTCGGCACCGAGCAATTCCTGGGTATAGGGATGCTGCGGTGCCTGGAACAATTGTTCACACGACGCCTGTTCGACGATGCGACCGCGCTGCATGACACATACGCGATGCGCAATTCTGCGTACCAGGTTGAGATCGTGGCTGATCAGCAGCAATGACATGCCCAGACGCGCCTGCAGATCCTTGAGCAACTCGAGGATTTTCAGCTGCACGGTGACGTCCAGTGCGGTAGTTGGCTCGTCCGCGATCAGCAGTTGCGGTTCGTTGGCCAGCGCCATGGCGATCATCACCCGCTGACGTTGGCCGCCGGAAAGTTCATGCGGATAGGCTTTGAGGCGCTTCTTTGGTTCTGGGATGCCGACCAGTTCCAGCAGTTCCAGCGTGCGCGCACTGGCCGCCTTGCCGCGCAGCCCTTTGTGCAGGGCGAGCACCTCGTTGATCTGCTTCTCGATGCTGTGCAGCGGGTTGAGCGAGGTCATCGGCTCCTGGAAGACCATGGCGATACGGTTGCCACGGATGCCGCGCAGGCGGCCCTCGCCGAGCTTGAGCAGATTCTCGCCGGCATAATCGATGCTGCCGACTGGATGTCGGGCGAGCGGGTAGGGCAGCAGTCGCAGGATGGAATGTGCGGTGACCGACTTGCCCGAGCCGCTTTCGCCGACCAGGGCCAGGGTTTCCCCCTTGCGGATGTCGAAGCTGACGTTTTCCACGACGCGCTGGACGTGATCGCCGGTAACGAATTCGACGGCCAGGTCGCGTACCTGCAGCAGGATTTCAGCTTGGCTCATGTCATTTCCTCGGGTCGAAGGCATCGCGGGCGGCTTCGCCGATGAACACCAGCAGGCTCAGCATGATCGCCAGTACGGCGAAGGCGCTGATGCCCAGCCAGGGCGCCTGCAGGTTGCTCTTGCCCTGGGCGACCAGCTCACCGAGCGACGGTGCGCCGGGTGGCAGGCCGAAGCCGAGGAAGTCCAGAGCGGTCAGGGTGCCGATGGCGCCGGTGAGGATGAAGGGCATGAAGGTCATGGTCGAGACCATGGCATTGGGCAGGATATGGCGGAACATGATGGCGCCGTTGTTCATGCCCAGGGCGCGGGCGGCGCGCACGTACTCCAGGTTGCGACCACGCAGGAACTCGGCACGCACCACATCGACCAGGCTCATCCAGGAGAACAGCAGCATGATGCCCAGCAGCCACCAGAAGTTTGGCTGCACGAAGCTGGCGAGGATGATCAGCAGGTAGAGCACCGGCAGGCCTGACCAGATTTCCAGGAAGCGCTGGCCGATCAGGTCGACCCAGCCGCCGTAGAAGCCTTGCAGGGCGCCGGCGATCACGCCGATCACCGAGCTGGCCAGGGTCAGGGTCAGTGCGAACAGCACGGAAATGCGAAACCCGTAGATGACCCGGGCCAGTACATCGCGGCCCTGATCGTCGGTGCCCAGCCAGTTCTGCGCCGAGGGCGGTGCCGGCGCAGGCACTGCCAGGTCGTAGTTGATGCTCGAATAGCTGAACGGGATCGGCGGCCAGATCATCTTGCCGTCCTTTGCCGCGATCAGATCCTGGATGTAGGGGCTCTTGTAGTTGGCCTGCAGCGGAAACTCGCCACCGAACACGGTTTCCGGATAGCGTTTGAGCACCGGGAAATACCACTGCCCGTCGTAACGCACCGCCAGGGGCTTGTCGTTGGCGATCAGTTCAGCGCCGAGGCTCAGGCCAAAGAGGATGAGGAACAGCCATAGCGACCACCAGCCGCGTTTGTGGGCCTTGAAGCGGGCGAAGCGACGTTGGTTGAGCGGAGACAGTTTCATGCTCAACCCTCCCGGCTTTCGAAGTCGATACGTGGATCGACCAGGGTGTAGGTGATGTCGCCGATCAGTTTCACGACCAGTCCCAGCAAGGTGAAGATGAACAGGGTGCCGAACACCACGGGGTAGTCGCGGTTGATCGCTGCCTCGAAACTCATCAGGCCCAGGCCGTCGAGGGAGAAGATCACTTCTATCAGCAGGGAGCCGGTAAAGAAGATGCCAATGAAGGCAGATGGGAAGCCGGCGATGATCAGCAGCATGGCATTACGGAACACGTGCCCGTAGAGCACGCGCCGATTGTTCAGGCCCTTGGCGCGGGCGGTGGTCACGTATTGCTTGCCGATCTCGTCGAGGAAGCTGTTCTTGGTCAGCAGGGTGAGGGTGGCGAAGTTGCCGATGACCAGCGCCGTGACTGGCAGCACCAGGTGCCATAGATAGTCGAGAACCTTGCCGCCGAGGCTCAGGTCATCGAAGTTGTTCGAGGTCAGACCGCGTAGCGGGAACCAGTCCCAATAGCTGCCGCCGGCGAACAGCACGATGAGCAGGATGGCGAAGAGAAAGGCGGGGATGGCGTAGCCGATGATGATGGCCGAACTGGTCCAGACGTCGAAGGCGCTGCCGTGGCGGGTCGCCTTGGCGATGCCCAGCGGGATCGACACCAGGTACATGATCAGGGTGCTCCACAGGCCCAGCGAGATGGACACCGGCATCTTCTCGATGATCAGGTCGAGTACCTTGGCATCACGGAAGAAGCTGGAGCCGAAATCCAGGTGCAGGTAGTTGTTGAGCATGATCCAGAAGCGTTCCGGTGCCGGCTTGTCGAAGCCGTACATCTTCTCGATTTCCTCGATCAACTTCGGATCCAGGCCTTGCGCGCCACGGTAGTTGGAGCCAGCTACCGAAACCTCGGCGCCGCCGCCGGCAATGCGGCTGGTGGCGCCGTCGAAGCCCTCGAGTTTGGCGATCATCTGCTCGACCGGGCCGCCGGGAGCTGCCTGGATGATGATGAAGTTGATCAGCAGGATGCCGAATAGGGTCGGGATGATCAGCAGCAGGCGGCGAAAGATATAGGCCAGCATCTTATTGCGTCGCCTCCGCGCTCGCCGGTTCTGCGGGAAGATCCTTGCGTACCCACCAGGTGTGCACGCCGATGTCGTAGAGCGGCGTCACCTTCGGATGCTCGAAACGGTTCCAGTAGGCGACGCGCCAGGTCTTGATGTGCCAGTTGGGGATCACGTAATAGCCCCACAGCAAGGTGCGATCCAGTGCGCGGGTATGGTCGATCAGGCTTTGCCGTGAGTCGGCGTTGATCAGGCCTTCGACCAACTGGTCGATGGCTGGATCCTTGAGGCCGATGTAGTTGCGGCTTCCCGGGTTGTCCGCGCTGGAGGAGTGCCAGTATTCGCGTTGTTCATTGCCGGGCGAGTTCGATTGGCCGAAACCGCCGACGATCATGTCGTAGTCGCGAGAGCGCAGACGGTTGATGTACTGCGAAACGTCAACGCGGCGGATGACCATATCGATACCCAAATCCGCCAGGTTGCGCTTGAAGGGGAGCAGTATGCGCTCGAACTCGGTTTGGGCCAGGAGGAACTCGAAGCTTACCGGTTGGCCGTTGGCGTCGAGCATGCGGTCGCCGTCGACGCGCCAGCCGGCCTGCTGCAGCAACTGGTAGGCGCGGCGTTGTTGCTCGCGGATGATGCCGCTGCCATCGGTGACCGGTACACGAAACTCTTCGCTAAAGACCTCGGCGGGGATCTTGCCACGCAGCGGTTCGAGGATGCTCTGCTCGGCTTCGTTCGGCAGGCCGCTGGAGGCCAGCTCGGAATTGTCGAAGTAGCTGCGTGTGCGCGTGTAGGCGCCGTTGAACAGGCGCTTGTTGGCCCATTCGAAGTCGAACAGCAGGCCCAGGGCTTCGCGTACCCGACGATCCTGGAACACCGGTTTGCGGATGTTGAAGATGAAACCCTGCATGCCTGTGGGGTTGTGGTTCTGAATTTCTTCCTTGATCAACTGGCCATTGGCAACCGCTGGCGTGCTGTAGGCGGTCGCCCAGTTCTTCGCGCTGATTTCCAGCCAGTAGTCGAACTGGCCGGCTTTCAGGGCTTCCAGGGCAACGGTGTTGTCGCGGTAGTAGTCGATCTGAATGCTGTCGAAGTTGTAGAAGCCGCGGCTGACTGCGAGATCCCTGGCCCACCAGTCCGGGACGCGTTCGTAGCGAATGCTGCGCCCGGCTTGAACCTCGCCGACCTGATAGGGGCCGCTGCCCAGGGGGGCGTCCAGGTTGCCTTTGCTGAACTCGCGCTTGAAGGGCAGCACGCGCAATTGGCGCAGTGCTTCGAGCAGCGAATCGTCGGCGCTGCTGCGCAGTTTCAGGCGCAGGCTGTGGGCGTCTTCTTCGTCGAGGGCCGTGATCGCCGCCAGAGGGGATTTGTCCTGGCTGGCTTTTTCGATGGCGACCTGCAGGTTGCGGCGCAGGGTGTCCAGATCGAGTCTTTTGCCGCCTTCGAGGCGTGGTTCGTCCTGCAGACGCACGATCACGGCGTGGCCTTCGTCCTCGGCTTTGATCGCGGCACTGATGCGCTCGTCGCCAAGCAGTGGCTGCTGCTCGGCCTGGCTGTCATCGAGGGCATTCCACCAGTGCGCGGGCAGAACCGGCAGTTGCCCGAGGATCAGCGGTAGCTCGCGGTTACCGGCGTGCTTGAAGACGAAGCGCACGCTGTGTGGCGACTCCACTTCGACCCGTTCGACGTCGGCATAGTAGCCCCGGTACATCGGCGTGCCTTTCTTCATCAGCGTGTCGAAGCTGAACTTCACATCGTCCGCGGTGATGGGGGTGCCATCGTGGAAGCGAGCGATCTTGCGCAGGTGGAACCGCACCCAGGCGTTGTCCGGCGCCTTCTCGATCTTTTCTGCGATCAGGCCGTAAGCAGTGAAGGGCTCATCCATGCTCTGCACGGTGAGTGTGTCGTAGATCAGGCCGACATCGTCCGCTGGCACGCCCTTGTTGATGAAGGGGTTGAGGCTGTCGAAACCGCCAAAGCCGGCCTGGCGGAAGGTGCCGCCCTTGGGCGCATCGGGGTTGGCATAGGCGAAATGTTGGAAGTTGGCCGGATACTTGGGGGCTTCGTCGTACAGCGTGACCGCATGCTGGGGCGCGGCGAAGGTCAGGCTGGACAGACCGAGCAGGATGAGGCTGCTGCCATGAAGCAGCCAACTGCGCAGCGGGTTTGTCATCGGGCGTTCTCCGAGGGCTTCAGCCACCAGGTGCGCAGGCCCAGGGTATAGGGCGGCGTGGTGACGAAGGCGAACCGGTTGCGGTACGCCAGGCGGTGATAATTGATGTACCAGTTGGGGATGCTGTAGTACTGCCAGAGCAGCACTCGATCCAGTGCGCGGGTGGCTGCGATCTGTTCGTCACGGGTCTTGGCGGACATCAGGCGATCGATCATCTCGTCCACCACCGGGTCGTTGACGCCGGCGTAGTTCTTGCCGCCACGAACGCCAACCTGGCTGGAGTGAAAATACAGCCGTTGCTCCAGGCCCGGGCTCAGGGTCTGGGGCAGAGTCAGCAGGATCATGTCGTAGTCGTACTGGTCGAGGCGCTGCTTGTATTGCGCGCGGTCGACGGTGCGCAGATTGGCGTTGATGCCAATGCTCGCCAGGTTGGCGGTATAGGGCTGAAGAATGCGTTCGAGGCTCGGGTTGACCAGCATGATTTCGAATTCGAGGCGTTCGCCGCGGGCGTTGCGCAGCTCCTGGCCGACGGGCTTCCAGCCGGCTTCGGCCAATAGACCGAGAGCCCGCCGCAGGGTTTCGCGGGGGATGCCGCGGCCATCGGTTACCGGTTGATCCGGAGCCTGGGTAAACAGCTTGGCAGGTAGCTTGTCCCGATGGGGCGAGAGCAACAGCCACTCGGCGCCCTCCGGTTTGCCCGTCGCGGAAAACTCGCTATTGGGGAAGTAACTGGCCGCGCGGACGTAGGAATTATTGAACAGCGTGCGGTTGGTCCATTCGAAGTCGAACATCAATCCCAGGGCCTCACGCACACGCCGGTCGCTGAACAGGGCGCGGCGCGTGTTCATGAACAGCGCCTGGGTCTGCGTTGGAATTTGATGCGGTATCTCGGCGCGGATCACCTCACCCCGTGTCACGGCCGGGAAGCGATAGCCGTTGGCCCAGTTCTTCGCCTGGTTTTCGATGTAGAAGTCGAATTCGCCAGCCTTGAACGCCTCGAAGGCGACGTTGCTATCGCGATAGAACTCCACTTCGACGCGATCGAAATTGTACTTGCCGCGATTGACGGGCAAATCCTTGCCCCACCAGTCCTTCACCCGTTCGAACACCAAGCGTCGCCCGGGGACGACCTGCACGATGCGATAGGGCCCACTGCCCAGGGGCGGCTCGAAGGTGGTGGCGCGAAAATCGCGGCCTTTCCAGTAATGCTGGGGCAACACGGGCATTTCACCCAGGCGCAGGATCAGCAGCGGGTTGTCGGCGCGCTTGAAGACAAAGCGGATGCGGTGACGGTTGAGGATGTCGACGCGCTTCACTTCCTGCAGGTTGGTGCGGTACTGCGGATGTCCTTCGTTACGCAACAGGCGGTAGGAGAAGGCGACGTCGTAGGCCGTGATGGGTTTGCCATCATGGAAGCGGGCTTCGGGGCGCAGATTGAACACCACCCAACTGCGATCTTCGCTGTACTCGACGCTCTTGGCGATCAGGCCATAGCTCGATGCCGGCTCGTCACCGGATGGGTCGTAGGCGCCTGTGCCGACCATCAGCGGTTCGTTCAGCTCGTTGGCGCCGTACTGCAGGAAATGCGCAGTGGATATGGGGCTGCTGCCTTTGAGGGTGTAGGGGTTGAGCGTATCGAAGGTGCCCGATGCCATGACGCGCAGCGTGCCGCCCTTGGGGGCGTCAGGGTTGACCCAGTCGAAGTGACTGAAGCTGGCCGGATACTTCAGCGTTCCGAACTGCGCATAGCCGTGGCTTTCGCTGATGGCCGCAGAGGCGGTAACGCTAAAGACCAGGCAGAGGAACAGTAGGGAGAGAAAACGCATCGGCGGTGAAATCCGATCCTTGGCTGCTGTGGGGCTTATATGGCCGGGTACAGTAACAGCTTGTCCGTACAGGAAAAAGAGCGGTGCTTGCAACGCCGGGTGGCTCGGCACCCGGTTGCAACCTGCGGCGCACGATAGCGGCACTTTGGCATACACTGACGAAAACGATGAGGATGCAAACTTGGTCGAACGCAGTCATGGTGTGCAGTCATGGATCGACCGTCTGAGCCAGGCCGAATTGCCCGCACTGACCTCCGTCGTGCGAGATCTGCAGCACCTCTCACAGCGCTCTGACGCGTCTGTGCAGCAACTGGCCGACATTCTGTTGCGTGATGCGACCCTGACCTCCAAGGTGCTGCGCGTCGCCAACAGCGTCTATTACAACCCTTCGCAAGAAAGCATCCGCACCATCTCGCGGGCGATCGTGTTGATCGGCTTCGATAACGTGCGCCTGATCAGCCTGTCGGTCAGTCTGATCGATGGCCTGTTGATACAGGCCCCGCGTCAGCAGCTATTGGAGTTGCTGGCGCGCTCGTTCCATGCCGCTGTCCAGGCGCGCAACCTGGGCGGCTATGTACTCGGCAATCATGCCGAAGAGGTATTCATCGCGGCGCTGCTCCATCACCTCGGCGAACTGGCGTTCTGGAGTTGCGGTGGCGCTCAGGTCGATGAACTGACGGCGGCGCTGGAAGTGCCTGGCGTGGATGAGGACGAGGCGGTGCGCGGCGTGCTGGGCACCAGCTTTCGGCAACTGACTCAGGGGCTGGCCAAGAGCTGGGGGCTGGGTGAGCTGGTCAGCCTCGCGCATGCCGGCTCTTCGCATGCCGATCCCGCACTCAGGGCCGTGCAACTGGGCGTTCGCATCAGCGAAGCAGCGTTGCAGGGCTGGGGATCGTCGGAGATGGAGGCCGTGTTGGGCAGGGTTGCGCCCTTCATCGGCCTCAACGCCGAAGAGGCGTTGCAGCAGGTGCTTGCCAGCGCCGAGGAAGCGGTCAAGGTGGCCTCGACCTTTGGTGCCGGAAAGCTCTGCCGGCTGATCCCCAGCACCGACCCCGAGCAGATTGTCGGTCAGCAGCAGGCACGCAAGGCCAGCCTGCTGCAGCCAGATCTGCTGGTGATGCAGCAGGCCCTGCAGGATCTGGGCTTGATGGCCAATCAGCGTGGCAATGTAGACCTCATCCTCGATACCCTGCTCAAGGGTTTGCACCGCGGCGCGGGGCTGGAGCGGGTGATGCTGGCTGTGCTGGCCGACGAGCAGCGTTGTTTCAAGGTCAAGCGAGTGCTGGGTGAACAGAGCGAACAGTGGTTGAGGGAATTCGTACTGCCGGCCGTGCAGGTCGAGCAGCCGCATATCTTCAGTTATGCGCTGCGCCATCGTGAGGCGATCTGGATGGGCGTGCCGGCGACCTACAGCCTCAATGAACTGGTGACGCTGCCCATTCGCCAGAGTCTGGGTACTGGAATGTTCTTCATCGCGCCGCTGATGGCGGGCAATCGAGAAGTCGGTGTGCTTTACGCTGATTGCCGCGTATCGGGCCGCGCGCTACGGCATGAACAGTTCGTCGCGTTTCAGCGCTTCACCTTGCTGGCGGGGCGCTGCCTGGGGGCATTGAGCAAGCGCTGACGCCAGCCGAGCTATGGAAGGTAAAGCGTCAGCATCTGGCCTGGTTGCAGGGCGTGGCTCTCCAGGCTGTTCCAGGTCTGCAGCGTCTTGGTGTCGATATTGAAGCGCTTGGCGATGACATAGAGCGAGTCGCCTTTCTTCACCCGGTAGTAGGTGGCCTTGTCACGGCTATCGCGAGAAGAGGTGCGAACGGGCGCGTTGCTAGCCAGCGCGGGCTCGGATTCCATGCGCAGGGTCTGCCCGACCGTGAGCTGGTGATTCTGCAGCTTGTTCCAGCGTTGCAGTTCCTGCACCGACACCTGGTGGGCGCGGGCGATCTGCCAGAGGTTGTCGCCGTTTTTCACCTGATAGGTGCGAACGGCGCTGCCGCTTCTGCCGGGAGCAGCCTGGGCGATCATGCGCTGGTGTAGCGGCTCGCTGGGCGGGTCGCCCGGTTTGGTCGGGATGGTCAGCTCCTGGCCGATGCTGAGTCGGTTGCCGCTGAGCTGATTGACTTCGCGCAGCATGCTCACGCTCAGGTGGTAGCGGTTGGCAATGCTGTTCAGGCTGTCGCCGCTGCGTACCTGATAGGTTTGCCAGTCGACCAGATCCTGAGGTTTCATCATCGCCAGGCTGGCATTGAGCATTTCCGCCTTTTCGGTGGGCACCAACAGGTGCTGCGGGCCATCGAGCGTGACGCCACGCTTGTAGGCCGGGTTCAGTTGCAACAGCTCGCTCTCGTCGAGATTCGCCATCTGCGCCAGGCGCGACAGATCCATGTGTTGCTTGATGGCGATCTGTTCGAAGTAGGGTTCGTTGGCAATGGGCGCCAGAGTGACGCCATACGCCTCAGGGGTCATGATCACCTGGGATAACGCCAGCAACTTGGGTACGTATTCCTCGGTTTCCTTGGGCAGCGAGAGGTTCCAGTAATCGCTGGGCAAACCGAGCTTCTCGTTGCGCTCTATGGCACGGCTGACGCGACCTTCGCCTGCGTTGTAGGCCGCCAGGGCAAGCAGCCAGTCGCCGTTGAACATCTCGTGCAGGCGGCTCAGGTAATCGAGTGCGGCCCGTGTGGAGGCGGTGACGTCGCGCCGGCCGTCGTACCAGTTGGTCTGGCGCAGGTTGTAGTTGCGACCGGTGGAGGGGATGAATTGCCAAAGACCAACGGCCTGGGCAGGAGAGTAGGCCTGCGGGTCGTAGGCGCTCTCGATGACTGGCAGTAGCGCCAGCTCCATTGGCATGTCGCGTTCGGCCAGGCGTTCGACGATGTAATGAATGTAGGGAGCGGCCCGTTCGCTGACAGTGTCGACATGACGCGGATTGCTGGCGAACCAGAGGCGCTGTCGCTCGATGCGCGGGTTGGTGCCGATTTCATCCTGCAGCTTGTAGCCGTCGCGCAGGCGCTCCCAGATATCTGCGTATTCGCGAGCGCGGGCGTCGGTATTGAGCCATTCTGGCTCTCGCTCGAGCCCTACCGCGCGCTGCGGGCCGACGCTGTCGTCGGTGGCGGAGGGCGACAGGCTCTGACAGCCGGCCAGGGTTACGCAGCAGAGCAGCGCGGACAACCGTGCACTCTGCGTCAATGCCTTAAGATTCAATGGCTTGCGCGTAGGTAAAGGCATTGGGTGAGAGGTTTTCCCCGGGAAAAAGTTCGGGCGATTCTAGGAAGCGAACCGGGGGTGGTCAAGTTTTCACCAGGCTTTTGTGACCTGTTTCCCTCTGGCTGGCCCGGCCAGAAGGGCGCGGGCCGCGGTTCGGCTACTGCCGTCTACCGGCCGTCAGAAGCGATCCTTCCAGGCCCGCAAGCTGGCGAATACGTCCTGTGCATCGTCGTACCGCGTGCCATCGTTGCGCTCGGCGCTGGCGACCACTTCGGGCTCCGCCGTGCGCAGGAAGGGGTTACTGGCTTTCTCCAGTGCGATGGTCGAAGGCAGGCTGATGCGGCCTGTTTCGCGCCATGCGCTGACCTGTTGCAGGCGCGCCTCGACCTGCGGGTTGCCGGGCTCTACGGCGTGGGCGAAACGCAGGTTGCTCAGGGTGTATTCGTGGGTGCAATACACCTGAGTTGCTTCGGGCAGTGCAGCCAGGCGCTGTAGCGAGGCATGCATCTGTTGCGGCGTGCCTTCGAACAAGCGGCCACAGCCGGCAGCGAATAACGTATCGCCACAGAACAGCAAGCCCTGCTCGGCCTGGTAATAGGCAATATGACCCAGGGTGTGGCCGGGAACCGCGATGACCTGGAAATCCAGTCCGAGCACCTTGATGGTTTCGTCACCGGCGAGGCCGATGTCCCGCTCGGGAATCTTTTCCGTGGCCGGGCCGTACACTCGCGCCCCGGTAAGCTGCTTGAGTTCGGCGACACCACCGACATGGTCGAAGTGGTGGTGGGTGACGAGGATATCGCTCAACTGCCAGCCGGGGTGTGCCTGCAGCCAGGCCAGAACCGGCGCGGCGTCGCCCGGGTCGACCACCGCGCAGCGGCGGCTATCGGCATCCTGGAGTAGCCAGAGGTAGTTGTCGTTGAAGGCGGGCAGGGCATCTGTCTGGATCATCGTGGGTCGCTAAGCCGGCAATAAAGGTGCATCTTATAAGAGCAGCCCGTGACGGCAACCCCTCAGGCTGTAACACCTCCGCTGGCGGCGTCGCTACGCCCTGGCGATCATGCAATTGCCCGCAAGGGAGGAATCGCGATGAGCGATCAGCCAAGCGTCCAGGCCGACCCGCAATGGCTCAAGCTGATGGACGATGCGCGTGACTGGCTGGCCGGGCCGCTGGGTCAGCTCCTGCTGGAAGAGGAACGGCGTCTGCTGGAGGA
Source organism: Pseudomonas sp. C11 (assembly GCF_034683865.1). Taxonomy (NCBI): domain Bacteria; kingdom Pseudomonadati; phylum Pseudomonadota; class Gammaproteobacteria; order Pseudomonadales; family Pseudomonadaceae; genus Pseudomonas; species Pseudomonas sp. C11. Next base: position 220,421 of record NZ_JAWIIP010000001.1, read on the forward strand.
CGAGCTGGCGCGTTTCTTCGGCGGTTATCTGGTCAGCTATGGCCCGGGTGCTGAGGGGCCGCCAAGAGCCGGACAGATTCAACACAACGTGCGTCTGGGGCCGCCCATGCCCGGCGTGCAGATCGTTTGCGAAGAACAATCCTGGCCTCTGGGCGAGCATGCCGCCGATGTGGTGGTGCTGCAGCATGGGCTGGATTTCAGTCTTTCACCGCATGGCCTGCTGCGTGAAGCCGCGCGCAGTGTACGCCCTGGTGGGCACCTGCTGATTCTCGGCATCCATCCCTGGAGTGCCTGGGGCGCGCGTCGCCTGTTCGCGCAGGATGGTCTCAGTCAGGCGCGGTGCATCGCTCCCAGTCGGGTGGGTGACTGGCTGACGCTGCTGGGTTTCGCGTTGGAGAAACGTCGCTTCGGGTGCTATCGTCCGCCGCTCGCGTCGCTTGCCTGGCAAACGCGCCTGCGCCGACTCGAGCGCTGGGGCGATGCCTGGCAATTGCCGGGGGCCGGCTTTTATCTGCTGGTCGCGCGCAAGCTGGTGGTGGGGCTGCGTCCGCTACGGCAAGCGCGGCGCGAGCCCATGGGCAAGCTGCTGCCACTGCCGGTGGCGAAGATCAGTCGGCGTGATGTCGATAGCTGATCCAGCTGCGCCCTCGCTGGTCAATTGTGTACAGAGCCTGTGAATGTCTGAAACCGATCAAGTCGTGATCTATACCGATGGTGCCTGCAAGGGCAATCCCGGCCCTGGCGGCTGGGGCGCTTTGCTGGTTTACAAGGGCGCCGAGAAGGAGCTGTGGGGCGGCGATCCGAGTACCACCAACAACCGCATGGAACTGATGGCGGCTATCGCCGGGCTGGTCGCCCTGACCCGGCCTTGCGCGGTGAAGCTGGTCACCGACTCGCAATATGTCATGAAGGGAATCCAGGAGTGGATGCCCAACTGGAAGAAGCGCGGCTGGAAAACCGCGAGCAAGGAACCGGTCAAGAATGCCGATCTGTGGCGCAAGCTCGACGAAGAGGTGAATCGCCATCAGGTCACCTGGCAGTGGGTGCGCGGGCATACCGGCCATCCCGGTAACGAACGGGCCGATCAACTGGCCAACCGCGGCGTCGACGAAGTCCGCGGGCAGTGAGTCATTGGGGCGGCGTGTCGGGCTGCGGTAATATGCCAGCGCCGGCAGCGGCCCCCAAGTTTCAAGAGAGAGTGTGAGCGTGAGTACAGAAAACGGCGTCATCAGACGGGTCGTGCTGGATACCGAAACCACCGGTATGCCAGTCACCGACGGCCACCGAATCATCGAGATCGGCTGCGTCGAACTGCTCGGCCGGCGTCTGACCGGCCGACATTTTCATGTCTACCTCAATCCGGATCGCGAGATCGACGAAGGCGCCATCGCGGTTCACGGTATTACCAATGAATACGTGGCCGACAAGCCGCGTTTCCGCGATGTGGCCGATGAATTCTACGAGTTCATCAAGGACGCGCAGCTGATCATCCATAACGCGGCGTTCGACGTTGGCTTCATCAACAACGAATTCGCTTTGCTGGGGCAGAGTGAACGAGCCGACGTCAACGACTACTGCAGCGTGCTCGATACCCTGATGATGGCGCGTGAGCGTCATCCGGGGCAGCGCAACAGCCTGGATGCGCTGTGCAAGCGTTACGGCGTCGACAACTCCAACCGCGAACTGCACGGCGCCTTGCTCGACTCGGAGATTCTGGCCGACGTCTACCTGGCGATGACTGGTGGGCAGACCCATCTATCGCTGGCGGGCGAAGAGGGTGATGGAGATGGCAGTGGTCGCCAGCAGGCGACGCCGATTCGCCGGCTCGACCCGAACCGGACGCGCACCCGGGTGATCCGCGCCAGTGCCGATGAATTGGCTGCGCACGCTGTGCGCCTGGCTGCCATCGCAAAATCCGCCGGTGGTCCGGCGCTCTGGGCGCAATTGGAAGAACAGCAGTAACCCAGTTGCACGCCTCAAGCAGCAAGGCGCCTTTTGTCCTTGCTCTCACTTGGGGCTTGCCGCTTGAAGCGGGTAGCTGCTTCTTTGCGACCTTTTCGTACAGCCTGATGCATCGGGGGTTCCGCCTGCAGTAAGGAGCCTCTAACCTGAGTCGATAGGCAGGCAACGCCTGCTCCCGTTCAGGATGTCAGCATGTACAAAGACCTCAAGTTCCCCGTTCTCATCGTTCACCGTGACATCAAGGCCGATACGGTCGCCGGTGATCGCGTGCGGGCCATTGCGCGCGAGCTGGAGCTCGACGGTTTCAGCATCCTGCCAACGGCCAGTTCCACCGAGGGGCGCATCGTCGCCTCGACTCACCATGGTCTGGCCTGCATCCTGGTCGCCGCCGAAGGGGCTGGTGAGAACAGCCGCCTGTTACAGGACATGGTCGAGCTGATTCGCGTGGCGCGGGTGAGGGCGCCGCAATTGCCGATCTTCGCCCTGGGTGAGCAAGTCACCATCGAGAATGCCCCGGCCGAGGCCATGGCCGATCTGAACAACCTGCGCGGCATCCTCTACCTCTACGAGGACACCGTCTCCTTCCTCGCGCGGCAGGTGGCGCGCGCCGCGCACAATTACCTCGACGGCTTGTTGCCGCCGTTCTTCAAGGCGCTGGTGCAGCACACCGCGCAGTCCAACTACTCCTGGCATACGCCAGGTCACGGCGGTGGCGTGGCCTATCGCAAGAGTCCGGTAGGGCAGGCCTTCCATCAGTTCTTCGGCGAAAACACGCTGCGTTCGGACTTGTCCGTCTCGGTGCCGGAACTGGGCTCGCTGCTCGATCACACCGGCCCGCTGGCCGAGGCCGAAGCCCGCGCGGCGCGCAATTTCGGCGCCGATCACACCTTCTTCGTGATCAACGGCACCTCGACGGCGAACAAGATCGTCTGGCATTCGATGGTCGGGCGTGACGACCTAGTGCTGGTGGATCGCAACTGCCACAAGTCGATCCTGCATTCGATCATCATGACTGGCGCCATCCCGCTGTACCTGACGCCGGAACGCAACGAGCTGGGCATCATCGGGCCGATTCCGCTTTCCGAATTCAGCAAGGAGTCGATCCAGTCCAAGATCGATGCCAGCCCGCTGGCACGCGGCCGTGCGCCCAAGGTCAAGCTGGCGGTGGTGACCAACTCCACCTACGACGGCCTGTGCTACAACGCCGAGCTGATCAAACGCACCCTGGGCGACAGCGTCGAGGTGCTGCACTTCGATGAGGCCTGGTACGCCTACGCAGCGTTCCATGAGTTCTATGCCGGACGCTACGGCATGGGCACCGAAGGCGGCGAGCAGACGCCGCTGGTGTTCAGCACCCATTCGACGCACAAGCTCCTGGCCGCTTTCAGCCAGGCTTCGATGATCCACGTGCAGGACGGCGGGCGCCGGCAGCTCGATCGTGACCGCTTCAACGAGGCGTTCATGATGCACATCTCCACCTCACCGCAGTACGGCATCATCGCCTCGCTGGACGTTGCCTCGGCCATGATGGAAGGCCCGGCTGGGCGTTCGTTGATTCAGGAAACCTTCGATGAGGCGCTGAGCTTCCGTCGTGCGCTGGCCAACGTCAGGCGCAATCTGGCTGCGAATGACTGGTGGTTCAGCATCTGGCAGCCGAGTCTGGAAGAGGGCAGTGAAGGCGTCGCCACCGAAGACTGGCTGCTCGAGCCCGACGCCGACTGGCACGGTTTCGGTGAGGTGGCCGAGGATTACGTGCTGCTCGACCCGATCAAGGTGACCCTGGTGATGCCCGGGCTGACGGCAGCAGGACGCATGGAGCAACAAGGTATCCCAGCAGCGGTGGTCAGCAAATTCCTCTGGGAACGCGGGCTGGTGGTGGAGAAGACCGGTCTGTATTCCTTCCTGGTGCTGTTCTCCATGGGCATCACCAAGGGTAAGTGGAGCACGTTGCTCACCGAGTTGCTGGAGTTCAAACGCAGCTACGACGCCAATCTGCCGCTGACCCAGGTGCTGCCTTCCATCGCTCAGGCCGGCGGCGTGCGCTATCATGGCATGGGCCTGCGCGATCTCTGCAATGCCCTGCATGGCTGCTACCGCGATAACGCCACAGCCAAGGCCATGAAAACCATGTATACCGCGCTCCCCGAGGTGGCGATCAAACCGGCGGATGCCTATGACCGCCTGGTGCGCGGCGACGTCGAGGCCGTGCCGGTGGCGGAGCTGGAAGGGCGTATCGCGGCAGTGATGCTGGTGCCTTATCCGCCAGGCATCCCGCTGATCATGCCAGGAGAGCGCTTCACGGCTGCGACCCGCTCGATTCTCGATTACCTGAGCTTCGCCCGTACCTTCGATGAAGCCTTCCCAGGCTTCGACATCGACGTGCACGGCTTGCAGGTCGAGCAGGGGCAGTATTGCGTGGATTGCCTGATCGAATAGCCTGGCATTCTGCCAGGGTGAACAAGAACCCTGGCAGATCAACCCGTTATCCGCGATAGTCAAAGCAGTTCTTAACTTCTCAGGCGTGCCTTGCGTCACAGTGGCAAGCATCGACTTTTATGGCGTGCTTGTTATAGTTGCGCGGTTATTAATCACAAAATAATTACCGTATTGCCGAGCCTGCGGCCGAGGATGACTGCCATGTCCGACTACCAAGCCTTCCGCGTCGACCTGGCGGACAAGATTGCCCATGTGCAGATCAACTGTCCGGAGAAGGTCAATGCGATGAACGCCGACTTCTGGCGCGAGATCATCGACATCTTCGACTGGATCGATGACACCGATGCCGTGCGCGTCGTGGTGCTGTCCGGTGTCGGCAAACACTTTTCGTCCGGCATCGATCTGATGCTGCTGGCCTCGGTCGGTGCGCAACTGGGCAAGGACGTCGGACGCAATGCCAACGCGCTGCGCCGCAAGATTCTCGAACTGCAAGCCTCGTTCAATGCCGTGGACAATTGCCGCAAGCCCGTCCTGGCGGCGATCCAGGGGTACTGCCTGGGCGGCGCCATCGATCTGATCAGCGCCTGCGACATGCGCTACGCCACCGCCGATGCACAGTTCTCCATCAAGGAGATCGACATGGGCATGGCGGCGGATGTCGGTACCCTGCAGCGCCTGCCACGGATCATCGGTGACGGCATGATGCGTGAGCTGGCCTTCACTGGGCGCACCATCGACGGTGAGGAGGCCGCCCGCATCGGCCTGGTGAATCGTACCTATGCCGATCAAGAGGCGCTGCTCGCCGGAGTCATGCAACTGGCTGGCGAGATCGCTGCCAAGTCGCCGATCGCCATCCGCGGCACCAAGGAAATGATTCGCTACATGCGCGATCACCGGGTCGACGATGGGCTCGAATACATTGCCACCTGGAATGCCGCCATGCTGCAGTCCGAAGACCTGCGCCTGGCCATGGCTGCGCACATGACCAAGCAAAAGCCGGAGTTCGCCGACTGATGCCTTGCCCAGCGTTGTTCGTCGCGAGTTACGAGGTGCCTAGCGTATGGTGAGTGGAGCCACGTCCCTGAACCTGGTGCGCGACGAGTTGTTCGTCACCATGGAAGAAGCCGAGCAGAGCCTTGAACACTTCATCGCTGAACGCCACAACGGCAGCCTGCTGCAGCAGGCCGTGGAAAGCCTGCACCAGGTGCGCGGCACGCTCAATCTGGTGGAGTTGGCCGGTGCCGAGCTGCTGGCCCAGGAAGTGCTCGACCAGGCCACCGACATCCCTGCCGGTGCCGGTGAGGAGCGTGACGTGCAGTTGGCCGCCTTGAGCAATGCGCTGCATGTACTGCGCCGTTATCTCGAAAACGTCGATGCCCATCGCCAGGAAATGCCCGAGCTGCTGCTGCCGGCAATCAACGATTTGCGTCAGGCCGGCGCACAGCAACCTTTGCCCGAGAGTTTCTTCTTCAGCGTGCGCCTCGACCAGGCGCGCCCGCATACGCCTGCGCCGCCGATCGATAGTGCCGCCAAGCAGGTCGAAGCCAAGCGTTTGCGTCACATGTATCAGGTTGGTCTGCTCGGCCTGATTCGCGAACAGAACCTGCAGGGCAGCCTCAAGCTCATGGCGCGCGCGATGGAACGCTTGAGCAAACTGTTCGCTGGCGAGCCGGGCGGGCGCATGTGCTGGATCGGCAGTGCTGCCATCGAGTCCCAGGCCGATGGTCAACTGCTGCCGCGCAAGTCGCGCAAGCAACTGCTCTCGCGCCTCGACCGCGAACTGAAGCTGGTGCTCGCCAATCCTCAGTACGAAGCGCCACGCAGCCTGCTCAAGGAGCTGCTCTATCTGGTCGCCCTGGCCGACAGCCATGGCGCCAATGCCAGCGCCGTGCGTGAGGTGTTCGGGCTGGCGCCACTGCCGTTCACCGACCATATGCTGGAAGAGGAGTACAAGCGCCTGTCCGGCCCTGGGCAGGCGGTGATGCGCTCGCTCTCCACCGCTATTCGCGAGGAGCTGGCCAGCGTCAAGGACATGCTCGACCTGCTCGAACGTGGCACTCAGCATGAAGAGACCCTGGGAACGCTGCATGCGCTGCTGGGCAAGCTGGCCAAGACTCTGAGCATGGTCGGGCTGAGCTCGGCGGGTAACTCGTTGAGTGCGCAGTTGCCACAAGTCGCCGCCTGGATGGACAGCACAGCGCCGCAGCCGCAGCAGTTGCTGCAGTTGGCGGATGCCGTGCTCTATGTCGAGGGCATGGTCGCCAGCTTGGAGCGTGGCGAGCATCGTGAAAGCAAGCCGCAACCGGTTGAGCCGGGCGATGAGGCGCAGTCGTTTGCCGGCCATCAACTGGCCGAGGCGCGTATCGTCGTGGTCGACGAGGCTCAGGCCGGCCTGGCGTTGGCAAAGCGGGCCATTACCGCCTACCTCGAGTCTGCCGGCGACAAGATGCATCTGGCCAATGTGCCGTTCAGTTTGCAGGCCGTGCGCGGTGGGCTGTGGTTCCTCGAGCAGCGCCGTGCTGCCGCCTTGGTCGGTGCCTGTGCCGATTACATCCAGACGCGCATGCTCGATGCCGGGCAGATGCCGTCCGAGCAGATGCTGGAAACCCTGGCCGATGCCCTGAGCAGCCTGGAGTATTACCTCGAAGCCGGTGCCGTACTGCGACCCGAAACCCAGCCGAGCGTGCTCGATCTGGCCGAGGAGAGCATCAAGGCCCTGGGCATGTCGGTGGCAGCCTGATGGTCTGGCGTCATACCTACCTCGAGCCTGCGCAGGCAGGCGGCTGGGCCTTGCTGTATGACCGTCAGCAGTTCCTGGCCGACAGCAATGGCGTGCTGTTCCCGCGTGACTGGATCAAACGCCAGGATCTGCCCATCGTCAGCGAACAGGGCATCGGCTACTTCGGCAAGGATGCGGTCTTCCTGCTGCAGGTAGAGTCCTCGGCCGCACTGGAAGGCTGCAGTTGGCAAAGTCTGCGCCAGTTCATGCTGCAGGGCGATGCCGAGACCTTCCGCATGCTGGCCTACGCCGCGCAAATCGGTACCTGGCAGCGCGAGCACCGCTTCTGCGGCAGTTGTGGTGAGGCCACCCGCCAAGTACCGGGCGAGTGGGCGATGCGTTGCGAGACGTGCGAGTCGCAGCATTATCCGCGCCTGTCGCCGAGCATGATCGTGTTGGTGACCCGTGGCGATGAAATCCTGCTGGCACGTTCCCCGCGTTTCGTCACCGGCGTCTACAGCACGCTGGCTGGCTTCGTCGAGCCGGGTGAGTCGGTCGAGCACTGCGTCGCACGCGAGGTGCACGAAGAGGTGGGCCTTCAGGTGCACAACCTTCAGTACATCGGCAGCCAGGGCTGGCCGTTCCCGCATTCACTGATGCTCGGCTTCCATGCCGAATATGCCGGCGGCGAGATCGTCATGCAGGAGGACGAGATCGAGGATGCTCGCTGGTTCCGCGTCGATGATCTGCCGCCGCTGCCGGCTTCGCGCTCGATTGCTCGGCATTTGATCGATCTGTATGTCGCACGGCGCCTAGGCTTGCCTGAACCCATCCTGCCGTAGTGCGGGGTTGGCCTGCCACGCCTAGCGGTGTCAGGCGAGCCAGTGCTGCCAGACCAGGCGCGCAGTCAGTGCCAGTACCACCAGAATGAACACCGGGCGAATGAACTTCGAGCCGCCCCTGATCGCTGTGCGCGCGCCCAGGAAGGCACCGACCATCAGCGCTGCTCCCATGCTCAGGCCCAGCACCCAGGCGACCTGACCGAAAGCAATGAACACGACCAGGGCAGCGGCGTTGCTGACGAAGTTCATCGTCCGCGCCACCCCGCTGGCGCGCACCAGGTCGAGCGGATACATCAGCAGGCTGCTGACCGTCCAGAAGGCTCCGGTGCCGGGGCCAGCTACGCCGTCATAGAGTCCCAGTCCCAGTCCTTGCGGCCACTGCCGGCCACGGGCGATGGGCAGGTTCTGCTCGCTGGGTGCCTGTGGTGTGCGGCCAAACAGCAGGTACAGGCCGCAGGCGAAGACCACGGCTGGCAGCATCTGATTGAGCCATTGCGCCGGCATCCAGTGGGCGATCACCGCGCCAAGCAGGGCGCCGATCAGCGTTGCCAGCAAGGCATTGCGCCATTGGTTCGGATCGAAGAGCTTGCGCCGGTAGAAGGTGAAGGCCGCCGTGCCGGAACCGAAGGTCGCACAGAGCTTGTTGGTACCCAATACCAGATGCGGTGGCAGGCCAGCGGTGAGCAGTGCCGGGATGGTCAGCAGGCCGCCACCGCCGGCGATGGCATCGATGAAGCCGGCGATGAAGGCGACCAGTACGAGGACGGCCAGGGTGCCGGGATCGATGGCGAGTTCGAGCAGAAAGTGCATGGAAAATGTCGACTTGTGGGCGAGTGCGCAGCGTCTCGGCTGTTCGTGGGCAGAAGAGCTGCGCATAATGCCCGCATTTCGCCAGAGAAGGAACGTGATCGATGCAATACAACGGCTTGGCCTGGGCAGTCGCCTTGCTGGCGCTTCTGGTGCTGCTGGTGGCGCTGCGCGTCCTGCTCAATGCCGGCTGGTTTCTCGGTTGGTTGCGGGGCACCGTTGGCCTGGCGTTCCTCGCGCTGGCCGCTCTGGTCGGATTGGTGGCTTACGATCTGTACAGCTACGAGCGATTGCCCGAGGGCAAGCCGCTGGTCACCCTGAGCTTCAAGGCCGACGGGCCGCAGCGCTACAGCGTGAGCCTGCTGGAGGGCGGTCGGGAGCGTACCGTTACACTGGAAGGCGACTTGTGGCAGCTCGACGGGCGCCTGATCCGCTGGAAGGGGTTGGCCAATCTGATCGGCCTGGAGCCGGGGTATCGCCTGGAGCGCCTTTCCGGCCGCTTTCTCGCCATCGAACAGCAGGCCTTGGCGCAGCGAGGGCGCGTGCAACTGGCACAAAGTCCCTATGGCGTCGATCTGTGGCGTTGGCTGCGCCTGAATCAGCGTGACCTGTTTCTGTTCGATGCGCAGGCCTTGCGCGTAACCTACCTGCCGATTGCCGATGACGCGGTATACAGCGTCAGCCTGACGCCAACTGGCCTTCTTGCCGAGCCGATGAACTCAGCCGCCAAGGCCGCGCTGAAGGATTGGTAGCGGCAGGGCGTATGGCGAGGGCGTAGGGTGGGCTTCAGCCCACATTGACCAGGATGGTCTAGAGACGAGCTCCGCCCACTTACAAAAAAGGCACCTACAAGGTGCCTTTGTCGTTCATGGCATCGGCCCTCAGGAAAGGAAGCCGCCATCCACGTTCAGGGCTACGCCAGTGGTGTAGCTGGAGGCGTCGCTGGCCAGGTACAGCACGGTACCGGCCATTTCGCTCGGGTCGGCCACGCGCTTGAGCGGAATGCGCTGCAGGGCATGCTTGAGGATCGCGTCGTTCTTGGTCAGCGCCGAAGCGAACTTGGTGTCGGTCAGGCCCGGCAGCAGCGCGTTGCAGCGAATGCCGAACTGCGCGCATTCCTTGGCGAAGACCTTGGTCATGCTGATCACGGCGGCCTTGGTCACCGAGTAGATGCCCTGGAACTCGCCCGGGGAGACGCCATTGATCGAGGCGACGTTGATGATCGAGCCGCCGCCGTTTTCCTTCATCAACTTGCCGCCTTCGATGGACATGAAGTAGTAGCCACGGATGTTCACGTCGACGGTCTTCTGGAAGGCGGAGAGGTCGGTGTCCAGCACGTTGCAGAACTGCGGGTTGGTGGCGGCGTTGTTGACCAGGATGTCGAGGCGACCGAACTGTTCTCTGATCTGCGCGAAGACGTTCTGGATCTGCTCCATCTCGCCGATGTGACAGGCGATGGCGGTGGCCTTGCCACCGTCGGCGATAATGGCATCGGCCACGGCCTGGCAGCCGTCGATCTTGCGGCTGGAGACGATCACGTGGGCGCCTTGCTGGGCCAGCAGCTTGGCGATGGCCTCGCCGATGCCGCGGCTGGCGCCGGAGACGAAGGCGATCTTGCCGTCGAGGTCGAACAGGTGGGTCTTGGACATTGTGATTACCCCGGGTTAGAGAGTGGATTTAGCGATGACCTGCAGGCACATCTGCTCCAGCAGCTTGTTCATGTGAATGAACTGGGCGAAGCGCTTGTCCTGGGTCTGGCCGTGATAGAAGCGGTAGTAGATCTGCTGCACGATACCGGCCAGGCGGAACAGGCCGTAGGTGTAGTAGAAGTCGAAGCTGTTGATCGCGATGCCGGCTTTTTCGGCGTAGTAGTCGACGAACTGCTGGCGCGTGAGCATGCCCGGCGCGTTGCTCGGCTGGCGGCGCATCAGCTGTACCGGTGGCGGATCGCCGGCTTCGATCCAGTAGGCCAGGGTGTTGCCCAGATCCATCAGCGGATCGCCGATGGTGGTCATCTCCCAGTCGAGCACGCCGATGATCTGCATCGGGTTATTCGGGTCGAGGATCACGTTGTCGAAGCGGTAGTCGTTGTGCACGATGCCCGGCTTGTGGTGGTCGGCCGGCATCTTGTCGTTCAACCAGGCCTTGACCGGTTCCCAGGTCGGTGCGTCAGGGGTCAGGGCTTTCTCGTAGCGGTCGCTCCAGCCCTTGATCTGGCGTTCGACATAACCCTCTGGCTTGCCCAGGTCGCCCAGGCCGCAGGCGTTGTAATCAACATTGTGCAGCTCGACCAGCTTGTCGATGAAGCTCTTGCACAGGGTCGTGGTCTGCTCGGCGCTGAAGCTCAGCTCGGCCGGCATCTCCGAGCGCAGGATGATGCCCTTGACCCGCTCCATGACGTAAAACTCGGCGCCGATCACCGACTCGTCGGTGCAGTGCACATAGGCTTTGGGGCAGTAGGGGAAGCCGGCATTGAGCTGATTGAGGATGCGGTACTCACGGCCCATGTCATGGGCGGATTTGGCCTTGTGGCCGAACGGCGGGCGACGCAGCACGAATTCCTGCTGGGGGTATTCGATCAGGTAGGTCAGGTTCGATGCGCCGCCTGGAAACTGGCTGATACGTGGTGCGCCTTCGAGACCGGAGATGTGGGCCTTGAGATAGGCGTCGATGGTGCCTGCGTCAAGTTCTTCACCTGCGCGGATGCCAGTGGATTGATCAGTGAGCGCCATGTCTATCCCTTCTACTTATGATGGGTGCCCCAGATAATTTTCTAATTTAATGCTGCACCCGGGTCGTCACAAGCAATACGCGCCGTTATAGGTGGGCGTGTTGCCCCTCGATCAAACTGCCTGATCAGTCACCTTGGAGTGGCCCGGTTCAGCCGTCTGCAGGCGTCGCGCAGCGACGACACGAAGGGGCGGCGCCAGGGATGCAGGCAATAAAAAACCGGAGTGCCAGGACTCCGGTTTTCGTGTCTTGCAATCAGCTCGCTGATCAGACCGGGAACAGTTCGCCCAGCTTCATCGCCAGCATCATGTCGCCTTCGGCGCGCAGCTTGCCAGCCATGAAGGCCTGCATGCCGTCGGTCTCGCCGCTGACGATGCCTTTGAGGGTTTCGCTGTCCATGATCAGGGTCACGTTGGCGTTCGGGTTGTCGCCTTGCTCGAGGGCGCAGGTGCCGTCCTTGACGATCAGCGCGTAGTTCTCGCCATCTTCGATGTTGAACTGGAACACCAGATCCAGGCCGGCAGCGGCGCTGGCGTTGAACTTGGATTGCATGGTTTGGGCGATGTCAGCAACACTCATGGTCTTATCCTTCTTTTCAGGTTTTTCGCGCGGCACGAAGCCGCATGGGGCCAGGCTCATCGGTAGGTGATGAGCTCAGGCGCCTTCAGCAGCTGCAGATGCACATGGCTGTTGAAGGAAGCCAGACTCACCTCGCGCCCGCGAAACTTCAGCAGGCTGAGCGAGGTATTGACGATTTGCCAGTTCAGTTCGAACGCCTTGCAGGCCGGTACGTCGGTGATCAGGCGCAGCAGGGCGGTAATGGTGCCACCGGAGGTGAACACCGCGATGTTCTGCTTGCTGTCTGCCTGCTCGAGAATACGTTGCAGGCCACCTTCGACCTGGTTGACGAACGCCTGCCAGCTCTGCAGTCCGTGTACATCGTATTCGCCGGACACCCAGCGCTGGATCAGCTTGGCGAACAGGCGCTGGAACTCGGCGCGGTTATTCGCGCCATTGCGCAGGATATCCAGCGCTTCGGGTTCTTCAGCGAGGATGCCGGGCACCAGCGTACGGATTACCGCATCGGCATCGAACTCGTTGAACGCGTCGTCGATTTCCAGGGCAGGCGCTGTGGCCAGTTGTTCCAGGGCGGCTCGTGCGGTGTGCTGTTGGCGGCGCAGGCTGCCGCTTATGCAGCGATCCAGGCGCACGCCCAGCTGTGCCAGGTGCGCACCGAGCACCTCTGCCTGGCGCACGCCGGTGGGGGACAGCACGTCGTAATCGTCTGCGCCGAATGAAGCCTGGCCATGTCGAATCAGGTAGATGCTGCCCACGTCCGTCGTCTTCCCGGCACGTTGAAAGTTTCGCGAGGTTATGAGGAAGCCGAAGCACTGTCAACGAAAAAACATACGCTTGTTTGAATTGCCGTAAAAACCTCGATGCGCGTCCGTAAGCCAATGGTGGATGTGCGCTTGCGTCGGTATGCTTGAATGCTCGTTCAGGCGCCCAGCGTCGCAAATCTTTGGCCCGCGCGCCTGACTGAATCGTTTTCCAAGGGGGATCTGTGGAGTTTCTTAGTGAGTATGCCGGCTTTCTCGCCAAAACCTTGACCGTCGTGGTCGCCATCGTCGTGGTGCTGGTCTTCATCGCGGCCCTGCGCGGCAAGGGGCGCCGAGCTGGCGGACAGTTGCAGGTCGAAAAACTCAACGATTTCTACAAGAACCTGCGCGAGCATCTGGAGCACTCGGTGTTGCGCAAGGACGAACTGAAAGCCCTGCGCAAGGCCGAAGCCAAGGCGGCCAAGCTGGAGAAGAAGGCGCCGAGCAGCAAGCCGCGGGTTTTCGTGCTGGACTTCGATGGCGATATCAAGGCCTCTGCCACCGACAATCTGCGCCATGAAGTCACTGCACTGCTGTCGATGGCCAAGGCCGAGGACGAAGTGGTGCTGCGCCTGGAAAGCGGTGGCGGCATGGTGCACAGCTATGGCCTGGCATCGTCGCAACTGGCACGCATCCGTGAGGCCGGCATTCCGCTGACCGTGTGCGTGGACAAGGTGGCGGCCAGCGGCGGTTACATGATGGCCTGCATCGGCCAGAAGATCCTCAGTGCGCCGTTTGCCGTTCTCGGCTCCATTGGCGTGGTCGCGCAGTTGCCCAACGTACATCGTCTGCTGAAAAAGCACGATATCGACTTCGAGGTGCTGACTGCCGGCGAATACAAGCGCACCCTGACCGTATTCGGTGAGAACACCGACAAGGGCCGGGAGAAGTTCCAGGAAGACCTGGAGATCACCCATGAGTTGTTCAAGGGCTTCGTCGCCCGCTACCGCCCACAGCTGGACATCGATGCCGTGGCGACCGGCGAGGTCTGGTTGGGTATGGCGGCGCAGGAACGCCTGCTGGTCGACGAGCTCAAGACCAGCGATCAATACCTGGCCGAGCGTGCGGCGCAGGCCGAGCTGTTCCATCTGCATTTCGCCCAGAAGAAAAGCCTGCAGGAGCGTGTCGGCCTGGCCGCCAGCGTGGCACTCGACCGCTTCGTGCTGACCTGGCTGAGCCGCCTGCAACAGCAGCGCTTCTGGTAGCTTGAAGAATCACGACGACAGGAGACGGAGATGACTGAATTCAAGGCATTGCTGGTCAGTGAAAAGGCTGATGGCAGCTTCCAGCGCCAGGTGGTGCAGCGCCAACTGACCGATCTCGCGGATGGCGAATTGCTGATTCGCGTGCGTTATTCCTCGCTCAACTACAAGGATGCCTTGTCGGCCAGCGGCAATCGTGGCGTGACCAAGCAGTACCCGCACACGCCGGGCATCGATGCTGCGGGGGTGGTCGAGGCCTCCAGCGTGGGCGAGTTCGCCGTCGGCGACGAGGTGATCGTTACCGGCTACGACCTGGGCATGAATACAGCTGGCGGCTTTGGCCAATACATTCGCATACCGGCGGCCTGGGCGATCAAGCGTCCGCAGGGGCTGTCGCTGCGTGAAGCCATGTTGCTGGGTACTGCTGGCCTGACGGCGGCGCTGTGCGTGGACAAACTGGAGCGTGTCGGCGTCGCGCCGCGTGATGGCGTCGTATTGGTCACTGGCGCTACAGGTGGCGTTGGTAGCGTTGCCGTGATGCTGCTGAAGAAGCTCGGTTATCGCGTCGCGGCTGCCACCGGCAAGGCGGACCAGGCCGAGTTCCTGCGCGGCCTGGGTGCCGATGAGATCGTCACGCGTGAGGAGCTGCAGCAGGGCGTCGAGCGGCCACTGCTCAAGGAGCTCTGGGCGGCAGCGGTGGATACGGTGGGTGGCGATATCCTGTTCAACGTGGTCAAGTCACTGCGTCACAGTGGTAGCGTGGCCTGCTGCGGCCTGACTGCAGGAGTCGCTTTCCAGGCGTCGGTGCTGCCGTTCATCCTGCGTGGCGTCAACCTGCTGGGCGTGGATTCGGTGGAGTTGCCGCTGGTGGTCAAGGCATCCATGTGGGACAAGCTGTCGCTACAGTGGAAGCTGGATCTGGCGCCGCTGGCTCATGAAGTCGCGCTCGAGGCACTGCCTGATGCTATCGAGCAGATCCTTGCTGGCGGCATGGTCGGTCGGGTGCTGGTGCATCTGGACTAAGTGCCACGCCAATGAAAAGGCCCCGCAGTGCGGGGCCTTTGCGTTTCTGCAGGCGATTCAGGCGCGGCGACGGAACAGCGGCAGTGGCTGATCGGCAGAGGCCTGATAAACCTCGTCGTACTCCTCGAAGGCCTTGAGGGCGTCGATGGGATCCTTGTCCGCACGCAGGGCGAAGGCATCGAAACCGACCCGGCGCAGTGCGAACAGTTGATCGCGCAGCACGTCGCCGATGGCACGCACTTCACCTTTGTAGCCGTAGCGGGTGCGCAGCAGGTAGGCGGTGGAGGAGTGACGGCCGTCGGTGAAAGCCGGGAACTCCAGAGCGATCACCTGAAAATTCGCCAGGTCATCGGCGATTTCCTCGATTTCATCGCCAGCTTCCAGCCAAACACCCAGGCCGCCATCGCGGGCCTTGAGGGCGTGGCCGTGCTCGACCCACAGTGCCAGTGGCACGATGACGTCGTCGCAGTTGGGGATGGCGTCCAGGGTCACGTCCTTGGCCAGCAGGTGCCAGGTTTCGTCGAGCACCTGGCCGTTCTTAATGATTCGCTGCATAGACGCGCTCCTTGAACGGGTCGATACCGATGCGGCGGTAGGTATCGAGGAAGCTTTCTTCTTCGGTACGTTGCTCGACATAGACCTTGATGATCTTGTCGACCACGTCCGGCATGTCGTCCTGGGCGAAGGACGGGCCGAGGATCTGCGCCAGGCTGGCATCACGTCCGGCGCTGCCGCCGAGCGATACCTGGTAGAACTCCTGGCCTTTCTTGTCCACGCCGAGAATGCCGATGTGGCCGACGTGGTGGTGGCCGCAAGCATTCATGCAGCCGGAAATGTTCAGGTCGAGGTTGCCGATATCGAACAGGTAGTCGAGATCGTCGAAGCGGCGCTGAATGGCTTCGGCCACCGGGATCGACTTGGCATTGGCCAGCGAGCAGAAATCGCCGCCCGGGCAGCAGATGATATCGGTCAGCAGGCCCACGTTCGGCGTGGCGAAACCTTGCTCGCGCAGCTCGCCCCAGAGGGTGAACAACTGACGCTGCTCGACGTCGGCGAGGATGATGTTCTGGTTGTGGCTGTTACGTACCTCGCCGAAGCTGTAGCGGTCAGCCAGCTCGGCGATGGCGTCGAGCTGCTTGTCGGTGACGTCGCCTGGCGCCACGCCGGTGGGCTTGAGCGACAGGGTCACGGCGACGTAGCCGGGCTTCTTGTGGGCGAAGGTGTTGCGCTGGCGCCAGCGGGCGAAACCCGGGTGCTCGGCGTCCTGCTGGGCGAGCAGGGCGTCTTCGTCCTGCAGGGCCAGGTAGGCCGGATCGACGAAGTGCGCAGCGACGCGCGCCACTTCGGCCTCGGTCAGGGTCATCGGGCCGTCTTTGAGGTGTGCCCACTCGGCGTTGACGCGCTCGGCGAACACCTCGGGGGTCAGCGCCTTGACCAGGATCTTGATGCGCGCCTTGTACTTGTTGTCACGACGGCCGTAGCGGTTGTACACGCGCAGGATGGCGTCGAGATAGCTGATCAGGTGCTGCCACGGCAGGAATTCATTGATGAAGCTGCCGACGATCGGGGTACGGCCCAGGCCGCCACCGACGGAAACGCGGAAGCCCAGTTCCCCGGCTTCGTTCTTCACCGCTTCCAGGCCGATGTCATGCACTTCGATAGCGGCGCGGTCGCTCACAGCGCCGTTGACGGCGATCTTGAACTTGCGCGGCAGGTGCGAGAATTCGGGGTGGAAGGTCGACCACTGACGGATGATTTCGCACCAGGGGCGCGGATCGACGATCTCGTCCTTGGCCACGCCAGCGAACTGGTCGGTGGTGGTGTTGCGGATGCAGTTGCCGCTGGTCTGGATGGCGTGCATCTGCACGGTGGCCAGCTCGGCGAGAATCTCCGGCACGTCTTCCAGCTCCGGCCAGTTGAACTGCACGTTCTGCCGGGTGCTGATGTGCGCATAGCCCTTGTCATAATCGCGGGCGATCTTGGCCATCATGCGCACTTGCGTCGAGGACATCAGGCCGTAGGGAACGGCGATGCGCAGCATCGGGGCGAAGCGCTGGATATAGAGGCCATTTTGCAGGCGCAGCGGGCGGAACTCCTCGCCACTCAGCTCACCAGCGAGGTAGCGACGGGTTTGATCGCGGAACTGCTTGACGCGATCCTCGACGATCTTCTGATCGTACTGGTCATATACGTACATGAAGGGTCCTGTTTTTCAGGCAACTGCCAATCAGCGCGCACGGCCGCGCACCCCGTATGAACACGGAGCCGGGGCACGATACCAGCTCAGCTTTATGCGTAAAAGTGAAGTTTGAGTATATCAGCCGATGATTTGGTAATAAGCCGGCTCGGCGTTGCATCGATACGGCCTTGAGCGATGACAAAGGCTGGTCTTAACTCCTATCAACCACCTACACCGACAAGAACGAAGGGGGACATATGAGCAGTCAGAGTGATAGCGAACGTGGCGACAGTGTCGTCGACGCCTGGGCAATTCTTTTGCTTATCCTCATCGTCGTCTCCACTGCAGTGTTCTGGGTCAGCGGCCGCTGACCTGCTGATCACGGCTCGGCGTTTTTCTGCCGTTAGCCCTATACTGCGCCGACTTGTGGAGGATGTGTGTCGGTGATCAGGTGGGTGCTGGGCCTGTGCGTGATGTTGTGGGTCGCCGTTGCCGGAGCGGCGGATAAGCCCGTCTCGGTCGTTTTCATCAATCCCGGTTACAGCAACGAGCTGTTCTGGGGCGACTACAGTCGCTTCATGCACGAGGCGGCCGCGCAGCTCGGCATGCAGTTCGAGGTCATCTATGGCGAGCGGGACGTGCCGCGCATGCTGCAAGTGGCTCGTCAGCTCAGCCACTCGGCAACCCCTCCGGATTACCTGATTTTTACCAACGAACAATTCGCCGGCCCACAGATACTGCGTCTGTTCGAGGGGCGGCGTACCCGCCTGTTCGCCTTGCACAGCACGCTCAACCCGGAGCAGCGGGCGCTCACCGGTGGTAGCCGCGAGCGTTACAGCAACTGGATCGGCAGCCTGGTGCCCAATGATGAAGAGGCGGGTTACCTGATGGGGCGTGCGCTGATCGAGCAGGCCGGCGGGCGGCCCGCGCAGATGCTGGCGTTTACCGGGGTCAAGCAGACTCCTTCGGCTACCTTGCGCCTGGATGGATTGCACCGGGCGTTGGCTGAGGCGCCGAACGTGCGCCTTGAACAGGCCTTGTACGGCGAGTGGCAGCAGCGTCGTGCCTATGAGCAGGCCAGGGCGCTGCTACCGCGTTACCCCAGGCTCGACCTGATCTGGTCGGCCAACGACGAAATGGCCTTTGGAGTGATGCAGGCCGCGCAGGAGCTGGGGCGCAAGCTGCATTACTCAGCGCTGAACAATTCGCAACGCGTATTGCAGGCCCATGCGGATGGGCGTATCGACATTCTCGCCAGCGGGCACTTCCTGCTGGGTGGCTGCGCTCTGGTGATGCTCTACGATCATGCGCATGGCGCCGACTTCGCCAGCCGAGGTGGCAAGGATCAGATCGCGCGGCTGTTGCGCTTGATCAGCGGCGATCAGGCGCGAAGCCTGGCCAAGCACCTGAAGCGGGCGCAAGCGGATGTCGATTTCACCCGTTTCAGCGCCGTGCTCAACCCGGGCGGCAGTGCCTGTTCGGTCGACGCGCTGCTGGAGTGATCAGCCGACGGCGAGATGCAGGATCAGTTTCACCACGCCCAGTAGCACCAGGACGAAGAAGCTGGTGAAGATCACGCCGAGCAGGATGAAGTGGCTGGGCTTGCCCCGGCTGAAATCCCGGCTGCGGTTCTTGCCGCTCTGCACGCCAAAGGCGGCAGCCAGAACGCTCTGCAGCATTTCCAGAAGGGTCAGGGGCTTTTCGTCCTTTTCCATGTTGACCTCCGGTAGAAGAAATCTCGCCATTGAGTCTAGCCCGTCCGAGGCTGGGCGATTGAAAGCGAATCAGGCAAGCTGCCGGCAGGCTTCGCTGACAGGTTTTCCATGCTTCCCGCCGACCCCTCATTCCCCGATGACGCTGCACAAACCGAGCGCACGCGCGAGACCATCCTGCGTTATCACCTGAGCTGGAAGCACCGCGACCTCGAGGCGGTGCTGGCGCTCTATCATCCGGACATCGAGTACAACGACTTCTACCAGCAGCGCTGCATGCGCTTGAGTGACCTGCGCGAGTATGTCGAGCACAACCTGCCGCGTCGGCCAGGGGAGCTGTTGGAGCACGTCGACCGTATCCGTATCGATGGGCATACCGCCTTCATCCAGTACCGCACCAGTCTGCAGGGCGGAGAGGGGCTGGTCTCGTTTCGTACCGGCGAGGCCATCACCGTGCGTGAGGGGCTGATCTGGCGAATCAATGAATATGCGACCCTGGTGCGCGAGGGGCGTGACGGTGCGGAAACGGCCAGCTCACGTCCGGCGATCAGCCGGTTGGGCCTGTCCACGCGCCAGCTCGGGCAGCTGGCGCAGGATCTTCAGGATTATTTCCAGCGCAGCCAGCCGTTCCTCGACCCTGAGCTGGATCTGCAGCAGGTCGCCGTCGCCACCGGCTACAGCCGCAATCAGATTTCCCACCTGCTCAACCAGGTGCTCGGCGAGAGCTTCTATCGCTACGTCAACCGCGCGCGGTTGCAATATCTGCTGGATGGCCTGCAGGCTGGGAGTGATCTCAAGCGTATCGACGAGCTGGCATTCGCCGCCGGCTTCAACTCCCTGTCGGCGTTCTACAGCTGTTTCAAGCGACATACCGGCTTGTCACCGAAGGCCTACCTGAAAGAGATTTCCGCGCGTGCACGCACGCAAGACAGCGACTGATCGCCACGACTAGCCTTGTGTCATCGTTGGATGACGGAGGCGCGGATGAATTCCTGGCGCACTATCAGCCTGTGGATGGATCAGCTCGATGATCCGCTACCGGCCAGGCCTAGCCTGCAGGCCGACCTGCAGGTCGATGTGGCGATCATCGGTGCCGGTTATACCGGGTTGTGGGCGGCCTATTACCTCAAGCGGCATGCCCCGCAACTGCGTGTGGTGATCCTGGAGGCCGAGACGGCCGGTTTCGGCGCGTCCGGGCGCAATGGCGGCTGGCTGATGGGCAACCTGCTCGGCGAGGATCGCCTGCTGGGCGCTCTGCCTGCGACTGAGCGCAAGGCATCCTTCGACCTGCTGCACGGCATTCCCGATGAAGTGGCCGAAGTGGTGGCTCGTGAAGGTATCGACTGCGACCTGCGCAAAGGCGGCGTGCTGTATTGCGCCGCGCGTTACCCCGAGCAGGAAGTACGCCTGCGGGATTACCTCCAGCATTTGCGTGAACTGGGCCTCGGTGAGGACGATTACCGCTGGCTATCGGCGAGCGAACTGGCCGCGCAACTGCGTGTCGCCAATGCCTACGGCGCGCTGTATAGCCCGCATTGCGCGACCATTCAGCCGGCCAAGCTGGTGCGTGGTCTGGCGCGCTGCGTTGAACGCATGGGCGTCGAACTCTATGAGCGCAGCCCGGTGATCGACTGGCAGCCCGGCCTGGTGCGCACCGCCCAGGCCCGCGTCTCGGCTGACTGGGTCGTGCCGGCTATCGAAGGCTATGCCGCGAGCCTGCCGCCACTGGGCCATCACCAGTTGCCGGTGCAGAGCCTGATCGTCGCCACCGAGCCATTGCCGGCGGATGTCTGGGCCGGTATCGGCCTGGAACGTGGCCAGGCTTTCAGCGAGTTCAGCCGGCAGGTCACCTATGGTCAGCGCAGCCTCGATGATCGGTTGATCTTCGGTGCACGTGGCGGCTACCGCTTCGGCGGCCGGCTGCGTCACGACTTCAATCTGACCGAAGATGAACTCGGTCTGCGTCGCTACCTGATGGGGGAACTCTTCCCGCAGCTGCGCAACGTGCGCTTCAGCCACTCCTGGGGCGGCAACCTCGGCATGGCGCGGCGTTTCCAGCCGCACATGCTGCGCGACACGCGCACCCGCATTGCGCTGTCCGGTGGCTACGGCGGTGAGGGTGTGGGTGCCACCAATCTTGGCGGCCGGACCCTGGCCGACCTCATCCTCGGGCGCGACAGCGAGTTGCTGCAGCAGCCCTGGGTATTGAGTGACAGCCCGATTTCCCGTCTGAGTCGCTGGGAGCCCGAGCCCTGCCGCTGGCTCGGCTACAACGCGATCATCCGCAGCTTCGTCCATGAAGACGAGGTGCTTGCCAGCCCGCGCAGTCCGGCCTGGCGGCGACGCCTGGCGCAAGCGCTGGCTGGACGGCTGGAAAGCCTGATGTGCTGAGCGAGCATTCGTATCCGCCGACCTTTTACTGGAGCCCACATGAACATCACTCACTTCCGTAACACACCAGAGATCGCCCTGGAGGATTCCAATCCGGTGGCTGTCCCGCTGGGCGAGCCGCTGGCCGTCACTTCGACCACCAGCGTCGAGCGCAGCGATGGCGTGGAAACCGGTGTCTGGGAATGCACGCCGGGGCGTTGGCGCCGGCAGATCGTGCAGCAGGAGTTCTGCCACTTCGTCGCCGGGCGTTGCACCTTCACTCCCGACGGCGGTGAGCCTATCGAAATTTGCGCCGGTGACGCGCTGATGATGCCGGCCAACACCACCGGCATCTGGGACATACAAGAAACGGTGCGCAAGACCTATGTGCTGATCTTCTGAATCAGCACCTTTTCAGTGACTGCCTAGAACAACAACTCAACGAGGTATTCCCATGCTGAAGAAACTTCTTCCGTGCCTGCTGCTGGCCGGCACCGCCCATGCCGCTGACAGTGTGCGCATCTATAACTGGACTGACTACATCGCCCCGGACACCCTCAAGCAGTTTGAGCAGGCCAGCGGTCTGAAGACCCACTACGACGTTTACGACAGCAACGAGACCCTGGATGCCAAGCTGATGGCTGGCCGCTCCGGCTATGACGTGGTGTTCCCCTCCAACCACTTCATGGCCCGGCAGATCCAGGGCGGCGCACTGAAGGCCCTCGACCGCAGCAAGTTGCCCAACTGGAACAACCTCAACCCGGTGCTGATGAAGGCACTGGAAGTGAACGATCCGGGCAACGCACACGGTTTCCCCTACCTCTGGGGCAGTACTGGCATCGGCTACAACGTCGACAAGGTGCGAGCGGTGCTGGGCGATGACGTGGCCATGGACAGCTGGGATGTGCTGTTCGACCCGGCCAAACTGGCCAAACTGAGCCAGTGCGGCGTGGCGATCCTCGACAATGGCCCGGAAATGCTGCCGATCGCCCTGCATCATCTGGGGCTGCCGCACCACAGCAAGAACCCCGAAGACTACAAGCGCGCCGAAGCGCTGCTGATGGAGATGCGCAAGAACGTGCGGTATTTCCATTCTTCCAAGTACGTTGGCGACCTGGCCAATGGCGAGATTTGCATGGCGGTCGGCTTCTCCGGCGACATCATGCAGGCCGGTGCGCGCGCGGCCGAGGCGGGCAACGGCGTGAAGATCCAGTACGAGATTCCCAAGGAAGGCGCGCCAATCTGGTTCGATATGGTGGCCATGCCGGCCGATGCGGGTAACGAGGAGGGCGCCTATGCCTTCATGAACTACCTGCTGCAGCCCGAGGTGATGGCGGCCATCAGCAACCATGTGAAGTACGCCAACGGCAATGCCAAGGCCGACGCCCTGGTCGATCCGGCCCTGAAAGCCGATCCCACCGTGTACCCGCCGGAGTCGGTGATGGACAAGCTGTACACGCTGGAGGCCATGCCGCTACAGATCGACCGGCTGCGCACGCGTATCTGGAGCAAGGTCAAGAGCGGCGTGTGAAGGACGCTCGGCCTGCCTCAGGGCAGGCCGAGCGTGTTCAGGAAGCTATCGACTCGCGCCGTGTAGGTCGGATCGGCCCCGAGATCCGCGTTGATCTCGCCGTGCGAGCGATCCTCGCGCACCACGCTGACCGTCACACCCAGCTGGCGCGCCTTGTCCGCATAGGCGTCGGCCTGCGGGCAGGCGTCGCTGCGCCGGGTCGAGCAGACGGCCAGCAGCGGGCGGGCGTCCTTGCGCAGGACATGTAGCGGCGAGGCTTTCTGCCAGTAGCTGTTGTCCTTGCCGAAGGCGCGGTCGTACAGCGGCAGATGGCGACCCTGCATCACGGCCGGCACGTCGAAGGCGGCGCTGTCCAGGGCGACGGTGCCGAGCCAAGAAGGCGACACCCCGGGTGCCAGTTGCGGGTCGCTGCTCAGCAATGAGACCAGGTGAGCGCCGGCGGAATGGCCCATGAGCACCAGGCGCGCCGGATCGCCGCCCCAGCCACGGGCCTGGCGTTGCACGGCTGTTATGGCCTGCGCCACGTCACTGGCCTGGGTCAGCGGGTCGGCATCCGGTAGCAGGCGGTAGTTGCTCGATACCAGGATGTAGCCCTTGCCTAGCCAGTGTCGGGCCTTGTTCTCGATCACCGCGTCGCGGGCCTTGTCGCCGGTGTACCAGCCGCCACCGTGCACCATGAACAGAATGGGTGCGGTTTGCGCATTAGGCGGCAGGTAAACGTCGAAAACCTGTCGTGGATCTGTGCCGTAGGTTTGCTCGTGCAGGATGCGGCTGCCGGCCGGTAGCTCGCCGAGCAGTTGTTGCTCGGCGCGTGCTTCGCGGCGTTCCTGGAGTTTATCGCGCAGGACTCCGGCCTGACTGACGATGGGCAGGCACAGCGAGGCGAGGATGAGCAAAGCGGGAAAGCGGGGCATGGAGCACTCCTTCAGAGAACGCCAGGCCTCATGTTAGTGCAGGGCGGCTCGGCGATTTGCGATCCAGATTACGAACCTTGATCAATTCCGTGGCGCGGGCGCGCAATTGTCCGCAGCCTCCATCGACATCCTGGCCCGCTGAGTTGCGCACCTTGGTCAGTACGCCACGGCTGTGCAAGTAGCGCACCATCTCGACGATACGCTCGCCATCCGGGCGCTGATAATCGTCCGCTTCCAGGCTGTTGTAGGGGATCAGGTTGAGCACGGCGAACTTGCCTTTGAACAGGCGCAGGATGTTATCCATCTCCTCCTGGCTGTCGTTGATGCCCTTGAGCAGCGTCCACTGGTACTGGATGGGGTAGTCGATGGTGCGGGCATAGGCCTCGCCCAGCTCTATCAGTTCCTCGGGGTCGATACGCGGCGCCTTCGGCAGCAAACGCTGGCGCAGTTCGGCATCTGTGGTATGCAGCGACAGGGCCAGTGCCGGACGTACACGCTGCTGTGGCAGGCGCTCGAATACGCGCGGGTCGCCGACCGTGGAGAACACCAGATTGCGTTGGCCGATGCCGCCCTCGGTGCCGAGCAGGTCGATGGCCTCCAGCACGTTGTCGAGGTTGTGCGCCGGCTCGCCCATGCCCATGAACACCACTTTCTTCACCGGGCGGAAGCGTCGGCCCAGAGCGACCTGGGCGACCATCTCGGCGCTGCTGAGCTGGCGCAGCAGGCCGCTCTTGCCGGTCATGCAGAATACGCAACCGACGGCGCAACCGACCTGGCTGGAGATGCACAGGCCGTCGCGCGGCAGCAGCACGCTTTCCACCATCTGCTTGTCGGCCAGTTCCACCAGCAGGCGCGCCGAGCCGTCGGCTCCCGGGTGTTCGGAACGCAGGCGGGCCAGGCCATCAAGATCAGCCGCCAGCGCCGGCAGTGCCTCACGCACCGTCAGCGGCAGGAAATTCTCGGTTTTCTGGTGCTTGGTGCCGGTGTCCAGCGGCTTGCCCTGCAGCCAGGCACGGGTGATGCGCCCGATGTGCTGGGGTTTGGCGCCGAGGTCGGCGAGGCGTTGGGTGATATCGGAGAGCTGCATGGGGCGCGGATGCTATCACTTGGCCGGGGTGTCGACCACGTCGAAGCGCAGCACACCGATCATCTGCCCAGCCTCCGTGACCACCTGTACCTGCCACTGGCCTGCAGCGTCCGAGGGGAAGCGCAGCTTGTGCGTCCAGGCGCGGTAACCCTGCTTGCGCCCACCATGGATATCCAGGGCGATGCGGTCGACCTCGCGTCCGTTGTGGCGCCAGACATGGTAGATGCGCTCGTTGAGCCCGCGAGGCGCATTGATCGCCGTGTAGGCGTACAGGCCGTCGTCCTGCAATTGCGCCAGAGTTACGCTTTCCAGCTGTTCCCCCGGCGTGCGCAACTGGCCGTCGAAGCGATCGCTGATGGCCACTTCGTTCAGCCACAGCGTCGCAGGCGGTACCCAGACGCGCGCCATCCAGCCGCCGGCGGCCAGTACCAGCGGCAGCAGGGTAAAGGCGAGCACACGGCGCCAGCCGCTGAAGCCGATCACGCCCGCCAGGCTGGGGAGCGCCAGCAGGGTCGCCAGTGCCAGCGAGATGCCGTAACTCTGCGGTGTGCTCAGATGGAAGATGATCGGCAGCGCGGTGAGCATTACCGCGAACAGCGTCAGGGTGTGGAAGCTCAGCAACAGCCAGCGGCGCGGTGCCAGCCAGCGGTAGTAGATGGGGTCGGTGATCGAGGCCAGCGCGGCCGCTGCCAGCAGGCCACTGAACAGCAGCTGCCCGCTGTTCCAGGTGGTGGTGATGAAGAAGAACGGCAGGACGAAGAACAGGCTTTCCTGGTGGATCACCTGGGTGGCGTAGCGTAGCAGCGGCAATGGCAGCTCGAAACCGAAGCGTCGAGCGATGCGCTCACGCAGCAGGTTTTCCAGTATCAGCCAGACCCA
The DNA here is from genome assembly GCF_034683865.1 of Pseudomonas sp. C11. Taxonomy (NCBI): domain Bacteria; kingdom Pseudomonadati; phylum Pseudomonadota; class Gammaproteobacteria; order Pseudomonadales; family Pseudomonadaceae; genus Pseudomonas; species Pseudomonas sp. C11. The sequence continues at coordinate 246,193 of NZ_JAWIIP010000001.1, forward strand.
ACTGAGCAGCAGAACCAGCCCGAGTACCTTGGCCAGGTGCGCCTGGCGATCCACCAGGAGGAAGCTGGCGACGCCCGAACAGAAGCCGAAAATGGCGATCAGCCCCGGATAACGGTGGAGCCAGGCGAGCAGGGTGGGGATCTTGGCGAGCAGGGCTTTCATGGGGATCGAACGCAGATGAACTGGGCGCGCATGCTAGGCAGCTGGCGCGTTGGGTGCAAGCGGCTCGTCGCTCGTGCTGGCGATGCTGCGCCGCTTGCGGCACTATTGCGCCCCCGTTTCACCACCGAGTCCGAATCGATGAAATTCATCCATCAACGCGAGCAACTGGAAGAGGGCGATCTGGTGGTCATCCAGTGTTCGCAGCCCTGCAATATCCGCCTGATGAACGATGCCAACTTCCGCGCCTTCAGAAACCGTGGCCGGCATACCTACCACGGCGGCGCCTTCATCAAGTTCCCGGCGAAGATCCGCGTGCCTTCCAGTGGTTTCTGGAACATCACCCTGGATACCGTGAGTCGGAAAGCGGTGAGCGTGACGCGCAAGCCACAACTCGAGTACAGCATCACCATCAAGCGTCAGCGGCGCGAGGGTATCTGACCGAGGGGCAAAAACTCTAAACCCTGGCGCGCCTGGACAGGTCACACCTGTGTGAACCTGACAAACAAGGAGCGCTCCATGCTGAAGTTTCTCGTCGGTACCGTTGGCATCATCTTCATCATTGGCCTGATCGTGGTGATTGGCCTGTTCAAGCTGATCTTCTAACTGCAGCCGCCCGGCTGTCTTTCGGCCGGGCGGCTGGCTGTCACAGACGGCGCTGGTTGTCCTGGTGCTGTGCGCAGCTCATGAAACCCTTGCTGTCGACCCGGCCGTTGACATCGAAGTCCACGTAGTAGGGCTGCTCCAGGCCGTCGACATTCAGCACGTAGTTGTTGCAGGTGCCGCCGCTGACGTTGTTGTGCACTTCCGAGGAGGGTGGGCCGCCGAGGGTGAGCACCTGTTCCTTGCTCATGCCGTGGTCGACCTGCTTGACCAGCGGCTCGTTGCGGAAGGTCACGTAGTCGACCGGGTTCTCTATCGTCGAGCAACCGCTCATCACGGCCGCCACGGTCAGCACTGCAAGGCTGCGTTTGTACATGTCATCGCTCCGTCGAATGAGCCGAGATGGCTCGACAGTCGTTGGAGCAGAGTTCGTGTGCGGAGTTCGCGTTTTTCGATGATCGGCGCGAATCACCTCGTGTACATGCCTATGAATGAAAAGAGCCCGCTTTCGCGGGCTCGTTTGCATCAGTCGTCGTAACCGAGATTCGGCGCCAGCCAGCGTTCGCTGACGGCGATGTCCTGGCCCTTGCGCGCTGTGTAGCTTTCGATCTGATCCTTGTCGACCTTGCCGACGGCAAAATACTGCGCCTCGGGGTGAGCGAAGTACCAACCGGATACGGCGGCCGCCGGGAACATGGCGTAGTGCTCGGTAAGGAACACGCCGCTGCGGCCCGCCTTGTTGTAGTCCGCTTCGGGGTCGAGCAGTTTGAACAGCGTGCCTTTCTCGGTGTGATCCGGGCAGGCCGGGTAGCCGGGTGCCGGGCGGATGCCCTTGTACTGCTCGCGGATCAACGCGTCGTTGTCCAGTTGCTCGTCCTTCGCATAACCCCAGTAGTCCTTGCGCACGCGCTCGTGCAGCCATTCGGCGCAGGCTTCGGCGAGGCGGTCGGCCAGGGCCTTGACCATGATCGAGTTGTAGTCGTCGCCCTTGGCCTCGTAGGCCTTGGCGACTTCCTCGGCGCCGATGCCGGCGGTGGTGATGAAACCGCCGACATAGTCGGTCACGCCGCTGTCTTTCGGCGCAACGAAGTCGGCCAGGGACAGATTCGGCTTGCCGTCCGGCTTGATGGTCTGCTGGCGCAGGTGGTGCAGGGTGGCGAGCTGTTCGCCGTTGTCGCCGTAGACTTCGATATCGTCGTCACGCACCTGATTGGCCGGCCAGAAGCCGAATACGGCGCGGGCCTTGATCAGTTTTTCGTCGATCAGCTTGCGCAGCATCGCCTGGGCATCGTTGAACAGGCTGGTGGCCGCTTCGCCGACGATCTCGTCAGTGAGAATGCGCGGGTATTTGCCGGCCAGATCCCAGGAGATGAAGAACGGCGTCCAGTCGATGTACTCGGCCAGCACGTTGAGGTCGATATCGTCCAGCACTTGTGCGCCGGTGAAGCTCGGTTTGGGCGCGACATAGCCGTTCCAGTCGAAGGCCGGCTTGTTGGCGATAGCGTTGTCGTAGCTCAGGCGCTCGGTGCGGGTCGCACGGGCGGCGGTGCGTTCGCGTACCACTACGTATTCGTCGCGGGTCTTCTGCACGAAGTCGGCCTTGAGCTCCTTGGACAGCAACTGGGTGGCCACACCCACGGCGCGCGAAGCGTCGGTGACGTAAACCACGGCATCGTTGCTGTACTGCGGATCGATCTTCACCGCCGTGTGCGCCTTGGAGGTGGTGGCGCCGCCGATCATCAGCGGCAGGTGGAAGCCCTGGCGCTGCATTTCCTTGGCCACATGCACCATCTCGTCCAGCGACGGGGTGATCAGCCCGGACAGGCCGATGATGTCGCACTTCTCGGCGATGGCGGTCTGCAGGATCTTCTCCGCCGGCACCATCACGCCCAGGTCGACGATGTCGTAGCCATTACAGCCCAGCACCACACCGACGATGTTCTTGCCGATGTCGTGCACGTCGCCTTTCACGGTGGCCATGAGGATCTTGCCCTTGGCTTCCGGCTTGTCGCCTTTCTCGGCTTCGATGAAGGGGATCAGGTGCGCCACGGCCTGTTTCATCACGCGAGCGGACTTGACCACCTGGGGCAGGAACATCTTGCCCGAGCCGAACAGGTCGCCGACCACGTTCATGCCGCTCATCAGCGGGCCTTCGATGACCTCGATGGGGCGCGCGCATTGCTGGCGGCACTCTTCGGTGTCCTCGACGATAAAGGCGGTGATGCCCTTGACCAGCGCGTGTTCCAGGCGCTTGCCTACCGGCAGCGAACGCCACTCTTCGTTCTCGACTTCCTTGGCGGCGCCGTCGCCCTTGTACTTGTCGGCGATGGCCAGCAGCGCCTCGGTAGCGCCGTCGTTACGGTTGAGCACCACGTCCTCGACCGCGTCGCGTAGCTCCTTGGGAATCTCGTCGTAGATTTCCAGCTGGCCGGCGTTGACGATGCCCATGGTCAGGCCGTTCTTGATCGCGTAGTAGAGGAACACCGAGTGGATCGCTTCGCGCACCGGGTTGTTGCCACGGAAGGAGAACGACACGTTGGACACGCCGCCGCTGGACAGGGCGAACGGCAGGTTGTCGCGGATATAGGCGCAGGCTTCGATGAAGTCGACGGCGTAGTTGTTGTGTTCCTCGATGCCGGTGGCGACGGCGAAGATGTTCGGGTCGAAGATGATGTCTTCCGGCGGGAAGCCCACTTCGTTGACCAGGATGTCGTAGCTGCGCTGGCAGATTTCCTTCTTGCGCGCGGCGGTGTCGGCCTGGCCGACTTCGTCGAAGGCCATCACCACCACGGCGGCGCCATAGCGCTTGCACAGCTTGGCGTGGTGCTTGAACTGCTCGACGCCTTCCTTCATGGAGATCGAGTTGACGATGCCCTTGCCCTGGATGCACTTGAGGCCCGCCTCGATCACTTCCCACTTGGAGGAGTCGATCATGATCGGCACGCGGGAGATGTCCGGCTCACCGGCAATCAGGTTGAGGAACCTGACCATGGCCGCCTTGGAGTCGAGCATGCCCTCGTCCATGTTGATGTCGATCACCTGGGCGCCGGCTTCCACCTGCTGTAGGGCGACTTCCAGGGCCTCGGTGTAGTTCTCCTCGCGGATCAGCCGGGCGAACTTGGCCGAGCCGGTGATGTTGGTGCGCTCGCCGACGTTGACGAACAACGACTGACGATCGATGGTGAACGGCTCCAGGCCGGACAGGCGACAGGCCTTGGGAATCTCCGGAATCGGGCGCGGCTGATACTTGGCGACCGCTTCGGCGATGGCCTGGATATGCCCCGGCGTGGTGCCGCAGCAGCCGCCGATGATGTTGAGAAAGCCGCTGGCGGCGAATTCTTCGACCACTGCGGCCATTTCTGCCGGGGTTTCGTCGTATTCACCGAAGGCGTTGGGCAGGCCGGCGTTGGGGTGGGCGGACACATGGGTGCCGGCTTTATTCGACAGCTCTTCCAGGTACGGACGCAGGTCGGCGGCGCCAAGGGCGCAGTTCAAGCCCACGGAAATCGGCTTGGCGTGCGCCACCGAGTTCCAGAACGCTTCGGTGGTCTGGCCCGAGAGGGTGCGGCCGGAGGCGTCGGTGATGGTGCCGGAGATCATGATCGGCAGTTCGACACCGTCCTCGTCGAACACCTGCTGCACGGCGAAGATCGCCGCCTTGGCGTTCAAGGTGTCGAAGATGGTTTCGATCAGGATCAGGTCGGCGCCGCCTTCGATCAGGCCGCGAGTGGCTTCGGTGTAGTTCTCCACCAACTCGTCGAAAGTGACGTTGCGGTAGCCAGGGTCGTTGACGTCCGGGGAGATCGAGCAGGTGCGGCTGGTCGGGCCAAGCACGCCCGCTACGAAACGCGGGCGATCCGGGGTTTCCAGGGTCTTGGCGTCTGCCACTTCACGGGCCACGCGGGCGCCAGCGACGTTCAGCTCGTAAACCAGCTCCTCCATGTCGTAGTCGGCCTGCGACACGCGGGTGGCGTTGAAAGTGTTGGTTTCCAGGATATCGGCGCCGGCATCCAGGTAGGCTTTCTCGATCTCGGCGATGATCTGCGGCTGAGTCAGCAACAGCAGGTCGTTGTTGCCCTTGACGTCACTCGGCCAGTCGGCAAAACGCGCGCCGCGATAGTCGGCCTCTTCCAGCTTGTAGCTCTGGATCATGGTGCCCATGCCGCCATCGAGGATCAGGATGCGTTCCTTGAGGGCTTGTTGGAGGGCATGCAGTCGGGCGCTGCGATCGGGGAGCGTGGACATGGGCAACCTGTCTGGCCTGGAGAAAAAGGGCGCAAATCATAGCAAGGATGCAGGGCTTTCGGACGCATGCTGGGTTTCCATGAATTTCATTCATGTTGCTCGCGGGGTAGGTCGCCAGGGCAGTGGATTGCGGGGCTGCGCCAGGTAGCGTGTGACCTGGGCGCGCGCGCAATTCGGCGGGTGCGTGAATCTCTTTCAGGGCCTTCGTGGCACGTATCGCGCTATCAATGAACGTCGTTACCGGTAGAATCTGCGCTCTCATCGATTCCGGATGCCATTCCATGCCCACCCGCTTGTTGCTCGCCTTCGCGCTGCTGTTGGCTTCTCTGGGCGTGCGCGCCGCCGCCATTTCCTATGTCGATGACGTGCAGCCGATCCTCACGCAGAAGTGCGTGGCCTGCCATACCTGCTACGACGCACCCTGCCAGCTCAACCTGGGCAGTGGTGAAGGCGCACTGCGGGGCGCCAGCAAGCAACTGGTGTATGACGGCACGCGTACCGAGGCGCAGGCGACCACTCGCCTTTACTATGACGCGCACGGCGAGGCGGCCTGGCGCCGGCGGGATTTCCATTCCGTACTCGATGCGCAGGGCGGCCAGGCCGCGCTGATCGCGCGCATGTTGGAGTTGGGGCGGAGCAATCCGTTACCGGCCAACGCCAAGCTGCCGGAGGATCTGGATATCGCCATCACCCGCAGCAACACCTGCCCGCTGCCGGGGGAGTTCGCCGAGTACGCCAGCAAGAACCCGCACGGCGGCATGCCGTTCGCCGTGACCGGGCTGACCGATGGCGAATACGCCACCCTGAGCCAATGGCTGCAGCAGGGCGCTCCTGTACAAGAGCAGGCCATCACGCCAACGGCTGCCGAACTCAGCCAGGTGGAGGCGTGGGAGCGTTTCCTCAATGCACCGGGTGCGCGCGAGAACCTGGTGTCGCGCTGGATCTACGAGCACCTGTTCCTCGCGCATCTGTATATCGAGGGTGGGGATCAGCGTCATTTCTTCCAGATGGTGCGTTCGCGCACGCCCAGTGGTCAGCCCATCGACCCGATCGCCACCCGCCGCCCCAATGACGATCCAGGCACGACCTTCTATTACCGCCTGTGGCCGATCCAGGGTGTGATCGTGCACAAGACCCACATCACCTACCCGATTGGCAACAAGCAGCTCGAACGCGTACGCCAGCTGTTCTTCGCCAGCGACTGGACGGTCGATGCCGTGCCCGGCTATGGCGCCCAGCGCCGCGCCAATCCGTTCGAGACCTTCGCTGCCATACCGGCACAGGCGCGCTATCAGTTCATGCTGGATAACGCCGAGTATTTCGTCCGCACCTTCATCCGTGGCCCCGTGTGCCGTGGGCAGATCGCCACCGACGTGATCCGCGACAACTTCTGGGCGCTGTTCCAGGATCCGGCCCATGACCTCTATATCACCGATGCCGAGTATCGCGAGCAGGCTACGCCGCTGTTGGCGATGCCCGGGCAGTTCGACGACATCGGCGATCTGCTGGGGCTGTGGCGCAACTACCGCGACAAGCGCAACGAATACGAAGACCTGCGCCGCGATACCTATGCCGATGCACCGCTGCCGGGCTGGTCGACGATCTGGACGGGCAACGACAACGCACTGTTGTCGATCTTCCGTCAGCATGACAGCGCCTCGGTGCGCAAAGGCCTGCTGGGCGAGATTCCGCAGACCCTCTGGCTGTTGGACTACCCCTTGCTGGAACGCACCTACTACCAACTGGTGGTCAACTTCGATGTGTTCGGCAATGTCTCCCACCAGGCGCAGACGCGCCTGTACTTCGACCTGATCCGCAATGGCGCCGAGGTCAATTTCCTCCGTCTGTTGCCCGCCGAATCGCGCCAGGCCTATCTGGACGATTGGTACCAGAACAGCGGCAAGCTGAAGATGTGGCTCGATTACACCCACATCGACCATCGCACCCCGAGCGCTCTGTATCTGCCCGGCCCGGATGCCAAGCGCAGCTTCGCCAGCCAATTGCTCAGCCGCTATGCCAGCCTCGATGCGCGGCCTGATCCGATCAACCGCTGCAGTAACGGTCGCTGCTACCGTGAAGGGCTCAAGGCTGAGCAGCGCGATGTCGAGCAGAGTCTCAGCCGCCTGGCCAGTCGTCCGGCAGCGGGACTCAAGGTGATCGAACAGATGCCTGAGGCGACGATGGTGCGGGTCGAATTCGCCGATGGTTCGCGTGAGATCTACAGCCTGCTGCGCAACCGCGCGCACAGCAACGTGGCTTTCATGCTCGGTGAGGAACTGCGCTATCAGCCGGGTCTGGACACCCTGACGGTCTACCCGGAAGTGCTGAGCAGCTATCCGAACTTCCTCTTCAACCTCAAGGCGAGTGAAGTCGAGGATTTCGTCGGCCAGATGCAACAGGTGAGCGACGCCAAGGGCTTCGAAGCCATCACGCAACGCTGGGGCATTCGCCGCAGTCATCCGCAGTTCTGGTTCTATTTTCATGACCTGAGCGCGCGCATTCGGGAAACCCAGCCCATCGAAGCCGGCGTCTTGGACATGAACCGCTACGAGAACCTGTAAAGTCATTGGCAGTCGGCAGTGGCGTTGTGCTGCTGCCGACGCTCGTCGGGTTTCGTCGACCTTTCTCTAGCCACAGCGGTCGGACGCTGTGGTTGCCTGCTTGCAGGCAGTCTCGTGACAACTTCAACGAGAGGGGGAACGGCGTTTCCATGCTGGTTTCAGTACAGGCGTTGCGCGCATTGGCAGCCTGGGTCGTGGTCTTTCACCATGTCATGCAGGTGTTCTTCAATTTTCAGGCTGACAGTTTCATCGGGCGGCTGTTCGCCGAGCGAGGCGCCGTTGGCGTCGACATCTTCTTCGTCATCAGCGGGCTGGTGATCTATCTCTCCACTCAGGGCAAGGCCATCACGCCTTGGCGCTTCATGCTCAACCGTGTACTGCGCATCGTTCCCGCCTATTGGCTGTACTCACTGATCGCCGCCGCGATCATCGCCTTCGCCAACCCGGTGATGCCCGTACAGGCGTTCGATCTGCACCATCTGTTGCTTTCGCTGTTGTTCATTCCGGCCGAAAATCCTGGCGGCTTCGGCCTCTATCCCACGCTAAACGTCGGCTGGACGCTGAACTACGAGATGTTCTTCTACCTGCTGTTCGCTCTGACATTCATGTTGACCGAGCGACTGCGCCTGGCGTTCGTCGTCATCGCCCTGGTGGTCTTCGGCGGGCTGGCGACTCAACCCTGGATGAGCGATTTCTATCGCAACAGCATCGTCTACGAATTCGTTTTTGGCATGCTGCTGGGCGTGTTCTACAGCCGTGGCTGGATTCGTCAGGGCCTCTGGCTGCCGTTGCTGGTCATCGCCGGCTCGTTGCTGACCCTCTACCACTTCGACAACTCCATGCGCCTGCTGCATTGGGGCGTTCCCAGTGCATTGATCGTCGCGGCCTGCATCGCCATGGAGCCCTGGTTCAAGGACAATCGCCTGCTGGTGCGGATGGGTGACTGTTCTTACTCGGTGTACCTGCTACACGTGATCATCCTGTCGCTGGGCTGGTACGTGCAGGCCAGCCTGGATCTTGCGCCAGCGCTGGTCATCGCTGCGTGCATACCGCTGATTGCAGTGGCCGCCTGGGGCAGTTACGAGTTGATCGAGCGGCGGTTCTTCGTTCGTGCCAAGGCTTGGGTCGAGGCGCGTTCAGATCGTCGAGTGCTGCAGCCTTATCCTGAGTAATTTAGTAGGACTATAATCATCGCGTCACTTGGCGTACACTGCGCCGCATGACCGTGAGGAGTTGCCATGAGCACCATTACCATTACCGATGCCGCCCATGATTACCTGGCCGAGCTGCTGAGCAAGCAGGACACTCCGGGTATCGGCATTCGTATCTTCATCACCCAGCCGGGTACGCCTTACGCGGAAACCTGCATCGCCTACTGTAAGCCGGGCGAGCAGAAGCCGGAGGATACCCCGCATGGTCTGGCCAGCTTCACTGCCTGGATCGACGCCGTCAGCGAGCCGTTTCTCGAAGACGCCATAGTCGATTACGCGACTGACCGTATGGGTGGCCAACTGACCATCAAGGCGCCGAACGCCAAGGTGCCGATGGTCAATGAAGACAGCCCGCTCAACGAGCGCATCAACTACTACTTGCAGACCGAGATCAACCCGGGCCTGGCCAGCCATGGCGGCCAGGTATCGCTGGTCGATGTGGTGGAAGAGGGCATCGCCGTACTGCGTTTCGGCGGCGGCTGCCAGGGCTGTGGCCAGGCCGACTACACCCTCAAGGAAGGCATCGAGAAGACCCTCCTCGAGCGCATCCCGGAACTCAAGGGCGTGCGTGACGTGACCGACCACAGCAACCGCGAGAACGCCTACTACTGACGGCTTGCGTGTGCGAAAAAGGCGACCCTTGGGTCGCCTTTTCTCGTTGTGCCGGCGTTCACCAGTACTTGGGATAACGCCCTGGGCGCGTGGCGTTGTTGTACAGCAATGCCACCAGTATCAGGATCAGCGCACCACTCAGGGTGGGGAACAGCAGGAAGCTCCAGCCCGGTTGCGTCAGGAAGATAATCACCGGGTTCGAGCCCGCTGGTGGGTGCACGCTGCGGGTGAACATCATCAGGGCGATGGCGCTGCCCACCGCAATCGCCAGTGACCACACCCCTGGCCCCAGCAGATGCAGGCAGAGCAGGCCGACCAGGCTACTCAGCACATGCCCCAGCAGCACGTTGCGCGGTTGCGAGAAGGGCAGGTCAGGAAAACCGAACACCAGCACGCACGAGGCGCCGAAGGAGCCCAGCAGCAGGCTGGCCGACAGCAGATCGGCGCTGAGCGCGATGCTGCCGATGGCGAAAAAGCCGCCGAGCCAGGCCAGGGCGATCTGGCGAGCCGGCGCTCGAGGCGGCAACGCTGCCCCATCGCCGCGTAGTTTGCTCAGAAATTTCAGCATGGCGTGGCCCTGTTGATGCGAGTGGTCGAAGCCGGGTTGTTGGCCAGTTTGTTGTGCGGACGGATCGGCCGTCGCAGCAACTCGCCACCACAGTTGGGGCAGTGTTGAGCAAGCCGATGTTCGGCGCAATCGCTGCAGAAAGTGCACTCGAACGAGCAGATGCGCGCGTCCAGGCTGTCGGGAGGTAGATCGCGATCACAGCATTCGCAATTGGGGCGCAGTTCGAGCATGAGTGATTTCCTAGTGGCGTTGACCGAAGCGTTGCAGATATTCCTGAGGGCTGATGGCCAGGTGTTTGTGAAAGCAGCGTCGCAGATTCTCGGCGTGCCCGAAGCCAGTCAGGCGTGCCACCGTGGCGATCGATGCCTGGGCGTCATGCAGCAGCAGACGTGCGGCCTCCAGGCGTACACGTTCCACATAACGCCCAGGCCCCATGCCCAGTTCGTCGACGAAGGCGCGTGACAGGCTGCGTGGCGCCATGCAGGCCTGCTCGGCCAGGCGCTGAAGCGAAAGATCTGCTGCCAGATTGGCGGGAATCCAGTCCAGCAGGGCGGCCAGCTTGGGGGTGCGACTGGGCTCCGGGCTCAGCAGTGAGCTGAACTGCGCCTGGTCACCTGGCCTGCGCAGGAATAGCACCAGGCGGCGCGCGACTGCCAACGCCATCGGTCGACCCAGATCGGCTTCCAGCAGCGCGAGGGCAAGGTCGATGCCGGCGGTCACTCCAGCCGAGGTAAAGAGGTGCGACTGCTGCTCGTCCTGTGCGTCGAAGGTGTGCAGGCAGTCGGCCTGAACGGTGATCTTGGGGTGCCGCTGCGCCAGTCGCTCGGCATCTGCCCAATGGGTGGTGGCGCGGCGACCATCGAGCAGGCCGGCGGCGGCGAGGATCAGCGCACCGGAGCAGACCGAGCCCAAGCGGCGGATATGCGGTTCGCTGTCACGCAGCCAGGCCAATAGCGCCGGATTGCTGCATTGCGCGGCCTCGCCCAGTCCGCCGGGAATCAGCAGGGTGTCCAGCGTGGTGCTGTCGAAGGTGCGCCAGCTGTGGTCGGCGACGAGTTGAAAACCAGCGGACGTGGCGACCGGGCCAGCCTCTTCGGCGAGCAGGCACAGACGGTAGCAGGGTGAGAGACCCTGGCGCTGGCGTTCGACATTGGCGGAGGCGAAGACCTGCAGCGGCCCCGTGACGTCCAGGCTCATCACGTCGGGGTAGATCAGGCAGGCAATGGTTCTGAGCGCATCCATCTGGAGCCTCCGCGGAAATTGGAGGCAGTGTGCGCCGGGGCAGGCGTGGCAACAAGGACATTAAGCCCACAGATATTGCCAATTTTTTAGGGGCGCCGAATGGCGCCCCGGCAGGGTTTACTCGGGCATGCTCCAGGGAGCCAGGTCGAAGCCCTTGCGTCGCAGTTCTTCGCGGGAGTGGGTCAGGGCACTGGCCAGTTGTTGCGGGTCGCTGTAAGTGGCGCTGGACAGCTGGGTGCGGCCGAGTACGCGGGTGTTGGTGCGGTCGATGACGCTGATGCTCACCAGGCCGGTGCCATCTTGCGGCGACCAGGCAACGCATTGAAAGGGTTGGAAGGCGCGATCGGCGATCAGCAGGGCTTCATTAAAACGCAGCGGTGCATTCATGGGGTCGGTTTCTCCGAATAGTTCCCAACAACTTGTAGGGTGGTCTGGCAGCTAATTAGCTGACCTGTCAGTTCTGTTGATGAGCTGACACAAGCGTTAAGTCACATGCTTTCGGAAAAAGTTTTAGAACTGCGTAAAAGTGCCGCACCGAACAACTTCGGCGCGGCGGTAAAGGCAACTTTTTGGATAAAAAGTTCCCGCGCATTTTCGCCGCGTCAGGGCTACAGGCCAGAGCTTGCGGGGGCTTGCGCTTGTGGGGCGGCGTTGCGCTCATGGCGGTAAGCACTGACCGCTTCATATACGGCCTTGCGCAGACGGTTTATTCCGCCAATGGGGCGATGTTCCGGAAGTGCATGCCAGGGATTGAAGGACAAATTGTCGCAGAAGAGATTCTGTTCCCGACTATCGAAGTCCTGAGGTGGCAATGTGATGCGTGCCACGGTCTGGAACGGCGAGATCTTTTCGCTCCACTGCACGCTGGTGTCTTCGATGGGCATGTAGTACTGCGGATTCTGCGTTTGCACCTGCAGCTCGAAGCACGCCGGAGCGCGATCCAGCGAGAGTTGCTGGTATAGCGCATTACGCAGGAAGTTCGGCAGCTCGGTGTTCTGCTCGGGCAACTGGTAGGGCGGGCAGTTCTGCGGAGCTGGTACCACACGGTATTTGACGTTGAGCGGGCCCAGCTTGTAAGGCGCGATGGAGTTGTAGGTGGTCGCCACGGGCGTCTCCGGTGCCGGCGCCAGAGTCTTCAGAGCGATGATCAGGTGACGGATTTCCCAGGTACGCGGATCCCAGCTGGGGAAGAAGGCCAGCACCTTCTTGCCGTCGGCCTGGGCGGCGAAGTTGCTGCGGTATTCGGCCACATCGCTGACGAAGAACACCGGGTGATTGAACATCACGAAGTCCTGTTCCCCTGCATGAGCGGCGCCCGGCATCAGTTTTTCGCCAGGCACGTCGAGCAGCTTGACCGCCATGCCGCGCGCGTCGCGCGCACTGTCGAACTGCGGGTAGGCGTTGCCGTTGGACAGGCGCACCCAGGCTTGCCAGGTTTTTCCCGGTTCGCTGAACACGCCCTGGCGCAGCTCGGCGGCCAGATCATCGAGCACCTGCACCTCGCCCTTTACGCAACCGTGAGCCTTGGCGTGGGCATCACGCAGTACACGGGTGTTGTCGCGGTGCTGTTCGACCACGCGCACGGTATCCTCGATGATCGCGCGGGTCAGCGCCGCTTCATTCGGTGGGATCTGTTCCTCGCTCGACACCGGGCCGGAAAACTTCCAGGCGTAGTAGGCCTCGCCAGCGCCCCAGCCGAGCATGCCGACCACGGCGAAAAAGAACACGAGCTTGCCGATCAGGCGACCGAGCCAGAGCCAGAAACGTTTCAACATGCGCGCATTCCTTTTTATCGTTTTCGTGAGTCGCAGGTATCAGCCTTCACAGCTCGGCCCCGGTGTCCATGAGCGAGCCGGAACCTCGCCCAACTGCGCCTCCAGGCGTTCGTTGCCCAGCACCTTGAGGTATTCGATCAGCGCGAAGCGTTCTTCCGGCGCCAGAGCGCGGCCGATCACGCCCTGCTGGCGGCAACCGTCACGGAACTCGTGGCCGCCATTGCCATTGCCGGTCACGCTCGTGTCGAAGAAGAAGCCGCCCGGGAATTTTTCCGTCTGGAAGCCAACGAACTTGGGATCGAACTCGAAGTTACCGACCCAGAAGCTGCTCTGCCGCTCGTAGACAGGCGAGAGCAACTGGAACAGCGTCGGTACGGAGCCGTTGTGCAGGAAGGGGGGCGTCGCCCAGATGCCGTCCAGCGGGCGCGCCTTGTAGCCGCGCAACTCCCGCACGCCGATGGGCAGACCGTAGCCATCCATCTGCTGACGCTGAGGGGGCTGGATGCCGGCGTCCTGATAGGCACGGTTCTCCACGTAGGCGGTGATGTAGGCCAACCCTTTGGCACTGGAGATGCTCTTGAAGTCGACGTCGTCGAGGCTGGCGCCGAATAGCTTGACGTCAAGCCGGCTCAACTCGGCCTTGGTCCAGCCCAGGCGGCTGATGTCGAAACGGTGGTCAGCGATGTTGTCGGCCGTAGTCGGGTCGGTGCCGACCACGCTGGTCGGCACGATATGCATGCGCCACTCCGGATCGCGCGAGGGCGCCAGGCGCTGATCTTTCGGCTTGGGATCGGGCGCGTGGCAGTAGGCGCAGTTTTCCTTGAACAGGGCTTTGCCACGGCTGGCCAGGGGCAGATCGATGTTGCCCAGCACCTGTTCCGGCCAGTGCGGCGGCTTGAGTTGCTTGAGCGTCTCTTCGAGGGTGTAGAGATCCTGCGGGCGAACGCTGGAGGCATAACGATCGGCCTCGGCAATGGGTTGGCCGTGGGTATCGAGCAACTGCAGAGTGGCTCCCACGCCCAGCGCTTCGCCGATGTTGCGGGCCATCGGCTGCATGGCCGAGCCGTTCCACTGCACCCAGTCGAACTTCCAGATATCCCAGAGCTGCGGATAGCTCACAGGGCCATTGGCAACGCGGTAGTTGGCCTCGTCGATGGCGCCGCCGAACACGGTATTGGCGATGCGCCCGAAGGCATCGGTGCGGCCAAAGCCTTCTTCGGTGGGGTAGAGCCCGCGATGCCAGTCATTGGCGGCGGTGCCCAGCAGGGTATCGAGTACCTGTTTGAAATCCTCACGCAAACGCTCGCGCCCTTGCGGATACTGGTCGCCCAGAACCTCGCGGGCGAAGCGGCGGAATTTCAGCGGGTTGTAGTAGGTAAAGGCCATGCTCATGCCGAGTGCCTGGCCGAAGCCGCCGCCACGCAGGGTTGGCACTGTCGAGGCCAGCGAGTGCAGCGCCGCACCGCCGTCGATGCGCACGGCCCGGCCACGATAGCGCAGCTCACCGGTATGGCACGCCGCGCAGCTGATATCGAGGAAGCGCTCGCCGTTTTCGTCATCCTGGTGGCGGGTGAACCCGACCGGCAGGTTGCCAGGGTTGAGCACCGTTGGCTGTTGCTGCGGGTCGATCAGAAAGCCGAATCGGGCCAGGTATTCGGGGCGGGCGAACTTGTCCGTGCCGAAGGGCAATTCCAGCGCCGTGAACCACTCGTAGCGCAGCCCCTTAACCTGGGTGCCTTGCGGTGTGTAGTAGTAGGTCTGGCGTTGCGCCTCGCTCCATTGATCGAGGTAATGCAGCTGCTCGGGCTTTTCATAGGCCGGCAGGTTGGGGTAGGCGACGTAGTAGAGCACCACGGCCAGCAGGATCAGCGCCATTGCCAGGACAAGTTTGATGATACGGCGGAGCATGCGCATCGGGGACTTCCTTGTGGCGTTCTTATGAATTGCGCTGTTATGCCAATCCATTGCGCACTTGGCAAGTTGCCATCAGGCAAATAACCCGGTGCTCGCAATAACCAACGGGAAGCATGGATATAGAGAAACGTTCCAAGAGGTGTCAAAGTAATTGCTAGTTTTACAGCTAAGCGCGCCAACATATTGTTTTTATTGGTTTTACAAAATACTGGCGCCAAGGAAGGAATATGTCCGAGGCTCCGTTCGCCGCGTATCACCCGGTGCTGTTGATTAATCCCACTGCCGATTGCGCGGCTCTGCTGCCGCGTCTGCACGCACATGGATGGGCCGTGGAGCAAGCCAGCCTGGCCGAGGCGGCACAGTACGCGGTCGACGTTGCCCTGGTTCGCCTCGATGCCGACTCCGCCGCTGCGCTGCCTGAGATTCTGCGCGTGCTGCGGCGCAGTGGCTGGTGCTGGGTTGCCGCGCTCGATGAAAGACAACCGTTCGACGCATACCAGGGGGCGTTTTTCGCTGCCGGTTGCGTCGAACAGGTGCTATTGCCACAGGGGCTGGACGGTTTGCATGAGGCGCTGCGTGAGGCGCGTGCGTGCACCCGTCTGCAGCGGCGTCTGGCGGAATGCCAGGTGGCTCAGCTCATTGGCAACAGCAGCCAGGTGCGCACCTTGCGACGCCAGGTGGAGCAGCACGCCACGCAGTCGGCGCCCGTGCTGATCCGTGGCGAGACGGGCAGTGGCAAGTCGTTGTTGGCGCGCTTGCTTCATGGCCGATCCGCTCACGCCAACGATCCTCTGGTCGAGCTGGATTGCCGTGCGCTTGCCGTCGAGCAACTGCACGTACGTCTATTCGATGAATCCGTGGGGGCACTCCGGCAGCCGGGCACCAGCGTGGTGCTCGAAGGGGCTGACGCCATGCCCGTGCTGTTGCAGGAGAAGCTGCTCGATTACCTTCGTCGCGCGCCTGCGGCACGGGTACTGACGCTGGAGCAGGGTGAACTGGCCGCGGCCGTTGCCGCCGGACGTTTTCTCGAGCCGTTGTACGGCGAGTTGGGACGCTTGCAAATCGAGGTTCCGCCGCTCAGGAGCCGGCGCGGCGATATCCTGTTACTGGCCGAGCATTTCGCCAAGCGCTATGGCGCGGGATCGAATCGCTTCGAGGGCCTGTTTGCCGACGATGCCATCGAGGCCATGCTTGAGCACCTCTGGCCGGGCAATCTCGATGAGCTGCGTAATCGCGTCCTGCACGCGCTGGTGAGTGCCCAAGGGCGGCAGATGGCGGCCGAGGATCTGCAACTGGCAGCGCCTTCGCTTCTGGACGACAGCGGTAACACCCTGGCCGATTACGTGTTGCGTGCCGAACGCCAGGCGCTCAACGATGCGCTGACGCGCTATTCCAGCAACATGAGCCAGGCCGCGCGGGCGCTCGGGGTGTCGAGGCCGACCTTCTATCGGTTGCTGCACAAGCACCGGATGCGCTGATCACGCAGCAGCAGCCAGGCAACGCTGCTAATGTGCTGTAACTCGTCTCGCGCAAGGAATTCCCCATGCATCCCTTCGATGCCGAAAAACCGCCACGCCTGGCCCTAATGCTCGGTTATGCCGGCTTGCTTCCCTTTATCGGTGGCGCCCTGGGTATCTGGCTGATACCGCTCGGTTGGCGTGCGTTCGTGCTCGCTGCGCTGCTCGACTATGCCGCCGTGATCCTGGCCTTCATGGGCGCGATTCATTGGGGGCTGGCGATGCGTGCGGAGGCAGCGGACAGTCGTGCCCAACTGCAACTGGGGCTTTCGGTGATTCCGCCGCTGCTGGGGTGGCTGGCGCTGTCCAGTGGCTTGATGGTGGGGCTGGTGCTACCGATCTTCCTGCTGGCCTTCATCGGCCTGTACCTGGCTGATCTGCATGCGGTCAGGATCGGATTGGCACCGCGCTGGTACCCGCTGTTGCGCAAACCGCTGACGTGGGTGGTGTGCCTCAGCCTGCTGGTGGCTTGGGCCAGCGTGCTGCGTCACTGAGCCAATAGCGCCTCGACCTGCTGCAGTGCTTGGTGTCGCCGTTGCAGCCAGTCGCCGCTGATCGCGCTGAAGCGTTGACCCGTGGCTTCCAGCCAGTCCCGGCAGGCCTGGTGGAATGCCAGGCGGTCGGCCAGTTCCGGTTGGCAGCGCTGCCCATCCTGAACCCAGGGCACGTCGCGTGGGTCGAGAAGCAGGTGCAGGTCGTAATGACGGCTAAGCAACTCGCTTTCCAGCCAATCCGGTACCGCACCGAACAGGCTGCGACTCCAGAGGATGTTGCTCAGCAGATGGGTATCCAGAATCAGCAACGGCGGGCGCTGGGCGCGCGCCTGATCTTCCCAGGCCAACTGTCCGCGCGCGATCACCGGGATGTCGGCGTAGCAGGTATCACGCTGCTCCTGCTCGATGAAGTGGCGAACGTATTCGCCGACCACCACGCCGCCAAAGCGCTCGGCGATAAGCCCCGACAGCCAGCTCTTGCCGGCCGACTCCGGGCCGGTCAGGACGATGACCTTCATGCCGCGCCGCGTAGCGCAGGATCCTGGCGCCAGCCAAGCCAGCCGCTGATGGCCAGCAAGGTGAAGGCCGCGTAGAGGCCGGCAGTCAGGTACAGATCCGTGGCGATGAAGAAGGCCACGTAGCACAGATCGACTACGATCCACAGGGCCCAGCACTGCAGGCGCTTCTGCGCCATCCACCATTGCGCCACCAGGCTGAATGCAGTCAGCGCAGCATCCAGCCAAGGCGAGCTGGCATCGGTGAAACTGGCCATCAGGTAGCCGAGCAGCAGGGCGCCGGCAACACCCGCCGCCAGATCCCTTGTCACACCGGCAGCGGGCAACAGGCTGACCTGGCGGCCGTCGTGGCGCTCACCGCCGCGTGTCCACTGCCACCAGCCATAAATCTGCAACGCGGCGAACAGCACCTGCAGCAACAGGTTGGAGTACAGACGCCAGTCGAAGAACAGCCAGGCATAGAGCAGCACCATCACCAGGCCGATGGGCCAGCACCAGGCGTTCTGGCGTACGGTCAACCACACCGAGACGATGCCGAGAGCGGCAGCAACGAGTTCGAGCCAGGACATCCGGCATCCTCAGGAAAAAGGCGGGGCGCGATTGTAGCGGGCTGGCGGGCTCAGCACACCAGGCTGTCGGCCTGACGATAGAGAAGCAGCAGCTTGCGCGTGATGGTGTGTTGGATGTCGTCGCGCTCGAAACTGGACAGCCGCGTCAATCGCGCCACCTGCAGCCTGTGCAGATGCAGGTAGGGCATCTGCTGGTTGAATTCACGCAGGTCGCCTTTGACCAGCACCGGCAGGAACAGGTCGCCGACCTTTTTCTGCTGGCTGATGATCTGGGCCAGGGCCGCTTTGAATGGCATGCACCGTGGGGCCGGGCCTTGCCCTTTGATCTGCGTGCTGAGCAACAGGCCCGCCTTGCCTTGCACCTTGCCTGGCAACACGCACAGGCCGGTCTTGCGAATGGCCTGGGCGTCGATGCCGTGCAAGGTGTCATGAAAGGCATAGGGGTTGGGCAACACAACCATCTTGCGCCCCAGCTCGCTGGGAAAGTGCAGGCTGTAGTTGGTGTAGAGCTGGCCCACCGACTCGGAGTAGACGCACAGGCGGTTCTCGAACAGCTTGATGAAGCGTTCCGCCAGTTCACGGCGCGCCATGCTGTCGAGATCCCAGACCAGATCCTGGTTCTGCGGCCTGCTGAAGTCGACTTCCTGGTGTTCCATTGTGCTCATGAGCTTCTCTCTACACGCGGAACTGGCCAAGCAAGCGATGAATCTGCTCGGCCAACTGCTTGAGGTGCTGGCTGGCGGCACTTGACTGCTCGGCCGCTTCTGCCGTGTTCCGGGCAAGGCTGGCCGTCTGGGTGACGTTACGGTTGATGTCGTCAACGACGTGTGTCTGCTGCAGCGTAGCACTGGCGATCGAGGCGTTTAGACCGGTCAGGTTGCGCAGCGATTGGGTGATCTGAGTCAGGCTCTGGCCAGCCAGGCTGGCCTGTTCGATAGTCCGCTGGGAGGCCTGGTTGCTGTCGTTGATGACCTTGACCGCCGCCTCGGAGTTGTTCTGCAGGCGCTCGATCATGGTCTGGATCTCGGAGGTGGACTGTTGCGTACGCTGGGCCAGCAGGCGCACCTCGTCGGCCACCACGGCGAAACCTCGGCCCTGATCACCGGCACGCGCCGCCTCGATGGCGGCGTTGAGCGCGAGCAAGTTGGTCTGCTCGGCGATCGAACGAATCACCTCCAGCACACCGCCGATCTGCGTGCTCTCGGTGGCCAGCGACTGAATCACCTCGACCGCCTTGGCGATGGTGCCGGACAACTGCTCGATCTGCTGCAGGCTGGCATCGATGCTTTGTTGCCCCTGGCTGGCCTGATCCTCGGCTGTGTGAACTTCGCTGGACGCCTGCTCGGCATTCTTGGCTACGTCCTGTACACCATAGGTCACCTGGTTGACGGCGGTGGCCACTAACTCCATCTGCTGTGCTTGCTGCTGGCTATGCAGCTGCGCTTCGCTGGATATGTCGCCCAGGCTACGTGCCGCCTGATCCAGGGAACTGGAGGAGTCGAGCAACTGGCGGATGACACCCCGCAGCTTGTCGGTAAAGACGTTGAAATGGCCTGCCAGTGCGGTGAGCTCGTCACGGCCGTGAGTGTCGAGGTTGCGCGTCAGATCGCCTTCGCCACTGGCGATATTGGCCATGGCCGCCACGGCATCCTGCAGCGGGCGCGAGATGCTGCGCGAGATGAGCAAGACCAGAGCGGCCAGCAGCACGGCAATCGACAGGCCGATGGCCGATGCCTTCAGCGCCTGGGTGCGAAACTCGGCCTGTACGTCGTTGACGTAAACGCCAGAGCCGATGATCCAGCCCCAGGGCTTGAACAACTCCACATAGGAAATCTTCGGAATTGGCTCACTGGCGCCAGGCTTGGGCCAGCGGTAGTCCACGTGTCCGGCACCCTGACTGCGCGTGATGGCCACCATCTCGTTGAACAGTGCCTTGCCGTCCGGATCCTTCAGACCCGACAGATTCTGGCCCTCAAGCTTGGGGTTGGTCGGGTGCATGATCATGACCGGCTGCTGGTCGTTGATCCAGAAGTACTCCTGGCCGTCGTAGCGCAGCTCGCGGATCACTGCCATGGCCTGCTTCTGGGCTTCATCCCGGCTCAACGTGCCGGCGGCTTCGAGCCCCTGGTAATACTTGAGAATCCCGGCAGCGGTCTGCACCACATGCTCGGTCTTTTCCGACTTGCCGGCGTAAAGGTCGGTGTTGATCTGTTGCAGCATGAAGCAGCCAAGCACCACCAGCATGCAGATGGCCAGGGCAAGGATCAGCCAGAGGCGACGGCTGATGGGGATACTGCGCAAACTGTTCATGGGTGATTCCCCGTTTTTTGTCGTTATGCTCGGAGATCCAAAAAGCGCTGTACTGAAGCGGAGCGCTCTTTTACTCGGGTTCTCTGATAGCATTTCGGCAGCGTGGCAGGGAAGCTGAATCTTCATCGAGCCAGACCGTTGCAAGGAACCTCTGCGGTAGGCCTCTGTCCCAGCGCCGGGACAACGCTTCTACTATTTTTGGCATTTGCCGCGACTTCTGGGGGAATGATGGATATCTGGCTGGCCTTTCAGGCCCTGATTCTGGGCGTAGTCGAAGGTCTAACCGAGTTTTTGCCAATTTCCAGCACCGGCCACCTGATCGTGGTGGGTGACCTGCTGGGCTTCAATGGTGAAACCGCCACCGCGTTCAAGATCATCATTCAGCTGGGTGCCATCCTGGCGGTGATGTGGGAGTTCCGTGCCCGCGTACTGGGCGTGATCTGGGGCTTGCCGAGGGAGCGCAAGGCGCAGCGTTTCACCCTCAACCTGCTGCTGGCGTTCATCCCTGCCGTGGTCTTCGGCCTGGCGTTCGCCAGTCTCATCGAACACTGGCTGTTCAACCCGATCACCGTGGCCACGGCGCTCATCGTCGGTGGGGTGATCATGCTCTGGGCTGAGAAGCGTCAGCACGCGATCAAGGCTGAAACGGTCGACGACATGACCTGGAGCCTGGCCCTGAAAGTCGGCTTCGCCCAATGCCTGGCGCTGATCCCCGGCACCTCGCGTTCCGGCGCGACCATCATCGGCGGCCTGGTCTTCGGCCTGTCACGCAAGGCGGCCACCGAGTTCTCGTTCTTCCTGGCGATGCCGACCATGGTCGCGGCGACCGTGTATTCGCTGTTCAAGTATCGCCACATCCTGCAGCTTTCGGATTTGCCGATCTTCGCCATCGGCTTCGTCACCACCTTCATCGTGGCGATGATCACCGTGCGCGTGCTGCTCAAGTTCATCGCCAATCACAGCTACGCCGTATTCGCCTGGTACCGCATCGCCTTTGGCCTGGTGATTCTGGCGACCTGGCAACTGCATCTGATCGACTGGAGCACCGCGCAACCGTGAAGGAACGCCAGGGACGCCTGAAAAGCTGGAACGACGACAAGGGCTTCGGCTTCATCCAGCCGCAAGACGGCGGTACCGAGCTGTTCGCCCATGTCTCGGTGATGCGCGGAGAGCGGCGGCCCCAGGCTGGCGATGACGTGCTCTATGTCGAGGGGCGCGATGGGCAGGGCAGGCCGCGTGCCGAGCACATGCGCCTGGCCGGTGAGTTGAGCCTGGATCGCCAGGCAATCCGCCGCAAACCGACCAGGCAGAGCGCCAAAGCCAGTGCGCCAAGCAAGGCGCCGCGCGCCAAGCGACGCAGTCAGGTTGAAGGCCCCATCCGTCATTTCACCGCCAAGGCGGTGTTGTTCGTGCTGCTGTGTGCGCTGCCGCTGTTCGGCGCTGCGCTGCAACTGCGCGGCACCTTATGGTGGCTATTGCCGCTGTACCTCGGCGCCAGCCTGATCAGCTTCCTGCAGTACTGGATGGACAAGCGCAGCGCACAGCAAGGCGGGCGGCGTACGCCGGAGCAGACCTTGCATCTGGTCGAGCTGGCGGGTGGCTGGCCTGGCGCGCTGATTGCGCAGCAGACCTTTCGCCACAAGACGCGCAAGGCGTCCTATCAGTCTGTCTTCTGGCTGATCGTGGCCGCGCATCAGGTGTTCTGGATCGATCTGTTGTTGTTCGACGGCGTCTACATTGCCCGGCACATCCCGTTGCTCATGCCGTAGCCAGATGGGCACGCTGGCCTTGCAGCGTGTCAAGCGGCTATGTTGAGGCTCGGAGTCTGCCTGTGACCGATTCCGCCTGCCTGGCGAGAGCAACGTTGTCATGAAAACAATAACAAGAAACCCGGGCAAAGCCCGTATCGCCCAGCGCCTTGGGCTCTGTATCCATGCGCTGGGACTGTTTCTACTGGGTGGCTTCCTTGGTTCGCTGCAAGCCTCTGCGACGGTGCAACTGAGCCTGGGCGGTACACCTGAGTCGGTTGCCTATACCCGTATGGTGCTCGAACAGACCCTGGCCCTCGGGGAGCATTCAGCCACTGTGCGAGAGCTTGGCAACCTGCCGATGACGCGCCTGGAACTCATGCTGCAACGTGGCGATATCAGCGTACTGATCCTTGGGCCAACGGCCGAACGTGATCGCAGGTTTCTGCCCGTCCGCGTGGCCATGACCGACAACCTGGTCAACCAGCGCATCCTGTTCATTCCCAGTGGCAGCCAGGCGCTGTACGACCCGGTGCAGAGCCTGGACGATTTCCGTGCCCTGCAGCAGGTGGCAGGCATGGGCACGGCCTGGGCGGATCGAGCCATCTGGGAAGCCAACGGCCTGCCGGTGGCGACCATCGACGGTGACTGGAAACGGCTCTACCGCATGCTGGCCGCACCTGCGCGGCGGATCGATTATCTGCCTCGCGGTGCTCACGAAATGGCACTCGAATGGAGGCAGCACGACGAGTTGAAGGTGGAGCAGAATCTGGTATTCACCTACGCGCAGGATCACATTCTCTACGTCTCCCCAGCGCGCCCGGAGCTGCATCGTTTGCTGCAGGAACTGCTGCCGCAGGCACAGCGCAAGGGGCTGATAAAGCGTCTGGCCAAGGCGTACTACCACCAAGTCTTCGAGCCGCCGGTGAACCTGCAACAGCGGCGAGTCATTCGCCTGGAAATGCCAGAGCTTCTACAGCAATAGCCCCGGTTGCAGGCGCTTGGGCAGGCGGCGTACCACCAATTGATGCGAGCGGGTCAATAGTTCGCACAGTTCCGCCTCACCCAGCGGCAACTGGCGCGCGCTCATGCTGACCCAGTGCGCTCGTGCCAGGTAGGGCGCCGGACGGATTCCAGGGCGATCCACGTAACCCAGGAACAGGTCGTTGTCGACCTTGAACGCGAGATCCTCACCGAGGAAGTCGAGGATCGCGAACATCTTGTTTCCGGCGATGGAAAACACCCGGTTGCTGCCCCATTTGAGGTCTTCACGGGCACCGGGCAGGTTCAGGCAGAAACGGGCGATCTGGTCGGGTGTCATGGGCGTACTCCGGATGATGAGCTCTCGATCAGGACGAGGGGGCCTCCACGCGTTCATGGGCCTGGGTCATCACTTGCCAGGTCTGCGGATCGGCTGGGATCAGGTGCTCGATGCGCAACGAGGCAACCGTGATGTCCAACGGCATACCGAACGTGGTGAAGGTGGAGAGAAAGCTCAGCGTTCCTTGCGGCGACTCGATACGGGTCATCACCAGTGGCGGTGACGCCTGCGACAGCGTCGTCGGTGCGCAGGGCGGGGATAGGTTTTCCAGCAGCTTCGCCAAGTCCGGGTTTTCCAGTGCCTCGCGGGATGCACGTTGCCAGGCCACGGCGCGGATCTCTTCGGCATTGAGCAGGTGATCACCGAGGCCGCCTGGCTGCAGCAGCGTGGCTAGCAGGTTGAGCCCTTCGACGCTAGTCATCGGCAGTTCGAGAAGCCTGAACAGTGCCGCTGTGCTGGCGTTGGCGGCCAATACCTGCCACTGGCTGTCCAGCAGGATTGCCGGGGCTGGGTTGTTGGCCTGCAGCACATGGTCGATGGCGCCACGAATGGCATCGAGCGCCTGCGAATCGAGTGCCGCTGCGCCATAACGTGGGGCGTAACCGGCCGCCAGGAACGCGGCGTTGCATTGTTCCAGTGGTGTTTCGAGGGTCATCAGCAGGGCATGCAGGGTCGCAGGGCTTGGTCTGGCTCGACCCGTTTCGATGCAGCTCAGATGGCGCTGGGAAATGCCCGTGATCAAGGCCAGGTCGAGCTGGCTCAGGCCAGCCTGTCTGCGTAACTGGCGCAGTTGCAGTCCAACCGGTTTCGCAGGCATTCGAGGCGGCAGATGAGCGTTCATGCACGGACTCTTGCAGTTCATCGAGGCGCGCTCCATGACCTGACAGGTCATAGAGCCGTCGCGACCTTATCACTAATGTGTCTCAGACTTCGATCAGGAGCCTGTGATGAACAGACCTTACTTCGCGCTCTTCGCCTTGCTGGCATTTTCCTTCTATACCGCCTGGAGCATCGCGATCAGCGAGCAATCGCTGTTGGCGTTCGGCCTGGAGCTGCTGTCGCGGCCCGACACCGCTCAGGTCGTCATCGATCTCTATCTGCTGGCCTCGCTGGCAGCGCTCTGGATGTATCGGGATGCACGAGGCAAAGGCCGTTCACTGCTGGCGATACTGCCATATCTCGCGTTGACGGCAGTTTTCGCCTCCCTTGGCCCGTTGACCTATATCGTGGTCGAAGGTTTTCGCAAGCAGCTCTCGTCAAGGGGGCGGGCATGAGCAGCCTCCAGTCTCTATATGGCCTGTGCGTCGTGGTGCTTTTCTTGAAGATGCTGGCGATTTCCTGTTATCAGGGCTATTTCCGCCTGCGGAACAAGGCATTTGTTAACGCCGAGGACGCTGCCTTTCTGGGTCGGCAAGCACGGAGCCAGGAACTGCCCCAAGTCAGGCATGCGGCCAAGGCCTGGGCGAACGATCTGGAAAATATTCCCTCATTCTTCGTGCTTGGCGCCCTGGCCATTGCGTTGAAGGCTCCAGGGGAGGCGAGCGCTGCTGCCTTTGTCGCTTTCACCTGCGCCCGTGTCCTGCACACCTTGGCCTACCTGAGCGGCTGGCAGCCATGGCGAACTCTGGCCTATGGCGTGGGAGTGGTATGTCTGCTTGCACTGGCCGTGATGGTCGCAGGTGCCTGTGTGTAACGTGCCTGCTGTTTTGGCGTGCTTCGGGGCGGTCTTGTAGACTGCCAGGCACTCCCATATCCATGAGCACGCCGCGCAGCGTGCGAGCCATCATCGTCCATGAATATCGCTCGCCATTTCCGCTTCGTCTGGCTGTTGCTGGGCCTGCTGTTGCCCCTGTCGACGCTGGCCGATGTTAGCTTCGTCGACATCACGCAGGTCGAGCAATCGCCGCTGTCGCTAACCACCCATGTCGACATGCTGGAGGACGTCACGGGTGAGGCGACGCTGGAGAGCGTTCGCTCGGACGAGATGGCCGGGCGCTTTCAGCATGAGCAGCTACCCAGCACCGCCTTTGCCTTGGGTTTCACCCGTTCGGCCTACTGGTTTCGCCTTGGTCTCGACAATCCTGGTAATGAGTCGACGACGCGCCTGGTGGTGGTGAACAACCCGCGCATCTCCCTCGTTGACGCCTATGTGCCGGATGGGCAGGGCGGTTATCGCCGCTGGCTTACCGGTGCCGACCGGCCGCAAAGCACCAAGGCTTATGACAATCGCAACTTCGTCTTCCCCGTCACCTTGTCTGCGCACTCGCAGCAGGTGATTTACCTGCGCGTGCAATCGAGCATCGGTTTGCTGGTGCCGTTGCAGCTGTGGTCGGTGGAGGCTTTCCATGTTCATGAGCGCGATGACTACATGGCGCGCAGCGGCTATGTGGGCATTGCCGTAGCGATGATCCTGTTCAACCTGATGCTGTTCATCGCCCTGCGTGATCGCATTTATCTGCTGTACGTGACCTTCGTACTGAGCGCCGTGTGCTGCCTGACCATCAAGAACGGCATGGCGCCGGACTGGACGCTGTTCGGTCAGTCGCTTAACTCCAACGTGATGTACTACTCCAGCGGCGCGGTGTCGCTGAGCATGCTGATGATGTTCATGCGACGCATGCTGCAGACGGAGAAGTTGCTGCCCTGGGGGGATCGCCTGCTGCAGGGCATGACCCTGTTCTATCTGCTGAGCCCCTGCATCTACGTGCTGGCGTTGCCCCAGGTAGCCCATTTCGCCATCCTGTCCTTCCTGTTCGCGGCCGTTGCCATGGTCGGGCTCGCGCTGGCCTGTGCATTGAAGCGGCAGCGTAGTGCTTATTTCTTCCTGGCCGCCTTCGGCCTGCTGATCCTTGGCGGCGCCTCTACCAGCCTGCGGGCCATGGGTATTCTGCCCACCAATGTCTTCACCGAGGACGGCCTGCAACTGGGCTCATCCCTGGAAATGCTCCTGCTGGCCTTCGCCCTGGCCGACCGGATCAACGTGATGCGCCAGGAAAAGCTGCAAACCCAGGCACAGTTACTGCTGGCCCAGGAGCAACTGGTGGAAACCCTGCAGCGCTCCGAGCGTGAACTGGAGCAGCGTGTTGCCCAGCGCACCGAGGAGTTGCAGGTACTCAACCAGCGCCTGGAAACCCTGAGCTTGACCGACGCTCTGACCGGTATCGCCAACCGTCGGCAGTTCGACGAGCTGTTGCAGCAGCAGTGGCACCAGGCTCAGCGCAGCTCGGCGCCGCTGGCCCTGGTCGTATTGGATGTCGATTGGTTCAAGCCCTACAACGACCTCTATGGGCATCCCGCCGGGGATGCCTGTCTGCGTCAGATCGCCCAGGCATTGCAGGCCACGCTCAGCCGTTCTACGGATCTGGTGGCGCGCTACGGCGGCGAGGAGTTCGTCCTGCTCGCGCCATTGACCGATCTCGCCGGTGCTCGCCTGTTGGCGGAAAAACTGGCTGATGCCGTCGCTGCGCTGGATTTGCCGCACCAGGGCTCACCCTTAGCCCGAGTGACGCTCAGTATCGGCGTGGCCGCGCTGACCGTTACGCCTGGTATGCAGCCCCAGGTTCTGGTGCAGCGGGCTGACGCTGCGCTGTACCGCGCCAAGCAGCAAGGGCGTAACCGCGTGGAGTGTGATTCAGGCGCGTAAAAAAGCCTCAGGAGCACGAAGCGCCTGAGGCTGAGGAGGGTCGGCAAGGCTGCCGACCGGGGAGAGCCGTTTCAGGCCTGTGGTTGCCAGCCGCCACCGAGCGCCTTGTAGATGGCGACGATGCCGCTGTACAGCTCGACCTCGGCCGAGGCCTGGGCGTCTTCGGCGGCCAGGCGCTCACGCTCGGCATCGAGCAGCACGAGGAAGTCCACCGTGCCTTCGCGGTAACGGATTGCCGCCTGCTGCGCCGCTGCACGGCTGGCTTCGGCCTGGCGCACCAGGGCGATCAGGCGTTGCTGGCGCTTGCCGTAGTCGCTGAAGGCGTTCTCCGATTCTTCCAGGGCCAGCAGCACCTGTTGCTCGTACTGCGCCAGGGCGCCATCGGCTTCAGCCTCGGCACCGCGCAGGCGCGCCTGCACGCTGCCCAGGTCGAAGGCTGCCCAACTGATAGTTGGGGCCACGGCCCAAGCCCGCGCAGCCGAGGCGCCAAGCTGCGAGCCGCGTCCGGCGGTGAAACCGAGGAAACCCGACAGGCTCACCCGGGGGAACAGGTCAGCTGTGGCCACACCGACTTCGGCTGTAGCCGCCGCCAGTTGCCGTTCGGCCGCCTGCACATCCGGGCGTCGGCGCAGCAGCTCGGCCGGGTTGCCGATCGGCAGTGCCTTGGCGATGGCTGGTAGCGGCTTGGGCGCCAGATCCACCTCCAGTTGCTCCGGACGCTGGCCGAGCAGGGTAGCGATGCGGTTGCGCGCACGCACCTGCTGCGCCTGCAACTGCGGCACGCTGGCTTCCACCGCCGCCAGGCGGGCATCGGCGCGCAGCACGTCCAGCTCGCTGCCGATACCGGCATCGCGTAGTTGTTCGGTGATGGCGCGCGATTCCTGCTGGTTCTTCAGGTTTTCCAGGGCGATATGTTCACGCAACTGCGCACCGCGCAGCGTGCCGTAGGCATCCACCAGTTCGGCGATCAGGCTGACCTGAATCTGGTAGTAGTCGGCCTCGGCCACTTCGATGCGCGCCTCACTGGCCTCCAGTTGGCGCTGAATGCGGCCGAACAGGTCGAGCTCCCAGGCCGTGTCCAGGCCCAGGTCGTAGCGTTCCTGGCGCACGCGCTGCTCGGTGGTCGGCGGCTGCTGGGCCTTGCCGAACTCACCGCTGGCGCGGCTGGTGACGGTGGGCAGACGGTCGTTGGCCACGTCATCGCGGATCGCCCGCGCTGCGCGCAGGCGGCTGAAGGCCACGCGCAGCTCACGGTTGTCCGCCAGCGAACGCTGCACCAACTGGTTCAGCGTCGGGTCGTCGAACTGCTGCCACCAGGCCGCATCGAAGCGTGTGCGGTCGTAGTCACCGGCCTCCAGCGCGGCAATGCGCGCCGGGTCGGTTTCGGGTGCCCGGTAGTCCGGGCCTACGGCGCAGGCCGACAGGGCCAGGGCGAGCAGGGCGGGGGTGAAGGCCTTCATGCGTGTACCTCCTGCAGGCGGGTGGCTTTGCGCGCTTGGCGTTTCTCCACGAAGGCGCGGATCAGTACGTAGAACACCGGCGTCAGCAGCAGGCCGAAGAAGGTCACGCCGATCATCCCGCTGAACACCGCCACACCCATGGCATGGCGCATCTCGGCACCGGCCCCGGAGCTCAGTACCAGCGGCACCACACCCATGATGAAGGCGATGGAGGTCATCAGGATCGGGCGCAGACGCAGACGGCAGGCTTCCAGCACGGCGGCGACGCGATCGAGGCCTTCTTCCTGTTTTTCCTTGGCGAACTCGACGATGAGGATGGCGTTCTTGCATGCCAGGCCCACCAGCACGATCAGGCCGATCTGGGTAAAGATGTTGTTGTCGCTACCGGCCAGGATCACCCCGGTGATAGCCGAGAGCAGTACGGTCGGCACGATCAGGATCACCGCCAGCGGCAGGCTCCAGCTCTCGTACTGGGCGGCCAGCACGAGGAAGGCCAGCAGCACGCAGAGCGGGAAGATGAACACGGCGGTGTTGCCGGCGAGGATCTGCTGGTAGGTCAGATCCGTCCATTCGTAGGTCATGCCGTTGGGCAATTCCTCCTCCAGCAACTTGGCGATGGCGGCCTCGGCCTGGCCCGAGCTGTACCCCGGCGCGGCGGCACCATTGATCTCGGCGGTGAGGAAGCCGTTGTAGTGCATCACCCGGTCAGGGCCGGCGCTGTCATCGACCTTGACGAAGGTCGACAGCGGCACCATCTCGCCACGGTTGTTACGCACCTTGAGCTGGCCGATCTGCTCCGGTTCCAGACGGAACTGCTGGTCGGCCTGGACGTTGACCTGATAGGTGCGGCCGAAGCGGTTGAAGTCGTTGGCATACAGCGAACCCAGGTACACCTGCAGGGTGTCGAAGATGTCGCTGATGGCCACGCCGTGGGTCTTGGCCTTTTCGCGGTCGATGGCGGCATCGACCTGCGGCACGTTGACCTGATAGCTGGTGAACACCGACATCGGGTTCAGCTCCGGCAACTGGCGGGCCTTGTTGAGGATGTTCTGCGTCTGCGTATACAGCTCCTCATAGCCCAGGTTGCCGCGATCCTGAATCTGCAGGCGGAAGCCGCCGATGGTGCCCAGCCCCTGTACCGGTGGCGGCGGGAAGATGGCGATGTAGGCGTCCTGGATCTCGCTGAACTGGCCGTTGAGTGCGGCCGCGATGGCGCCAGCCGACAGGCTTTTGTCCTTGCGCTGGTCGAAGTCCTTGAGGGTGACGAAGACGATGCCGCTGTTCGGACTGTTGGTGAAGCCATTGATCGACAGGCCCGGGAAGGACACGGTGTTTTCCACGCCCGGGTACTTGGCGGCGATCTCACTCATGCGCTTGATCACCGACTCGGTACGGTCGAGGGTGGCAGCATCGGGCAGTTGGGCAAATGCCACCAGGTACTGCTTGTCCTGCTGCGGCACGAAGCCGGCCGGGGTGCTGGAGAAGCCCAGGTAGCCGAGCACCAGCAGGCCACCATAGACCAGCATGGCGATGCTGCTGCCACGCAGAACGCGGCGTACGGTGCCGACGTAACCATGGCTGGCGCGGTCGAATACGCGGTTGAACGGGCCGAACAACCAGCCGCCGAACAGCTTGTCGAGCAGACGCGAGAAACCATCCTTGGGCGCGTGGTGATCCTTGAGCAGCACGGCCGCCAGCGCCGGCGACAGGGTCAGCGAGTTGATCGCCGAGATCACCGTGGAGATGGCGATGGTCAGCGCGAACTGCTGATAGAACTGCCCGGTGAGGCCGGATATGAACGCGGTCGGCACGAACACGGCGCACAGCACCAGGGCAGTGGCGATGATCGGGCCGGTGACTTCCTTCATGGCCTGGCGCGTAGCTTCGACCGGTGACTTGCCCAGGGATATGTTGCGTTCGACGTTTTCCACCACGACGATGGCGTCGTCCACCACGATACCGATGGCCAGCACCAGGCCGAACAGCGACAGGGCGTTGAGGGAAAAACCGAACAGGTGCATCACGGCGAAGGTGCCGATCAAGGACACCGGCACGGCGGCCAGCGGAATGATCGAGGCGCGCCAGGTCTGCAGGAACAGGATCACTACCAGTACCACCAGCACGATGGCTTCGAGCAGGGTGTGCACCACCGCCTCGATGGAGCCACGGACGAAGATGGTCGGGTCGTAGACGATCTCGTAGTCCATGCCCTGCGGGAAGCTCTGCTTCAACTCGGCCATGCGTGCGCGCACCTCATCGGAGATGGCGATGGCATTCGAACCAGGGCGCTGGAACACCGGGATGGCCACGGCTGGCTGGTTGTTCAGCAGCGAACGCAGGGCGTACTGGTTGGAGCCCAGCTCGACCCGAGCGATGTCGCGCAGACGAGTGATTTCGCCGTCGTCGCCAGCGCGGATGATGATGTTCTCGAACTCTTCCTCGCTGACCAGACGGCCCTGGGTGTTGATCGATAGCTGGAAGCTGTTGCCGGCGTCCGACGGCGGCGCGCCGAGGGCACCGGCAGCGACCTGGCGGTTCTGTTCGCGGATGGCATTGACCACATCGGTGGCGGTCAGCCCGCGCGAAGCTACCTTGTTCGGATCCAGCCACACGCGCAGCGAGTAGTTGCCCATGCCGAACAGTTGCACGTCGCCCACGCCGTCCAGGCGTGCCAGCTCGTCCTTGACGTTGAGCGCGGCGTAGTTGGACAGGTAGAGCATGTCGTAGCGGTTATCCGGCGAGGTCAGGTGCACCACCATGGTCAGGTCGGGGGAGGCCTTGTCCACGGTTACGCCGAGGCGCTGCACTTCGGTGGGCAGCGTCGGCATGGTGCGGGTGACGCGGTTCTGCACCTGCACCTGGGCGTTGTCCAGATCGGTGCCGAGGGCGAAGGTCACGGTCAGGGTCAGCTTGCCGTCGTTGGTCGACTGCGACGACATGTAGAGCATGCCTTCCACGCCGACGATGGCCTGCTCCAGCGGCGAGGCGACGGTCTCACCGATCACCTTGGGGTTGGCGCCGGGGAAGTTGGCGCGCACCACCACGGTGGGCGGCACCACTTCCGGGTATTCGCTGATCGGTAACTGGAACAACGAGATGGCGCCGCTGATCAGGATCAGCAACGACAGCACGGCGGCGAAGATTGGCCGCTGGATGAAGAATTGCGAGAAATTCATGGCTCTGTCCTCAAGTCGCGCAGGCGCGATCAGCCGCGCGGCGAGCGGGTAGCGGTGGTTTCGGCGGCAACGCGTGGCGGTTGGCTGTCAGCGGCGGCTTCACGCATGCGCGCCAGTTGCGCCAGGGTGTCGGCATCGGCCATGGCCACCGGTTGCGGATCGACGGTGGCGCCCGGCATGGCGCGCTGCAGGCCGTTGACGACGATCTTCTCGCCCTCGCTCAGGCCGCCGCGAACGATGCGCAGGCCCTCGAGCTTCGGCCCCAGCTCGATTGGGCGGTAGGCCACGGTATTGTCGTTGCCGAGTACCAGCACGTATTTCTTGCCCAGGTCGGTGCCGACCGCTTCGTCCTTGATCAGGGTGGCGGCGTAGGGCTTGCTGCCCACCAGCTTCAGGCGTGCGTAGAGGCCCGGAGTGAAGCGGCCGTCCTGATTGTCGAACACGGCGCGGCCACGGATGGTGCCGGTGCGTGGGTTGACCTGGTTGTCGAGAAAGTCCAGTTGGCCCAGATGCGGGTGACCGGCTTCGTCGGACAGCCCCAGGTACACGGGGCTGGCGCCACGAGCATCGGTACCGGCTTCACGAGCCAGCTCGGTGTATTTGAGGAAGGCGCGCTCATCGGCATCGAAGTAGGCGTAGACCTTGTCGGTGGACACCACCGAGGTCAGTAGGCTTTCGCCGGCACCCACCAGGTTGCCCCGCGTGATTTCGGCACGGCTGACACGTCCGTCGATAGGCGAGGTGATGCGGGTAAAGCCCAGATTGAGGCGGGCGTTGTCCAACTCCGCCTGGATCGACGCGACCTGCGCCTGGGCTTCAGTGGCGGCACTGGCACGCGCGTCGGCCAGTTCGGCGGAGATGGCGTTGCTCTGGCGCAGACGCTCGCCACGACGGGCTTCGTTGACGGCGCGAGCCTGGTTGGCGCGTGCCTGTTGCAGCTGCGCTTCGAGACGTTTGACCTCGGCCTGGAACGGGCGCGGGTCGATCTGGAACAGCAGATCGCCTTTCTTCACCAGGCTGCCTTCATCGAAGGCGACGCGGTCGATGTAGCCGGACACACGTGGGCGAATCTCAACCGATTGCGGCGCTTCCAGGTGGCCGGTGAACTCGTCCCACTCGTTGACGGATTGTTCGATGACCTCGGCCACGCTGACCTTGGGCGCCGCCATCTGCGCCTGGGCTTGCGGCGCTTGCTCGCAGCCACTCAGCAGCAGGGCGCCGGCGAGGGCCAGGGGGAATATCCAGATGTTCTTGTGATGCTGTTCCATGGGGTGACTCCGCCAGTCGGATTTGTGAATGGGCGGAGTCTGCGGCGAGGCATGGCGAGCGACTAATCGAACGCCATGAAGTTCAATATCATCGTCAATGATTATGGAGCGCTTGAAGTGCTGCTGTGATCGATGAATCGAGGAGCATCATGCGGGCGAGAGGGTTAGCAGTGTCGCATTGCATTGAAAACAGTAATGCGCTGAGGCATTCGCCAATCGGTTAAATGTAACGCCTGAAGTGCGCTACAGGCTGTCCGGATCGCCACAAAACATCTGGATGCGCGAACGCAGCCAGCGCTCGGCCGGATCGTTGTCCTGGGCGCCACGCCAGGCCATGTGCAGCTCGAAGGTCTGGGTTTGCAGCGGCAGATCCTCGGCACGCAGGCCGCCGGCGGCGGTCAGAGCGGCGGCGGTGTAGTCGGGCACACTGGCGACGATGTCGGTTTCCGCCAGCAGCGTGCCGAGGCCGTTGAACTGCGGCACGGCCAGCACCACGTGGCGTTTGCGCCCGAGCTTGGCCAGCTCGTCGTCGATGAAGCCAGTGAGGTCGCCAGCGAAGGACACCAGCGCATGGGGGCGGGCGCAGTAGTCATCGAGGCTCAGTGCGCCAGGTATGGAATCGGCGCGCAGCAGTTTGGCCTTGCTGCGGCGTAGCACCTTGCGCTTGGCGTTGGCGGGCAGCTCGTCGGTGTAGGCCACGCCCACGGAGATTTCGCCGGAGGCCAGCAGGCTCGGCATCATCAGGTAGTTGGTGCGGCGGATCACCAGCACCACGCCAGGCGCTTCGGCGCGCAGACGGCGGAGCAGGGCGGGCAGCAGCGCGAACTCGACATCGTCGGACAGACCGATGCGAAATACCGCCTTGCTGGTGGCCGGGTCGAAGTCCGCGGCGCGGCTGACCGCCGTAGAGATGGAGTCCAGGGCCGGCGAGAGCAGGGCGAAGATCTCCTGCGCACGCGGAGTCGGCTCCATGCTGCGGCCGGTGCGGACGAACAGCGGATCATCGAACAGGGTGCGCAGGCGTGCGAGCGCGGCGCTGATCGCTGGCTGACCGAGAAAGAGCTTCTCTGCTGCCCGGGTTACGCTGCGCTCGTGCATCAATGTTTCGAAGACGATCAGCAGGTTCAGATCGAGGCGACGCAGGTCGTTGCGATTCATCCAGATACCATCCGAGGAAAACGGGCCTTGTCAGCACGGCGGTGCAAATGAGAGCCTTTGCCCCGGCAATAGTACGGGCAGTGCGAGGCGTATTGAAAGGCGCCGAATCACTGACAGGCATGACGACTATCGATAGAGTCGGATAGTGCCACCGCCACACAGCGGATAGAGTCCACAGTCATTGAAGTGTTAATCCGCGATCAAGCTCGAGGTAAGCGATGTCCCGCATGATCCGTTTTCATAAGTTCGGCGATGCCGATGTGCTCCAGTACGAAGAGGTTCCGACGCCTGTACCCGGTCCGGGTGAAGTGCTGGTGCGCGTGCAGGCCGTCGGGCTGGGCTGGAAGGACGTGTTGTGGCGGCAGAACCTGGCGGCCGAGCAGGCCAAGTTGCCGGCCGGTACCGGCTTCGAACTGGCTGGCACCGTGGCCGCGCTGGGCGAAGGCGTAGAAGGCCTGGAAGTCGGCACCGCCGTTGCGGGTTTTCCCGCCAGCACGCCTAACCGTTATCCGACCTGGGGCGATCTGGTATTGATGCCCCGGCATGCCCTGACTCGTTACCCGGATGTGCTCAGCCCGGTCGAAGCCAGCGTGCATTACAGCGCCTTGCTGTTCGGCTACCTGGCTCTGATCGATCTTGCTCACCTCAAGCCCGGTCAGCATGTGCTGATCACCGAGGCGTCCCGCTGCCTGGCACCGCAGACCGTGCAACTGGCCAAGGCCTTGGGTGCGAAGGTGGTCGTCTCCACCAGCTCGCCGGACGACCGCGAGTTCTTGCGTTCGCTGGGAGCGGACAAGGTGATCGTCACCGAAGAGCAGGATCTGGTGCTGGAGATCGAGCGTTACACCGAGGGCAAGGGTGTCGAAGTCATCCTCGATCAGTGTGCCGGCCCGCAGATGAAGCTGCTCGGCGACATCGCCGCACCACGCGGCAAGCTGATTCTGTACGGCAACAACGGTGGCAATGACACCGCTTTCCCGGCCTGTGCCGCATTCAAGAAACACCTGCAGTTCTTCCGTCATTGCGTGCTGGATTTCACCGGCTGTCCGGAGTTGGGCATCGAGCCCAATGACGAAGCCGTGCAACGTGCCCTTACGCACATCAACCAGATGACGGCTGATCGCCTGCTGACGCCGGTGATCGACAAGGTGTTCGATTTCAACGATTTTGTCGCTGCGCACCGTTACATGGAAACCTGCCCGGATCGTGGGCGGGTCGCGCTTAAGCTGGCTGCGGATTAAAGTCCGCGGCCATGCGGTCGCTATACCCCTAGATTTCGACAGTTCAAGGAACCCCCAATGAGTCTCGTCACCGGCGACGCGCTATCGCTATTGTTGTTTCGTCTGCATAGCGGCAGGCTGCTCGGGATCAACCTGCTCAAGGTCAACGAGATCATCCCTTGTCCGCCCCTGACCAAGCTGCCCAGCCGTCACCCCAATGTCCTGGGTATCGCCACGCTGCGTGGCTCGGCGGTTACGGTGATCGACCTGGCCAGCGCCATCGGCGAGCGTGGCGGCAACAGCGAAGATGACGGCTGCCTGATCGTCACCGAGCTGAGCCGCTCGCGTCAGGGCCTGCATGTGAAGAACGTCGAGCGCATCGTGCAGTGCTCGACCCGCGACGTGCGCCCACCACCTGCCGGCTCTGGCAGTCGCGCCTTCATTACCGGCGTCACGCAACTCGAAGACGGCATCGTTCAGGTGCTCGATATCGAGAAGGTGCTGCACGACATCGCGCCTCCAGTGGAAGAAGCACCAGTTGGCCAGTTGCTGGAGCAACAGGACGCGCAACTGCTCCAAGGCCGGCGCGTACTGATCGTCGACGATTCCCAGGTTGCTCTGCAGCAGACGCTCAACGTCCTGCGCCAACTGGGTTTGGACTGCACGGCCGTGCGCAGCGCCCAGGCGGCGCTGCAGCAACTGCATGATTACCAGCAGGCCGGCATGCCCTTCGAGCTGCTGGTGTCGGACATCGAGATGCCTGAGCTGGATGGCTACAACCTGGTTCAGGAAATTCGCCGCAGCCACGACATCGGTGGCACCTACGTCCTCCTGCACACCTCCCTCGACAGCACCATGAACACCGAGAAAGCCCGCCTGGTCGGCGCCAATGCCGTGCTGACCAAGTTCTCCGCAGTGGATCTGACTCGTGCCACGCTGGATGCTTTCCGTCATATGAGCGAGCGCTGAGGTCCGCGCTCGATCTCTAACGGTGTTACGCACCTGTCTTCAGGCCACCACAGGAATCAGTGGATCAGCAGCGGCCAGTGCAGTGTCACGTTCGGCCGCTGGTGGGTAGATCCACTCGGTGTTGATCTGCGTCTTCAGTGCCTTGCCTTCCTGGCCAGTGAGTACCACCTTGCGTTCCCAGCCTTCGGTGTACACCGCGCCCCAGGCACCGAGATCCAGGCAGGTGACGTACTTGGGCTGGCTGTAGGGGATCGGTGCCACGCCGAGCAGATCGGCGGCGGCATTGTTGCCCGCCGAACGTCCCAGGGCGATGGCGTGCTGGCAGGTCATCAGCGCATGGTTGCCGGCATCGTCTACGGCCGCGTAGGCCGTGTCACCGGTGGCGTAGATCGCGTCCTGGCCAAGCACCTTGAGGTTGCGGTCGACATGCAGGCGGCCATGCAAATCACGTTCGCCCGTGATTTGCTGGGTGAGCGGCGAGGCCTGCACGCCGACCGCCCATATCACCGTGCTGGCGGCGATACGCTCGCCGTTGTCGAGCACCACAGCATCCGCCTCGACCTGTGTAACCGGGCTGCCGAGCTTCCAGGTGAGGCTGAGCTGGTCACTGGCCTGCGCGACCACCGTGGCGATCTCCTGGCCCATGGCGCCGCCTATCTGTTTCGCCATGTCGATCACTATCACGCGAATATCGGTCTGTTCGCCCAGGATGGCGCGCAGGCGGGCCGGCATTTCCATGGCGGTTTCGATACCGGTGAAGCCGCCACCAACCACCACCACGGTATTGCGCGCCGGGCTGTCCGGCTGCTGGCGCAGGCTCTGCAAATGAGCATCGAGCTTCTGCGCCGACTCCAGGCTGTCGACATCGAAGGTGAAACGGTCGATCCCTGCGACAGGCGGGCGTGAGACCTGGCTGCCGCTGGCCAGGATTAGCCGGTCATAAGGCAGATGGGCGTTGTTACCGCTGGCGTCTCGGTAACTTACGCGACGTGCAGCGCTGTCGATGCGGGTCGCGCAGCCCTGCATGAAGCGCACGCCAACGGCATCGAACAACGGGCCCAATGGGGCGACGGTAGTGGCCAGGTCGGCTTCGTAGAAGCGTGGACGTACACGCAATTCGGCTTGCGGGGCCAGCACGGTGACCGCTATGTCGAGGCGCTGGTGGCGATCCAGCAGGCGGACGGCGCTGAGTGCGCTCCACATACCGCCGAAGCCGGCGCCGATGATCAGGATCTGTTGCTTCATGGTTTCGCTCCAGTCAGGGAAAGGATGAGTTCCGATCGATTGCTGGGCGATTCTGGCGTTGGCTTGGATCAGTGTAATGATCCATTATTGCTGAAAAGTATTGACCCAATTGGGGGCCCCATGCCAACTCCACCTGTACCACCGCAAGTGCTCTTTCTGCCCTTGAGCACACCGGAGCCGGGCATCAGTCTGCAGCGCTGGCTCTACGAAGCACTGCGCACGGCGATACTCAGTGGCCGGTTGCCGGCGGACAGCAAGCTGCCCAGCACGCGACAACTCGCCGAGCACTACCAGATCGCGCGTGGCACGGTGCAGGCGGCCTATCAGCAATTGCTTTCGGAGGGGTATCTGCAGGCTCGTACCGGCAGTGGTACGCGGGTCAGCGCCGTATTGCCGGATGCCACGCTCAACGCCGGTTACGTACGGCGCAAGGTGTTGCCGCACCAGGAGATGTCACGCACGGCACCAGACACGCCCTGGATCGAACGTCTTGATGCCATCGACCCCATCTTCGCCAGACGCTCATCGGCGCCAGGATTGCGGCCGTTCTTTCCGCATCGGGGTGATGTCCAGGCTTTTCCCATCGACACCTGGCGCAAGTTGCATACTCAGCAACTGCGCGCATCGCGCCTGTCGCTATTGCTCGACTCCGATCCTGCCGGCCTGCCGGCGCTGCGTGAAGCCATTGCCAGCTACCTGTCCATCGCCCGCGGCGTACAGGTGTCGGCCGAGCGCATCCTGGTGATCGCCAGCGTGCAACAGGGGCTCGATTTGTGTTTGCGCCTGCTGGTACCCGGCGATTCGCAGGTCTGGATGGAAGATCCGGGCTACCCCGGCGCGCGCCAGTTGCTCGACGTAGCGGGTGTGCGCCGTATTGACGTACCGGTGGATAGCCAGGGGCTGTGTGTGGACGACGGTATGCGTCTGGCGCCACGGGCGCGTCTGGCCTATGTCACGCCGTCGCGCCAGGCACCGCTTGGTGGTGAGCTGTCGCCCTCGCGGCGCCTGGCCTTGCTGCAATGGGCGCAGCGCGAAGGCAGCTACATTTTCGAAGACGATTACGACAGCGAGTACCGCTTCATCGCCAAGCCGATCCCGGCGCTACGCTCGATGGCGGCATCCGAGCACTCGGTGATACTCGCCGGCACCTTCAGCAAGCTGTTGTTTCCGGCCATTCGCCTGGCCTATCTGGTGCTGCCGGCTCATCTGGTGGAGTGTTTTACCCGCGCTGCGGCTCTCACCGCACGGCACGCCAACAGCCTGTCGCAGGCCGTGCTGGCCGACTTCATCCATGAGGGGCATTTCGACCGCCACGTGCGGCGCATGCGCAAGATTTACGCCCTGCGTGCCGAGGCATTCGCCGAAGCGGCGCAGCGCCATTGGCAGGGGGTGATCGAGGTACCCGAGATCCGCGCCGGGTTGGACATCGCCTGTAACCTGCAGGTGGACGACGAGGCCAAGGCTTTCGCGCAGATCCAGGCTGCTGGCATCGAGGCAATACCGCTAGCGCGCTACTGCGTCAGCGCACGCTCACCGGGGCTGGTGATGGGCTTCGCGCCCTATGACGAGCGCGCCATCGACGAAGCGGCGAGGGTGCTCGGCAACGCGTTGCGGGCGTGATGCCTGCCCCGGCGATAGTCGCCGGGGCAGGGCGCCGTCAGAGGATGCTCAGCGGGTATTCGACGAAGGCACGAATCTCGTTCAGATCAGGCCCTACATCGGTGCTGGAGCGGTAGATGGAGTTGCGCAGGCGCAGCGACAGATCCTTGGCCGGGCCGTTCTGCACCGTGTAGCTGACCTGGTTGAAAATCTCGCGCTCGGTGCCTTCGTTATCGCTGCCGGTGTCGATGTTGTCACCGCGCACGTAGGCGAACTTGTAGCGCAGGCCGGGGACGCCGTACTCGCTGAAGTTCAGCTCGTAGCTGGCCTGCCAGGAGTTCTCGTCCTTCAGGTTGAAGTCCGAGTAGTAGGAGTTGGCCAGGTAGATGCTGCTGCCGCCATCGCCGAAGTCATAGGCGAAGCCCGCGTCGCCGCTGCTGCGCTGATGGGCAACGATAAACGCATGGGCGCCCACGCTGTATTTCGCTGCCAGGCTCCAGATGGTGTTGCGATCGCCCTGGCCGTCACCGCCGAAGGCTTGTGCTGCGGTAGAGCCGTTGTCGTACTTGGTGCGGTAGATATTGAAGTCGAAATTCAGCGCCTGTTCGGCTGCCAGGGCCAGGGTGTAGTTGGCATTGGCGTAGTAGCGCTTGTACTGATCCTCCAGGTCGGAGTGATACAGCGCCACGCTCAAATCATCGTTGAACTGGTAACTGCCACCGAGCACGTCGATGCTCTTGAGGCGGTTGGGGTCGCGCGCCGAGTCGCCCATCGGGCTGTCGGCGGTGAAGCGGCCGGCATTGAGTTCCAGCCCTTCGATCTCATTGCTGGTGATCAGGGTGCCGGTGAAGGACTGCGGCAGCAGGCGGCTGTCGTCATAGGCCAGCACGGGCAGGGAAGGGAATTGGTTGCCGTACTTGATCACGGTGTTGGAGATGCGCATCTTCACCGCACCGCCGGCCTGGGACAGTTCATCGACCGGATGGCCGTCATCGTAGGTGTCGAAGAAGGCGCTGTAATTGCGGCCACGGCCGCTGTCGAGCTTGATGCCGAGCAGGCCGAAGGCGTCGACGCCGAAGCCCACCGTACCCTGAGTGAAGCCGGACTCGAAGGTGGCAATGAAACCTTGCCCCCAGGTTTTGGCATCGGCAGTGCGGTCTTTGTAATCGCGATTGAAGTAGCTGTTGCGCAGCAACAGGTCGAGGCTGGCGTCCTCGATGAAGCCATTGGCGTCGGACTGGCTGCTGGCATGTGCCAGTGGCAGGCCGAGCACGAGGCCACAGGCCAGCGTCAGGCTGTGTTTCTTGAACATGATTGCTCCCGGTGTCGGTGTGTTCTTGAGCGCGCCCTGCATCGAGGCAAGGCCCGGCCTAGAGCGGCCGCTAAGAGTTATCACCGGTGCTTGAGGTGGGCCATTGATGATGATCGATGAACACTATCGATCCCTTCGATGGGGCGAATCGGCCGGATGGCGTTAGGCTTGCCCCCGATGAAGTTTTCGGACAGCGGCTCGACTCCTCCCTTGAGCCGCTGTTCTGGCTCCGCTTCATCTCCTTTGGTTATGACTTCGGCCGCTCGGGTTTTC
The DNA here is from genome assembly GCF_034683865.1 of Pseudomonas sp. C11. Taxonomy (NCBI): domain Bacteria; kingdom Pseudomonadati; phylum Pseudomonadota; class Gammaproteobacteria; order Pseudomonadales; family Pseudomonadaceae; genus Pseudomonas; species Pseudomonas sp. C11. The sequence goes on from NZ_JAWIIP010000001.1 coordinate 286,880, forward strand.
CCGGCGGCCTTTTTTATGTGCCGTTACCCTGCATCAGGTACTGAAGCGCTGCACCGAGCTCTGCATGCCCTGAGCGACCAGGCCGAGATCATGCGCCGCTGTGGTCAATTGATGGACGGTCTGGGTGTTGTGCTGCGACAGCTGCGCGATCTGCTCGACGCGCTGCGCCACCTCTTGGCTGGCCTTGCTCTGCTCGTCGATGTTGTGCGAAATCTCCTCCACCACCTGCGCCGCGTGCTGCGTGCCACTGCGAATCGCGCTGATCGACTCACCCGCCTGGCGCGCCAGCGCCACGCCCTCGCCAACGCTGGTCACGCCGGTCTGCATGCTGGTAACAGCATCCCCGGTACTGCTGCGGATGCGCTCGATCATCGCGGTGATTTCCTGCGTCGATTGCGCGGTGCGCGCCGCCAGGCTGCGTACTTCATCCGCGACCACGGCGAAGCCGCGCCCGGCTTCGCCGGCACGCGCCGCCTCGATGGCCGCGTTGAGCGCAAGCAGGTTGGTTTGTTCGGCGATGCCTTTGATCACCTGGATGATCGAGTAGATCTGCTCGGACGATTGGCCGAGGGCGGTGATGGTCGTGGACGATTCGTTGACGGCTGTGGCTATGCGATTCATACCCTCGACCACGTCGAGAATCACCTGGCCGCCGCTGCCGGCCAGCCCTTCGGACTGTGCGGAAATGCTCTGGGCATCGCGAGTATGGTGGGCGATCTGGGCAATGTTCTGGATCATCTGCTCCATCGCTGCCGCAATGCTGGTCGCACCCTCGGACTGCGCGTTGGCGGAGTGCAGGATATGCTGCGAGGTGTCATCCAGGCTGCCGACAGTCTGTTGCAACTGCTCGCTTTGCTGGCGGATGTTGTCGATCATCTGCCGCAGATTGCTCTGCATCTCGACCAGCGCACGCTGCAATTGACCGGTCTCGTCATCGCTGTCGACGTCGATCCGTTCACGCAGATTGCCACGAGCGATGGCCCGCGCAGCCTGCACGGATTTTTCCAGCGGACGTAGGACGCTACGCATCAGTTGCCAGGTGATCAGACCGAGCAGGGCGCAGGTCAGGGCGATGCCCAACACCAGCATGATCGCCGCCTGGCTGACGGCAGCCTGACCCGCCTCACGGGCCTCGACGGTGTGCGCCTCGATCAGGCTGCTGAGCGCCTCGTTCTTGTCCTCCAGCGCACTGAAACTGGCGAGGAAGGCCGGCATGTCGGCCCGCGCTGCAACAGGGTCGGCCAGTGCTTTGTCGACAATGCTTTTGGCCTGGCTGATATAGGCCGCCAGGGCCGGTTGTGACGCATCGATGGCGTTGCGGATCTCCGTCGGCAACGGCAGCTTGGCATTGGCATCCATGGCCTTCTGGAACCACGCACTGTGCTCGGCCAGGTCGTCGCGCACCTGTTGCACGCCGGCCTTGTCGCTCGGCGAGGTAGTGAAGGCGGCAAGCACATCGGCACGCAGGGCGTCGTGCATCATGTCGCCTTCGAGGTGATTGCGCAGTGCACTGACGCTCAGCTCGTTGTCCGCCATGGCACCAGCCAACTGCGTCTGCCCCCAGAACCCGGCGCCGCCAAGCAGCGCCGCACTGAGGATGCTGACCACGCCACTGGTGATCATCTTGTGTCGAATCTTCATGAGCCGGGCCTAATCCTTAGAACGTTCCAACAGGCAGTCTAGACGAGCGCTGGCCGCTGGCCATACCTGCATTTACGGCTATCGCCGAGTTCTGTGTGTTCTAGCTCGACAGATGCGTGGCATGAGTGAGGGCTTGCCGGCTTAAATTGCGCTCATGTGGCAGCGTAGGCTGGTATGCGTCTTTTTGCCTCGATGCAGCGGCGCGCTAACTCTATGGTGCATTGAAATCACAGTGGACGTTTATAGGTCATATAGTTATATAAATTTGGTATTTAAAATAATTCATTCATATCTATAGAGTTCGATTCCATGCGTACCTGCCGACCAATCGGCGCGCCGCACTGAACACATGGCCGAACCCTCGGCCCGTTAAAGTGATGCGCCGATTGGCGCCTTTGCATGGAGTTTTCTATGTCGGCAGTAGCCCATACCACCACCGTGGCATCTGCGCAGTCGTTCGAGATTCGCCCCTTCGATGCACCGCTCGGCGCCGAGATCATCGGCCTGGATCTGACCAGGCCGCTTGCGGACGACGATTTTGCCCGTGTCCATCGCGCCCACCTCGACCATGGCTTATTGGTGTTTCGCGACCAGCGCATCACGCCTGAGCAGCAGATCGCCTTCAGCCGCCGTTTCGGCCCGTTGCAGATCCATGTGCTCAAGCAGTTCCTGTTGGCCGATCACCCAGAGATCTTCATCATCTCCAACATCAAGGAGAACGGTCAGCCCATCGGGCTGGGCGATGCCGGCAAGTTCTGGCATTCGGATCTCTCCTACAAGGAGTTTCCCAGCCTTGGCTCCATGCTGCTGGCCCAGGAGCTGCCGGAGGAGGGCGGCGACACGCTGTTCGCCAGCCAGCAACTGGCTTATGAAACCCTGCCGACCGAACTGCGCCAGGCCATCGACGGCAAGCGCGCCGCGCATTCCTACACCGCGCGTTATGCCGATGAAGTGTTCGCAGGTATCCGCCGCCCGACCCTGACCGAGGCGCAACTGGCCGAGGTCAAGTCGGTCGTTCATCCGGTAGTGCGTACCCACCCGGAAACCGGGCGCAAGGGCCTGTTCGTCAATGAGAACTTCACCACCCACATCCTCGATATCCCCGAGGACGAGAGCCAGCAGATCCTCGCCGAGCTCTACGCCCACAGCGCCAAGCCTGAGTTCATCTACCGCCACCAGTGGCAGCCGCACGACATGGTGTTCTGGGACAACCGTGCATTGATCCATCTGGCCACCGGCTGCCCGAGCCATCTGCGCCGACGCATGCACCGCACGACGATTCAGGGCGACGTGCCGTTCTGAGCACCCCGTCATTGCCTTTGTCTGGCCGTTGTCATGGGCGACGGCCTGGTTTCACTGTGCCTACGGGCAGGAATCGATTTTATGAATGCGCTCTTGCAAGGCCACACGCCCAGCAATTCATCCTCTATCGACACGACCTTCGATACCGTTCTGCAGGTGGATAAGGTCAGCCTCGAATACCGCACTCCGCAGCTTGTGGTGCGTGCCACCCACGAAGTCAGCTTTGAAGTGGATCGTTCCGACCGCTTCGTGCTGCTCGGCCCCTCGGGTTGTGGCAAGTCCACGCTGCTCAAGGCCGTCGCGGGTTTTATCGAGCCGATTGGCGGCAGCATCAGCCTGGAAGGTAAAGAGGTACGTGAACCCGGCCCGGATCGCATCGTGGTGTTCCAGGAGTTCGACCAGTTGCCGCCATGGAAGACGGTCAAGCAGAACGTCATGTTCCCGCTGCTGGCCTCGCGTACCTTGGGCCGTAAGGACGCCGAAGAACGTGCCCTGCATTATCTGGAAAAGGTCGGTCTGGCGGCCTTCGCCGACGCTTACCCACACACCCTGTCCGGCGGCATGAAGGCACGCGTGGCCATCGCCCGAGCACTGGCCATGCAGCCGAAGATCCTGCTGATGGACGAGCCCTTCGCCGCGCTCGACGCGCTGACCCGGCGCAAGATGCAGGAGGAGTTGCTGCAGCTATGGGAGGAGGTGCGCTTCACCCTGTTGTTCGTCACCCACTCCATCGAGGAGGCGTTGGTTGTCGGTAACCGCATCTTGCTGCTGTCGCCCCATCCGGGGCGGGTGCGTGCGGAGGTGGGCAGCCACCAGTTCGACCTGCACAGCCTGGGTGGCGCGGCCTTCCAGCAGACAGCACAACGCATCCATCGCCTGTTGTTCGACGAGGACAGTGAGGAGGGCGCTCGCGCCGCCGCCGAGCTGGGTTTCCATGACATCCGCATTGCCTACTGAGGAGCGTGCACCATGAGTCTTTCCCCCGCACGCCGAGACGATTACGAAATTGCTCTGCAACCTCTGCCGGATCTAAAACTGGAACGTGAGTTGCCGTTGCTGCAGCGCCTATGGCAACAGGGTTGGTTACGCAAGACATTGATTTTGCTAGTGCTGGCATTGATCTGGGAGCTGGCGGCACGTTATCAGGGCAATGATCTGCTGTTGCCGAGTTTCGTGCAGACAGCCAAGGCTTTCGCCGAAGGCATCGGCAGCGGCGAGCTGCTGGAAAAGGTGGCGATCTCGCTGTCTGTGCTGGTCAAGGGTTACCTGATCGGCATCATTCTGGCCTTCGCACTCACCACCCTGGCGGTATCGACGCAACTGGGCCGCGACCTGCTCTCAACATTGACTTCGATGTTCAACCCACTGCCGGCCATCGCCCTGTTGCCACTGTCTTTGCTGTGGTTCGGCCTGGGCGAGAGCAGCCTGATTTTCGTGCTGGTGCATTCGGTGCTATGGGCCTTGGCACTCAATACCTACGCCGGCTTTCTCGGCGTTTCCGAAACCCAGCGCATGGCCGGGCGCAACTATGGCCTCAGGGGTCTGCGCTTCGTGCTGTTCATCCTGATTCCGGCCGCGTTGCCGTCGATTCTGTCCGGCCTGAAGATCGGTTGGGCCTTCGCCTGGCGCACCTTGATCGCTGCCGAGCTGGTGTTCGGCGCCTCCAGCGGCAAGGGCGGGCTGGGCTGGTACATCTTCCAGAACCGCAATGAGTTGTACACCGACAAGGTCTTCGCCGGCCTGGCAGCGGTGATCCTGATAGGCCTACTGGTGGAGAACCTGGTGTTCGCCACGGTCGAGCGGGTGACCGTCAAGCGCTGGGGGATGCAGCGCTGAGCCCGGGTGGGCCGGGCGGCGATCCGTTTTAGCCCACCAGCGGCGTACCCAATTGGTGGGCTGAAGCCCACCCTATAGAACTACCCGTAGGAGCGGCTGGGCGGCATCCCGCTTTAGCCGCGATAGGTAGATGAAAAGCTCGCGGCTGAAGCGGCTCCTACAGGTGATCCCGACCACGCACAACACGACACTTAACCGCCCGGCCAGCCAAGGCCAGGCATACAGGAGAACACCATGAAGAAATCCTCCATCGCCATCGCACTGGGCCTGCTCAGTGCACTGGCAACTCCGCTGGCCGCTCACGCCGAAGGCAAAATCAGCATTGCCCAGCAGTTCGGCATCGGTTACCTGGTGCTACATGTGGTCAAGGATCAGCAACTGATCGAGAAGCACGCCAAGGCTCAGGGGCTGGACGATATCGAGGTCGAGTGGCGCACCATTTCCGGCGCCACCGCCATGAACGAGGCATTGCTGGCCGGCGCCATCGACGTGGTCTCGGCCGGCGTGCCGCCGATGCTCACAGTCTGGGATCGCACCCATGGTCGGCAGAACGTCAAGGCCGTTGCTGCGCTGGGCTCGCTGCCCAACTACCTGCTGAGCAACCGTGAAGAGGTGAAGACCGTTCAGGATCTGTCCGAGAAGGATCGCATCGCTGTACCGGCCGCCGGTGTCGGCTTCCAGTCGCGCACCCTGCAGATCGAGACCGCCAAGTTGTACGGCAATGCCGACTTCCAGCGCTTCGACAACATCTCCGTCAGCCTGCCGCACCCGGACGCCACCGCCGCGCTGATCAAGGGCGGGTCGGAAATCACCGCGCACTTCTCCAGTCCGCCGTTCCAGTACCAGGCGCTGGAGAACCCCAAGGTGCACAAGTTGATCAGCAGCTACGACATCCTCGGCGGCCCGGCTACCTTCAACGTGCTCTATGCCACCGAGAAGTTCCACGACGACAACCCCAAGACCTACAAGGCGTTCTACGACGCCCTGGTGGAAGCCGAGCAGATCATCAAGGCCGACAAGGCCGCAGCCGCCGAGACCTACATCCGCGTGGAGAACTCCAAGCTGCCGCTGGATTTCGTGAAGAAGATCATCGAGGATCCGGAAAACGACTTCACCGTGTCGCCGCAGCGCACCTACATCTATGCCGAGAAGCTGCATGAGCTGGGCGTGCTGAAGAACAAGGCGGCATCCTGGAAGGACTATTTCTTCGAAGAGGCCTACGCCCATCCGGGGAGCTGAGGCCATGGCCCGTCAGGGCGTGCTTCTGCAGCCTCAAACGAAACCCGCCCAGCGTAAGCTGGGCGGGTTTTCTTCGTGCGGGCATCAGTTTTGGGTAAACCTGAAGCGGGCTCCGTAGGCATTGCTCGGCAGATGATCGGCGCCGTCACGACGCAGACGAGAACGCAAGGTGCCGCTTTGCGCCTGCGTATGATAGAGCCCCCGTTTCTGCAACTCCGGCACGACCAGTTCGGCGAAGTCGCTCAGCGTACCGGGGCTGATCAGCGGATTGAGCATGTAGCCTGTGGTGCCCGATATCCGCGCATGCTCCTCGATACTTTCCGCGACCTGGGCCGGTGTGCCGACCAGGATCAGGGCGGTGCCTCGGGTAACCCTGGCGAAGCGCTGGCGTACGTCGCCGGCGGTCAACGGCGTGCCACTGCCATCGGGGCGCATGACGTAGGAGGTCATGCCTTCGGTATGGGTGGTCAGCGGTTCGTTGTCGGCGTAGCGGTCGATGTCGATGCCGGTGTCGCCGGCATAGCTGACCAGTTGCGCCTGCAGGTGGTAGTTGCTCTGCAACTGATCGTATTTGCGCTGCGCCTCGATGGCGGTAGGCGCGGTGACGATTCGCAGCACGGTAAGGGATTTCACGTCATCGGCGGCGCGGCCGTTGGCCACCGCCTGGCGGGCGATGTCGTCGAGCCCGGCGCGGATCTCCAGCGGATCGGACTTGGCGGTGAAGATCAGCTCGGCATGCTTGGCCGCGAACTGTCGGCCCCGTCCTGACCAGCCGGCCTGGATCAATAGCGGGCTGCGTTGCGGCGAAGGCGCCGTGAGGTGCGGCCCGGCCACCCGGTAATAGGTGCCCTCATGGTTGATCGGACGTACCCGCTCGCCACGGGCGTACAGTTGTCGCGTTTTGTCCGCGACCACGGCATCGTCGGCCCAGCTGCCTTCCCAAAGCTTGTAGACCACGTCCATGAACTCTTCGGCACGTTCGTAACGGTCATCGTGGCGGATCATCCGATCCAATCCGAAGTTGCGCGCGGCGCTGGTCAGGTAGGAGGTGACGATGTTCCAGCCGATGCGCCCGTCGGTCAGATGATCCAGCGTGCTGAAGCGCCGCGCGTGACTGAATGGATGTTCGTAGGTGGTGCTGACCGTCGCGCCGAAGGCGAGGTGTTCGGTCAGTGCCGCCAATGCTGGGATGTGCAGCAAGGGATCGTTGGCCGGTGCCTCGACGGCCCATTTCAGCGCGGCGTCGTGGTTGCCGCCATGCACGTCGTAGAAACCCAGTACATCGGCGAAGAAGAACAGGTCGAGGTTGGCCTGCTCGGCGATGCGCGCCTGGTTCGACCAGAATTTCAGGGTGTTGATACCCAGGCGTTCGTCGGCCGGATGCGTCCACAGACTGGGCGCGCCGCCGCAGCCGACGCTGGCTTGTTCATAGAGGCCGAAGAGCAGGGGAGTCGGATCGGACATGAGGTTCCCGTACGGCCGCCATTGGCGGCCAGGTGCAAAGGTTGAATGAGGGGTTAGGTGCGATGGTTGAGACGTTTGGCCAGGCGGTCGCCGCTGAACTGGATCAGGCTGACCAGCACCACCAGGGCGACGATCACGGTGAGCATCACCTGGCTGTCGAAGCGCTGATAGCCATAGCGATAGGCGAGATCACCAAGCCCGCCGGCGCCGATGGCACCGGCCATGGCCGAGGAGTTGATCATGGTCACCAGGGTGATGGTGAAGCCGCCGACGATGCCAGGCAGGGCTTCGGGCAGCAGTACGTGCCAGACGATATGCCAGCGCCTGCAACCCATGGCCTGGGCCGCTTCGATCAGGCCGTGGTCGACTTCGCGCAGGCTGACTTCGGCGATACGCGCGAAGAACGGCGTGGCGGCGATGGTCAGCGGTACCACAGCCGCCCAGACGCCGTAGGTGGTGCCGACGATCAGGCGGGTGAAGGGAATCAGTGCCACCATCAGGATCAGGAACGGGATCGAACGGAACAGGTTGACGATGGCGCCGAGCACCTTGTTCAGCCGAGGCGCCTCGAAGATGCCGCCCTTGCTGCTGGTGACCAGGAACACCGCCAGCGGAATACCCGCCAGCAAGGCGAGCAGCGAGGAAACGCCGACCATCAGCAGCGTATCGAGCAGGCCTTGCCAGAGGCGATCAAGCAGCAGTGACATAACCCAGTACCTCCAGGTGGTCGGCCAGTGGCCGCAGGTTATCGATCAGGGTGGCGTGGGCGAGCGGCGAATGGCCGACGGCGAGGATCAGGTGCCCCACCGCATGGCCCTGGATCTGCTCGATGCTGGCGTCGAGCAGTTTCACGCAGCCCCCGAGTGCCGCGCCGATGGCGGGCAGGTCGGGCTCCAGACCGCTACCGGTGAAGTGCAGACGCAGGATCAGGTCGTCGTCATTGCCTTCGGGCGCGCTGCGCAAGCGTTCCTGCAGGCGCGCCGGCAGGGCATGTTGCAGTGGCGCGAGCAGGGTGCGGGTCACTTCGTGGCGGGGTGCGCCGAACACCTGCCACACCGGCCCTTGTTCGACCACTTCACCGAGTTCCAGCACCACCACGCGATCGCAGATTTCGCGAATCACCGCCATCTCGTGAGTGATAAGTACCACGGTCAGGTTCAGGCGCTGGTTGATCTCGCGCAGCAGGCCGAGGATCGCCTGGGTGGTTTCCGGGTCGAGCGCACTGGTGGCTTCGTCACAGAGCAATATCTGCGGGTCGTGAACCAGGGCGCGGGCGATGCCCACGCGTTGTTTCTGCCCGCCGGAAAGCTGCGCCGGGTAGGCCGCGTGCTTGTCCTGCAGGCCGACCAGTTCGAGCAGTTCGCGCACCTTGCGCTGGCGTGCCTCGCGCGGCACTCCAGCGACCTTCAGTGGCAGCTCGACGTTCTGCCACACGGTCTTGGCCGACATCAGGTTGAAGTGCTGGAAGATCATGCCGATACGGCGACGCAGAGCGACCAGCCGATCTTCGTCGTAGCCGGCGATGTCGATGCCGTCGATCAGCACCCGACCGCTGCTGGGTTGCTCCAGACGGTTGATAGTGCGCAGCAGCGAGGACTTGCCCGCGCCGCTGCGGCCGATGATGCCGAATACCTCGCCACGCTGGATCGCCAAGTCGATATCGCGCAGAGCCTGTACCGGGCCGCTGGCGCCGTCGTAGGCCTTGCCCAGGTTGGCGAAGCATAGGTGCGCATCGAGCTGCTGGCTGGCCTGTGCGGCCTGCTGCAGATGAGGGTCAAAGCCGCTCATCTCAGCTTTCCCAGCCGGGCTGATAGAGCTTGCCGTGAGCCTTGTCCAGGGCTGCACGGACGGCCGGCGAGTGCTGGTAGATGTCGATGAACTTGAGCAGGCGGGCGTTCTTGACCTTGGCCGGCTGGGCGACGAACTGGATGATGTACTCGGGGTTGTCCAGGCCGTCGAACAGCAGCGCCGACTCCGGATCATGGGTGCCGGCCAGGCGGATGTAGTGCGGGTAGCCCTGAGCCAGGTCGACCTCATCCAATGCGCGCACCAGTTGTACGGCCTCCAGCTCGATGATGCGGATGTTCTTTGGGTTGGCGGTGATGTCCTCCAGGGTGGCCTTGTAGCCAACGTCCGGCTTGAGCTCGATCAGCCCGGCCTTGCGCAGCAGTTGCAGGCCGCGCCCGCCATTGATCGGATCATTGGCGATGGCCACCTTGGCGCTCTCGGGCAGGCTGGCGAAATCCTTGTACTTCTTCGAGTACAGGCCGACGTTGTTGAGCACACCGCGCGCCACCGGTACCAGGTCGTAGCCGCCTTCCTTCTTGGCGTTTTCCAGGAAGGGAATGTGCTGGAAGTAGTTGGCGTCGATGTCGCCGTTGGCCAGGCTGACGTTGGGGGCGATCCAGTCGGTGAACTCGATCAGCTCCACCTCTAGGCCTTGCTTCTGCGCCTCGGCCACGGCCACTTCCAGTGGTGGCGCGAAAGCAGCAGTGGTGCCGAGCTTGAGGGGCTGTTCGGCATGGGTCAGGGTGCTGGCGGCGAGCAGGGTGCCTAGGGTCAGGGTTTTCAGTGTCTTGAGCATGATGGCGTCCTTGTAGGGTTCAGAGCAGGCTCAGCGCGTTGTGGCTGAGGCCTTGCAGTTCGTGGGTGATGCTGGGCTGGTGCTCCAGGCGGGCGGGGTCGCGCCAGGTGGCGCCGGGGTGATTGGCCGGCAGCCGTGGGCCCTGGCCGAACAGCTTGTGGCGCAGGGCACCGTTCTCATAGGCGGTCTTGTAGCGGCCACGGCGTTGCAACTCGGGAATCACCAGGTCGATGAAGTCGGCGTAGCTTTCCGGGGTGACGATGCGCGTGAGGTTGAAGCCGTCCAGGCCGGTGGCGTCGATCCAGGCGATCAGTTGCTCGGCCACTTGTTCCGGTGAGCCGACCACCAGCGGGTAGCGGCCGCCAAGGGCGTGCTGCTCCAGCAGGCGGCGTTTGCTCCAGCCGCTGAAGGTCTTGACCACCGACTCGATGGCGTTGGTCTTGCGCGGCTGGATTGGCTCATCCAGGCCGAAGGCGGCCAGGTCGATACCGGTGGAACTGGAGAAATGCGCGATGCCGGCCTCCGGGCTGGCGTAGCGCAGGTATTCGGCGTGCTTGTCGCGGGCCTCGGCTTCGGTCGGCGCGACGATCACGGCGATCCCCATGAACACCTTGATCGAGTCGGCCGTGCGACCGGCCGCCACGGTGCTGGCGCGCACCTTGTCGACCTGTGCACGTACTGCTGCATGGTCGTTGCCGCCGATGAACACGCACTCGGCATGCTCGCCGGCGAAGCGCAGGCCGCGTGACGACGAGCCGGCCTGGAACAGCAGCGGCGTGCGCTGCGGCGAGGGCTGGCTGAGGTGATAGCCCTCTACCTGATAGAACTCGCCGTGGTGGCGCACCTTGTGCACCTTGCCGGGCTGGGCGTACACGCGGCGTTCGTGGTCGGCCAGCACGGCATCGTCCTGCCAACTGCCTTCGAGCAGCTTGTAGAGCACTTGCAGGTACTCGTCGGCCTGGTCGTAACGGCGGTCGTGCTCGACCTGCTGCGGCTGGCCCATGGCCTTGGCGGCGCTGTCCAGGTAGCCGGTGACGATGTTCCAGCCGACGCGCCCTTGAGTGAGATGGTCGAGGGTCGATAGGCGCCGGGCGAAGGTGTAGGGCGCCTCGTAGCTGAGGTTGGCAGTCACGCCGAAACCCAGGTGTCGGGTCACCCCGGCCATGGCCGAGACCAGCAGCAGCGGGTCGTTGACCGGTAGCTGGATGGCCTCCTGCAACGGCAGGTCGATGCCGTTCTGGTAGACGTCGTAGACGCCGAGGATATCGGCGATGAACAGCCCGTCGAACAGTCCGCGTTCGAGCAACTGCGCCAGTTCCGTCCAGTAGCTCAACTGGTTGAAGTCAGTCGAGCGGTCGCGCGGGTGCGTCCACAGCCCGTGATGGATATGCCCGATGCAGTTCATGTTGAAGGCGTTGAGGAGGATTTCCCTGGCCATCAGATCGTCCCCCGGCGCGGAGGCAGTCGCTCGTTGAGCACGTAATCGCCGATGGCGTGGTACTTCCAGCGCACCGGATCGTGCAGGGTGTGGGTGCGCGCATTGCGCCAATGCCGATCGAGACCGTACTCGGCCAGGGTAGCGCGGCTGCCGGACAGCTCCAGCAGCTTGCTGCCGAGCAACAGGGAGGTTTCCGTACTGATCGCGCGAGCCTCGGCGACGGCGATGGAGGCGGCGGCCACGCTGTGTTCGTCCGGTTCTGCCTGGGCGCGGTCGACGAATTCGCCGGCGCGCTGCAACAGGGCCTCGGTGGCAGCCAGCCGCACACGCAGCTTGCCGATCTCCTGTTGAGTCAGTGGATCGTCACTGGCCTTGTCGATGCCGGCATCGATCCAGGGACGCGACTTGTGCCGGACGAACTGCAGTAGATCCTCGTAGGCGGCGCGGGCGATGCCCGTGTCGATGGCCGCATGCAGCAGTTGGGCGAAAGGGCCGACGGTGGTCGGACGGTCGAAGGCGCTCTGAAACGGCACCACGTCGGCGGCGGCCACCGGCACGTTGTCGAGCAGCACAGAGCCACTGCCGGTGGTGCGCTGGCCAAAGCCGCTCCAGTCATCGATCACCTGCAGGCCAGGTGCCTGGCGCGGGATGAACGCCAACTGGCCATTGCCTTCATCATCCACCGCGAGGGTGGGAATGCGCTGGGCATAGAGCGCGCCAGTGGCGTAGAACTTGCGCCCGTTGACGCGGTATTGCTCGCCATCGCGGCTCAGGCGCGTGTTGCGATCCAGTGCGGTCTTGGTACCGAGTTCGGCCAGGGCATTGCCGAAGCGCTTACCGGCCAGCACTTCGCCGAAGAGGCGACGTTGCTGCGTTTCGCTGCCATTGATGCGCAGCACTTCCAGGGCATAGAAGTGGTTCTGCGGAATCTGCCCGAGCGAGGCATCGGCCTGGGCAATACGGGCGATGACCTTGGCCAGGGTGACGCTGGAAACACCCGCGCCGCCAAAGGCCTTGGGTACGCTGATGGCCCACAGGCCGGAGTGGCTGAACAGTTCCAGTTCGCTGTGTGGCAGGCGCCGTTCGCGGTCACGCTCGGCGCTGCCGGGAGTCAGTACCTGAGCCAGGGCTTCGGCCACGTCGAGGGCTTCGGCGTCGCTGTGAATCAGCGCCACCGTATGAGTGAGAGGTGCGTTCATGGCTCAGATCCAGGAATGGCGGGCAGGATGACGTTGGTTGAGGTGCCACGCGCCGATGGCGTGGTACTTCCAGCGCACCGGATCGTGCAGGGTGTGGGTGCGCGCATTGCGCCAATGGCGGTCGAGGCCGAACTCGGCGAGGGTGGCGCGGCTACCGGCCAACTCCAGCAACTTCTCGCTGGCAGTCAGGGAGATCTCGGTGGTGAGCGCCTTGGCTTCGGCCACCGCGATGGAGGCACGAGCAGCTGCGTCGGCATCGATAGGTGCAGCGGCGACTGCGTCGAGCACACGACCGGCCTCCTGCAGCAGTGCTTCAGCAGCGTGCAGCTCTATTTGCAGGCGTCCGACATCGGCGATCACGTAGAGGTCGTCGGCTGCACGCTCGACCTTGGCATCGATCCATGGGCGTGACTTGTGCCGTACGAACTCCAGCGTGTCACGTAGCGCGCCGTCGGCGATGCCGAGGTCGATCGCGGCCTGGATCAGTTGCGAGAAGGCGCCCTGGATGTTCGGTTTGTCGGCCAGCGGCCAGAGCGGAATCAGGTTGTTCTCGTCTACCTCCACCTCATTGAGCAGCACGGTGCCGCTGGCGGTGGTGCGCTGGCCGAAGCCGGACCAATCGTTGACCACTCGCAGGCCAGGGCGCCCGCGCTGGATGAAGGCCAGCCAGGGCCGGCCCTGTTCGTCCAGCGCCTTGGCGGCGATCCAGTGGGCGAAGAGGGCGCCGGTGGAGTAGAACTTCTCGCCGCTGAACAGCCAGCGACCATCGCGTTGTACCAGGCGCGCCTGGATATCCAGGGTGTGCTTGCTGCCACGCTCGGGCCCACCATTACCAATGCGCGAGCCTGCCAATACGCTGCTGAACAGTCGTTGTTGCTGCTCGGGGGTTGCTGCAGCCTGCAACAAGCCGATCAGGCCGAACTGGTTCTGTGGGATCTGCCCCAGTGCCGGATCGACCGCGGAAATGATGCGAAACACCTCGGCGATGGTCACGTAAGACAACTGCGGGCCGCCGAAGGCTTGGGGCACGGCGATGCTGCCGAGGCCGCTGGCTGTGAAGCGCTCCACCAGTTCCCAGGGCAGGCGGCGCTCACGGTCGCGCAAGACGACATCGGCACGGGCCGCATCGGCCAGGGTATGGGCGGCCTGCAGGGCTTCGGCATCGTTGGCAAGAATGGTGGCGGGGTAGAGCGCGGGTGCGACGTCCTGGTCGCTGTCTTCAAGGGTAATCGGACTGGTCATGCAAACCTCATCTTGTGGATGTGCCGCAACGGCACCGGGATGAGGGCGCAACGGAGCGGTGGAAAAATCGAGGCTCCGGTGGTCCGGTTGTTTATACCCTATTGAATTTTATTTACTTATTTAAATATCTTTTTTGCATAAGCATGTATCGACAGGTTGGGCCCTGCGGCACATGCAGTCCCTGACTTCAGTATGTGGAGCGAAGCGAACAGTCCGCCGTCGGCCTGCCGGATCCCGGATCGTTAATGGCGTACTAATCCGTGACGACTGCGCTTGGGCCTTTGAGAATCAACTGGGCATCGCCACAGTCGACGATGCGCGCAAATGTCGTCGCTGCCAGAATGCTTCATCCGGCCAGCGGGTTTCCTGGCTGTACCAGAAGTCGAGGTGATGCTGATAAGCCCTCTCGATGCGCGCCAGCTCCTGGCGGTAATCCTCGATTGCCCTCGGGTCATCATGCATATGGCGATAGCATGTCTCGGCAGCGGCGAGGCCGGTATAGAGCGCGTTGAACAGCCCCTGCGAGGACAGCGGGTCGAAGCCCAGCGCAGCATCGCCGACGGCGAACCAGCCCTGGCCAGCACCTGGCCGAAGTACGGTGCTGTGTGCTGCGGCGATACGCACCTCGCCATCCGCTATGAAGCCGGCCCGTGCCAGCAGGGCGCCAAGGTTGGGTGACGAGGTAGCCGCAGCGAGCAACCAGCCGGGTTGGCGCAGTTTTCGGGCGCTGGGCAGATCCGCGTCGGTGTGCAAGGCCAGCACGCGGCGATGACCGGGCAGGGCGGCGCTGTACCACCACCCCTGGGACATGGCCTCTATGTAGGAGCGGCCATCCGTGGCCTCGATGCGCTCATCCCGACCATATAGCCAGCCGCAGACCAGACGATCCTGACGTGTACGCTGCGCGCCAAGACGCTTTCCCAGTGCCGAAGCGCGACCGCAGGCATCGATGACTACGCGGGTCTGCAGTTGAATCACTCGGTCAGGGGTGGCCAACAGCACCTGCCAGCCGCCACTGACTGGCTCAATCGTCTTGATCGTCGCCGGTGACAGCAATGCAGCACCTCGCTCCTGAGCCTTGGCGCGTAGCCAGGCTTCGAAGCGGGCGCGATCCAGATGCCAGCCATGGCCATCGGGGTCACGCAGAAAATCCTGTTCGGCCGGCTCGCCATTCCACAGCGAACGATTGCCATGACAGGGCGCATGACCCTGGTCGAGAAACGCCTCCCACAGGCCCATGTCGGTGAGCAGCCTGCGTGCGGCTGGCGGAAGGGATTCACCAATACGTTGGGCAGGCTCAGGCTGCCGATCCAGCAGCAACGTGCGGCATCCAGGTGCCAGGTTGAGCGCTGCAGTGGCGCCAGCAGGGCCGGCGCCGAGGATCAGTACATCGACCTGCATCAGTTGCGGCGCGGGACGAGATGACGGGCCTTGTCCACCGTGCTCAAGTCCACATCCTCGAAGTCCTCTGGCATGGCCTGGGCAGCGAACAGGCGCTTCTCGGTAGCGGCTGGCGCCGGCAGTTGCTCCACCTCCAGCCAGGCCGGGAAGCCCGCTCCATCACGCGGCCCTTCGCGAACCTCGACGATGCCCATCTGGGCGATGTCGGCGATCATGTTGTTGATCTGATCCTGATAGCTGACGTTGCCCAGCGGGCGTATCCAGGCGGCGCGCCTGGCGAAGGCGCGCAGGCGGTCTTCGATGGGCAGTTTTTCGTCCTTGACCTGCTCGTAGGCCTGCTGGCTCATCACCTGGTTGGGCACGCGCGCTGGCCAGAAGGTCGGCAGGTAAGGGTCGTAGCTCTTCTGGTAACCGGAGCGGCAACTGGCGGTATCGGTCTGCCAGGGCACCGCCATCCAGCGCGTGATGCCTCCGGCAATCTGGGCGCTACAAGGGCCGTCGATGTTGTCCGGGGTCAGCACGCCGCCATAGTCCGGCTCGACCCAGCCAGCCGGTTGATGGGCCAGGCGGAAGGGCGCCATGTACATCGTGGCCTGACGCATGGGCCAGGTCATCTCGCAGCCGGGGTGGAAGGCGTCGGCCAGGCAGAACTCCATGGCCGCGCGCGTCAATGTCTCTGGCTGGTCGACCAGCTCGACCTTGTCGAAGTCGCTCGGCGGCAATTTGCTCGGGTCGTCGTAATCGGCCACGAAGTCGCCATCGGCCCATTGCTTGAGGAAGCGCAACTGCAGATCGCTCAAGGCCACGTTCTGGCGCGGTGTCTCGGCTGCCGGTACGGCCATGGCATCGCCATACAGCCAGGGCCAGGGTGATGGCGCCCAGGCATCGCGTTTGAACTGGCGGAACTGATTGAACAGGGTGCGGCGCCACTCTCGGGTGTTCTCCGATGGGCTGGCCAGGCGGGCCATCCAGTCGATCTGGCTGAAGGGGGTGCTGCCACCCCAACCGAATGCCGCCGCGAAACCGGCATTGACCCACTGCAGGCGCGACAGACGTTCGAAGATGGGGCGGATATCGTTCTGGAACGACGGCTTCTCGGGTGCCGCCAAGGTGCCCTCGGTAACGAACAGGTCACGCATCAAGTCCCACATGGTACGCACCGACTTCTGCTGCGGCGCGTAGTTGGGCGGCGCGACCACCACCCAGGCAGGGTCGACCTCCAGGGTCTGACCTAGATAGTTCACCGTGGCTGTTACCGGGCCGTCGGCTACATCATCATGCCAGCCCTCATTATTGGCGAAGGTAATGGCTGCAGCGCCGTTATAGGACGCGGCCTTGCCGTGGCCACCGAGCACGATCAAACGGCCTTGTGCATCGGTACGCAACTCGCCCAGGTAAACCTCGGTGCCCATGAAGCGGCCATTGGCGAAGGCATACGCCTCGCCCTGCTGGTCGCGCCCGGCAATGCGTCGCTCACCAGGCTGGATGCTCAACAACTGACGATCAGGCACCGCCATATTGCGCAGGAAGGACAACGGTGCTGTGGCTGCCTCGGGGATATCCAGGGCGATCTGGAACTGGTACCAGGCGGCCTTGGTATTGGCCAGAGTGGCGGCCCAGGTCACCTCGGCATTGTCCGCCGTCAGCTCGACCACTGCCTGCCCAGCGGCATTGAGGCCATAGAGGCGAAAACGCGCCGCCTCACGTTTGAGTGCGCCATTGGCATCGCGATAGAACCCCGGCGCATGCGGAATCGGGTCGGGCACCTCAGGGGCGAAATAAAACGCATCCGGGCTGTTGCCGACACGTGCAATGCCAATCGGCGGATAGATGGCGGCTTTGACGACGGTGGTATCGGTAGGCGTGGTTTGGGCAGTAATAGGCATGGCCGCAACGTTCCTTGTCGTGTGGTAGGGGTGGCCTGTGAGAGTCAAGGAGAGAAGACGCAGCCCGTCAAGGCAGGTGCTTTGAGAATTTTCACCGCTGCGGCGAAGAGGCCGAGCCCGCTTTGGCGGGCTCGGTACCGAGGGCAGGTCAGCAGACCCGCCTAAAGCCGCAACTCCGTACGCAACGCCTGATGCCCGCCACCTAAAGACGAGCACAGGCGCTGGTGGATGCGGCTGAGAAAACCCAGCTCGAAGGCATGGCGCTGGGCGCCCGGCGGGTACAGCTGCCGCTCCAGCAACAGATTGGCCCAGAGCCAGCCGCTGTTGGCGTCGTCCAGCCAGGCCTGCGCGGTTTGCACACCGTGGTCGAAGCTCACTTGGCAATCAGCCTTCCAGCCGAACTCGGCAGACGGCTGCCCGTCATGGCTGGGCAGGTGGGTGAGGTGCTGTTGCAGTTCAATCATGCTCGACCCTCCCAGCCGCTTGGGCGATGGCCAGGTGGTAGAGCAGGATCAACTCGCTCAGTAGCGTACTGGCGCTATTGGTCAGCTCCGACTCTGGCATTCGCCGCAACAGTTTGCCCAGCAACGCCGCCCGATACTCTGCTGCTGCCTGTAACGGGCATTCGTCGGCCACATGGCTATGCAACGGATTGCGTGGCGTGGGGAAGGGGATAACGACGGATTCAGACTTGGTCATGCAGCACCTCCAAAACGGAAGTCGACACGACAGCCAGCAGCCCAGGGCGGAGCCCTTGGGTAAAAGGGGGATAGTGCATTTTCCTTATGCTCCTTGGTTCACTTAAGGAGCCGCGCCCACTCGTTACCACACGAATGGAGGCGGACCGTGCAAGGGTGGTAAACCGGGAACCAAGGGAACCGGCCGGGCCGAAGCCCGCCTCACACGGCCCGCCATAGAAGCACGAAAACAGCAGGCATAAAAAAACGCCTGCTATTTCAGAGCTATGGCGCTTCGCGCCTTGATTACCACGGGTTACCACACCCGGTCACGGGATTGACCGTGACGGAACGGACTTTAGCGTGGGGGAGGGAGTAGGGCAAGAGTGAGGGGCTGGAATTGGCTAAGAGCGGCCGGTAGCTTGAGGGTACGCAGGGCAGGAACTTTTTAGCTGTAGCAGATCGCAAGCGCATTAGAGGCATCAGTCGTCGTCGACGGAGTTTGAGCATTCGCTACTAAGCTGATCCGAAGAAAGTGTAGAGTCACTTTGATATCGGAGTAATTTCCATACAAGTATAGGAAGCACTCGGTTTGGTTGCTCACGAGCAAGATTACGACTCTACAGAGCAAGGGGGTATAGGTGGGCGGATATCAAGGCATGCGTTGGTTCAAAATGGATTTTCAGGTTCAAACACCGGAAGACAACAGGCACTGGGGAGATGACGACCTACGTCTGCAGAACCCACGCCGTCCTGTAAGAGATGGTGAACCTGACGAGCACGATATCCAAGCCAAGGCAAAGCGGTTCCTGCATCGATGCCACGAATTAGAGCTTGAGGCTATAGGGATCACCGATCACAACTTCTCTGAAAAAACTGAACCCCGAGACTGGTTTCTCACCCACCTTGTTGAACAGAACAAAACTGTTGCCAAAGAGCTTGGTCGAGCTCCTATTTTCATCTTCCCCGGTTTCGAGGTAGACCTCGGCTACCACGTGTTGTGTTTGTTTGAGCCAGCTACGAAGGTCAGCCACTTGCGCCGCGTCAATATGATCCTGATTAAGCTGGGGTTGGCAGAAAATCAGCGCTTTAGGGGTGGGATGCCTAACGCCTTGCGCCGTGGTGACGAGCCCGTCAGTCTCAAGACCTTACTGGATGTCGTTCAGAAGGATCATGGTGGCATCGTGATTGCGGCACACGCTGACCAAGAGGATGGTTTGCTTGCTGCCGGCCGCAATATGGATGACTACAAACTGCCAGGGCTGCTGGCAGTAGAGGTAACCACCTACCCAATGCCCCCAAGATACAGCTCGATCTTGGAAGGGAAAGATAGAAACTGGTCGCGTAGTGGGCGACAGCCAGCATACGTCCAGTCCTCGGACGCAAAGTCGCTGAAAGTAGACGCGGATGGTATCCCTCTAGCGAATGCTCTGGGTTATCGCCACACCTGGGTTAAGTCATCAAAGCCCTCGATCAATTCACTACGCCAAGCCTTCCTCGATGGCAAATCGCGGCTTCGACTCCAGTCGGCCCGCCCCTCAGATCAACAGACACACCCTAGAATCGTTTTTCTGAAATGCCGAGGCTTCAAATTTCTCGCTGACCAAGAGATCTTTTTCTCTCCGAACCTCAACACCTTAATCGGGGGAAGGGGTACAGGGAAATCCACAGTACTTGAACTACTTCGGTTCGCATTCGGCCGTGACCGAGGAGATGCTTTTTCTGCCTCCACCAAGGCGAAATTTGATCGCGTACGGGCAACCTTTACCGAAGAAGCAGAGGTTCAGGTCGGCTGGGAGAGTATTCCTGGCCAAGTAGATGTCATCTCTCTGAAACCGCAGGAAGGTCATGTACTACTCCATGGAGAAGCACACGATCTTGATGTCTTTCTCCGGCAGCTTCCGGTGCAGTTCTATAGCCAGCAGCAGCTCAGTGAACTCACTGATGTGGATGGCGGCGACAGCTTGCTGGCAATGATCGACGAGGCTTGCTCAGCTGAACTTCAAGGCCTGAAGGGCCAGGAAAGTACACTTCGTGCGGAGATCCACCAACTTTTTGCTGGCGTCGATCAAATTGAATCTTTGACCGACGAGATCAACGTCCTCAAACAGGAGCTCCAGGAGCTAAATCGGCAGTGGCAGGCTCGAAGCGAGGTTCAAGCGGAGGCACAACAATACCAATACGCGGAGGCTGCTCGGCGTTATTTTGAGCAGATCCAAACGCAAATCAATGAAGACATCCGGCGCTTCTCTCTACTGGCCGACGACCTGTCTTCTCGAGGCGCACTCAACAGTGGCCAGGTAGAAATTTGGCCTAGGTCAGAGTGGTTCAATGCATTTACTCAGGAAGCGGCCAAGCTAAGAGAGGTATATCGGGCCAAGGCAGCCGAGCTGGCAATTCAGCTCCAGCAAGAAGCGGCCAAGCTCTTTCAACATGATGACGGTTGGGAACAAATTTCACAGGAGCTTGAGAGCACAAAGGGTGCGTTTCTTCTGGCATGTAGCGAACGAGGCCTTCAGCCACAGGACGTGGCACGACTGCAGGAGATCGACAGGGCACGCCAAGCAAAGATGCAATTGCTGCAACAGAAGGAGGAGCGCCTGGGCATTCTTTTACCGCAGCGCGAACGTTTGAACATCGCGATGGAGGAAATGAACACGCTATGGGAGCAGCAATTTAATGTTCGCCACCAAGCAGCACTTGAGATCAATGACAGGGCACAAGGCTCAATACGCATAGTCATTCAGAAAATGGCAAATGCAGCGGGCTTCATCCAAGCATGGAACGTAATTGCACCAGACGGACGAAGTCGACTCGGAAGAGCCTGGGAACACATCGGCAAGCATCTTTATGAGAGCTTTTCTGGGTACAAGCAAGAGGCAGGCTCACCCTGGCTTCACATTCGGGAAGTGCTAGCTAACCGGCGAGATTTTCCACGATCCCTGCTGGAATACAGAGATGAACTGAAGCCCTACCTCATATCTCAGAAAGACGCTTGGCGAAACGCTCGGCTAACTCGTATTGAGGAGCGCGTAGACATCGAGCTGTTCAGGGCCGACAGGACGCTGGTAGGCAGTGTGCAGAGCAAGGCTCTGTCGGAAGGTCAGCGCAACACAGCCGTCTTGAACCTGCTGCTGGCCAAAGGAGAGGGTCCGATTATCATCGACCAACCTGAGGATGAGTTGGACTCCAAATTCATATACCACGAACTCGTGCCGTTATTGCGCAAAGTCAAAAACCAGCGTCAGCTGATACTGGCCACGCACAACGCCAACCTACCCGTGAATGCCGACACCGATCTAGTGTATGCCTTGGAGGTGGATCAAGGGTTAGGCGTGAGGCTCGCTTCGGGTGGTTTAGACAGAACTGATACAGCCACTGCGGTGCTGGACATCATGGAGGGGTCGGAGGAAGCCTTTAAGCGTCGACTCGACAAGTACCACTTTTAACGTCGACGCAGTCCGAGTCGAGGCCATAGGAAAAGCAAAGGAATGGGGGTAATTCGTGTACACGGTAGACTGGCCGCTTCTGACCGAAAGCTACCCTATACACCACCCAGCAGTTTTTCTTCTAAGCTTCCCCTCCATCAATAACTAGCTTGGAGCGTGTGATGGGTTGTCCGCAGGTGTGCAGTGGCGCGACGTTGCAGTGCAGCTTTGGCGCTGCTCCGAGCATGTTGAATGTGTTGCCGACCAATCGCACGCTTACAGGCGGCATGCCGGCGGCGAACATCATGGATCACATCCCGTTGGTGAACATCATGCCCTTTGGTATGTGCATGAGCATGGCCAACCCGATGGTGGCGGCGGCTACCGCTGCTGCACTAGGGGTGTTGACGCCCATGCCGTGCATACCGGCTACGGCAACACCCTGGATACCCGGCGCGCCGACCATGCTGCTGGGCAATATGCCTTCGCTGGATTCCAACTGCTCGCTGATGTGCAACTGGGCTGGTGTCATCAAGGTAGTAATGCCGGGCCAGATGCAGATGCTGATTCCCTAGCCTATCTAGGCCTCGGCCGATTCGTTCCACCTTCTCCACCACCAACGCAGCCGCGACATGGGCTTGCCGTCGGCGTCCAGTGGGCGGCCGTCTTCGGCGAAGCCCTGGCCTTCGTCCAGAGGTTTGCCTTTGGCATAGCGGCTGCGATGTGACACCTGGCCGTTGCCATGGAAGCGCTGGTAAAGGCCGTCACGCACGCCATCGCGGTACAGCTCCAGCTCGGCCAGGCTGCCGTCCGGGTAGTAGCTGCTGGCTTCGCCGTGCATCAAGCCTTGGCGGTAGGTGACCTTGCGCTGCAGCCAGCCTTCAGCGGCGAAGTACTGGGCCACGCCATGCAGGCGCCCGTCGGCGTAGGGCAGTTGCGCCGACACCTGGCCGTTGGGGTGGTAGAGGATGCTGGGGCCGTGTAGCACACCGTTGGTATAACCGAGCTGGGCCTGCGGGCGGCCGGCTTCCTGTATGCGCACCGGGCCATCGAGGGCGCCGTCCTGCAGCTTGCCCTGGAGGCGGCTGTCGCCACGGGTGAGGTCGAGATTGCCGTTGGCCATGGGCGCCTCAGTTGACCTTTACCAGGCCGCCCTTGATGGTCAGCATGCCGCCGCCATCCACGGTCTGTTCGGCGGCGGCCTTGTTGGTGAGGCTGACGCCAGCGTCGTTGGTCAGGGTGGTGCCAGCCTTGTTGTCCAGGGAGGTGCCCGCCTGGTTGGTGAGCGAGGTGCCGGCCTTGTCGGTAAGGGCCATGCCGGCCTGGGTGGTGAGGTTCTTGTCGCTCTTGGCGGTGAAGTCGCCGCTGCTTTGCAGGGTGAGGGTGCCGGTCACCTTGATGGTGAGGTTGCCGTCCACGGTCAGTTCGTAGTTGCCGCTGACCTTGTGGCTGTAGTTGCCACCGGTGCTGTGGGTCTGGTCGGCGCCGACACTAACAGTGCGGCTGTCCTTGACGTCGAGGGTGTCGCTGCCGGTCTGGATGGTCACCGTGCGCTTGCCCTTCTCCAGGGTGATGGTCTCGTCGCCTTCCTTCACCGTGCGGGTGCGGGCGTTCTGCACCG
The DNA here is from genome assembly GCF_034683865.1 of Pseudomonas sp. C11. Taxonomy (NCBI): domain Bacteria; kingdom Pseudomonadati; phylum Pseudomonadota; class Gammaproteobacteria; order Pseudomonadales; family Pseudomonadaceae; genus Pseudomonas; species Pseudomonas sp. C11. The sequence continues at coordinate 309,838 of NZ_JAWIIP010000001.1, forward strand.
TGAGGGTTTCGTCGTGGCCGATGGTGGCGGTGCTGTCGTTGAGCACGTTGACCTTCATGTCCTTCTGCGCCTGGAGGAAGACTTCCTCGGCGTCCTTCTTGTCTTCGAAGCGCAGTTCGTTGAAGCCGCCGCCGCCCTTGGATGAGTTGGTCTTGATGCCGGACTGGGTCTGGTTGTCCGGCAGGGCGTAGGGCAGGGTGTTGTCGCCGTTGTAGACACAGCCAGTGACCAACGGGCGATCCGGGTCGCCGTCGATGAAGGTGACGATTACCTCCTGGCCGATGCGTGGGATGAACTGCATGCCGAAGCCCTTGCCGCTCCAGGGCAGTACCACGCGCACCCAGCAGGACGAGGTTTCGTCGTTCTTGCCGTCGCGATCCCAGGGGAACTGGATCTTGATACGGCCGTACTGGTCGGTCCAGATTTCCTCGCCGGATTTGCCCACCACCTGCGCGGTCTGGGTGTGCATGCGCGGCTTGGGGGTGAGGCGTGGCGGGCGGTAGGCGGTGGCCTTGGGAATGGCCTCGAAACGGTTGCGGTAGTGCTCGTGGGTGGCGTCATGGGTGACGGCGGTCACCACCCAGTCGATATTGAGGCTGGCGTCGTCATGCCCGGTGAGGGTGAACCAGTGGCCGGGCACCAGCCAGCGGCAGTCGCTCTCGCCGATCAGGCGCTTCTCCTGGCTGCGCAGCCCGTCCACGCGCTGCTTGGTCAAGGCATCGCCGCGTGCCTTGGCGATGTAGCCGCCCGGGTGCTCGTACATCGACAGCGGCCCGGCCACCGCCTCGGCTTTGCTGTAGAGCGAGGTGGTGGGGGTGGTGAAGGCGTAATCCGTGGCGCTGTACACTCCGCTCACCGCCTGCACGCTGTACTGCGCCGAGCGGATGCCATGCAGCTCGCGCACGCCGATGCCCTGGCCCAGATAGGGCACCTTCGGGCCGTTGGGGATCTGCACGAAGGCATCGCTGCTGTCCCCCAGCACCAGCGTGTGCTTGCCGTCCTCGTGGGTGAAGAACCAGAAGATGCCTTCCTCCTCCAGCAGCCGCGAAACGAAGGCGAAATCCGTCTCCCCGTACTGCACGCAATACTCGCGCGGCTCATAGCTGCCGGAGAGCGACAGCTTGAAGTCGGTGAAGCCATGGGCCTTGAAGATCGTGGTGACGATGTCGCTGGTGGAGAGGTTCTGGAACACCCGATTATTGCTGGCCAGCGTCAGCCACCAGAGCCAGGGGCGCAGCACCACCTGGTAGCGGTCGGCCGTGGCATCGGCGGGGAGCTGGCGGATGTCTGCGACCAAGGCGTCGAGGGAGCGCTGGTTGGCGTCGTTGTGCAGGGTGGCGGTGATATGCGTGGCCACGGCACTGCTCAATGTCAGCGCGGTGGTGCTGTCGCCGTGGAGGCTCAGGCTGCCCAACTCGTTCAACGCCTCGTCCCCGGAAAGCGCCTGGGGGTAGAGATCCGTCAGGGCGGAAGCGCTGAGGGAGAGGCTGGTATTGGTGTCGGTGGGGCGGGGCATTAAAACCTCGTAGTTATTAATACTGCGCTTTAAGAAAGTCGCTCTCGATTTCTGTTTGGACTATTCCGTATGCCTGAGAGAATTTACGTTTTATATTTTTGCAGGACGGACACATATCCTTAGGCCCAACTATATATATGTACATTGATGTCGGTGTTATGCCAAATTTGTACCAGTAGTCACATTCTCGGCTAGCGCTATTGAATATATTGACCTCGGCATCTAAAAAAGCTTTGTGATGGGTTTGGGGTGTCTTCTTTTCTAGATTCATTTTTGCAAGCGCCGCGCCCAGAAGATTGTGATGCTCCTGCACGATAAAGCTTTTTTTATAAGTTAAGCTTCGCCCACTAAGGCCGTATAGCAAGTCGCCGTAATTGCCATCGCTGTAAAGTATAATGCCAACGGCACGGGTGGTTGCTATTGGTCTAGATGCATATATGGCAGCATCTCTTACTTCTATCTTTTTTTGCGAATTTACCGGCATGTTAGATCATCCTTGTTTTGAGTGGAAAATAAAAAACGCTATCTATACGTAGGGTTTAGAATTAGCACCCGCACTGAATTGATATTATTGCCGACATTCTGGGAGCCTTATTTCCTTCGGCATAGTGGCACATAACTCCCTTGCATCTCCAGTCTACGGATACGTTAAACACACCGAGTTCCATTCGCTTTTCTTGTGCGTCTGCAGGATCATTGTATATAACCTGGGTGCTATTCTCGTTTGCTTCCACTCCAGTCACAACGACAGCATGTTTTCCTTGATAAATTACAGTCCATATGGGGCCGTACTTTTCCAGCATGTATTTGAGTTTGCCGAAGTCCACTCCGGGATAGTTTTTTGAGTGTTTAGCGGCATACTCCATTATTTCATCTTCAGAATCCTCCATAGGCTTCAAGTTGTTTGATCTTGCAAACTCTCTGTACCTAGCGTTGCTTAGGCCGGCACTGAACAGCTCTGAGCTTTCCTGGCCCAATCCATATATTGGCCCGCTAATGAATGTGCCGATCACCATTCTGGCAGCGGCATACCAGCAAGACATGCTGTGTTGTTGTTGTATTTTAGGGACTGCAAGAAGTCTGTAGTACATTGCTTGCTCTTGTTCGTGATGGTTTATATGACTATTCCAACACCCACTCCGCCAACTTCCCCGTCACCTGCGCCATCAGCACATTCTCGATATCCCGCGCGCCGGCTGCGCTGCATTTGGCGAGCACCGCTTTCACGATGGCGGGGTCGAAGTCGAATTGTTTGCCGGTGGCGGCCTTGTAGCGTTCGCGTAGTTTTTCCAGCTTGGCCAGGACGATGCCTTCCAGGGTCGCTTCGTCCAGTGGGCGGTAGGGCACCACGGTCATGCGGGCGAGGAAGGCGGGGCGGAAGGCCTGTAGCAGCACCTTGCGCAGGCGTTCGTTGAAGACGTCGCTGCCGAGCTGGTCGATGGGGGTGTCCAGCACCAGTTCAGCGCCGACGTTGCTGGTGGCGAGCATCACGGTGTTCTTGAAGTCCACCACCAGGCCGGTGCCGTCTTCCATCACGCCTTTGTCGAAGACGTTGTAGAAGGCCTCCAGCACGTCGGGGTGGGCCTTTTCGATTTCGTCCAGCAGCACCACGGAGTAGGGCCGGCGCCGCACGGCTTCGGTGAGCACGCCGCCGGTGCCGTAGCCAACGTAGCCGGGCGGGGCGCCCTTGAGCTGGCTGACGGTGTGGGCCTCCTGGTACTCGGAAAGGTTGATGCTGATCAGGTTGCGTTCGCCGCCGTAGAGGGCGTCGGCCAGGGCATAGGCGGTTTCGGTCTTGCCGACGCCGGTGGGGCCGACCAGCAGGAACACGCCCACCGGCTTGGCCGGGTCGGTGAGGCCGGCGCGGTAGGCCTGGATGCGCTGGGCGATGGTGGCCAGGGCGCCATTCTGGCCCATGACCCGCTGGCCCAGGCGTTGGCCGAGGGTACGCACGGCGTAGGCTTCGTCGGCGAGCATCTTGCCGATGGGAATGCCGGTCCAGCCGGCGATCACTGCGGCCACGGTGCGTGAGTCCACCTGTTCGGGCACCAGCGGGTCGTCCTGGCGGATGGCATCGAGGCCGGTCTCCAACCGGGTGAGTTCGGCGGCGAGGTGGTCGATGCGCTCGTCGAGGGCTTCGTCGGGGTGGCTGGCGTCGGCACTCTCGCTCAGGGCCAGCAGTTCGCGGCGGGCTTCCAGCAGTTCGCGCACGGCTTCGCGCTCTTCGCCCCAGCGGGTTTCCAGTTCGCGGATGGCGGCCTGGTTGTCGGTGGATTCCTGCTCCAGGGCAGTGATGCGTTCGCGGTGGTCGAGGCCGGTGGCCTGTTCGCGGCGCAGGCGCTGCAGTTCCTCGCCCAGGGCCTGCTGGCGGTGGCGCAGGCTTTCCAGCGGTGGCGGCACGTCGTGCTGACCGAGGGAAACACGGGCGCAGGCGGTGTCGAGCACGCTGATGGCCTTGTCCGGCAATTGCCGACCGGAGATATAGCGGTGAGAAAGCTTGACCGCGTCATGGATGGCGCTGTCGAGTACCTGTACGCCATGGTGTTGCTCCAGCTTGGCAGCGACGCCGCGCAGCATCTCCACAGCGGTAGCCTCGTCGGGTTCTTCCACCTGCACCAGTTGGAAGCGGCGGGCCAGGGCCGGGTCTTTCTCGAAGTACTTTTTGTATTCCAGCCAGGTGGTGGCGGCGAGGGTGCGCAGCTCGCCACGGGCCAGTGCCGGCTTGAGCAGGTTGGCGGCGTCGCTGCCACCCTCGCTGCCGCCGGCGCCGATCAGGGTGTGGGCCTCGTCGATGAACAGGATGATCGGCTGCTCGCTGTTGCGTACGGCGTCGATCACGCCCTTGAGGCGCTGCTCGAACTCACCCTTGACCCCGGCGCCGGCCTGCAGCAGCCCGAGGTCGAGCACACGGAGGATGACGTCCTGCAGCGGTGGTGGTACATCGCCGGCAGCGATACGTAGGGCCAGGCCTTCGACCACGGCGGTTTTACCGACACCGGGGGCACCGACCAGGATCGGGTTGTTCTGCCGACGGCGCAGGAGGATGTCGATGCTCTGGCGAATCTCACCGTCGCGCCCGACGATGGGGTCGATGCGCCCGGCGCGGGCGTCGGCGGTGAGATCCTGGGTGTATTGGTCGAGCACGCTGTCCTGCGAGGCTTCCTGTGTGGGGCGAGCCTTGCCGGCCGGGCCGGGGCCGCCGCTGTATTCGCGGGAGGCTTGCGTCCATTCCAGCAGGTTGGCGCGCAGGGCTTCACGCGGGATGCGCAGCAGCGAAGAGGCGCTGTTGAGCAGCAGGCTGCGGCGCTCGTCGCGATCGAGCAGGGCGAGCAGCAAGAGGCCGGAGCGGATGCTCGTCTGGCCCTGCACACTGGCTTGTACCACGGCGTCTTCCAGCAGGCCGATGGTCTGCGTGGAGAGGGCGGGGGTGCGGGTGCTGCCGGCCTTGAACAGTTCCAGGGCGCGGTTGATCTCGGTGGCCAGGCTGTCGCGTTCCAGGCCGAAACGCGGCAGCAGCCAGGCAAAATCGCCGCCTTCGATGTCGAGCAGCTCCAGCAGCAGGTGCTCGATCTCCACATAGTGGTGAGTGCGTTGTAGGCAGCGCTGGGCAGCCCGTTCCAGGGCTCGGCGGCTGTCGGCGTTGAGGCGGCCGATGAGTGCGGCGAGTTCCATCAGGGCATCTCCTTGAGCCGCAGGCGGGTGTCGATGCGTTGCAGGGTGCTACCGGCGAGCAGGTGCAGCCCGCCACTCCAGCGCAGGCGCGGGGGCTGTTTGCGATCCAGACGCAGCGGCGCGCCAGGGCGCACCAGCAAGCGCAGGTGGCAGTCCAGATCGGGGCCGAGGTAGAGCCCGGCGAGGTCGGCGAGCCGTTGGTGCTGTGTGCCGTCAGGCAGGTAGGCGTTGGCTTGTTCGGTGCTCAGCGGGCCGAGAGTGAGGCGGATGCCGGCGTGTTCGTCCCACACCCGGGTGCCAGCGATGGCGTCGCGGCCCAGGCCAAGGTTGCGACCACCGCGTTGCAGGCGGCTGCGGCTGGCTGCTGGGATCTCACGCCAGGCCCCTTGATAGGTTTCGTAGTCCACCGCCACACCAAACTGGTGGCGCACCAGTACGGCGAAGCCGGCCAGCGAGCGGCGCGGGCCATTGAACAGCGCTGCACGGGCGGTGACTGCGGCATCCGGCAGAGCCAGGCGCTGTTGCAGGCTGCGTGGCAGCAGGCCGGCCAGGGCCATTAACGGCTGGTGCACGGGCGCCTGTTCCGGCGGCTCGAAGCCGAGTGCCAGGCGATGCCGGCCCAATACTCGGTAGAGCTGGGCGAGCAGGCGGTTCTGGAACAGGTCGAGGAATTCCGCCGGGGCGTGATCCTTGTGGCGGGCGCGCTGTTGCAGCCATTCCTGGTAGGCGTAGGGTAGCGGGCCATCGGGGCCACCGAGGCCGAATACGGCGGTGCTCAGTACCGGCGGCTGGCCTGGCTGTTCCTCCAGGCTGACCACCTGGCTGGCGGCGAAGGTCGGCGTGAGCGGCCCGCGCAGGCGCAGGGCCTCCTCGTCCGGGCTGCTGCCCTGGCCCAGCGGCGTGGCGTCGGGGCGTTCGCGCTCCAGCAGCAACAGGGCCTGAAAAAACTCAAAGGCTTGGGGTTTTGCGCGCAGGCGCTGGCTCAGAGGCTGAGGGGCTTGCCGGCTTGGGGCTGCCATGCCCGCACCTCCTTGTCGTGATCCACCAGTACCGTACGGATGAAGCGGTTGGGCGTTGCATAGAGAGAGAAGAACTGCGCCAGTACGGCAGAGAACAGCACGGCACTGCTGCCGGCGAAATGCTGCGAGTCGAGGCGGATGCGCACTTCCAGGCCGTTACGCCAACCGCGCCAGGCGTCGTTGCCGACTCGCGCTACCACTCTCTCAGACGTCAACTCGACCAGGCCGTCCACCTGGCGCCGGGGGCCGGCTTCGTCGCGCAGGTTGTGCAGGTGCAGCAACTCGCGCAGTGCATCGAGGGCTTGCGGGCCTTCCACCAGGGACAGGTGGTTGAGGCTCAGTTGCGACACCAGACGCCAGCGCGAGGGCCCGGAGAGGCGCGGCAGACTCTGCGGCGTTGGTGGTGCCAGCAGGCTGGCTAGGGCCACTGGGCCGGGGCGTTCGAAACCCAGGCGGGTGCCGGTCGGTAGGTTCTCCGCCAGGTGGCGGTTGGTACACAGCAGTTCGGCGGTGAGGCTGTATTCGGGGGCGTCGTGCCTCGGGTCGAAAGCGGTGTCCACCAGGCTCAGCAGCAGATCACTGCCGGGACGCGCCGGGTTCAGACCTTCGACGCGCCGAGCATGCCAGTACAGACCTGCGCCGGCGTGACTGTGGCCGTAGTAGGCCGGCACACGATGCACGCCCTGTGGCGTGGCGGCCCGGACGTTGCGAATGCTGTGAATCTCCACGCTGCTTTCGCGGTGGGCGTCGGCTACCAGGCGGTATTCGCTGCGGGTGCCGTCCGGGCGCAACGGTTCGGAGGTGCGCGGGAACAGGTTGATGGCAGGGGCACAGCCCAGGCGTAGCTCGCTGGCCTGCAGGTGCGGCCGGCCCAGCGGGGCGCGGTCGAAGGCGATCAGCACCTGGCAATCGCGCCCTCCGTTGGCCGGTGGCAGCAGCGGCAGGTCGAAGAAGGCGAACTTGTCGGGGAAGGCAAAGTACTCCGCCAGCAGGCGCAGGCCGGGGTGCTGGCCGTCTTCATCAGGCAGCAGCGCCTGGTCGTCGGCGAAGCCCACCGGGGCGATTTCGCCGGTCACCGGTTGCAGTGGGCTTTCCGGTGCGCCGCTCCAGATGCCGAGGCTGTGGGCGCCGAGCAGGTCGTACAGGGTGGCGTTGGTCATCGGTGAGGCGGCCAGGTGCACCCGCAGGTGGCGCACGGGCAGTTGCGCCCAGTCGAATTCGCCGAGGCATTCCAGGGTCAGGCGCAGGGCTGAGCGCGCACGCGGGTGGCCGGAGAAGGCCACGGCGGCATCGCCATCTAGCAGGGTCGCTTCACTAATACGCAGTGGCCAGAGCACTGCCTCGGCAGTGGTGCGCAGGTGCACGCTGGCTCCGTCTCGAGTATTGACGAACAACGGCGTGTCGCGGGGCAGGCTGTAGCCCTCGGCGAGGTTGCCCTGGGTCGGATCCGGCTCGAACTGCACGATGGCGCAGGAGGGCAGGGGCCGCAGCACCAGCGGGTAGAGCTGTTCCAGCAGGGCATCGCTGAATTCTGCGTAGTCATCGTCGAGGCGTCGGTGCAGCCGTGCGCTGAGCAGCGCGAAGCCTTCCAGCAACCGTTCGACATGGGGATCTGGGCATTCGCCGGGGGATAGTTCCAGGCGCCGCGCCACTTTCGGGTAGCGCTGGGCGAAGCTGCTGCCGGCATGGCGCAGCCAGGTGAGTTCGCGCTGGTAGTAGTCCAGCAGGTCGGCATCAATCGAGTCGCTCATGGCGCACCTCCAGGCCGTCGTCGCCGGGGGCGAGGAGGAATAGCGCGGGCCAGGTGCGACGACCGCTGCGCAGGTGCCCGGCCAGGCGGATGGCAAGGCGCTGGGGCTGGTCGGGCAGGGCCTCGACCTCGATTTCGCTCAGTTGCAGACGCGGTTCGAAATGCTGCACGGCGGTGCGCAGTTCCCGCAATAGCAGGCGCCGATCATCCACCCGCAGAGCCTGCAGGGCGCTCCAGTCGGCGATGCCATAGTCGAGTACGGTCAGCGGTCGGCCAGGGGCGCGAGGCGGGCGGCGGGTGTTGAGCAGGCGCGCCAACTCCAGGCGCACGGACTCTGCCAGGGCTTCGCGGTCGAAGTCCGGCGCCTCGTCCGCCTGGGCGGAAAGGCGCTCGAACAGAGGGGGCAGCAGTCCGCTGTACGACATGGAGCGGCGGCGTCCTTACTTGACGAGTTTGTTGGCGGCCAGATCCCAGGTGGAGGCAGCAGTGCCTTCCTTGGTGCCATCGTCCTTCTGCGCGGTGAGCTCCCATTTGATCTTGGTGAAGTTCAACGACAGGGTTTCCACCGGCTTGCCGCCGGCACCGCCACTGACGCTGACGTTGGAGAGCACCACGTTGTCGAGGGTGTAGATGATGAAGGGCAGCAGCTTGCCGTCGCCCTCGGCCGCGTTGCGTCCGATGGTGATCTTGGCCGTGGCGATAGGCTTGCCGGCGCAGCAGTATTCGTTGAGCGAAGGGGTAGAGGTGTCGACGAACTTGGTGACGGTGAACTCGCCGATATGCGGTTTGCCGGAGGTGCGCTCCGAGTTGCTGACGTCGTTGGTGACCTGCATCGCCACGTTGTGGCTGTAGGACATCAACTCGATCTTGTCGGTGTAGCCCTCGAGCAGGCTGTCGCCTTTGATGTCGTCGCCGAGGTCGAGAATGATGGCATCCATCGCGGATAACTCCTGGGTCTGAAAACGGTGTTGATCGTGTTAGGGGCGAACCCCCGCCGGTCTGGCCGGCGGGGGCGTCGGGTCAGGCCGCAGCGGGCGGCGGCAGGCTGGCCACCAGGCGAATCGAGGCGGTCAGCTCCTCCAGCTGGAAGTGCGGGCGCAGGAACACCGTGGCGCGGTAGACGCCCGGCTTGCCGGCGACTTCCGAGACGTCCACGCGGGCTTCGCGCAGTGGGTACTGGGCCTTGATCTCCTGGGGCGCGTTGTCGTTGATCAACACGTAGTCCGCGATCCAGTTGTTGAGGTAGGTCTGCACGTTGTCGCGGGTCATGAAGCTGCCCACCTTGTCGCGCATGATCACCTTGAGGTAGTGGGCGAAGCGCGAGGCCGCCAGCACATACGGCAGCATGGCCGAGATGCGCGCGTTGGCGTTGGCTTCGTTGGTGTTGTAGAGCTTGGCCTTGTTGGTGGTCTGGCCGCCGAAGAACACGGCCATGTCGGTGTTCTTCTTGTGGCACAGGGAGATGAAACCGAGGTCGTTCAGTTCCTTCTCACGGCGGTCGGTGATCGCCACTTCGGTCGGGCATTTCAACGACAGGTCGCCGGACAGGGTACGGAAAGTGTGGGCCGGCAGGCCTTCCACCGCGCCACCGCCCTCGGCACCACGGATCGCCGCGCACCAGCCGTACTTGGCGAAGGCGCTGGTGATGCGTGCTGCCAGCATCCAGGCGGCATTGCCCCAGAGGTACTTGGAATGGTCGGTGCCATTGACGTCCTCGAGGTAGTCCATGCCTTCCACCGGTTTGGTGTCCGGGCCGTAGGGCAGGCGCAGGAGGAAGTTCGGCAGCACCAGGGAGACGTAGCGCGAATCCTCGCTCTCGCGGAAGCTGCGCCACTTGATCAGCTCCAGGCTCTCGAAGATCTTGCTCAGGTCACGCGGCACGGCCAGCTCGGTGAAACTGTTCATGTCGAACAACTTGGGATTGGCGGCGGCGATGAAGGGCGCGTGGGCAGCGGCGGCGACGTTGGAGAGTTTCTCCAGCAGGGCCACGTCCTGAGGATGGCGACCGAAGGCGTAGTCGCCTACCAGCAGGCTGAACGGGTGCCCGCCGAAGGTGCCGTATTCCTCTTCGTAGATCTTCTTGAACAGCGCGCTCTGGTCAAATTCGACGGCCTTCTCCAGGTCGTTCTGCAACTCCTTCTGGGTGACGTTGAGCAGGCGCAGTTTCAGACGGCTGCTGGTCTCGGTCTGATCCACCAGCATGTGCAGGCCGCGCCAGGAAGCTTCCAGCTTCTGCAACTCGGGGTGGTGCAGGACTTCGTTGAGCTGGTCGCTGATCAGCTTGTCGATCTGGCTGATGCGGTCGTTGATCATGGCCACGGTATCCTTGTCGATGGCCATGCCTTCGTCGAGAACCTGGGTGGCGAACTCCGCGAGCATGTCGCGGGCGTAGCCCTGCTGGCTCTCATCGTGAGCCATGCGGCCCTCGGCGATGATGCGGTCGAGCAGGGTCAGGGTCTGGGTCGTGCTTTCGCTGGATGCACCGGCTTCAGTTGCCATTGCGTTGTCTCCGGGAATTCGGGGTTCGATCAGGCCTGAGGTTCGGCCGGTGCTTCGTCATCGGCAGCGGCAGCGCCTTCAGCGGCCGGTGCCTCGCCTTCGGGACGCGAAGACTTGATCTCCTGCAGACCTTCGGTGTTGCTCACCACGTCCTGCAGCAGCTTGTCGAGGTCGTCGTTGCCATCGAGCTTGGTGAGCAGGTCGCGCAGGCGCTGGCGGGCCTCGTAGAGACGGCGCAGCGGGGTGATCTGCTTGACGATGTTGACCGGATCGAAGTCGTCGAAATGGCGGAAGCGCAGTTCGACGTTGAGCTTGCTGCCGTCACCGCTGATGGTGTTTTCCACCTGCAGGGTGCTGCGTGGCTCGATGGAGGCGAGTACCTCGTTGAAGTTGTCGCGGTCGATCTCGGTGAAGCGACGTTCGATCAGCTTGGGCAGGGGATTTTCCGGTTTGCCGGAAAGATCGGCGAGGATACCGACCACGAGGGGCAGTTCCTTTTTCTCGATGGCGTTGCCGATTTCGACGTCGTAGGTGATCTGGACACGGGGTGGGCGGATCCGATCCAGCTTGTGTTGCGTACTTTCAGCCATGTTGGTTGAGCTCCGGGGCGGTACCTGGAGCGCACTGCAGCGGATGAATCCCGTGCTCGCACTCCGTTGCTGGACCACAGCGACGACGGGTTGGCTGAACAGCGAGCCCGTCCTTGGCGATCCATCCACATTCGTCATGACGACGAACTTTCATAGACGCTAGATCAGGTCTATAAATTTGCAAATGTGAAATTCAAGGTGAAATGTTCATGACGCAGGGACGTGCGATTTCCTGGCTGTTGGCAGTGCTGATGGGTCTCTCGCTTGCTCTGGGCGGCTGCGCCTTTCGCGGTGAAAGGATCGGGCTAGACAGCCTGGCGCTGGACGTGGCGGAGCGGGCCAATGACGACACGCCGATTGCCGTCGACTTCGTCGCCGTGCACGACCCCGATTTGCTCAAGCTGCTTTCCGAGATTCCGGCCAGGCAATGGTTCGCCGAGCGCGGGCAGTACGAGCGCGACTACCGAAAGCTGTTTTCGGTGTGGCGGCTGGAGCTCGTGCCGGGGCAATTCCGTGATGTCCGTGACTTTCCCTTCGCCGGGGATGAGGCCGCTGGACTTTTGGTATTCGCCGGCTATAACACTCCTGGCGCGCACCGTTTGCGCCTGAACGAATCAGGCCGAGTGTGGCTGCGTTTCGACAGCAGGGAGATGCGCCTGCTGACAGGTCGAGAACGCTAGCCCAGCCTTGCGCGCGTGCATGCATGCCAAACAGCGGATGTCGAAGGGGAGTGGTATGAAGGTTTTGCCGGATGCAGTCTGCTGGCATGAGGGCATGCAACTGTTGCCTCAACATTTTCAATTGCAGGGGCTGCGCGCTGAGGTTGTCGCGGCTCTTTGCGCCAACGCTGCCAATCCCTGGTTCTGGGGCGTGAGCGAGCTGGAAGTCGATCCCGCAGCGCTCAGCACCGGCCTGGTACGTATCCAATCTCTCGAAGCGATCCTGCCCGACGGTTTGCCCGTCAGCGTGCAGCCGGGTGGCGGCAAGGTGCTGGAGCTCGATGTCGGGCCTGCCGTAGCGGCGGCTGCCAACGCATGCGTCACCCTCTACCTCGCCGTAAACCCGCTGGGTCGCAGTGGGCAGGTACTGCCCCTCAACGGACGCCTGCAGTCGCATTTCGGTGACGCCGTACCCGATCTGGCCAGCGGTGAGCATCCCGAGCCGGTTCTGGTCTGGCGACCCAATCTGCGTCTGGTGACGGACAGCGAACGGGCCGATTCGGTTTGCCTGCCGCTGTTGCGTATTGCCAAAGAGGGCGGCGGCTTCGTCAGGCAAGCCTATGTGCCACCGATGTCGCTGATCCTGCCGGAATCGCCACTGGGGCAGATGGTTTCCGCTTTGTGCGCACGTGGTCGGGAGAAGTGCATGTTCCTCGCCGGGCGGCTGCGCCAGGCCGAGCAGGCAGGTAATCGCGACGACGTGCAGGAGCTCCGGCGACAACTGACGGCGCTCTGGGCGCGCCTCCCCGAGCTCGAAGTCGCCTTGAACAGCCGAGTGGCGAGCCCGGCGCAGCTGCATGGGCTGCTGGCCGGCCTCGCGGGCGCCTGGTGTGCGCTCAATCCGCTGAATGGTGTGCCGGCGTTCGCACCGCTGGATTTTCTCGAGCTCAAGCGCGGCTTCGACGAAGTGATCGACTGGCTGCACCGGAATCTGGACAGCATCCGCGTCGGCTACCGCTGCCTGGTGTTCGAGCAGTCCGAACAGGGTTTCGCCATCGATTTGCCGGACAACCAGACGCGTCGCCAGCGTCTGGTCGTCGGGCTGCGCATGCCGGCCGGTACCGGGCAGCAGGCCGCACAGACCTGGCTGGCGCAGGCCGTGATCGCCTCGCGGCAGCATGTCCCCACGCTCGCGCAGCAACGCATGAGCGGCTTGCCGCATCAGCCGATGAGCCGCAACGAGCGCGCGGCCTATGGTGTGGGGGAGGAGACCCACCTTTTCCTGATCCAGGCATCCGGCGACTGGTTCGACCCCGAGCAGCCGCTATGCCTGGCCGTCACCTCCGCGAGAGCGACGGCGAGCCCCTGGCAAGTTCTGCTGTTCACCACCGATACCCCTTGAAATCAGCCTGCCCAAGCCAAGGAAGCCTAGATGTCGGAAAGGAGCGTTGCGCTGTACCCACCCGAGTTCGGAGAAGCACCGCTGAGCCTGGCATTTCGCGAGGCGTGGCTCGAATGGCGGGAAATCTGGGATGGCATGGCCGGGCTCAGCAACACGGGCAACGAACAGGTCGAGCGCATGGCGGAAGCCACGATCCTGGTGGTTCGCCGTTTGTGGCGCGCAGCGTTCGCCAGCGTCGGGGCGTCGTCGTCGAGCCAGGTCAAGGCGATGGTCTACGCGTTCGTGGCGCTGGTCGACGAACGTCTGCTGTTCGATGAATGGCCTGGCCGCACGGCCTGGCAGCCACGCCCGCTGGAAACCCGTCTGTACGGCTCGCGCAATGCCGGTGAGCGTTTGCCCCGCGCCATTCACAAGCTACTCAAGGAGCGCGCGCCGGCCTCGCGTGATCTGGCCAACGTCTATCTGCAATGTCTGGTTCTGGGCTTCTATGGCGGACTGCGCAGTGATCGTGGGCGCGCGCTGCATACGCGCTGGCGCCATGCGCTGTTCACCTTTGCCTGGCAGCGCGAGCCCGCCGCCGCTGGCGTCATGAGCAGCCTCGCCCGGCCCACCCGGGCTGCGGCCTTGCGCCTGCCGCTGCGCCGTGCATTGCCTGATGGTATGCGCCTGGGTTTGGCCATCTGCGGCCTGCTGGTGCTGCTGAGCCTGGCCGGGCACTTGATGTGGCGTGACATTCAGGCGGAACTGACGCCGCTGCTGCATCTGGTCAGCGTGGAAGAAGCCGGGAGCCCAGCAGAATGAGTACCCTGGCAATCATCCTCAGCGTGCTTGGCACGCTCTTGCTGCTGGTGGCATTGGTCGCGCTGTTCTGGTGGTTGCGAACGCAATCGGGCATGGCCATCCGCAGCTTCTATGCCGCCGTGCGCAAGATGGAGCATGAACAGGGGATCGAGTCGCGCTATCAGGTTCCCTGGCTGATGCTGCTCGGCGATCCGCGCGAAGGCAGCCAGCTGTGCCTCGACTGGCAACTCACACCCGCTGGCCGTCCGGCCTGGTTTGGCCGCTGGTGGGCGGACCAGGACGGCGCCGTGCTGGTGGTACCGCAGGGCATTTTCCTGCCCAGCGATGGCAGCAACGCCGCCACCTTCGTCTGGCGCCGCCTGCTAGGCATGCTGCTCAGGTTGCGCGGCCAGCGCCCACTGGATGGCGTGATCTGGAACATCCCCCTCAGCCAGTTGCAGGACGGCGCGCAGAGTACCGCCGACGTCATCGTGCTGCGTCGGCGTTTCGCCGAGTTGCTGCAACGCCTGGGCCTGAGCCTGCCGGTCTATGTCCTGATCACCGGCTTCGAGGAGATGCCGGGTTTTCAGGAGTTGGTCGCGGCTCTGCCCGAGGAGGGACGTGAACGCCTGCTAGGGTGGTCATCGCCCTATGGGTTGGATGCAGGCTGGCAGAGCTACTGGCTCGACGATGCGCTGGAAGCCGTGGTGCAGAACATACAGGCGGCGATCATCGAGGTCGGCGCCCTGAAGGGCGAGTTGGCCGAAGATCTGTATCGTCTGCCGGATTTGCTGCTGGAGTTGAAGGGCAATCTGCGCACCTTGCTGGAGCCGGTCTTCCAGGGCAATACGCAGGGCGAGGCGCCACGGTTTCGCGGCCTTTATCTTGGCGCGGCGCAAGTGCTCGCCGACTCGGCGCAGCTATATCCCGGCGAGTTGCCAGCCACGCAAGGGGTCTTCACGCAAACGCTCTGGCGGCAGCGGCTGGTCGCGGAGCAGGGGCTGGCGCAGGCATTGCCGCGTGTGTTGCGCCTGCGTCAGCGCTGGCAGAAGAGTGCGGGCGGCGTTGCCGTGGTACTTGCGCTGTGCTGGCTGCTGGGCATGTTGTGGGTGTGGCAGGGACGGCAGAACGATGCCCGTGAGCTGAGCCGCCTGTTGCAGGAAACCCATGCCGGGCACGTCAGCCTGCTGGCGCCCGAGCGTCGTCAGGAGCAGGCCAAGCTCAACGTGCAGGCGTTCTGGACGCTGCTGCAGCAAGCGCCGCGCTGGCATTTCTCATCGCTGGTCTATCCCACGTCCTGGGGTACCTCCCTGGATGTACAGATGGATCAGCTGCTGCGTGGCATGGCGCGTCGCGAAGCCCTGGTGCCGTTGCAGCAACTGCAGAACTACCAACTGAGCACATTACTGGCGATCCGTAATGAAAAGCGCAGCCCGGATGTGGAAAGCGCCCAGCCGGATCAATGGCCGACCTATGTCAAGGCACGCACCCTGGCTGAAGGCGTGGTCAGCCTGGAGCGCCACAATCGCCTGCTCAACGATGCGCTGACCGGCCAGGAAGGCGTCATCGAATCACTCGCGCAGTTGAGCAACGATGCCCTTGGACTGAGCCTCGATCCCGCCAGCCTGTCCAGGCGTGCCTTCTATGACCAGGCCCTGCGCAACCTGGCCATGCCAGGCCTGCGCCCCGTGGATCTGGAGCCCAATGGCCGGCAACTTTCAGGGCAATTCCAGGGGTTGATGAAGTTCTGGCTGGCGCAGTATTTCCTGGCCGGCAACTTCGTCACGCCTGCGGGTTATCTCAAGCGACACCTCAGCGATCTGGAGTATGGCCGCGACACCTCACTGAAAAAGCTCGAGGAAATCGATGGTCTGATCGGGCACCTCGAAGACCTGATCGTCCTCACCAACTCCGCCTGGAGTCATGGCAGCGGCGAAGAGCTCGTGCCGGGTTATCGCGACCTGATGAACGACGTCAAGCAGAGCCGTCTGCTCGGCCCAACCGTCGAGGCCTCCGTCACGCTGGAGGCTGACCAGTTGCGCAAGACCTTCCACAGCCAGTGGATCGAGGGCGCCGCCAGCCGTGACAACCTCCTGCAACGCCAGGCTGGAGGGACGTTGGTCTTGCAGGAGCGCATCAGCAAACTGTCGAGAAGTATCGATGACCTGCTCAAGCGCGACTTCGCCGTAAGCGCGATGCGCCATCCGGACGGCATTCCCGACACCCGTGCCCTGGGCAACGTGACCGAGCAGCAGATGGCTCAGGCATTGGTCTACCAGCAGAGCTATCAGAGCTTCGTCACGCAGGAGTTGGCCCAGATCGCGCCCGATTATCGCGCGGGTATGCTCAAGGCTGCCGAACAGGCTGCAGCGCTGGCCATGTGGTCGGAGCTGACCACCTCGGCTGGCACCTACAGCTACGGCTCCACGCAAAGCCGGTTCAATGTTTCCGTCGATCA
This sequence comes from Pseudomonas sp. C11, assembly GCF_034683865.1. Classification (NCBI taxonomy): domain Bacteria; kingdom Pseudomonadati; phylum Pseudomonadota; class Gammaproteobacteria; order Pseudomonadales; family Pseudomonadaceae; genus Pseudomonas; species Pseudomonas sp. C11. The sequence continues at coordinate 326,183 of NZ_JAWIIP010000001.1, forward strand.
GGCCATGCAGGTGATCCAGGCACTCAAGTTGCTTGGCCGTGCCGACCTCGCCGGTACCCTGCAATCGCAGCTGACCCTGCGCGCCATGGCGGATGTCGACGCCGTGCTGGCCGATATCGACACCTTGCCGCTGTTCACCACACGCTATCCGATTGCCGAATGGGACGGCCAACCCAACCTGGGGCTCAAACTGTTTCGGGCCAGCGACATCCAGGATCTGAAAACATCGCTGGCGCGGCAGTTCGCCGATATCGGCAGCAGCACTGACAAGGTAATGCCCGAACTGACCTGGCTGAGGGCGCAGAGTGATCTGCCGTTACCGCTGCAGGAGAAGGTCGACAGGCTCGGTTCGATCAGCGATGACATGCAGAAATACAAGGCGCAGAACCCCGCCAGTGCTCCGGCGTTATTCGAGCAACTGGTGAGCCGGGATCTGGTGGAAATGGAAATCGGCAACTGCCGCCAGGTGCTTTCGACCGCCAGCCTGCCGCCAGGCAATGGCGATCTGGCGCGCTACACCCGCGGCATTTCCGAACAGGCGCGGCAGCGTTGCAACGACTTGCAGACACAGGACGCGGCGCAAGCCTGGAGCGCGCTGGCGGACTACTTCAACCAGTACCTGGCCGGGCGCTTTCCGTTCTCCTACAGCCTGGATAGCGGTGATGCCGATCCGGCCCGCGTCAAGCACCTGCTGGAGCTGATCGACACCCATCTCGAAGTGGCCGAAAAGGGCTTGGCGTTGGCGCCGGCGGGTAATCGACTGGCCGCAGAGGACTTCCTGACGCGGATGAAACAGGCCAGGAGCTGGCTCGGGCCGTTGTTCATCCGTGATCAGTCCGGCGCCATCGGTGTCGAACTCGAGGTGCGCTGGCGAACGGATCGTGAAGACGAGCAGGGCGCCGACCAGGTGATCGCCTGGACACTCAATGGTGCCGGCCAGCAGATCGCTCATCCTGGCGAGGCGGGTCAGCGCCTGCGCTGGAATGTCGGCGATCCATTGCAACTGGTGCTGCGCTGGGCGCGCGACAGCAACCAGCGGCCGACGATCGACCCGCTGCAACCGAGCATGGCCGTCAGCGGTCTGGAAGCCGGTTGGGAATACCGTGGCCCGTGGGCGCTGCTGCGCATGATGCGCGTGCACGTCGTGCCGCAGCGTCTGCCGAACATGGATTACACGGACTTCCCCCTGACCCTGCAGGTTCCGGTGCGCGGTGCGCTGGATGCCAACCCCCAGGCGCAGATGTTCATGCGCCTGTCGCTACTCAGCCAGGGCAGCAAGCTGCCCCTGTCGATCCAGCCATTGCCGGTGGTCGCCCCCGCGTCTCCGTTCACTCGTTTTCAGCTTCAGGCCTTGCATGATGGAGCGCCGATGCCATGAGCCGTTTTGCCATCGAAACCTATCTGCAGCCCATTCCGGGTGATGATGTCTGCGGCCCCAGCCTGCGCTACGAGGGCGCCTGGGATCGCCTGCGAGAGCTGCGCCGGGAGGATGATGCGAGCTTGCCGACCGGCGTTTGGCAGAGTGAACTCAAGCGCGGCGACTGGGCGGCGCTGGAGCACCTGGCCGGTGACCTGCTGCGTGACCGCAGCAAGGATCTGATGATCGCCGTGTGGCTCGGCGAGGCCTGGATCAGACGCCACGCGCTGGCTGGGCTGGTGGCGGCCCTGGAGTTGCTGGCCGGCTTGTGCGAGCGCTATCCGGACACCCTGCACCCGCAGCCTGAGGACGATGACCGTTCCTGGCGCGTCTTCCCGTTGGAATGGATGATCCGCCAGTACAACGACGCCGTGCGCACCCATATTCCGCTCTTTGGCCTGGAGGCCAGCGAATTCGGGCATGTCACCCTGCACGACTGGCTGCAGTTGCAGCAGCGTCAGGTGCAGATGAGCGACAGCAAGCAGGACAAGATCGCCGCCGAGGCTGCTCGGCTGGAGTATCGCAAGCTGCATGAAAAGCTCAGGCAAACGCCGGTGGCACACTTCCAGGCTGCCGACGCCGAGCTGCAGGGCGCTCTGGCTGCCCTTGACCGCCTGGATCACTGGAGTGATGACTGGTTGGCCGATCTGGCGCCCAGCTTTGGCCCGTTGCGCCAGACATTGATCAAGCTGCGTGCTCAGCTCGAGGAATTCGTCCCGATAACTGAGCCGCTCCCTTCACCCGAGCCTGAGACCGAAGCCGTGATGGATGAGCCGACTACCGAACCGACTGCTCCCATAGCGCCTGCCGTCGGCGTGCCCAGCAGTCGTGAACAGGCCTACCGACAGTTGGCGCAGATTGCCGATTACCTGGCCAGAACCGAGCCGCACAGCCCCGTGCCCTATGTCATCCGCCGAGCCGTGGAATGGGGTAACCAGCCGCTCGGCGAGCTGCTGGACGAGTTGATCAGCGCCGATGCCGAGTCCCGTCGCCTGTGGAAGCTGCTCGGCGTCCTCAAGTGAGTTTGCTGCTAAAAAGCGAGGAGGGCGTAAGCGTCCCCCCACGGTTGAGCATTAAGTAGGCTACCAGCAAATGAGCCCAATGCAGTGCACACGTAGGGCTCGTTCCAACTAACAAGGCTCAGGCCGTAGTTTTGGGCGGACGCAAAGTGCCGGTTGTGGGTTGAGCGCTACCTTCGGTTGCAACGCCAGTGTGCCGTCGCCCTGCACTTTCAAGGCTGAGGCGGCAGTGCGGCCCAGTTCGCGGTAGGCCCAGAACAAGTAGGTACTAGTGCTGAATCCGGCCCCTGGCGTGGTCAACTGCGGGAAGTACATCAGCTTATCCTTCGGCCGTACGGTTGCTGTGTTGTGGCCGTAGTACGCTGAAATTAAGCAGCTTACCGGATGCTCGGGGGTCTCGCATGCTTCTGCATTGAATGCGCGCCGGACGGCCTGCTGGTTCCAACCCAGCTTGATGAGCCAGATACGGGTTGGCGGCAGCCCGCTCTCCGGTGGCCAGATAGCTTGTCCTGGCACCACGGGATTCAACCACGCAGAAGTGTTGTACCCCCGAGGTCTGCCAGTAGTGCTGCCGATCGCCCCCTCGCATACTGCGTCCAACTGTGAAAGCTCGCCCGAGAAGGTGAGTGTGACATTCTCCTTTTGAAGCATGCTGCGCAGCGTGCACAGATCGGCCATGCGACCTTCAACATCCTCGGCGGCATCTACCACGATCACATCGCGGGCACCGCGACGCATCAGGCTATAGACGCCCAGGTTCTCCGAATGGCCGCCATCACTGAGCCGGAAGCTCTTTGGAGACTCCTGAAACACGTTGTCGACGGTCTCGCCCCATTCGGCCAAGGGGAACAGGAAGTTGCGCGCTGACAACGACTGCGCGTACTTCTCTCCTGCGCCCTGGGCATCGACTGCGGCAGCCGATGCGCGAACTGAAGTGCCAAGGTCGGGAATGACCGCCTCACCATTGCGCAGGTATCCGGTGAGCTCCGAGCCTTGCCCAAAGGCGGTGATCTCGAAGATCCGGCTCTGGTCGGTTCCCATCCCACGGGGAGCGTTGCTGGCATTGAGGATCCACAACGGCAGCTTCCCGTTACCTTTCAAATCGTGCAGTGCGCGCAACTGCTGCCACGTCGCCTTGTCAGGGTCCATGTGCCAACCCGACGTCTGGGGCTTCCCGCCGATGTCGTTGGTGTAGCTGAAGTCTTGGAGGGCACCGGAGCGAGGATTGGGGTTCAGCCCCCAAGCCCGCTCGATACCGTACTGATAGGCCGAGGGCACTACCCCAGTATTGACCAGAGGCGAGATGAGGATTTCGCCGAAACTGGTGAGTGCGAGCTTGATGGTCTCAGGCCACGGCGCATCCTGCCCATCACCGTTGGGTATGGTTTCGGAATAGCGAAAGATGTCGGGCCAGCGCGCCAGGTGTACCTGCCACCGATAGGGGTCTCCGTCCCTGAAATGCCGGCTCCTCAAGCAGGGTGCCATTTTTTTGAAACCATCATTTCCCTGTCCGGCAAGCTCCAGCGCCTTGCGGATCTTGTGTCTGGTGGCAAAGTCCTTGTCGCCGGGCGGTGGCGGATCCTCCCACCAGAGTGGCACGCAATCGTCGAACATGGCCTGGTAGGGGAGACCAGCCTTCTGCATTTCCAGACGTTTGGTGTAGTACCACAGGGCGGTATAGCTACCACCCGACACCGTCGAGATCGCGTCGAGGTGGCCCAGTACGCCGCTATCGTTCAACCCTTGCAGCACACCGTGCGCAAACATGGCGGCGCGGGTACCGCCCCCGGATAGCGCCAGGCCGATAGCGACAGGGGTGCCGCCTTGAGGTTCGGTGGCAAAGTCTTTGGCCAGCGTCCAGGCTGTGGTCTGTGCCAGCGGGCGCAATGGCGTCACCCCCGGAGCCTGGTATTTGCGGCCTTCCTCCCACTGCTCGGGAAGCGAACCGCAACTGGCCAGCACCCCGGCCATCCCCAGCACCACCACTCGCCATGCGAATGCGCCCGTAATCCTTGCCATGGTGTCGGCTCCTTGGTTGTTCTGACGTCATGAGGTCGTTGGCGGAAGTGTAGCAATGGGCCATTTCTCTCGCCGCGGACATTCAAGCGCCAAGTCAGTCCGTCTTGCCTTGCGCAGGAGGGCTAGATAACTGGGAGGAAACCTCTTCACTGCTGCCGCTTTGACTATCATCAGAGCGGCAGGTCGCATGGTGAGTGCGTTGCCTGGTTGAAGGGTGTTGCAGTGAGTATTTCGGCCAAATGAACGGAGGCGGGGATGGCGTATTTTCTGGAATCGCTGGGTGGCAACAAGCAGGTGCTGATCGGTCGGATAGTCAGTATGGATGACGTGGGCACCGTATATGACCATGGAGCACTGTGCATCGAGGATGATCGGATTTCTGCTGTCGTATCCGACCCAGCTCATGTTCCGACCAGCTTCGCCGGCGTGCAGCCGATACAGACGCAGGGTACCCTTTACCCGGGGCTCATCGAGCTGCACAACCATCTGAGCTACAACTTCCTGCCGCTGTGGTCGGTGCCCAAACGCTATGCAAACCGGAACCAGTGGCGAACCCAGGAGCCTGACTACGAAATCGCCATTTCGCTGCCGGCCAAGGTTCTGGGTGGCAATGCAGACCTCAACTACGCGCGAAGTATCGCCCGTTTCGTCGAGTGCCGGTCCCTGTTGGGCGGTACTACCACCGCGCAGGGCCTCAGTGCCAGTGGAGCGGCAGGTAAACAGTACTATCGCGGCCTGACCCGAAACGTCGAGGCCCCCCTAGATCCGGTATTTCCCGCTGCAGGTGGCCAGACGCTGGACTACCAGCCCGGCGAGATAGTGCAGAAATTGATCCCGGCCTTGCAGAAGGATCGACCATTTTTCTACCACCTGAGTGAAGGAACCGATCCCAACGCCAGGCAACGGTTTCTGGATCTGCAGTACATGGCCGATACCTGGGCCATCGACAACGACCTTATCGCCATTCACTGCACAGGGCTGTTTCCAGAGGACTTTCAGCAACTCAAAGCTGCAGCCGGCATGGTGTGGTCGCCATTGTCCAACCTGCTGCTGTACGGTGAAACCGCCAATGTTTCGGCGGCCAAGGCCGCTGGCGTGCCTATTTCCCTTGGCTCCGACTGGTCCCCTAGCGGCAGCAAGAACCTGCTGGGCGAATTGAAGATCGCGAAATTGGTTGGGGAGCACCTGGGGGGGCTCTTCAGTGATGAAGAACTTGTCCGGATGGTGACATCCACGCCGGCCAGGATGTTGGGCTGGCACGGCCAGGTCGGAAGCCTCGAGCGCGGCAGGAAGGCGGATATCCTGATCCTCGACGGGGCCACCCAAGCCCCGTACGAACAACTGGTTATGGCTAGAGAGGACGATGTTCTGGCCGTCGTCATCGACGGCCGGCCACGCCACGGGCGCATGGGTTTTCTCGGCTTCGACGCAGGCTATCAGGAGCGCCTCGTCATCGGTGGCAAGGAGTATGTCCTTGACCTGACTGAGCGAGGCGACGATCCGCTGGCGGGCTTGTCGCTAGCGGCTGCGACAGCGTTGCTCACCGATGGCCTCGCCAAGCTGCCCGAGCTAGCGACCAAGTCGCCAGCGCCGGACACCATGGCCTTCAGCCTGATCGAGGATCAGGCGCTCAGCATTGACTTTGACCTCAATGAGGAAGAAGGCTTCAGGAGCCTGCAGGCGACGATTCGAAAGGCGGCACCGAAGTTGCGGCCATTGTCCATGGCGCCCATCACCGCCGTGGACGATCCGGATTTCCACCGCCTGCTCAAGGCCAATATCAACCTCCCGGATTACGTGAAGAATGCACTCTAGTGCCGTTGTTCCGTGCATCGTGGGGCTATCAACTGAGCGGGTGGGGCATGGGATCGAAGGAGAGATGGTGTGGTTCGGGTTCTTAAAGTAGAGATTCAGAATTTCAGGTCGATACGATCGCTCACCTGGCAACCGTCGCAGGTCTGAACTGCCTGATCGGTCCAGGCGATAGCGGCAAGACGACTTTCGACGTTTCTTGTTTTGGTGCAAGGTGCCGGCAGCTGGGCCTACGTCTTAATCCATGGCTTCGCATAATGTATATTATGTTAAATTATGTATTACACGACAGACGCATAAAAAAGAACCGTGGCTCGATAACCTGTAGATCCAACTGAATCTACCCACGTCAGCTGCTGCCCTAAGGTCTGCTAAAACGTATCGCATCCAAGACCAGGCTGAATGCCGGCGATGGCTGTCGGCGGCTCGGGTAATACAGGTAGTAACCGGGAAATGGCTGGCACCAATCCTCCAACACGCGTACCAACCTGCCTTCCTCGATGTGCGAGCCGAATTCTTCTTCAGGTAGCCAGGCAACACCCAACCCTGCCAACGCGGCATCCACGATATTGGGTGAAGTATTCAAGATGAGCTGTCCATCCACACGGACGTTCAACTGCTTGTCCTTGCGCTGGAAATCCCAGACGTAGAGTCCTCCTCCAGACTGCATGCGCATGTTGATGCAGTTGTGGTCGATCAGGTCTCGAGGCTTCTTGGGTTTTGGGTGCTTCGCAAAGTACGCTGGGGATGCCACCACCGCCATGCGCAACTGTGGGCCGATTGGAATGGCGATCATGTCCTTGTCGATGGTGTCGCCCATGCGCACCCCGGCATCGAAACGATCAGCCACGATGTCGCGAAAGCCGTAGTTGATGTCGAACTCGACCTTGATGTCGGGATATTCCAGCAGCAAGGGCGTGAGCTTGGGCAGCAGCACTGTGCGCTGGATGTGATCTCCACAGGTGATGCGCACCGTGCCGCTTGGCTTATCACGCAGTGCCGACAACTCGTCCAGTTCCGCCTCGATCTCGTCGAAGCGATTGCCAATGGCGTTCAGCAGACGTTCTCCCGCCGCAGTGGGCGAGACGCTACGCGTCGTTCGCGTGAGCAAGCGGATCTGCAGCCTGGCCTCCAAGCCGCTTATTGCCTGACTCAATGCCGACTGCGTTACACCCAGTTGGGCGGCGGCGCGAGTGAAGGTGCCCTCGCGCGCGACGGTAACGAAGGACAGCAGGTCGTTGAGGTTACGTTTGATCATGGCCGAAGTTTCCCATGAATCATTGATTAGTGGAGCTTATATCCTTTTTAAGAATTGATTAGCTAGTAACGGCTAGTCGCATGCCTGAACATTCATTCTGAATAATCAACTTTGTTCTCCTTGGGAGTGGCCACCACCGCCCTCCCCCTCGCCACCCTCATCGCACCGGTGGCTTTTTTCTTCGTTAAATCTCAGAAAACCGGGTTTTGCATGACAGCCAGCACAATCGATACCGTCAACGAAGTCCCCGAGCAGTCGGGCTCCTGGAGTGGAGTCCTGGCCATTTCGGTTTGCGCCTTCGCGCTGGTTGCATCGGAGTTCCTGCCGGTCAGCCTATTGACACCCATCGCTGATGACCTGGGTGTTACCGAGGGCATGGCAGGCCTGGGCATTGCTATCTCGGGTGCCTTTGCCGTACTCACCAGCCTGTTCATTTCGGCGCTTGCCGGCAGCCTGAATCGCAAGACACTGTTGTTGGGACTGACGGCGGCCATGGGTGTATCCGGCGCCATCGTCGCCCTGGCGCCAAACTACGTAACCTACATGCTCGGCCGGGCACTGATAGGCGTGGTCATAGGCGGCTTCTGGTCGATGTCGGCAGCCACGGCGATACGCCTGGTACCAAACCGTGATGTGCCGCGGGCACTGGCACTGGTCAATGGGGGCAACGCACTGGCCACAGTGGTTGCCGCGCCGCTGGGCGCTTGGCTGGGGACTTTTATTGGTTGGCGCGGTGCCTTTCTCTGCCTGGTGCCAATCGCCCTGGTTGCACTGGCCTGGCAATGCAAAGCGCTACCGTCCATGCAGGCCGCCGCGCGCAGTTCCGGTTTGGCCAGTGCGTTCAAAGTATTCACCCTACTCAAGCGCCCCACCGTCATGATCGGCATGCTGGCCAGCAGCCTGTTCTTCATGGGGCAGTTTTCCTTGTTCACCTATGTGCGGCCGTTCCTGGAGACGGTCACCGACGTGCATGGCACCGACATTTCACTCGTGTTACTGGTGATCGGTGCGGCGGGCTTCATCGGCACCCTGCTGATCGGTCGGGTGCTGCAGCGGCGCTTCTTTCAGACGCTGATCGTTATGCCATTGCTGATGGCTTTGATTGCCGTGGCCCTGACAGCCTTCGGTCACTGGATCTCCATTGTTGTCGCCCTGCTGGGTCTGTGGGGGCTGATCGGTACCTCGGCCCCTGTCGGCTGGTGGTCCTGGATTGCCATGGTGTTTCCCAAGGATGCCGAAGCAGGTGGCGGCCTGTTCGTTGCTGTGGTGCAACTCTCCATCGCGCTGGGTTCGACCCTCGGCGGTCTGCTGTTCGACCACAGTGGCTATCAGGCGACCTTCTTCGCCAGTGCGGCCATGCTGTTGTTAGCGGCCTTTCTCGCTTTTCTCACTTCGCGCTCGCCGATGCGGCAAGCGGACTGAGCCAACTGCCACGGCCGGAGGGCCTATGACCACGAGCCTCGTTCTCTCCCGTAGTAGCCACTGTCGAACACAGATTGAAGGTCGCTCCGTACGAGGCGTGCGTGCTCTACGCGTGCTGGGCCTGCTATCCGGCCTGTTCATCCTTGGCGGGAGCGGAGAGACGTTAGCCGCTCCCAGCGCCATCTCCACTCATGCAGCAAGGGCAACTGCTCAATCGGAGGAATCTCGTATGTGGATGACCGTCGGCGAACGTCGCTTCGCCATCACCTTGGCCGACACCGAAGCTGCTCGTGCCTTTGCCGCCATGCTGCCGCTCACGATCGACATGCCCGATCTCAACAGCAACGAGAAGCACGCCAAGCTGCCGAAGGCGTTACCTACGAGCACCATTCGGCCCGGCACGATCCAAAACGGCGACCTCATGCTCTACGGCTCACAAACGTTGGTTGTCTTCTACCTGACATTCGATTCGAGCTACTCGTACACGCGCCTGGGTCGTATCGACGACCCTACAGATTTGGCGCGGGTGCTTGGCAGGGGAACCGCGCGAATCACCTTCTCAAGGGACTAACTTTCCTGCAGCGACACAGTTTGCATTAGTCCCCCAATACCCCATGCGACAGACCGGCAGCCAAGCGTTGACATGCGAAGGCGATAACGAACGGTTCTGCGCATTTGCACCAATCATCAACTACGCGAAGGAAAACACGATGAACGAAGCAACCCTGAATCTGACGAACATCAAACCGCGCAGAACCCTCCGGGACTTTTTCCATGGTTCCCTCCTTGTCGGCCTGGCTGCGGCCTTCGGCGGAGAGATGGCGCAGGCGCAAGCATCCTCGGCAATGGTCGAGATGGACGGTCTGCAACTGACACAAGAATGGGACAAGGTGTTTGCCAAGAGCGAGAAGGTCGATCATCAGAAGGTAACCTTCAAGAACCGGTACGGCGTCACCCTCGCAGGCGACCTGTATCTGCCGAAGAATCGAGGCAACCAACGATTGGCAGCGCTCGTCGTCGGCGGTCCCTTCGGTGCGGTGAAGGAGCAATCCTCGGGCCTTTATGCGCAAACCATGGCCGAGCGCGGCTTCGTCACGTTGGCTTTCGACGGCTCCTATACCGGGGAGAGCGGCGGTGAGCCGCGCAACGTCGCTTCGCCGGATATCAACACCGAAGACTTCATGGCCGCAGTGGATTTCATCGGCCTGCAATCCTACGTTGATCGTGAGCGCATAGGCGTCATTGGCATCTGCGGCTGGGGCGGTATGGCCTTGAACGCCGTAGCGGCCGACAAACGCGTCAAGGCCGTCGTCGCCAGCACCATGTACGACATGACCCGCGTTATGTCCAAGGGTTACAACGACAGCGTGACCGCCGAGCAGCGCGCGCAGACCCTGGAACAACTGAGTCGGCAGCGCTGGACTGATGCGCAGAACGGTAAACCCGCCTACCAACCGGACTACAACAAGCTGAAGGGCGGCGAGCCGCAGTTCCTGGTCGACTATGCCGACTACTACATGACGCCGCGCGGCTACCACCCGCGAGCGGTCAACTCGGGCAATGCCTGGACGATGACTACGCCACTGTCGTTCATGAACATGCCGATCCTGACCTACATCAAAGAGATTTCGCCGCGTCCCATCCTGTTCGTTCACGGTGAGAACGCTCACTCGCGTTACTTCGCCGAAACCGCCTATGCGGCTGCAGAAGAACCCAAGGAACTGGTGATTGTTCCGGGAGCCAACCACGTCGACTTGTACGACCGAATGGACAAGATTCCCTTCGAGAAGATGACAGCCTTCTTCACCGAGCACCTGAAGTCAGACGCAGGCAAATAAGAGCGCAGAAACCATGAATACTCAGCCGTTCATGAACATTATTCGATGAACGAATGCATTCATCTTTAACGTGTTGAGCCACAAGCGGGAGGCTTACGAACAGCTTATGGATATATGACGACGCTCAAATGCGCTATCAGGATCCTCTGCCATCAATCGGCCCCACCCTCTGCCATGTGTTTGACGATCTTGCTGCGCAACCAGCGTTCGGCTGGGTCGTTGTCGGTCACACCGCTCCACACCATCGACAGATCGGAGTTCTGCAGTTCGAATGGCGGATCGTCCGCGCGCAGGCTGGTGCCTTCGATCAAGGCATGGGCTGCAAAGTCCGGTACGGTCGCGAGCATTTCCGTGCCGGCGATGATCGAGCGCAAGCCGCTGAACTGCGGCACGGCCAGCACCACACGCCGTGCGCGATCCAGACGTGCCAGGTCGTTGTCGATGTTGCCGCACAGGTCGCCCGAGAATGACACCAGCGCATGCGGCCGCGAGCAATATTCGTCCAAGGTCAGCGGGCCCGGGCGATCGTCACCGCGCAAGACCTTGACCTTCATCTCGCGCAACTTGCGCCGCTTGGCGTTGGCCGGCAGCTCGGTGGTATAGCTGACACCGACGGAAATCTCGCCCGAGGCCAGCATGGGCGACATGAGCAGGAAATTGACCCGGCGCACGACCACCACCACGTCGGGCGCTTCCTCGCGGATCTGGTTGAGCAATGCGGGAAACAGGCCGAACTCGGCATCGTCCGACAAGCCAATGCGGAAGGTGTCGCGATTGGTCGCCGGGTTGAATTCGCGCGCCCGGCTGACGGCGCCGGAGATGGTGTCCATGGCGGGCTGCAGTTCCTTGAGAATCGCCAGCGCCCGCGCCGTGGGTTCGAAGGTGCGGCCATTACGTACCAGCAATGGGTCGTCGAACAGATCACGCAGGCGTGCCAATGCTGCGCTCACCGCGGGTTGCCCGAGGAACAATTTTTCCGCTGCTCGCGTGAGGTTCTTCTCGAACATCAGGGTTTCGAAGATCACCAGCAGGTTGAGGTCGACGCGGCGTAGATCGTTGCGATTCATCCGGAAATCCTTGGCGTGGGGCACGCACCCGTCGGCACGCGGGGTGGTGCAACCTTATACTGGCGCCCAGTGTGTGCAAGCGGAGCCTTCATGACAACTACCCCACTGCCCTGCCCCGTTGCCGCTCTGGTGCTGGCGGCGGGCTACAGCCGCCGTTTCGGTGGGGACAAACGCAAGGCGCGCTGGGCGCCCGAGCGCTCCCTGCTCGCTGCCAGCCTGGACTTGCCGTGCACCGCGCTGGGCGAAGTCTGGGTGGTGATCCGCCCCGATGAGCGACCTGGCGATCTGGCGCTGCCGGAAGATGTGCAGGTTTTACAGGATGCGCTGACGTTGCATGGCATGGGGCACAGCATCGCCGCCGGCGCGCGCCATCTGCTGCAGTGCTCGGGCGCTGATGCGCTGGCGATCTTTCTGGGTGATATGCCGGCGATCCAGGCATCAACTCTTGAGGCTCTGCTGGCCGAAGCAGCGCCCGGGCGAATCGTGCTGCCGAGCCATGAGGGACGGCCTGGGCACCCGGTGATATTCGGCCGGGACTTCTGGCCGCAACTGACGCAATTATCCGGTGACGCGGGCGCCCGAACGATCCTGCAAGACAACTCAGAAGCTGTCAGGCGCATACAGGTGGATGATCCCGGCGTGCTGCAGGACATCGACCAGCCCGAGGATCTGCCTAACGTGGGCGCCTGAAATATCAGGCGCCCGCTGGGCGTCAGGGCTTGTCCAGCAGATGGAAGCGCGGCAACGCCAGGTGCCAGTGGATCGCGGCCAGGCGTGCGCCCAATACCACCAGCATGGCGGCGGCGGTGTCGAGCCAGTGCGGCGTGCCCAGCTCGCGCAGCACGATGAAGGTCAGCGCGCCGGCGATGCAGGCAGTCGCATAGATCTCCTTCTGGAAGATCAGCGGGATCTCGTTGCACAGCACGTCGCGGATCACTCCGCCGACCACGCCGGTCATGACCCCCATGATCACCGCCGTGCTGGTCGGCGTGTCGTGCTGCAACGCCAGTTCGGTGCCGTACACGGTGAACACCGCGAGGCCGAAGGCGTCGGCGATCAACAATCCCTTCTCGTGGATCGGCCGCGTCATGCGCACCCACGCCACGGTCCCCAGTGCCGCCAGCGAGGCGATGAGGATGTAGGTGTCATCACGAATCCAGCTGACCGGATGGTTGTCCAGAATCAGGTCGCGCAAGGTGCCGCCGCCCAAGGCGGTGACGATGGCCATGACCAGTACGCCGAACAGATCCATAGATTTGCGACCGGCCATCAGCGCCCCGGTGATGGCGAATACCGCTACGCCGAACAGGTCGGCGAAATAGAAAAGCTGCTGCATGTTCAATGATCACCGAACCGCCGTGCGCAGGGTCACGAATTCTTCGGCCGCGCTGGGGTGCACGCCGATGGTTTCGTCGAAGATCTGCTTGGTGGCACCGGCCTTGATGGCGATGGCCAACCCCTGGACGATCTCGCCAGCATCCGGGCCAACCATGTGGCAACCGAGGACGCGATCAGTCTCGGCATCCACCACCAGCTTCATCAGGGTGCGTTCCTGGTTGTCGGTCAGGGTAAGTTTCATCGGCCGGAAGCGGCTCTCGAAGATGCGCACCTTGTGCCCCGCCTCGATCGCCTGCTCTTCGCTCAGGCCCACTGTGCCGATGTTGGGCAGGCTGAACACGGCAGTCGGAATGCTGCGGTAGTCCACCGGGCGATATTCCTCGGGTTTGAACAGGCGGCGCGCCACGGCCATGCCTTCGGCCAGGGCGACCGGCGTCAGCTGTATCCGTCCGATCACGTCACCGATGGCCAGAATCGAGGGCGTGCTGCTCTGGTAGAGGTCATCCACCTCGATGAACCCGCGATCGTCTAGCTTGACCTCAACGTTCTCCAGACCGAGGTTGTCCAGCATCGGCCGGCGCCCGGTGGCATAGAACACGCAATCAGTTTCCAGTGCGCGGCCGTCCTTCAGAGTCGTGATCAGGCTGCCGTCGGCCTGGCGCTCGATGCTTGCGATGTCGGCATTGAATTGCAGATAGACGCCCTTCTTGCCCAACTCGTCGCGCAGGTGTTCACGCACCGCGCCGTCGAAGCCGCGAAGGAACAGGTCGCCGCGATACATCAGCGTCGTCTGAGCGCCCATGCCGTTGAAAATCGACGCGAACTCCACGGCGATATAGCCACCGCCCACGACCAGGATGCGCTTGGGCAGTGCGGGCAGGAAGAATGCCTCGTTCGAACTGATGGCCAGCTCGCGCCCCGGAATGTCGGGAATCTGTGGCCAGCCGCCGGTGGCGATGAGAATGCGCTCGCAGCTATGCCGTTGCCCGTTCACCTCGACGGTATGGGCGTCGACGATGTGCGCATGGCCTTCGAATAGACTGACGCCGCTGTTGGTCAACAGATTGCGATAGATGCCGTTGAGGCGCTGGATCTCGCGGTTCTTGTTGGCGATCAGGGTGGCCCAGTCGAAGCTGGCTTCGCCCAGCGACCAGCCGTAGGCGCCGGCCTGCTCGATGTCTTCGGCGTAGTGCGCCCCGTAAACCAGCAGCTTCTTCGGCACGCAGCCGACGTTGACGCAGGTGCCGCCCAGGTAGCGGCTTTCGGCGACCGCCACGCGCGCACCATAGCCTGCGGCGAAGCGCGCCGCACGGACGCCGCCGGAACCGGCGCCGATCACGAAAAGGTCGAAGTCGTAACTCATTGGGTATCTCCTTGGCAGACGAGGAGCATACCGCAAAGCCCGGCGCTAAGCTGAGAGGCGGAGGACAACCCCATGCGCCCTACCCTGACCCATCTGGCTCTGCACGTACCCGATCTCGATGCCTGCATCGCCTTCTACCAACGCTTTTGCGGCATGCAGGTCATTCACGAACGCCCCGGCAAAGGCACCCGCATCGTCTGGATGGCCGAGCCGGGCAAAGAGCATCAATTCATCTTCGTCATCATGCCCGGCGGGCAAGACAGGAACCTGGCTGCCAACGACTATAGCCACTTGGGTTTCGCCTTGAGCAGCCGTGAGGCCGTCGACCGTATCGCAGCTCAGGCCGAGGCCGATGGCTGCCTGATCTGGCCACCGCGCGATGAGCCCTACCCGGTCGGCTATTACTGCGGCCTGCGCGACCCGGCCGGCAATTACGTGGAGTTCAGCTACGGCCAGCCACTCGGCCCAGGCTCGGAAGCGATGCCCATCCCCTGAAATGCAAAACGCCACCCGAAGGTGGCGTTTTTTTGGCTGGCCGACGTATCAGAACGCCTTGCCGGTCTTGTACAGGTTCTCGAAGCAGAAGTTGGTCGCGTCGATGTAACCCTCGGCGCTACCACAGTCGAAACGCTGGCCCTTGAACTTGTATGCCATCACGCAGCCCTGCTGGGCCTGGCGCATCAGGGCGTCGGTGATCTGGATCTCCCCCCCCTTGCCCGGCGGCGTGCTGCGGATCAGGTCGAAGATGTCCGGGGTCAGGATGTAACGACCGATGATCGCCAGGTTGGACGGCGCGTCTTCGGGCTTGGGCTTCTCCACCATGTTGCTGACGCGATAGATGTCGTCGCGAATCATCTCGCCATCGATCACGCCGTACTTGGAGGTTTCGTCCTTCGGCACTTCCTGGATCGCTACGATGGAGCAGCGAAACTGGTTGTACAGCTTGACCATCTGCGCCAGTACGCTATCGCCTTCGAGGTTCAGGCACAGGTCGTCTGCCAGTACCACGGCAAAAGGCTCGTCACCGATCAGCGGCTGACCGCAGAGGATGGCGTGGCCCAGGCCTTTCATCTCGACCTGGCGGGTGTAGGAGAAGCTGCACTCGTCGATCAGACGACGGATGCCGACCAGGTACTTCTCCTTGTCGGTGCCCTTGATCTGGTGCTCGAGCTCATAGCTCACATCGAAATGGTCTTCCAGCGCGCGCTTGCCACGGCCGGTGACGATGGAAATCTGGTCGAGGCCAGCTTCCAGTGCTTCTTCAACGCCGTACTGGATCAGTGGCTTGTTCACCACCGGCAGCATTTCCTTGGGCATTGCCTTGGTCGCTGGCAAAAAGCGGGTGCCGTAACCGGCAGCGGGGAACAGGCATTTCTTGATCATGGGACTCCCAGATGGGGATGGTTGGATTGCGCCGCTCAGTCTATCAAGCCGCGCTAGCCTTACAACTACCGACTGCTGGCCGACCGATACCACGATACAGAAAACCCTGCTCCGCCAGCTGACCAGCGTCGTAGATATTGCGCCCGTCAAACAGCACCGGCATGCGCATCACGCCACGAATACGGGCGAAGTCCGGCTGACGGTACTGCTTCCACTCGGTCACCAGCACCACTGCATCGGCGCCCTGGCTAGCCATGTAGGGCGACTCGCTCAAGGACAACTGCCCGGCCGCGACGGCTTGCGCATAGCGCTTGGCCACTGCGGCACTGGCCACCGGATCGCAAGCCTGGACTCGCGCGCCGGCGTTGAGCAGTGCATCGAGCAACACCAGGCTCGGTGCTTCACGCAGATCATCGGTACCCGGCTTGAACGCCAAGCCCCAGAGCGCGACGACACGTCCCTGCAGGTGCCCGTTGAAATGCTCGCGGATCGCCTGGAACAGCAGCGTTTTCTGTAACGCATTGCGGGCTTCGACCGCGCGCAGGATGCCCGGTTCAATCCCTTCGTGCTCGGCCGTACGGATCAGGGCGCGCACATCCTTGGGAAAGCAGGAGCCACCGTAGCCGCAGCCAGCGTAGATGAAATGGGTGCCGATGCGCTTGTCGCTGCCGATGCCGCGCCGCACGTCCTCGATGTCGACACCTAGGCGCGTGCAGATACCGGCCATTTCATTGATGAAGGAAATCTTCGTGGCCAGGAAGGCGTTGGCGGCGTACTTGCTGAACTCTGCAGCGCGCACCCCCATGCACAGCAGACGGTCGTGGTTACGCAAGAATGGCGCATAGAGCCGCCGCAGCAGCTCGCGGCCGCGTTCGTCGTCGCAGCCGACTATCACTCGGTCAGGGCGCATGAAGTCCTCCACCGCCGAGCCTTCCTTGAGAAATTCCGGGTTGCTCGCCACCACCACCCGCGCGCATTGCTGGCGGCGCGCAAGCGCTGTGTTGATGCGCCGCGCCACCTGCTCACCAGTGCCGACCGGCACGGTGGATTTATCCACCACCAGGCAGCTGTGTTCGAGTCGCTCGCCCAGTTCGTCGGCCACTGCCAGGACATGGCTCAGATCCGCCGAGCCATCCTCGCCACTGGGCGTGCCGACCGCGATGAAGATGATCTCCGCCTGGTCGATCCCGGCGGCCAGCTCGGTGGTGAAGCTGAGCTGCGCACTGGCCGTTTGCGCCCTGAGGATGGCCTCCAGCCCCGGCTCGTAGATCGGCACCTCGCCTCGGCTCAGGCGCGCGACACGAAACGGGTCACGCTCCACGCACACCACCCGATTGCCCATCTCGGCAAAACACGCCGCACTCACCAGCCCCACGTAGCCCGCACCGATCACACAGATTCGCATGGCAGTTCCTCCGGTTTTGCTGCGATTGCAACGAAAACCGGTGGCAGGGATATGGCAGTTGGATGAAGGAGCGGTGACGAGAGCCTGAGGAATTGGGCGGCTGACGTGTCAGCAGTTGGTCGAAGCAGTGAGGAGAGGCTATCTATTCGCCATCACACTATTGATAATAGTTCTCATTATAATTAATAATTCTTAACTCCATCCCTCCCCGGCAATTCGTGAGAATCGTCGATTACACCTCCAGATAGAGATATCACTATGCGTGTACTGGTCGTAGAAGACGACCTTTCCGTCAGTCACTGGCTGGGCAGCAAGCTCCATGCCTGCGGCCACAACTGCCGCCTGATAGACAACGGGGAAGGTGCGCTGCGCATGATCCGCGACGAGGCTTTCGATGTGGTTATCCTCGACCGCATGCTGCCACGCATGGACGGCATCGAAGTGCTGTCCCATCTGCATGGTCAGCCACGCCCCCCTATTCTCATCCTCTCTGCCAACGACCAGGTATCCGACCGCGTCGAGGGACTGCGGGCCGGCGCCGATGACTACCTGGGCAAGCCTTTCGACTTCACCGAGTTGCTGCTGCGCCTGGAGCTTCTGGCCAGGCGTCGGCAACACCCGACTCACGAGGAGCGACAGCAGATCGAAGATCTGAGCATCGATCTGGCCCGGCGCGAGGTCATGCGCGCCGGTCAGCGGATCGACCTCACCGACAAGGAATTCAAGTTGCTGCAGGTATTGGCTGAGCATCAGGGGCAGACCGTTACCCGCGGCATGCTGCTGGAGAAGGTCTGGGGCTATCACTTCGATCCGCAAACCAACCTGATCGACGTCCACCTGTCCAAGCTGCGCAACAAGATCGACAAGGGCTTTGCACGGCAATTGATCCGCACCATCCGGGCGATAGGCTACGTCCTTGGTTAACGTGTTCAGTCTCAGGCAGCTGTTCAGTACCAGCAATTTCCAGCAAGCCTCGACCATCGCCTTCATCAGCCTGCTCATTGCGCTGGCGTCGATCATCTTCAGCAATCACCTGCTGGAGCTGATCATGCGCAGCCATGTGCGTGACATGATTCTCAACGACGTTCGCTCGCAACAACTGCACGGGCGACTGCTGCTTAGCAGGGACGTGGTCTCGGCCCTGCAATACCGGGAACCTTTCGAAAACCGCAAGGAACGTCACGCCCTGGTCATCGACAACCAGGGGCTGCCGCTCTATGGCGACATTCATCTGCTGCCCAGCCTTGCCTGCCAGGGAGAATGCGCCAGTAACTGGCGCCACGCGACCCTCCATGGCGAGGATGGCAACGAGGCGGAGATACTCGGCCTGCTGGTGCCACTGGCCGACGGCGGCCGCTACTTCAGCGCCTATGACTTGCGTCCGATGCTCGAGCGTACGCGCATCATTCCTTTGATGGCCGGTGCTGGTCTGCTGTTGGTGCTACTGCTGATCCTGCTCATCAGCTTGCCGTTCAGCCGGCGCAACCTCGCGCGCATCAATCACATACGGGACGCCCTCTCCCGCTACGCCAGCGGCGATCACAGCGCACGTGCGCCCAGTGCCCGTGACGGCGACGAGTTCGACCAGCTAGGTGGCGAGATCAACCAGAGCCTGCAGCGCATCGACCGATTGATGGAGGAAGTGAGGACGGTCACCAGCCATATCGCCCACGAGTTGCGCACCCCGTTGACGCGCCTGCAAAGCCGCCTGCTCAGCGTCAGCGAACGTCTTGAGGGCGAACCTCGCGAGGAATTGCTGCGCGCCGTGCAAGACAGCGAGCGCATCCAGAGCCTGTTCCGCGCGGTGATGCGCGTCGGCGAGGTGGAAACCGGCCGCTGCGCCCATCAGTTCGAGGTGATTCTGGCCCGTGAGCTGCTGGAGGACGTGCGTGAGTACTACCTACCGCTGGCCGAAGAGCGTGATTGTCTACTGCAGATCGAGTGTGTGCCCGACTACCGCCTGTATGGCGACCGTGCCCTGCTGTTTCAGGCCTTGGCCAATCTGGTCGACAACGCCCTGAAGTACGCGCCGACCGGATCGCCAATTCTGTTGGCGGCAGCCAACCTGCCTGGACGCCAGACGCTGAGTGTCGCCGACCGCGGACGAGGCATACCTCGCGAGCTCAATGCCAAGGCCATGGAGCGCTTCAGCCGCCTCGACACCAGCGGTGACGTGCCGGGCAACGGCCTGGGGCTGACCCTTACGCGAGCCATCTGCGACCTGCATGGAGGACGCCTGGTACTGGCGGACAACCAGCCGGGCCTGCGCGCGATCCTGGAGCTCAAGCCGGCGCCAACGGGTGTGTGAGGCGCTTTCCTTAAGCATTCTTAATGAAATCGATCTTGCTTCGCATTTGAGAACAAATCTTAATAGTGACTCCTGAAAACACACGCTCGCCTTTAGCTGACGGAGCTGTCATGTCCAATCGCATCAAGCAATTCCTCGCCGACGAAAGCGGTGTCACCGCCATCGAGTACGGCATCCTCGCCGCCGCCATGGCTGCGGCTATCGGGATCATCTTCGGTTCTGACGGTGTATTCGTGACCGCGCTCAAGGAGCGCTTCTCCTCGATCGCTGACCAGATCACCAATACCAACAACCCGGGCTCCACCAAGTAAGCGCGGCCCAGGCGCTGGAGTACGGCATGGACAATCTGTTCATCATCATCGTCCTGCTGCCGGCGCTGCTGTTCGTGGTCGGCTCCGACCTGCTCTACCGGCGCATCCATAACCTGCTCATCCTGCTGCTGCTAGCCCTGTGGCTGGTGCTGCCAGTCAGTGCCGTGTTCGGCTTTGGCCCCTGGGGCACGATGAGCAGCGCCGAGCTGTTCGATCAGGTCGCGTATGGCCTGCTCGGCGCCATGCTGGTACTGGTGATCGGCTTCGGCCTGTTCTGCCTCGGCCGGGTCGGTGCCGGCGACATCAAACTGGTGGCTGCGGTGAGCCTGTGGATGTGCCAGTCGGATCAGATGGCCTTCCTTATCGTGACGGCCCTGGCCGGTGGCATGCTGGCCCTCGGCCTACCACTGCTCAACCAGATCGAGTACGCCCTCGCCCTGCGCTGGCAACGCCTGGGCACTGCCTGCCCACGCCTGAACATTCCATTGCCCGTGGCACTCACCGAGCAACGACCACAGGGCATTCCCTACGGCGTGGCCATCGCCATCGGTGCGCTCTACACGCTGTTGGTTCCCATCCATTCCTAGACACGGTTCACGCCATGAAAACCCCTTCCGTCCTCCTCGTGGCCGGCACGCTGCTGGTTGCCGGCAGCGCAGCCTTGCTGGCTCGCGTAATGCTGACTCCGCCGCCACCGCCGCCCGTGGTCGAGAAACCCGTCATCGAAGCACCCAAGCCAAGTTATCCGGCGGTGCTGGTCGCGAGTCGTGATCTGCAACCGGGCGACTTCCTCGACGCGGCTGCGGTCGAGTGGAAACCGAGTGCCAGTGCGGTCGAGGAGCGCCTCTACTACACCCACGGCAGCGAGGCCGCGAACCAACTGAGCGGCGCCAGTGTGCGCCACGCCGTGGCCGCCGGAACGCCCCTGACCAGCGGCATCGTGGTGCGCCCCAACGAGCCCGGTTTCATCGCTACGGTGATCGCCCCGGGCATGCGCGCGATCACCGTCCCCACCAGCCAGACCGCCAGTCAGCACAGCATGCTCACCTCCGGCGACCGGGTGGACGTGGTGGTCAACCTGCAACGCGAGCAGGAACAGGACATCAGCAGCGTGCAGAGCAGTGACCTGGCCAGGATGTTCGGTGCCGACCAGCGCGACCTGACCCAGGATCAACGCCAGGACATGGTGCGTCAGGTTCTCGATATCCAGGCACAGAATCAGGTACCGCGCCTTGCGGCGCAGACCCTGCTGCAGAACGTGCGCGTGCTGGCGGTCGATAACCAGGCACGCAGCCCCCTGCAACCACGGCCGGCAGATGCAGGCAAGAGCAAGCGCAATCCGGATGCCTACCCTTCTAGCTCGGCACAGACCGTGACCCTGGAAGTGCCCCCCGCCTATGCCGAACGCCTGGCCCTGGCCAGCCAGATCGGCACTTTGCAGCTGGCCCTGCGCAGCAGTCGTGATGTCGGCGATGGCCAGGTCAGGACCGGCAGCGGCGCGGTCACCACCCTGGCCGAAACCACTGGCGTCTACAGCGCCTCGGCGCCCTTCGCCAACCAGAAGCCGCTGGTCAGAGCCTTTCACGGCGATACCGCCAGCAACGTGCAATTCAATCAGTGACGCGCCCGAACGGTCAGCCCACTTCTGCCAACAGAGAATTCGATAGATGAAGTTCGCGCTCAAACACCTGGCCCTGCCGCTGGCCTGCCTGCTCGCCACCCCGGCTCTCGTCCAGGCCGAGAAACTGGACGCAGCCGACACGCCTGCCGAGGATACCAACGGCTACAACCCGGACCTCGACATGGCCTTTGCCCGTGAGTACTACGAGCAGAACGGGCAGGCCGCCGAAGTGACCCAGCCAGTGGTGCGTCAGTTGCGCAATTCACTCAAGGCCATCGAAGCGACCGATAGCGTGCCGTTGGTGGTCAACCAGGGGCGCCTGCTGCAACTGCCGCGCGAAGCCACCAACGTCATGGTGGCCAATCCCGAGGTCGCCAGCTTCCAGGTCGCATCGCCAGGCAGTGTCTTCGTGTTTGCCAAGATCCCCGGCACCACCACCCTCTACGCGCTGGACGCCAATGATGAAGTGGTCGCAGCCGTGCGCCTGGTGGCCACGCCGAACATCGCTGCGCTGACCCGCCTGAGCGAGCAGATCGCCAATGAAATCCCCGGAGCTAAGGTGGAGTTCGTCCCCTCCGGCAGCAGCCTGATCGTGCGTGGCAGCGTACGCACCCCGCAGCAGGCCAAGCAGGTCATGGACAGCGTCGAGGCCAATCTCGGCGCCCGCTCCAGCCAGGGCGGCGGCGCCCAGCCGCAAGCGCAGGGTGGCAATGGCCAGGGCGCGCCGCGAGTGATCAACCAACTCAAGGTGGAGCTGTCCGCCCAGGTCAATATCAGCGTGCGCATCGTCGAGGTGTCGCGCAGCCTGACTTCTTCGTTGGGCATGAACTGGGATGTTGCGCTCAAGGACGGCAACTACTTCCTGCGCAATGGCGCCTCGCTGTTCGATGCCAGCACAGGCGCCTTCAGCGGTGGCACGGTAACCAATGCGGTCGCGGGTGGTTTCCACCGCAACGGTTCAGTCACCGTCGGCGGCCTGCTCACCGCACTATCCGACGACGGCCTGGCGACCATTCTGGCCGAACCGAACCTCACCGCGATGTCCGGTGAGACCGCCGGTTTCGCTGCTGGCGGCGAGGTGCCCATCGTCACCTTCGTCAACAACAGCGTGAACATCGACTTCAAGCAGTACGGCGTGATCATGCGCATGACCCCGACCCTGCTGTCGCCGAATCGCATCAGCCTGCACGTCGCCCCGGAAGTCAGCGACCTGTCCGACGAAGGCGCCGTGACCCTGGACGGCTTCACCATCCCGGCATTCAAGGTGCGCCGTGCCGATACCACGGTTGAGCTGGCCAGCGGCCAGAGCTTCGCCCTTGCCGGCATGCTGCGCAGCAGTATCAACCAGCAGGTCAGCAGTGTGCCCGGCCTCAAGAGCCTGCCTCTGCTCGGCCGTTTATTCGAGACCGAGACCAGCGAACAGAGCGACAGCGAGTTGGTGATCATCGCCACCGCCTACGTGGTCGAGCCGACCGCGGCCGGCGCCTTGCAGTCTCCCGGCCGTGGCATTCGCGCGCTGGACACCATGATTCCGCCCCAGGCCACTGCCGGCTACCTGTACTGAGGATATTCGCCATGCCCGCACGTCCCCTGCTCTCCCTGCTGGCCCTCGCCCTGCTGCTGGCCGGTTGCGACCGCCATGTGAACCAGTTGCGCGAACAGCGTTTCGCGCCTTTCGGTGAAATCGAACAACCCAAGATCGCCCCCTCGGCGCTGGTCGCCTCGCTCAAGGCCAATGGCAACGGCAGCTTCACCGCCGAGTCGCTGGCCAACCTCAACACGCTGTTGCGCGCTCAAGGTCGTCTGCGCCAACAAACCCTCACCCTGCAGCCCTACACGCCGTCCGGCGAACGCCTGGCGCAGCGCCTGGCTGATGTGCTGCGCGCCCAGGGTGCGGTGAGCGAGCAGGTGATTGTCATGCCGTCGCGCCTGGAAGCCCCGCAAGCCAGCGAATGGGATCTGCAGGTGGTCTCCGAGGCCTTGGTGGTCAAGGTGCCGGACTGCAACATCGCCAACCCCGACGCTTGGACGGTCAAGCCCTATCAGGCCATCGGTACGCTGGGCTGCGCCAATCGCGCCAATATCGCCGCCATGGTGTCCGACCCGCGCGATCTGCTGCGCCCACAAGCACTCGATGGCGGCGACGGAATCGGCGCGGTGAATGCCGTGGGCCGCTACCACGACGACGAAGTCCGCGAATTGCTCGACATCGACTTCCAGGACTGAGCCAGCAGGCCCGACGCAAAGAGATCCGCACCATGAACGACACGACCCAAGCGCTCAAAAACGATACGCCCACTCTGATGCTGTTCGCCGCCAGCAGCGAAGAAGCCGCCCGCTTCGGCGCACAGCTACAACGGCTCGGCCAGGAAGCCAGCCAGGCACGCGCTGGCGGCATCGCTGCGGCCATCGCCTGGAGCCGCGACAACCCGCCGCCGCAGGTGCTGGTCATCGACATCGATGGCGATGCCATGCCCCTGCAGTCGCTGGCCGAACTGGGCGAAATCTGCGACCCGGCCTGTCATATCGTGGCCATCGGCAGCAAGCAGGATGTCGACCTGTACCGCACCCTGCTGCACAGCGGCGTATTCGATTACCTGGCCAAGCCGGTGCCACTGGATCTGCTGGCCGCCACCCTGGGCCGCGCCCGCGCGGGCCAGGCCACCAGCCATGGCGCGCGCAGCGGTCGCACCATCGCCATCAGCGGCGCCTCTGGTGGCTGCGGCGTGAGCACCGTGGTCGCCGGCCTGGCGCAGATTCTTTCGCAGGATCGGCACATGGCCAGCGCCGTGGTCGACTTTGATCGCCATAATGGCGACCAGAGCCTGCTGCTGGGCTACGAGGGCGACGCCGGCCTGGCCGGTGCACTGAGCAGCGGTGAGATCGACAGCCGCCTGCTGCAACGTGCCATGGGGCGGATCAACGAGCGCCTGCATCTGTTGGCCCAGGCCCCGACCTTGCGCCCCGAGCAGAATTTCAGCGCCGAACACCTGCTGTTTCTCGGTGCCAACCTCTGTCAGATGTTCAACCAGGTGATCTGGGATCTGCCGGCCGGGAGTCCACACGGCACCCTGGATGTGCTGGCTCACGCGCAGACGCGCATTCTGCTCACCGACCTGACCGTGCAGGACGCGCGCAATCTGCATCGTCTGCTGCGCGAGATCGGCGACGAGAGCGACGGCCAGCACCTGCTACTGGTGGCCAATGCCGCACGAGGCAACCACGCTGGCGTGGTCGAGCGCAGCCAGTTCGAGGATTTCATCGAGCGACGCATCGACCTGCAATTGCCCTATGCAGGGCCTGCGTTGGCGGCCAGCCTGCTCACCGGCTCATTGAACCTGACCGCCGCTCCGGCGCTGCAAGTGGCCCTGCAGGATCTGGCCGACATGGCCACCGGGCATGCGCCCAAGCGCGCCACCGTTGCCAGCGGCAACCTGCTCTCACGCCTCAAGCGCGTGCTGAACCGCCAAGCGGCCTGAGGAGAGTTCGCCCATGCTCATCCGTCACCCGCACAAGAATCGCGAACTGCGCCAACAGGCGCAAAGCGAGCCGCAGCCCGCGCAGCAGGACGTGCGCGCCACCAGCGTGCAGCGCAACGCCCAGGCCAAGCCGGTGGACAACGCCAGCACGCAGAACCGCAAGCTGATTCGCGGCTACCTGTATGACCAGATCGACCCGCTCAAGGCCGCCGCCATGGGCCGCGACAAGCTGCGTGTGCAGATCGAGTCGCTGATCCGCCGTATCTGCGATGACAACCGCCTGCAGCTGTCGCGCCAGGAAGAGGAAGCCATCGCCGAGGAAATGCTCAACGAGATGGTGGGCATCGGCCCGATCCAGCCGTTGCTGCACGACGACTCGGTCAACGACATTCTGGTCAATGGCGCAGGGCAAGTGTTCGTCGAACGCTACGGCAAGCTGGAGCTGTCGCCGATCACCTTCGTCGACGAAGAGCATGTGCTCAACACCGCCCAGCGCATCGCCGCCGCCGTGGGCCGGCGCATCGACGAGAGCCACCCGATGGTCGACGCGCGCCTGGCCGACGGCAGCCGGGTCAACGTCATCACCTACCCACTGGCCATCGACGGCACCAGCATCTCGATCCGTAAGTTCATGCGCCGCAACATGTCGCTGGAAATTCTCGCCGAACGCGGCGCGCTGTCCATGGACATGGCTGAGGTGCTCAAGCGCGCCATGGTGGCCAAGCTCAACATCATCGTTTCCGGCGGTACCGGCGCGGGCAAGACCACCCTGCTCAACGCCCTGTCACAGAACATCAGCAACGACGATCGCATCATCACCATCGAGGATGCCGCCGAGCTGCAACTGCAACAGGTCCATGTGGTGCGCCTGGAAACCCGTCCGGTCAGTGCCGAGGGCACCGGCAAGGTCGACCAGCGCGACCTGGTGCGCAACGCCCTGCGCATGCGCCCCGACCGCATCATCCTCGGTGAGGTACGGGGCGGCGAGTGCTTCGACATGCTGCAGGCGATGAACACCGGCCACGACGGTTCGCTCTGTACGGTGCACGCCAACACTCCGCGCGACGCCATCATGCGCCTGGAGAACATGGTGATGATGGCCAGCATGCAGTTGCCACTGGAAGCCATCCGCCGGCAGATCGCCAGCGCCGTCAACCTCATCGTGCAGGTCGAGCGGCAGCGCGATGGCGGGCGACGCATCGTCTCGATCACCGAGGTCTGCGGCATGGAGAACGACGTGATCCAGACCCAGGAACTGTTCGCCTTCAAGACCCACGGCATCGACGCCCAGGGCCGCCTGCAGGGCCAATACGTGTCCAGCGGCCAGCGCCCGCACTTCTACAACGACCACGCCCACCTCTTCGAGGGGCAGATCTGATGGACGCCGTGCTTGATCTGCTGACCCTGCTGGTGTTCGCCGTCGTTGTACTCACGGTGCTGACGGTACGCAGCCTGAAGCGCCGCAACGTGCCGGACAAAGCCGTGGTGCAGCGCTTGGAGAAGCTCAAGGGCGAACTCGTCGGCGAGGCGATCAAGCAAAGTCCGCAGGTGTCGGTCGACGGCATCCTGCGCGAGATGCAGCAAGCGCCCTTTGCCGACCTGCCCGTGATAGGCCCGCATATCTCCCGCATCTGGCTGGGTATCAGCGTGCTCGGCTGGCGTCAGAGCCTGCCGATGCGCCTGGCCCTGACCGGCCTGGCCAGCCTGATCGGCGGCGTGCTGCTGGGGCGCGAAACGCCGCTGCCGGTGTTGGCCAGCCTGCTGCTGACGCTGGTGTTCTTCGCCGTGCTCGCCACCCTGGGCTACAACAAGGGCCTGGCCAAGCACCTGGCCGAGCTCAAGCAGAGCCTGCCGGAAGCCATCGACGCCATCACCCGCACGGCCCGCGCAGGCGTGCCGGTGAGCAACGCTTTCGCCCTGGTGGCGCCGAACCTTGCAGGGCCGCTGTCGGTGGAATTCGCCTTGATCGACAACTGGCTGCGCCTGGGCGTGCCGCTGCGCCAGGCCATGCAGGATTCGGCCAAGCGTATCCCGCTCAACGAGTACCGCTTCTTCGCGGTGATCCTGATCATCAACCAGGAGGCCGGTGGCCGCCTGGGGGAAACCCTGGATCGGCTGTCGGCGACCCTGCGTGACCGCCACGAACTGCACCTGAAAATTCAGGCCAAGACCTCCGAGGCCCGCGCCTCGGCGAAGATCGTCGCCTCACTGGTGCCCTTTGCCCTCGGCTACATGTACCTCAACTCGCCACGCGACTTTCACTTCCTGCTCGGCGACCCGACCGGCAACATGGTTTTGTTCTACGCCTTCGGCAGTGTCGCCCTGGGTCTGACCCTCACCCACCTGATGGTAAGGAGGGTGACATGAGCGCCCTGCTCGACAACCCATTGGCTGCCAGCGCACTGGCCATCCTGCTGGCCGGCGTCGGCCTGCTGCTGATCGGCCTGCACCAGCGCAGCAAGCTCGCCCCGCTGCGCCAGCGCCTGCGCCCGGATACCCCGCAAGCCAGTGCGCCCGTTCGCCAGGACGACATCCTGCGCGGCCAGGGCCTGCAACTGCCTCCGCGCCTGCAGGCCCTGCTGCTGCCGACAGCGCGCTTCGGCGAAGGGCTGGCGGGCACCGACAACGACCGCCAAAAACTACGCCGCCTGCTGAGCATGGCTGGTTTCCGCAACCCGGAGGCTCTGGGCCTGCTGATGGTTGGCAAGTACGCGCTCGGCCTGCTGTTGGCGATGGGGGTGCTGTTCGGCGTGCTGGAGCCCGGCTCGCGCCTGGGCATGAATGGCCTGGCCGGTGGGCTGATGGCGCTGTTCGCCGGCACCACTGCTCCGGAACTGTGGCTGAAGATGCGCAGCGCCAAACGCGGCGAACGCCTGTCGCGCAGCCTGCCCGATGGCCTCGACCTGATGGTGATCTGCGCCGAGGCTGGTTTGCCGCTAGGCCGCGTGCTGCAAGTGGTGTCCAAGGAACTCGCGCTGTCGGCGCCGGAGCTGGCCGACGAGCTGCGCTACACCTACGCCGAGCTGCAGATCCTCAGTGACCGCCCCCGCGCTCTGCTCAACCTGGCCGAGCGCACCGGCGTGAGCGGCATCGAAAGCATGGTCGCCACCTTGATCCAGGCCGAGCGCTACGGCACGCCGCTGTCGCAGGCACTGCGCACCATTTCCGAGGAAAGCCGCAAGACGCTGATCCTCAATCTCGAAGAGCGCGCCGGCAAGCTGCCTGCCCAACTGAGCGTGCCCCTGATGACCCTGATCCTGCCGCCTATCGTGGCGATGATGGGCGCACCCGCGATGGTGCGCGTCATCCGCCTGCTCAGCCAATGATGCGAGACCTCTTAATGCCTGCCTACCGCACCGCCCTATTACCCCTGCTGCTGACCCTGACGTTAAGCGGCTGCGCCAGCCTTGCACCGCTGACCCAACCGAAACTGGATCAGGAAGCCGCTGAAGCCTTGCGTCTGGCTCACACCCTGCGCGACAACCAGCGTTTCCAGGCGGCCTACGAGGTCTATGCGCGCATGGACGAGCGCGGCCAGCTAAAAAACAGCTACATGCTGGAATACGCCAGTGTCGCCGCAGCCGTACGCCCAGCTCAGGAAGTGTTACCGCTGTACCAACGCGCCCGTGCCGCACTCAGCGGTAACATCCAGGCGCTGCCGGATGCGCAGCGCGTGGCGCTGTGCGCAGGCCTGGGGCGTGCGCGCCTGGCTCTCGGTCAGGCTGGCCTCGCCGAGCGTGATTTCCAGTGCGCCATCGATGCCGAGCCGGGCAATCTGCAGGCACTCAATGGCCTGGGCGTGGCCTACAACCTGCAAAACCGCGATGACGACGCCCGCCGGCAATTCGAGAAGGCGCTGGAGATCAACCCGGGCTTCGCGCCGGCGCTGAACAACCTGGCACTGTCCTGGCTGGCCAGCGGCGACAGTAGCAAGGCTATCGGCCTGCTCAACCAGTCACGCGGCCAGGGCGATATCTCCCTGCAGTTGAACCTGGCGCTGGCCTACGTGTTCGCCGGTCACGACGACACCGCCCAGGCTGTGCTGCTGGAAAGCCTGCAGCCGGAGTACGCCGGGCGGATCATCGAACAGTTCCGCACCGCCCGTGCTCGGGTCAATGCCGGGGCGCCGCTGGCCAGCGAGCTGCTGGCGGCCAGCCAGCAACCGCTGGCCCTGAGCGAGCAGAACTGAGCAATGCAGCACACTCGCTTGCACCGCCTGCTGCACGAACAGCAAGGCGTGACCGCCGTGGAAACCGCGCTGATCCTGCCGGTGTTGCTGTTCGGCGTGATGATGCTGTTCGAACTGGCACGCATCAGCCTGATGATCGGCGTCGGTAACCTCGCGCTGGAGCGCGCCCTGCAGGACTTCCGCCAGGAGCGCGCCTTCTACGCACAGACGCCCGAGGTGCTGCAGGCGGCCATCGAACAGCGGCTGATCGACTCGTCCTACGGTTTTCTCACCGAGGACAACTTCGAGGTCGATGTGCTGGCCTTCGACAACCTGCGCCGCTTCGCCGGTGGTGCGGCGGACGAGGAAAAGGACGCCGTCGACCACTCGCCACCCGTGCTCAGTGTCACCGTCGACCTGACCCAGACCTTCATGACACCACTGCCGGCCCTGTTCGGCCTTGGTGATGCCTTCCAGTACCAGTACCGCCAGTTACTGGGCAGCCTCACCAGCGACACCGACGAGGAGGACGACGATGAATGACCTGCGCCGCAAGCAGCGCGGCAATGCCCTGATCGAGAGCGCCCTGACGCTGCCCTTGCTGATTGGCAGTGCGCTGGTGATCGCCGACCTGTACAACATCAACCTGGCGCGTGCCTACATGGAGCAGTCCGCCCATACGGTGGCCAGCACGCTGGCCATGCAGAACCGCCTGGACAAGGACGGCCTGCAGGCACTCACCGAGCAAAGCGCGGCACCGGGCGTACTGGGTGACTACCAGATGGTCATCAGCCGCGTGATGCTCGACCGCCGCATGCCCTGGAAACCGCTCTATCGCGGTAATGCCGAAAGCCTTTGCCCGGAGCTGTTCAGCGGTGACCGCTATACCGGCGAACTGCCGGAGGAACTGCCTGCCAACAGCGGTGACGACGAGGATGATGAGGACAGTACGTCCGGCACCTCGATCGTGGTCGTGCAACTGTGCCGCAACAGTGACACCCTGGCGCTGAGCAGCGCCCTGCTGGCGAGCAAGGATATCCAGACCATTTCCTTCGCCCGCATGAGCTACAGCGACATCGAACTGGATGCGCCGTTACGCGAGGAAGTCGGCCTGGAGGACGAAGACAGCTGATGCCCGCATGCCGCTCGTATCGGTAGCGTTCCGCAAAGATGAAGCCCTCTTAACTTGCCTCAGGCACCCCTGCGCCTTCTACTTGAGCGCGGCACGAGGCATGTGCCGTATCGCCCCTATGCTGCGCTCCCAGCGCGAACCGTTCCGCACCAGCCGATCTATCACGACTCATGCAGACACCTGCCCTCAGCCCCGCCAAACGTCTCTGTTACCTGGTACTGGCCTACCTGAGCCTGGGCCTCGCCCTGCTCGGCCTCATCCTGCCGGGCCTGCCGGCCACCGAGTTCGTTCTGCTCGCGGCCTGGGCTTCCAGCAAGAGTTCGCCGCGCCTGAATCGCTGGCTGCACGAGCACCGGCTGTTCGGCCCTATGCTCAACAACTGGACACGGGGCGGCGTGATAGCCCGCCGCCACAAGCTCTACGCCAGCCTCGGCATGCTCGCCTGCTTCGCCCTGCTGCTGTGGCATGAGCCGCCGCTGTGGCTGCTGCTCACTGCAGGTGGCGGCATGTTCTGCGGCGCGTGCTGGATCTGGTCGCGGCCCGAGTCGTTGCCGACAGAACGCCCGCTGGCTTGACGCCTCGCTTCGAGCGCATGCGCTCCCTTAAGCATTCTTAATGAAACGAGCATTGCTCGCGATTAGGAATAATTCTTATCTTTGCCGCTCCGAGCCCACTGTTTCCTGTCGGGCATTCCAGAGAAAGGCAAGATCCCGATGCGCGCATGGCCCACCCTCTTCCACCGTCACGCCGCGCCCATGCTCCGCGCTCACCGGCAACGCGGCAGCGTCGCGCCATTCATGGCCCTGGCCATCGGTGGCGCGCTGCTGGCTACCGCCTATTCCCTCGACACCAGCCGCATGACCAACGGCGCCGCGCAGGTGAAACGGGCCACCGATGCCGCCGCGCTCGCAATCGGCCAGGAGCGCGTGCTCAGCGGCGACAAGAGCGAGGAAGAACTGCGCAAGCTCGCCTATGGCTACGTCATCAACAACCTAGGTCTCGATAGTACGCTTGCCGAACAGATCGATGAGGACAGCCTGGCGCTCAGCCAGACAAAGGATGAGCAAGGCCGAATCCGTTACCAGGTGCAGGTCACGTTTCAGGCCAGCCCCGAGTTCCTTGGCGGCGAGCCGCGTGACATCAGCATCCACTCGACCGTCGAGGTGCAGCCCAGCGCCCTGGAAGTAGCGCTGACTCTGCCCAATAGCGGTTCAGAGAACGCAGCCAACCTTGCGGTGCTGCGTCGCCTGGGCAAGCGCTTCGCTGAAAAGCTGGTGAAGGATCGCGAGGATGCCTGGCTGGCCCTGGTGCCCTACAGCCAGGCAGTGAACGTCTCGCCCGACTACACCAACCCCGACACGCGTGCGCCGGCCGGCCCCAGTGCCAGCCACATGCAGCGCCTCAACAGTTGGTCCATGGCAGCGGCCTTGCGCCCTATCGAGTTGACCTCGTTGTTCCGCTCCGGCTATGCCGGTCTGCATGACCGTCGTATCCCGGATCGCCGCGCCAACCTGCTGTGCCTCTACCGTGGTCTGAATCGCGGCGAGAACTACCATTGGGACGAGGCGCCGGGTGGCCAGTTCCGCATCTACTACCGTCACGACCTGCCGGAGAACGGCAGCCCAGGTGCGAACCCGATCCGCTGGATCGGCCCGAACCCGCTCTTCGGTCAGGCCACTGGTGTCAACGACACGCGCTGGATGGTCGCCGACCGCGGCTGCCCGTCAGCCCCTCTGCTGCCCCTGACCAACGACCTGGACAAGATCGAGGAACGCCTCGACCAGATGTCCACCCGCTTCAACACCAACTACGCCATCGCCATGGGCTGGAGTGCCATGGCCTTGGCTCCTGCGTTCCGTGGTAACAGCGGCTGGAACCTGCCGGACGATCTGCCCAAGGACTTCAAGGACGATGGCGGCGACAGCTACAAGGCCATCGTCATGCTGGTCAACACCACAGACCAGCGCTGGTTCGACAGCGACAGCTACAACGCCTATGTCGGCCAGGCCATCGACGGGGAAACCGGCACCGATGGTGAAAACACCAGCCTCAGGACGCAACGCTTCGCTCAGTTATGCGACTCCCTGCGTGAACGCAAACTGCGCTTCTTCCTGATCGCAATCGGCCAGGACGAGATCCCTGATAACGACCTCCTGGCCGAAGGCACGGTCGATGGTGCCTCGGACTTCAAGCGTCTGGCCGGGCCAGGCCTGGCCCGCTGCGCGGAACAGGCCGGCGACATCACCTACATGCCCGGCTTCGACTTCGTCGCCGCCGAAGGACAGCTTCAGGATCGCCTGGATCAGATCCTCGACGACATCCGCCAGCAGAGTGCCTACGTCCGTCTCGTCGAATAGCACGGGCGCTGCATCTCATCTCATTTCAACGCTCACTGTCCCGGAAGACTGCCATGACCCCACGCAAGCCTTCGCAACGCTTTTTCCGCGCACTGGCCCTGGAGCCGCGCATCCTGCTCGATGCCGCAGCGGTTACCACTGCGGCGGAAGTGGCGGCGCAAGCCGAGGCACCAGCGACCGCCGATGCCCCCGGCGTCGAGGCCACGCCGGTTCACAGCACCCTCACCATTACCGACAGTACGACCAGCTTCCCACCGGTGGATCTGTTCGGCAGCGTCGATGTCTCCCAGGAAACCGGCGGTGGACTGGACGAGCTGGCCAACCTGGTCATCACTGTCGACCGCACGGGCAGCGATCAGGCGCTGGTCATCGATGGCAAGACCATCGAGCTGGTCGCAGGCAGTGGCACCACGCGGGCCAACGACAGCGGTTACCTCTATGAGGTGAGCGTCTCCGGCACGACCACGACCATCACCCTGTCGCTCAACGCCTTTGATCCTGATCCGGCCAGTGTCGCGACCCTGATCGATACCCTCTCCTACCAGGCACTCGACAAGTCCGTCGCCAGCGGCACCGTTACCATCACCCTGCACAGCCTGAGCGATGATGGCGGCCAGACCACCGACCTGAGCGCCATCAAGGCCACGGTCGAGATCGACAGCCAGGTCAATGTGCCACCGGTAATTTCCGGCGATGTACTGAAAGAGGCCGAGGCTCTGAACGCCGGAGTACTGGCGGCCTCCACCGAAGTGGCTTACTCCGCCGACGGCAAGTACGTCTATGCAGCCGGCTCGAACAGCAGCATCAGCGTGTTCGAAGTCAGTGATACCGGCAGCCTGATCCTGAAGCAGACCCTGACCGGCATTCAGGATCTCGGCACGGTCACGCACATGGTGGTGAGCCCGGACGGCAAGTCGGTGTACACCGCCTCCGGCAACGGCAACCTGGTGCTGCTCAGCGTCGATGCCGATGGTACGTTGAGCCGTAATGCCACCATTGCTGTCGGCGACTCCGTCACCGGTAGTCTCGCCATCTCCGATGACGGCACGCAGCTGTTCGTCGGCAGCCAGTGGAACGGCCTCTACGTTTACAGCCGTGATACCGATAGCGGCGCGCTGACACAGCTCCAGCGCCTCGATGGGCGTAGCGGGATCGTCACCACCTCCGGTGACTACGTCTACGTGACCTATGCCGGGGCCGGTATCGTGACACCGCCGAGCCTGTCGGTGTACCAGCGCAGCGCCTCGGGTACCCTGACCCTGGTCGACAGCCTCAATATCAGCGCGGCCGGTACCGATCTGGTGGCCTCCGCCGATGGCCGCTACCTGTACGTGGGCACCGCCAGCGGTGTCACCCTCTACCAGTTGGGTACGGACAATCAACTCACTCAGGTCAATGCGATCAGCGGCATCGCTGTCGGCAGCCTCTCGCTCGATGCCGATGGCGACCGCCTTTTCGTGGCCGCCAGCAATGGCACCGTGCACCTCTACAGCGTCGCCAGCAACGGCAGCCTGACCAGCCAGGGCACGCTCAGCAGCCCGACCAATGGCCAGGAGATTGCTGTCGCGCCTGACGGCCAATCCATCGTGATTTCCGGTAACGGCCTGAGCCGCTTCTCCTCGATCCAGACGCTGATCCGGGGCGAAGCGATCACCCTGGCCAGCGACCTGAGTCTGAGCGACGCCAACTTCGACCGTTTGGCTGGTGGCAGCGGTGACTACGGCGGTGGCAGCTTGCTGATCGAGCGGGCGGGCGGTGCCTCGGCCAATGACGTGTTCGGCTTCGCCGATGGCAACGGTCTGACACTGGCCAACGGTGAAATACTCAAGTCCGGCGAGGTCATCGCCACCTTCACCCAGAGTGGCGGCACGTTGACCGTCACCTTCCAAGCCGGTACCAGCCGCGATGACGCCAACGCCGTCCTGCGCCAGGTGACCTATGCCAACGAAGGTTCGGATGCCAATGGCAGCGTGGTGACGCTGCAGCTACGCGTCAACGATGGCCAGGTGGACAGCCAGGTCATCGGACTGGATGTGCTATTGACGCAAAACACGGCACCGGAGCTGAACACCAGTTCAGCCATCACAGCGCCCTACGACACCACCGGCACTCTCGTCACCTTGTTCAGGGACACCACCATTCGTACCGGTGAAGTCGGTCAGTCGATCATCCAACTGACCCTGAGCATCGACGGGCTGAACGATGCCGCCAACGAATTCATCATCATCGCCGGGACGCGCATCGACCTGTCGCAGTCGTCCAGCGGTAGCGCCGGCGCCTACAGCTATACCTACACGCGCACGGGCGACAGCGCCACGCTGGTCATCGACAGCGGCGGCATCAACTCGGCGACGGCGCAGACGTTGGTCAACGGGATTGGCTACGTCAACGACACCCGCGCTGCCACCACAGGTACCCGCACCTTCACCCTGGCCAGCGTTCGTGACAGCGGCGGCAGTGCCGGTGGGGGCGACGACACCGGCGAGCCTGGCATCAGCGCCAGCATCGAACTGGCCATCAACAATGCACCGCAATGGCAGACAGATACCAGCGAGCCGAACCCTACTCTCTATTACGCCGACGGTACGCTCAGCGGCTACGCAGATCGCGTCACCGACATGCTGCTGTCCGCCGATGGCAAGACGCTGGTCATCAGCGGCAGCACCGGCGATAACGCCAGCGGCACCAGCTACCTGCGCATCTACTCGCGCGACACCAGCACTGGCGCGCTGACCCTGGTGCAAACCTTTACCCAAGGCGCCAGCGATAACCCGGACACCGTGGCCATCGAGGCCAACGGCCTCAGCGCCATCACCACTCTGGCGATGCATGGCGACAACCTCTATCTCGCCGGCCACACCGGCAATGCCGGAGCCTACTCCCTGGTGCGTTTCACCTACGATGCCAATACGGGTGAATACGCCTATGCCGGCATTGTCGCCACCCAGGGCGTCGACGGTGTCACGGGGCTGGATGCGCAGGTTTCCGAGATCGTGATCTCGGCGGATGGCAAATCTCTGTACACCATCAACGGTGTCACCACCATCGACGGCGCCACCGGCAAATCCGTGCTGGCTCAGTTTGCCATCGATGCGCAAAGTGGCGCCCTCACCTACCTGGGGGCTTACCTGGGCGGCTCGGCAGATCTGGGCATGAACGCGCCGACCGGCATCGTCGTCTCGCCCGATGGCACGTCGGTCTATGTCAGCAACCGCAGCAACAGCATGCTCACGGTATTCAGCCGTGACACCGACAGCGGCGCGCTGACTTACGCAGGTTTCATCAACGCCAGCACGATCACCGCCGATGCCGATAGCGCTGCCCAACCCAGCGACAACCGCTACCTGCTGGAGCTGCAGGACATCGTCATCTCCCCGGATGGCAAGTACGTCTACGTCGGCTCGGGCCAGCAAGCGACCCTGACGATCTTCAGCCGTGACGCAGCGGACGGCAGCCTGACCTATGCCGGCACCCTGTCGCTCTACTCGTCCGTGAATACCCTGGCGATCCGCGAGATTGCCATGTCCAGCGATGGCTCCGCCCTGTATGTCGGCTTCAACGGTGGCGTTCTGGCTGTACTCAGCCGCGATAGCGTCACGGGCGCCGTGGCCTTCGTCAGTAGCCTGAACGTCGGCGCCCGCAGCAACCAGATCGCCGTCACGCCCGATGGCCTGAACATCTACACCGGCCGCAGCCAGTTCACCACCGGTGTGGCGATTCTGTCCGCATTGCCCACCGCCTCTTATGTCGCCAATCGCGCGAGCACACCGTTCGCCGAAGGGGTCAGCTTCGCCGATGTGGACTTCGATGCAGCAGGCAGCTATCAGGGCGCCGAACTGACCATCAGCCGTAGCGGCAGCGCTTCGGTGAACGACCTGTTTGGATTCAAGGACGGCTCAGGCCTGACACTGGTCAACAACCAGATTCAGCAGAACGGCACTGCCATCGCCGAGTTCAGCAGCGCCGACGGCAAGCTGACCATCCGCTTCATCGCCGCAGTCGACAAGGCGACGGCCAACCAGGTGCTGCAACAGGTCACCTACCGTAACGACAGCGCTGAAACGCCAGCGCGCGTCGAGCTGAAGCTGAGCGTCGACGATGGCGGCAAGAGCAGCGATACCACCCTGGTTCTGCTCTTGAGCGCCCCTGAACCCGTGCTGTCGGCCAATGGCAACACCACGTCCATCACCATCGGCGGTAGCAGCCTGCCAGGCCAGGTCGACCTGTTCGAGCAGGTCTCGGTCAGCCTCGGTGAGGATGGTGAGGTATTGTCCGAACTGATCATCAGCGTGGATCGCAGCGGTACCGACCAGGCCTTGATCATCGATGGCAGCACCGTTGTCCTGCAGGCCGGTAGCGGCCAGACCAGCGCCAATGGTTACGCGTACGTGGTCGAGGTCGACACTGGTGGGACTCGTGTTCGTCTGAGCCTCGCTGGCTCGGCTTCCGCGCAAGACGCCGCCACGCTGATCGACGGCATCGCCTATCAGGCGCTGGCCGATACCGTCAGCGCTGGCACCGTCACCATCACCCTGGCCAGCCTGAGTGATACCAGCGACCAGATCGAACCGGGAATCAGCGCCAGCGTCACCGTGCGCGACCAACGCCAGTTGCCTTCGTTGGGTGCAGATGTCGGCGCACTCGACTACGCAGACCTGCTCACCCAGCTCGATGACAATGGCAACAACCTGTTGCAGGGCGTCCAGGGCATCACGGCCATCGGTGACAAGGTCTATGTGGTTCGCTCGAGCAGCGATTGGGTGTACGACGAAGCAACCCAGACCGGCTCGGAAGTCGCCATCAATACCCTCTCCGTCTACCAGCGCGCTGCGGATGGAACATTGCAACTGCTCGAAACCCAGACAGTCAGCGGGCTGACGGGCATAGCGACCCTGCATGTCTCGACGGATGGCGGCACTCTCTATCTGATCGGCGCCGATGGCATCGCCTTGTTCAACGCCGCCGACCTGCAGCAACTCGGCACCTTCGGCGCCGACATCGGCCTGGTCAGCGATGTCGTGGCCCAGGGCGACAAGGTCTATGTAACGGCCGATAGCAAGCTGTTGGTGTTCACCCGCAGCGATAACAGCCTGACGCTGGAGCAGACCCTCGAAGATGCCGGCGACAGCGGCATGCAGCTCGATGGGGCCAACGCCATCAGCCTGTCGCCCGATGGCCGTACCCTGTACGTCGCCACCTCCGGCGGGAACACGCTGGTCAGTGTGTTCAGCATCGCCACCGACGGTTCGCTGAGTTTCCGGCAGGCGGTAGCCGGCACCGATGTTTCTGAGTTCGGCCACTACGCCTCAGCACTCGACCTGTCGGCCGACGGCAAAACGCTCTACGTGATCGATAACAACGCGTTGCTGCACGTGCTTGATGTCGGAACAGACGGCAATCTGACCGCCGCCGCTACCCTTGAGCTGGGCTCTGGCGACGACATCAGTGTCAAAGACGTCATCGTTTCGCCAGATGGCAAGACCCTGCTGGTAATTGGCAACCTGGGCAGCAGCGAGAGCTGGAACAGCTACGGCGTGTTCCTCTATAGCCGCGGCGAAGACGGTGCCCTCACCCTGGTACAGAAAGTCGAGGGCTTTGGTGATTACGCCAACTTCGCGGGTACCACCTTCAATGAAATCCGCCATGCCGCGCTCAGCGCCGATGGCACGCAGCTCTATCTGACCGGCATTTTCGTCCAGTCCGGCTGGAATGAGGGCGTGCTGGTCATCGACCTGAAACCCGCCTCCCTCACCTTCACTGAAGATGGCGAAGCCGTCGCCATCCTTCCCGGCGGCACCCTGAGCGACCCACAGCTCGACACCACCGGCGACTACCAGGGCGCCAGCCTGGTGATCACGCGTGAAGGTGGCGCCCAGTCGGACGATGCCTTCAGCTTCCTCGCTGGCAATGGCCTGGAGCTGAAAGACGACGGCACGATCTGGAAAGGCTCCAGCGCGATTGCCACCTTCGTCGAAGCCAATGGCACGCTGACCATCAGCTTCCTTGCCGGGGTCAGCCAGGTCGATGCCCAGCTCGTGTTGCGCCAGGTGGCCTATAGCTCCAGCAGCAACGACCCTGAGCGGGCCGGCAGCAACGCCACCTTCAAGATCGTTTTCGACGACGGCGAGAACAACCAGGCGCAGCTCGATGCCAGCGTGACGTTGGAAGGTATCAATGATCCTGCCGTGGTCAGCACCTCGCCCCTGAATCCGACCTACAGCGCAGGTGGCGAGCCGGTCAGGCTGTTCGAGAACACCCATGTCGACACGGTAGAAACCGGTCAGGGTATCTGGAAGGTGCAGGTGATCCTGAGCGGAAGTGCTGCAGGCGACGTGCTGGGCATCGGTGATGAGCAGATCAGCGACCTGAGCAGCCAGATTGGCAAGGGCGTGCAAACCCTACCATCGGGCCAGTCCTATAACCTGTATGCAGACGGCGACACGGTGGTTATCGATCTCTTCATGCCAGAGGGCTCCGGCACGCCGCTACAGACTCAGGCACTGATCGACAGCCTATCCTACGCCAGCGAAAGCACTGCCCCCGAAGGCACCCGTACCATCGGCCTGCGGGTCATCGAGGATGATTACAGCACCCGCAGTAGCTTCTCCGAGCAGGCCACCGTTAACCTGGAAAGTAACGCTGCCCCGATTGCCAACGCTGGCAACTTCAGCCTGGTAGAGGCCACTGCCGGGCAGCGCTACAGCGTTCAATTGCCCGCTGATCTGTTCAGCGATGCTGACAATGACACCCTGACCTGGGTCATCGACGGTCTGCCCACAGGCCTGAGCTTCGACCCGCTGACGCGAACCCTGTCTGGCACTGTGCAAGCAATGGGTAGCCATGAGCTGACGCTCAAGGTCAGTGATGGCAGGGGCGGTGAAGCGGAGATGACGTTGACCCTCGAAGTGGTCAATGCAGTGCCAGTGGCCAGCGGGTCGTTTGCCCTGGGCAGCGTCAACACCGGCCAGGCCTATGAAGTCACCCTGGCGGAGAACCTGTTCAACGACGCCAACGACAGCGAGCTGACCTGGACGATCAGCAACCTGCCCGAGTGGCTCAGCTTCGATGCCGACACCCGCACCCTGTCCGGTACCGCGCCGGATGTAGTGGGCAGCCATGTCATCACCCTTATCGCTACGGACCCGCATGGCGCGACGGCCACTCTCACCCTGACCCTGACGGTGGCCCAGCCGCCGACACAAACCGCTGGTGATACCGTAGCCCCAATTCCCAGCAGTGGCTTCCAGCAACAGGCAAGCGCCCTGACACCCGCCAGTTTCGGCGGCCCGGCACTGAATGCGCCGCTGTTTGAATACGGCGATGCGCCGGCCAGCGACCTGATCGAAACCGCAGCCCTGACGCCACCGCCATCACCTGCGCAAGCCTTGCTGCAGGGCAGCCAAGGCAGTGGCCTGGCTGATGGACGCGGCTCGCTCAGCGAGCAACTGGCCAACTCCGATGGTGTGCTCACCGACAGCGGCCTGCAGGGCACGGCAAGCAGCTTCAGCTTCGATGGCACGACCCTGCGCAGGGACGTCGACCTGAACCAGAACCCCGCTAGTCGCAGCATCGAACTCCACCTGCCGGTTGCAACGGCCGAGGGTGCCAGCGCCCAGCGTGTCACCCTGGCCAATGGCCTACCACTGCCGAGCTGGGCCCGCTTCGATGTGCGCAGCGGCGAGCTGCGTATCGACCGCGAACGTCTGCCGCGTGACGGCGTGCTGCGCCTGACCCTGATCAGCCGCGATGCCGAGGGCAAGGAGCAACGCACCCCCGTGGAAGTGCGTGCCACCCAGGCGCCGGCCAATGCCGAGCGCGCGGCACCACAGGTACCGACAGCACAAGTCGAATCGCTGCCAGAACGCCTGCGCCAGGACACCTCCAGCGCGCTGCTCAGCGAGGCGCTCGACCTGCTCGACCAACTGAGCGACCTGGCCGCAGAGCCAGCCGCCGCCACCCGACACATTGCCTGAATACTGCCAAGGATTTTTCATCGATGAACCGCACCGCCCTCAACCGCTCTTCCCTGCGCCTGGCCATCGCCTGTGCCGCGCTGGGCTTGTCCGCCTGTGCCGTGACGCCCGAGGCACTCACCCCCGAGCAGCAACTGGCCGAGGCGCAGAGCGATCACCGCGCCATGTTCGATGCGCAAGAGCCGGTAACCCGCGCCATTAGCCTGGAAGAAGCCATGGCCCGCGCCGTGAAGTACAACCTGCAACAGCGCCTGGGCCTGATGCAGCGCGCGCTGGAAGACAACACCCTGAGCGTCAGCAATCTCAACCTGCTTCCGCAACTGGCCGCCAGCGCTGGCTGGAAAGGCCGCGACAACGTCGCAGGTTCGTCCAGCGAGTCGGTCACCAGCGGTCGTGAGTCCCTGGAGCCATCCACCAGCAGCGACCGTTACAGCCGCGATGCCAACCTGCGTCTGTCGTGGAACGTGCTCGATTTCGGCGTCAGCTACTTCAGCGCCAAGGCCCAGGCCAACAAGGTGCTGGCCGCCGAGGAAGCGCGGCGCAAGGTGGTTGCCGACGTCATCCAACAGGTGCGTGAAGCCTACTGGCAGGCCGCCAGTGCCGAACGCCTGCAACCGGAAGTGCTGCGCGCACTGGCCGACGCCCGCGGCGCCCTGGAGCAGGCCAGGCAAACCGAGCGTCAGCGCCTGGTGGCGCCGCTGGAATCGCTGCGCTACCAGAAGAGCCTGCTGGAGATGATCCGCCAACTGGAAGTGGTTGAAGGCGAACTGGCGGTGGCCAAAACCCGCCTGGCCAGCCTGATGAACCTACCGCCGGCCACCCAGTTCAGCCTGGTGCTGCCCAGCGAGGCCAGCTACGTAGAGCCGAGTCTGGCCTACAACCTGGCCGACCTCGAAGTCACCTCCATGACCCAACGCCCGGAAATTCGCAGCGAGAGCTATCAGGCCCGCAACGCCGTACTGGAAACGCGCGCGGCCATGCTCAAGCTGCTGCCGGGCGCCAACCTGTTCGTCGGCAGCAACTACGACAGCAACAGCTACCTGGTCAACGACAACTGGGCCGATGCAGGCCTGCAGGTCAGTTGGAACCTGTTCAACGTACTCGCCTACCCGGCAGTGAAGAAATCCGGCGAAGCCCGCCAGCAGGTCGCCGAGCTGCGTCGCCAGGCCATGCGCATGGCCGTGCTGACCCAGGTCAACGTGGCCTGGCGCGAATTCCAGCGCTCCAGCCAGGTGTTTGCCCGCTCCAACGAACTGCAGCAGGTGCAGCGTGGCATTCTGCGGCAGAGCGAAAGCGCCTATTCCAGCCAGGC
The DNA here is from genome assembly GCF_034683865.1 of Pseudomonas sp. C11. NCBI lineage: Bacteria > Pseudomonadati > Pseudomonadota > Gammaproteobacteria > Pseudomonadales > Pseudomonadaceae > Pseudomonas > Pseudomonas sp. C11. Next base: position 368,185 of record NZ_JAWIIP010000001.1, read on the forward strand.
ACAAAGCCGCCTGGAGCGCGTGCGCACCGCGACTGAAACCGTGCTCGCTACCCGTACCCGTGACCGCGCCTTCGCCGAATTGCAGGTCGCCCATGGCGCTGTTTACCAGGCAGCGGGCCTCGATCCGCTGCCAGAAAAGATCGCCGGCAGCAGCGTCGATGAGCTGACCCGCGCCATCGTCGGCAATGCTCAGCGCCTGGATCAGGGCCAGGGAACCGTATCGGCCGGTATCGCCGTCGCCCAGCAGGTCGCTCATGGCGTTGCGACGCCTCTGGTTACCTCCCCAACGCCAGCCACGCCCCTGATCGCCAAGGCTGAGGCAACGCAGCCCAAGGTTCTGCGTCTGGATATGTGGGAAAGCCTCGGTTCGCTACGTGGCGCCGAGCTGGTGCCCGTGGAGAGCATCCGTGACCGTTAAGCCAACCCTGGGCAATCGCCTGAAAGGTTTTTGTAGGAGCGGATTCATCCGCGAAAAAGGCCGCCTCGATGCCCATCGGCTCGCGGCTGAAGCCGCTCCTACAGCCACGGCCATGCGTTTGCCCCGCAACTGGCAAGCGGTACTGGCGATCCTGATCGCCACCGCAGCGGACATGGCCCATGCCGAGGAAAGCGGCGAGCTGCGCGTGCAACTCAGCCCGATCCGCCAGACCGTGCTGTCCAGCGAACTGGCCGGCAAGCTCACCGAGCTGGCGGTCAAGGAAGGCGATGCGTTCAAGCAGGGTCAGCGCCTGGCTGGTTTCGACTGCTCGGTGCAACGCGCCCAACTGACCCGCAGCGAAGCCGCCCAGAGCGGTGCGCAGAAGAAACTCAACGTGGCCAAGCGCCTCGACGCGCTAGAGTCCATCAGCCAGGCCGAAGTCGCTCAAGCCCAGGCCGACCTGGCCGTGGCCCAGGCGGAAAGCGGCGTAGGCCGCGCCATGCTGGCACGTTGCAACCTGGAGGCGCCCTTCTCTGGGCGCGTCTCGCAGCGCATGGTGCAGCGCTTCCAGCATGTTGCCGAAGGCACCGAGCTGTTGGCCATCTACGACGACAGCGCCTACCAGTTGGAACTGATCGTGCCGTCGAGCTGGCTGTCCTGGCTCAAGCCCGGTGTCGACTTTCAGGTACGCCTGGATGAAACCGGCCAGGACTATCCCGCGCAGATCGAACGCCTCGGTGCAGCCATCGACCCGTTGAGTCAGTCGCTCAAGGTTTTCGCCCGTATCACCGGTGAAACCGCTGGGCTGCTGCCGGGCATGAGCGGCGTGGCCCGCCTGCAACCACCCGGAGACGGTTCGTGAATGCCACTGTGACGCCGCTGCGCGACAAACGTGCCGAACGTCTGGCCTTGCTGCTGCAACTGGAGCGCCGTGCCCGCGCCGAAGCCGACCTGCTTGGCCTGGCGTTCCTCATGGTCAACGACAGCCGCCAATTGTTCGACTACCGCGAGGGGCTACTCTGGCATGCCGCCGAGGATCGCATCACGACCTGCTCGGGCCTGGCTCAGGTCGAGGCGAATGCGCCCTTCATGTTGTTTCTGCGCAGGCTCTGCCAGGGCTGGCAACGACAACCCTGGGCTGCCGAGCTGCGCGAACTCAGCGCAACGGATAGCACGCCAGAAAACCACAACGAGTGGCATGAATACCTCGCCGAATACCTGGTGTGGGTGCCGCTACGGCGTCGCAACGGTGAGCTGCTCGGCTGCCTGTTGCTCAGCCGTGAACAGCCACTGGCACGCTCCGAGCGCGCGTTGCTGGAACTCCTCCAGGACGCTTACGCCCACGCCTGGGCCGGCGTGGCTGGAAGCAAGCGCAGCAAGGGTATCGGCTGGCTGCGCAAACGTCCGCGCCGCGTGGCGCTGTTCGCTGTGGTGGCGCTGGTCGCCCTGGCCCTGCTGCCTGTCCGGCAAAGCGTGCTGGCACCCGCAGAAATCGTCGCGCGTGAACCGGCCGTATTACGCGCGCCGCTGCAGGCCGTGGTGGAAGGCATGCGGGTACAGCCGAACCAGGTTGTGAAAGCCGGCGACCCGCTGGTGCAGTTGGACAAACGCGAACTGGAAAACCGTCTGGAATCGGCGCGCCAGAGCCTGGCCGCCGCCGACGCACAACTGCGCCAGACGCGCCAGCAGGCGCTGTTCGACGAACGCGCCAAGGCGGCCCTGGCTGAGCTGATCACCCGCCGTGACCAGGCCCGCGCCGATGTCGACTACCTGCAAGACAATCTGCAACGCTCGCTGATTCTGGCGCCACGCGATGGCGTGGCGATTTTCGATGATCCCAGCGACTGGATCGGCCGCCCGGTATCGCTCGGCGAGCGCATCATGCAGGTAGCCGACCCGCACGACGCGCGCCTGGAAATCCAACTGCCGGTGGCTGATGCCATCGCCCTGGAACCCGGCGCCGAGATCCTGCTGTTCCTCAACAGCCAGCCTGGCAGCCCGTTGCAGGCCAACCTGCATCGCCATGGCTACCGCGCCGCGCCGGCAGCCGACGGCAGCATGGCCTACCGCCTGGACGCCACCTTTGCCGAGCAGGATTCGCGCATCCGCGTGGGCCTCAAGGGCACCGCCAAGCTCTACGGCCAGCGCACTCTGCTGTTCAACTACGTGATGCGCCGGCCGCTGGCCGCCCTGCGCGTCTACCTGGGTTGGTAGCAGCATGCTGAAGCAACGCGCCAACATTTCGCGGCTGAAGCCGCTCCTACGAGCGCAGCGCATCCCAAGCCGCGAACCCCTGCAACCTCGAATCCCGTCGAACACCCACCCATGACGCTCGCCGCCCCCCTGCCCGGCCAATCTCGCCCGCAACCGCTGCCAGCGCTACGCCGTACCCTACGCCTGCACCCCGGCCCGCGTTCGCGCGATGGCTCGCCAACCTGGACGCTGGAAGACCATGCCCGCAGCCGCTTCTACAGGATCGGCTGGGCCGAGGCGGAGATTCTTGCGCGCTGGGAATTGGGTAGCGCAGATGCCGTGGTCACCGCCATCAACCGAGAAACGACGCTGACCCTGACCAAGGAAGACGTGGAAGGCTTCGTGCAGTTTTTGCGCAACGTGCAACTGGTGGAGGTCGAGGGTGAAAAAGCCATTGCCGATCTGCGTCGTCGCGCCGAGGCCGGCAAGGGCGGCAGTTGGGCTTCGTGGCTCCTGAGCAACTACCTGTCGATCCGCATACCGCTGCTGCGCCCGGACGCCTTCCTGACGCGCACCTACCCGCTGGTGGCGAGGTTCTTTGGCCGTGGTTTCGCACTCGCTACGGTGCTGGCCGCCCAGCTCGGCCTGTACCTGGCGGCGCGCCAGTGGGACACGTTCGTGCACACCTTCCTGCACTTCTTCAGCCTGGAAGGCGCAGCACTGGCTGCCGTCACCCTGAGCCTGACCAAGGTTCTGCATGAGTTCGGCCATGCCTATACCTGCAAGCGCTACGGCTGCCGCGTACCGACCATGGGTGTGGCCTTCCTGGTGCTGTGGCCGGTGCTCTACACCGACGCCAGCGGCGCTTGGCGCCTGACCCAACGCCGCCAGCGCCTGGCCATCGGCGCCGCCGGCATGGGCGTGGAACTGTGTCTGGCAGCTTGGGCCACCCTTGCCTGGAGCTTTCTGCCCGACGGCATGCTGCGCAGCGCTGCCTTCATGCTGGCCAGCACCACCTGGATTCTCACCCTGGCGGTGAACCTCAACCCGCTGATGCGCTTCGACGGCTACTTCCTGTTCTCCGACCTGATCGACGTGCCCAACCTGCAGGAGCGTGCCTTCGAACTGGCGCGCTGGCGCCTGCGCGAAACCCTGTTCGGCTTCGGCGACACGCCACCGGAACACTTCGAGCCCTGGCTGCGACGCGTTCTGCTGGGCTATGCCTTCGCCACGTGGGTGTACCGCTTCTTCCTGTTTCTCGGCATCGCCTTATTGGTCTACCACTTCGCCTTCAAGCTGCTGGGTTTGCTGCTGTTCGCCGTGGAGATCGTCCACTTCATCCTGCGCCCGATCTGGGGCGAACTGCGCCACTGGCACCAACGCCGCAAGGACTACCGCATGAACCGCAACACCCTGATCAGCGCCAGCGTGCTGCTGGCCCTGCTGCTACTGGCGGCCCTGCCCTGGCGGGGTCACGTCGAGGCGCCTGCGCTGCTGCGCGCCGAGCAGCAGGCTTTACTGCTTACGCCGGTTGGTGCGCGCTTGCAGGCCATTGAGGTCGAGCCCGGTCAGTCAGTCGCAGCAGGGCAGATCGTGCTGCGCCTGCAGGCGCCCGACCTCGAACACGAATTGACCAGCCTGGAGCGGGAAATCGAATTGCTGCGCCGGCAAAGCAGCCTGCAACTGCGCGCCGCCGAGGATGCTGCCCGTCAGGCCGTTGCCCAGCGGGAATTGCAGGTGGCTCTGGATCGCCGCGATGCCCTGCGCCAGCGCCTGGCACAGTTGCAGGTTCGTGCCCCCTTCGCAGGTGTGCTAGCCGACCTGGCCCAGCCCCTGCAGGAGGGTGAATGGCTGCCCGCCGGCGAGTGGTTGGGAACCCTGGCCGGCACCGATGGCGAACTCATTGAGGCCTTTGTTGGCGAGAGTGATCGTGAGCGCCTGCAGCTCGGTGGCGGGGCCTGGTTCCTGCCGGAGGATCCTGGCCGCCCGAGCCGCCCTCTTGTCATCGAGGACATCGGCCAGACGGCGGTACGCAAGCTCACCTCAGCAGCAGAACTGGCCTCGGTGTATCAGGGCAGCATCGCCAGCCAGTTCGATGAGCAGCGCGTACCGGTACCGGAGCAGGCGTTGTATCGCGTGCTGCTGCGCCCCCAGGATGGCGGCACGGCTGTCCCGCAGACCCTGCGCGGTACGGCCAGCATCACCGCCGAAGCGCGCAGCCCGCTGCTGCAGGCCTGGCGCTGGACGATGGCCGTATTGATCCGCGAGTCAGCCTTCTGACCGATCAAGCGGCCGCGTCTCGGAAATACACGAACCACTCGGAGCCTTAAGCATTCTTAATGATCTGAGAATTGTTCCTAATTGCCACGACCTCCATCATCGGCCAGTCATTTCTCCCCTGGTATCGCCAAGATGAACGCCATCGTCCAGAACCTCCCCGAGCTGCCCCTGAGCAAGCGCCTGAAAGCCGGCACCACGCGTGACCACGACAGTGTCGATAACCTGGTGATGGGCTCGCGTCCGTTCGAAAGCAACGAACGCTATGCCTACTTCCTGCGCTTACAGCACCGTTTCCATGGCGTCATCAACTGGCTGTACCAGGACGCAGAACTCAACCAACTCTTGCCAGGCCTGCAGGAGCTGCCGCGCTTCGAGGCCGTCTGCGCCGATCTCGTCGACCTCGGCTTGCCGGTACCGACCGAGCCACAACCGGTTCGTCCCTCCAGCCCCTGCGCCGCCCTCGGCTGGCTCTACTGCGCGGAGGGCTCGAACCTCGGCGCGGCCTTCCTGTTCAAGCAAACCCAGAAGATCGGTCTGGATGGCGAGAAAGGTGCCCGGCACCTGGCAGCGCACCCGGATGGTCGCGCCCTGCACTGGCGCCAGTTCGTCACCCTGCTCGACGGTCTGGATCTGACTGATACGCAGCGCGACGAGGCCATTCAGGGGGCGCTCGACGCTTTCGACTTCTACCGTGCCACTCTGCGTGAAATCTTCCCTGCCTGAGCCATTTCACTCTTGGGCTTGGGCGCCAGAGCGCCTAGGCCCATTCCGCCAACTGCTGCAACAGGCCCTTGCGCGCCTCACGCGGGCCGATACCGGTCCAGCGCTTGAAGGCCCGGCGGAAGTTGCGCACGTCGCTGAACCCCGTCTGGAATGCCACCTCGGCCAGTGAAAGATCGTCATGCCCCAGCAGCGTAAGAGCCCTCGCCCGGCGCACTTCGTCGATGATCAACTGGTAACTCAGGCCGGCTGATTCGATCCGCCGGCGCAGTGTGCGCTCGCTGATATTGAGCTGGGCGGCCAGTTGCGCCAGAGGCGGCGGCGCGTCGAGGTGCTTGCGGACCTCTCGCTGCAAACCTTCGATCAGCTCCGAACGTTCCTGATCGAGCCAGCGCGCCTCCTTGAGCAGCTCGGTCACTTCAGCCGCCACGGCCTCGTCCTGGGTGGCCAGGGGTATCGACAGCCAGGCGCAGTCGAACTCGATGGCGCTGAGTGGCTCGCCGAAATGTACCGGGCACCCGAACAATGCTTCGTAGCGCTCGCCATGGGCCGGGCGTGGGTAGTCCAGACATAGCCGCCGCGGCGTCAGGCGGGCTCCACTGAGATGGCGAACGACGCTCAAGGAGCTGGCGAAGCCTTCCTCGACATAGAAGACCGCGACATCAGGCTCGTAAAAGCGGGGGGTCAGCACCACGCGGGCGATCTCACCCTCGACCTCCAAGGCGTAATCGAGCATTGCGCCGGCATGCCGCTGGTAATGCAGGCCCAGCTCCAGCGCCGCACCGATGCTGGCGCTGGCCTGCATGCCCAGCCCCACCAGGCCGAGCGAGACGCTGCTCTGCCGGGCGCCGACTTCCAGGCCCAGGCCGTCGTCGCCGAACTGGGCCAGAATGCGCCGCACCAGCAGGTAATTCTGCCGGTGCGACAGGCGAAAACCAGGCCGGGCCAGATCCGCCGCCGCGAAGCCAAGCCCCAGGCAGAGGCGCTCGGCGTCACCCTGGCGCTCGTGGACGATGCGCATCAGCATGCGCGAGATATGGGCTGGAGCCGAAGCGTTGGAAAAACGCGGATCACCAGTGGTTTTCATGCGGTCAGTCGTTCGCGGGATTTTTCCGGACGTTAACGCGTCTGCGCACGCCTGTATACAAAGGACTCATCACCTGTCCGTTTCGGCCCCCTTTGCTGTCCGCCATTGCCCTGATCAGGCCATGCAACTGGCGATACCGTGGCGTCATCGACCAACCCCTCCACGGAGACTTGCATGCCCAGCGATATCCCTTACCAGGACTGTGGCGACCGTATCTGCATCATCGGCGGCGGCCCAGGTGGCCTGTGTATGGCCCGCGCCCTCAAGCGCCAGGGCCTGGACTACGAACAATTCGAGCGCCACAGCGACTTCGGTGGCGTCTGGGATCTGGAAAACCCCGGCACGCCGATGTACGAGTCCGCACACTTCATCTCCTCGCGCGACCTCTCCGGTTTCCTCGACTACCCGATGCCCAAGCACTTCCCGGACTACCCGAGCAACCGGCAGATCCTCGAGTACCTGCGCTCCTTCGCCCTCGCCTTCGGCCTCTATGACAAGGTGCGTTTCAATACGCCTGTCGAGCGCGTCGACAAGGATGAAGACGGGCGCTGGATCGTCACCCTGAGCAGTGGCGAGCGGCGTCGCTACCTGGCGCTGGTCTGCGCCACCGGTTGCAACTGGGATCCGAACATGCCGGAGATCAAGGGGCATTTCAGCGGTGAGATCCGCCACTCGGTCACCTACCGCCACCCCGAGGAATTCAAGGGCAAGCGCGTGATGATCGTGGGCGCGGGCAATTCCGGCGCCGATATCGCCTGTGACGCAGCCGCCAATGCCGACAAGGCCTTCATCAGCCTGCGCCGTGGCTATCACTTCATTCCCAAGCACATCTTCGGCCTGCCCGCAGACGAAGTCGGCGAAAAGGGCCCGCAATTGCCCATGTGGCTGACCCGCCTGGTATTCGGCGGCCTGCTGCGCCTGGTCAATGGTGACCTGACCCGCTTCGGCCTGCCCAAACCGGATCACAAACTGTTCGAAAGCCACCCGCTGCTCAACAGCCAGTTGCTGCACTACCTGCAGCACGGCGACATCCAGGCACGCCCGGACGTCTCGCATTTCGCCGGCGATCAGGTGGTGTTCAAGGATGGCAGCCGCGAAACCCTCGATCTGGTGCTCTACGCCACCGGCTACAAGTGGAGCTGCCGCTACGCCACCGACTACTTCGAGTGGAAAGGCGGACGTCCGCAGATGTACCTCTCCATCTTCAGTCGCCAGCATCACAATCTGTTCGGCATCGGTTACCTGGAAACCAACTCCAGTGCCTACAAGCTGTTCGACAACGAAGCCCACCTGATCGCCTGTCATCTGGCCGATCAGCTGAGGCGCCCGAGCATGGCGCTCGAGTTCCAGGCACTCATCGAGCATGACGAGCCCGATCTCTCCGGCGGCATTCGCTTCGTGCAGTCGCAACGCCACGAGGTTTACCTGGAAGTCCATGCCCTGAAGAAGTACATGCAGCGCCTGCGTCGGCGCATGGGCTGGAGCGACCTGGACGAAGGCTACTTCAGCCCGGTTCGCCAGCAACCCGGCTACGTCGCCGTCCCTCTGTCGAAAGCCTCCTGAGCGAGCCACACATGAGCGAAATCATCCTCATCACCGGCGCAGCCGGTGGTATCGGCCAATGCCTGTGCCAGCACCTGATCAAGCGCGATGTACAACTGATCCTCGCGGATCGTGATGCGGCGCGTCTCCAGAACCTATGCAGCAGCCTCGGCGAGCGCGCCATCCCCTTCGCCATCGACCTCACCGATGAGCCGCAGATCGATGGGCTTGTCGACTTCATCCGCGAACGTTTCGGTCGTCTCGACGTGCTGATCAATAACGCCGCCATCGTGCGCGTGGAGGCATTCGCCACACGGAGCAACGCCAGTATTCGCCAGGAGCTGGACGTCAACCTGCTCGCACCGCTGCTCCTGACACGCCAGGCCATCGGCTTGCTCGAAGCCTCCAACAATGCTCGGCTGGTCACCACCGTATCGATTGCCGGCATCTTCCCGACCATGGAAAGCCCCATCTACAGCGCCAGCAAATTCGGCCTGCGCGGCGCCATGCTGGCACTGGCGCTGGAACTGGTACCAAGGGGCATCCAGGTGTCCTGCGTGCTGCCCTCGGCCACCGATACGCCGATGCTGCGCCAGGAAGCGATAGATGGCGGCAACGCCCTGCAATTCATGGATCCACCGCAGTCACCGGAAGACGTCGTACGCACCATCCTGCGTCTGCTCGACAAACCGACCCTGGAAAGCGCCCCCAGGCGCAGCGAGCTCTGGCTGACCAAACTGGCGATGCTCTTCCCCAACCTGCTGCCACGCCTGCTGCCGCTGTTCCAGGCCCGCGGCGAACGCGGCCTGCAGCGCTATCTGCAGAGTCTGGAAGCGCAGGGGCTGGCCGAGCGCAAGGATGGTAAGTGGAGTCTGGTGAGTAAGGGGTGATGGGGTTGAAACTGGTGACCGCACTTTACGGCTGAATCTGGCTCAACCTCGACTGCGCCTGCGAGACGGCCCTTCACGCCAGGAACAGGTAGGCACTGTCTTAGCCGACTAGCACGATAGCGAACCTGGAAGACGCACATCTGGGCGGCGAGTTTTGTTGGCTAAAGTCACAGGCACAAAAAAACCGGCTACAGAGGCCGGTTTACTCGGGTTTCAGAGTCATGTGGGAACATCTGAAAACATGTCATTGGTGCCCGAAGCCGGACTCGAACCGGCACGCCCTTGCGAGCGAGAGATTTTAAGTCTCCTGCGTCTACCGATTTCGCCATTCGGGCGGTAGCGCTGTGCGAAGGGCGGACTATATACAGCCCTCCGCGTCCTCGCAAGGCATCTGGGGATATGCCAGGGAGAATGAAAAAAGCCTCGTAAATCACTGATCTACGAGGCTTTCTATTGGAGGCTGAGGTCGGAATCGAACCGGCGTTCACGGATTTGCAATCCGACCTAAAGCCTAAGCCTTTCATAATCTTACGGCATAATCACTTCCGCAACAATGCAAAAAATGCAGGCCGGTAAGCCTTGCGAATCAAGGCGCCCGCAAAATGATGCGGAAATGAAAATCGGCTCATCCTGAGGCGGGCTTTAGTGCGTCATAAGCCCGCTCACACATAGCTCCAGCTACTCCACGCCGGTCAGCTTCTGCCGCCATCGCTCGGCCTTCTCGCTCCACTTCTTCGAGCAGGTCGGCCAGCATATCGTAGGTGCTTCGCCCTGCCTGGCTTCCTGATGGAGCACTTGAATAACTGGCCACGATCCCACGGATTCGGGTGAGTTCTGCGCGCAGGCCGCCAGCAATGCGATCAGCGGCAGCAGCATCAGCTTGTGCCTGTTGAAGCTCTTCATGGTTTTTCTTCCTGTTGTCTGCATCGACGGCCAGGCGCCTCGAATGTTGAGGTGATGCGGCTGGTAACCGCACCACCGGTTTCCGGGGTCAGGGCTGATCCCTGGTAAGAAACGCCCTGACCCCGGCCTCTACGCCACCGCCCGAGAGCGATGGCAGTGGTTCGTCAAGCGGCCTCTGGCTTTTCGGTAGATGGCGGAAAAACGTCATCCAGGGAACAAGTAGCACCGAGCACATTCAGGGCGCTTACGATTGAGCGGCAATCATCAAGGCCAGGCTCACGACGACCCGCCTCATAGTTACTGACGCGTCCCTGTGACCAGCCAAGCTGGCTAGCCAAGGCCTGCTGCGATATGCGAGCCGTTCGGCGAAGCTCAGATATGCGGTTCATGTAGCTACCTCCAAAGACACGAACAGAACATTAACAACGCTTTGTTGTTTTTACAACACGTTTAGTCGTTAAAGAAAATAAACGGAACGTGATAATTTTCTGGCATGGAATCTCTAGGCAAACGCATCGCCCGCCTGCGCAAAGCGGCCGGCTACTCATCTCAAGCTGCTCTAGGCACTGCCTGCGGCTGGGAGCGCCCCCAAGCGCGTGTCAGCAACTACGAAAAAGACTCCCGCGAGCCGAACCTGGCCGACCTTCGACTACTTGCTAATGCGCTCAATGTCTCGCTGATCGAACTGATCGACGGCAGCCCCGCAAACGCCTGTGAGGATACTGGCCAATACGCCTATAAGCCTGATGCAACCGAGTACGCCTTAGTCCCTCAGCACACCGCCCAAGGCGCCGCCGGCAATGGCCAGTTCAATGACCATGTAGAGGTAAAGGGCGGCCTAGTGTTCAAGCGCGCCTGGCTGGCACGCATGGGCCTGAAAGAACGCCACCTTCATGTCATTTACGTGCACGGCCATAGCATGGAGCCGACCGTCTGCGACGGTGATGTTGTGCTACTTGATGAAAGCCAGACCCAGCCACGCGACGGCCGAATTTACGCACTACTGAAGCCTGACGGCGAACTCATCATCAAACGCTTGATTCAGTCCATCACCGGTGGCTGGATCATCCGTAGCGACAACGAAGACAAGCGCGCCTATCCCGATCAACCTGTCACCGAAACCGACCTTGAAAACTTGACCATCGTAGGTCGAGTGGTTTGGCATGGAGGCGCCCTTTGATGCCGATCATTTCCCGAAGCATCGCCACACCCATCAGAACCGGCCTCAGCCGAGAGGCAACATGGGAGGCCGACGATAAAGGCCTAATCCGATGCTGGGAAACAGGCCGCGAGCTCGCCATCGCTAAACCAGAGCTGGCCGATGCTGCCAAGAACATGGAGCTGCCAGTCACGAACTGGAAAGGCGGTGTAAGCCGCACCCTCAAGAAACTGGATAAATACGGATCGCTGCAATACCTGGCCCAATGGCAAGGCCTGCGCGGCGAAGACCTGCGCATCGATCCAGCAGTAGAAGTGACAATCACCTGCTCCAAGACACATATGGTGATCACCTTCACGGCGGATATCAGCAAACTGATAGACGCACCCACCGAGGAAACCGCAGAGGAAGCAGATCAAGATGGTGGATCTACATCAGGAGTTCCTGGACACACGCTGTTTTCATGAGGCTCGCATTGATCGACGCTCAGCGGACGCGTTGATTGGACTTGCCGCCGGCATCGCCGCCGACAACACCATCAACCAGCAGGAAGCTGAGTTCCTCAAGCGCTGGATTGAAAGCAACATGAACCACCTGGACGATCCGGTGGTGAACATCCTTTATCGGCGCCTGGCCGATATGCTCAGCGACAATCTACTTGATCGCAGCGAAGCCGCCGAACTGCTCGGCCTGCTCAAAGAGTTCACTGGACTTGATCTGAGCAAGACCACACCTTTCCAGGCCCCAACCACACTTCCGATCGATTACCCAGCGCCAAGCCTCGCCTGGGAGAACCGCATGTTCATGTTCACCGGCATCATGGCCTACGGGCCACGCAGAGAGTGCGAAGCACTGGTGACCGAACGCGGCGGCCTGATCGCACCCAGTGTCAGCAAGAAAGTTCACTACCTTGTCGTAGGCACCATCGGCAACGAGCAATGGCTGCACACCAGCTACGGCGCGAAGATCAAAAAAGCAGTTGAGCTTCGTGAAGGCGGCAGCCCGCTAGCAATCATCACCGAAGAACACTGGCAAAAATCGATGTTCGGATAGACCGCTCACGAAATACAACATTTTGTTGTTGACACGATAACAACAATACGTTTTATTTGTCGCGTACCCACTTACCAGGGAACGCGACATGAACCACACAGCACCCACCCAACCCCGCTGCCCGGTGTACCTGCACCCGGCAGCGGCTTCCAACCCTGGGCAAGTCCGCGCCATCCAGCAGGCCACCGGCACGCTGGTGGTGATCATCGGCACCCGCCCGCAGTTGCACCCCGCCACCCTGCCCGCCCGCGAATCCTTCGGTGATTTCGGGGGTGCTGCATGAGCGTCTACAGCCTCACCACCGCATCCGAAAAAGCCATCGGCATGCTGCTGACCGCCGGCGGCGGCTCGGAAACCCTGCTGCTGCGCCGCCCAGCCAACGAGCTGCGCGCCGAGCTGCATATCGAACCGGCCGCCAGCATGCTGAGCGCCGTCGTCTACGTTGGCCACGATCGCCACAGCCAAGCCCTGCAAGCCGGCGACGGTGCCAACGCTCAGCACCTGGCCGACTTCATCGAAGCGATCGCCAACGGCACCGCCAGCACGGCGGAAACCGGCGCGATCTGCAAGCCAAGCCAGCCAGAAGCCGAACCCTTCGCCCTGAACGCCGAGGACGAAGCCAGCCTGCGCCATCTGGTGCGCATCGGCGGCACCCGGCATCTGCAGTGCGGCGTGTCCGTCACCGTGCACAACGCCGCCATTCTTGAGCCGCGTCGTCACGCGTTGGTTACCACGCCATATAGCACTGCCCATCACCATGCCGGCACACCCGACGAGCTCTACGTGATGCTCGCGCAGCACATCGAAGCCGCGCTGAACGCAGCCTGAGGCCCGCAACCATGAATCGCACCGTCGCAGAAACCGCATCAGTGCTCGGTCTGGGCCAGCGCAAGCTGTTCGCCAAGCTGCGCGAGCTGAAGGTGATCGACCACCAGCGCGAGCTGATCAGCAGCCCACGCCATGAAGGCCGCTTCTACACCGACACCCGCAGCCGCTGGGATAGCCGCATCAACGGCTACAGCCACTATGGCGTGGTGATGGTCACCGAAGCCGGCGTGGCCTGGCTGGCCAATGAACTGGGCATCCCCGTGACCTGCACCCAACCGCGAGGGACTGCCGCATGACCATCCCCAGCGCCCTCACCCACGCCATTGGCGCGCTCAAGCTGGTGCGCCTGCACCTTGACCACCCGAGCGTCGTCAGCGCCCGCGAGCTGCAGGCGGTTGCCGCCGAGGCCATCGAACGCATCGAGCACGCCAACCCGCACCGCGACGAGCTGGGCCGGCTGTACGCCGAGCTGGTGCGCGTCACCCCGCGCGGACACGTGCCTTACGTGACGCTCACCCAGGACGCCACCGTGCCCTATGGCCATCCGCATCCGCCAATTCCAGTTCCGCGACATCCGCCCCAAGGCCGCCACTGAAATCGAAGACATCAGCCACGCCAGCAAGCTGCTCGGCCACACCAAAGAAGAAATCACCCGCCGCGTTTATCGCCGCATCGGCGAAGCCGTCGACCCTACGAAGTGAGCGCAGTTGCGGAAACGAAAAGGAAAGTTGCGGAAACTGGCGCTTTCACAGCGCAAAACAAAAAGCCCCGCAAGGCAGAGCCTGCGGGGCTTTCATATTGGAGGCTGAGGTCGGAATCGAACCGGCGTTCACGGATTTGCAATCCGGTGCATAACCACTCTGCAACTCAGCCTTTGATCGCACGAACCGCCTTGGCGATTCGTTTAAAACTGGAGCGGGAAACGAGACTCGAACTCGCGACCCCGACCTTGGCAAGGTCGTGCTCTACCAACTGAGCTATTCCCGCTTGTCTTGTCGACGGGCGCCATTCTATAGATTCGAAATCTGCCGTCAACCCTTTGATTCAAAAATACTTATTTCTTTTCCGAGGTGGTGCTCAGATGAGGCCAGGCAGCCAGCAGGTACTGCAGCATCGACCACAATGTGAGCACAGCGGCGACGACCAGCAGGATGTATCCGAGCACCACCCAGAAGGTGAATACCGGCGGATTACCGAGCAGGATGACCAACGCCAGCATCTGCGCCGCCGTTTTCCACTTGCCAAGATTGGAGACGGCTACATGGGCACGGGCGCCCAGCTCCGCCATCCATTCACGCAGCGCCGATACCACGATCTCGCGGCCAATGATGACGACCGCAGCCAGGGTCAGCCACAGGTTGGAGTGTTCGGCCACCAGTAGCACCAGGGCGACCGCCACCATCAGCTTGTCGGCCACCGGATCGAGGAACGCGCCAAAAGGCGTGCTCTGCTCCCAGCGGCGGGCCAGGTAGCCGTCGAGCCAGTCGGTGGCAGCGGCGATGGCGAAGACCATGCTGGCGGCCCAGTAGCTCCACGAGAACGGCATGTAGAACAGCAGGATGAAGACGGGGATCAGGAGAACCCGAAGCACGGTAAGCAGATTGGGGATATTCATCGGCACAACTGGGCGGTGAGGTGATCGGGCATTCTACTCGCTGTGCAGGGTGGCATAAATCGACTCAGCAAGCTTTTTGCTGATTCCCGGCGCTTTGGCGATTTCCTCGGCGCTGGCCCGCGACAACTCCTGCAGACCACCGAAGTGATTGAGCAGCTCGCGCCGGCGCTTCGGGCCGATGCCCGCGACCTCTTCCAGGCTGGATGTCCGCCGCGCCTTGCCACGCCGAGCACGGTGCCCGGTGATGGCGAAACGGTGGGACTCATCGCGGATCTGCTGAATCAGGTGCAAGGCCGGCGAGTTGCCCGGCAGCGTGAATTCGTGCTCGGCATCATTGAGATAAAGGACTTCCAGCCCCGGTTTACGGGTGGTGCCCTTGGCCACGCCGAGCAGGATCAGATCGGGCACGGCCAGCTCCTGCAGCACCTCGCGGGCCATGGCCAGTTGTCCTTTGCCACCGTCGACCAACAGCACGTCCGGCAACTTGCCTTCGCCATCGCGCACTTTGCTGAAACGCCGCGTCAGTGCCTGATGCATGGCGGCGTAGTCATCGCCTGGGGCAACGCCTTCGATATTGAAGCGGCGGTAGTCTGATTTCAGCGGCCCTTCGGGGCCGAACACGACGCACGATGCCACCGTCGCTTCGCCACTGGAATGACTGATATCGAAGCACTCCATGCGCTGTGGTGGCTCGTCCAGCTGCAGAACGACAGCCAGGGCCTCGAAACGCTCGGCGAGATGTTGCCGATTGGCCAGACGAGCATTCAGGGCCTGCTCGGCATTGGTCACCGCCAATTGCTGCCAGCGTGCACGAGTACCGCGCACGCGATGCCTGATGCTCAAGCTGCGGCCGCGCAACGACTCGATGGCCTCGATCAACGTTGGGAAGTCATCGTGCAGGACGTTGACGATCAGCTCGCCCGGCAGGTCGCGCTCGGCATTACCCAGGTAGTACTGCGCCAGGAAGGCCATGAGTACGTCTGCACCCTCCTCCTCGATCGCCACTTGCGGGAAGAAGTTCTTGCTGCCGAGCACGCGGCCGCCACGCACGCTGATCAGATGCACGCAAGCACCACCTGGCGTGAGCATCACGGCGACAACATCGACGTCCCCCGTGCCACCCTCCATGCTCTGTTGATCCTGGACGCGGCGCAGCAGGGAAATCTGGTCGCGCAGTTCGGCGGCGCGCTCGAATTCCAAAGCCATCGCGGCCTTTTCCATGCTCGCAGAGAGTTCTTCGCTCAGCGCATTGCTGCGCCCATCGAGGAACATCACCGAGTGGCGCACATCTTCCGCATACTCCTCTGCCGAGACGAGGCCCACGCAAGGCCCCTTGCAGCGCTTGATCTGGTACTGCAGACAGGGACGGGTGCGATTGCGGTAATAGCTGTCCTCGCATTGGCGCACAAGGAAGGTCTTTTGCAGCAGGCTGAGGCTTTCGCGAATCGCCAGTGCGCTCGGATAAGGGCCGAAATAGCGCCCCTTGGCCTTTTTCGCGCCACGATGGATGCCGAGACGCGGAAAGTCGCCATCGGAGAGGAATACGTAGGGATAGGACTTATCGTCGCGCAGCAGGATGTTGTAGGGCGGACGCCACTGCTTGATCAGCGTCTGTTCCAGCAGCAACGCCTCGGTTTCATTGGCGGTGATGGTGGTTTCGATCTGCGCGATGCGCGTGACCAGCGCAGCCGTCTTCGGCGCCTGGCCGGTCTTGCGGAAATAGCTGGCAAGGCGCTTCTTGAGGTTCTTGGCCTTGCCCACGTAAAGCAGCTTGGCCTCGGCATCGAACATGCGATAGACGCCGGGACGGCCACTGCAGGTCGCCAGGAAGGCACTCGAATCGAAAACGAACATTTAGCTGACGGCGTCGACCATGCCGTGACGTACGGCGAGCAGAGCCAATTCAACGTCGCTGGTAATGGAGAGCTTTTCGAAGATCCGATAACGGTAGGTATTCACCGTCTTCGGCGACAGGCACAGCTTGTCAGAGATGTTCTGCACCTTGTGGCAGTTGGCAATCATCAGGGCGATCTGAATTTCCCGCTCGGAGAGCAGATCGAACGGCGAACTGCCGCTTTGCGGCTGGAAGGATTTCAACGCCAGCTGCTGAGCGATCTGCGGGTCGATGTAGCGCTGACCGGCGAACACCAGGCGAATGGCCTGCACCATTTCGTCGAGCGCTGCACCCTTGGTCAGATAACCGGCTGCACCGGCCTGTAGCAGGCGCGTGGGGAACGGATCTTCTTCGCAGACGGTAACGGCAACGATCTTGATGTCGGGGTAGCTGCGCATCATCTTGCGGGTGGCTTCGAGGCCGCCGATGCCGGGCATCTTGACGTCCATCAGGACGACATCTGGCTTGAGCTCGCGCACCTTGAGCAGCGCTTCTTCACCGGTGGACGCTTCGCCAACCACTTGCAGGCCGTCGATATCGGCAAGCATCCGGGTAATACCTGTGCGAACCAGATCGTGGTCATCGACCACCAGGACCTTAATCAATCGGCCACCTCGTGCACCTTGTCAGCCACCAGGAACGGCGGCGATCAACCTGTCGGCCACCTTAACAAATAATTCGAGGCCGAACCTAGCTTGGCGCATAACAGTCAAAAAGCAAACGCCAGAATTCGGGCTGCTCTTTGAGCATGGGAAGAATTGGCGGAGGCGGTGAGATTCGAACTCACGGATAGTTGCCCATCGACGGTTTTCAAGACCGTTGCCTTAAACCACTCGGCCACACCTCCGCTGCAGTGCGGGCGGCAATCTTACCGGAACGCAACACGCTGTCAAACTCTCGTGATTGGCAGCTCGGTTGCCTCTGTTATGATCCGGGTCAATGTTCAATCGGCATCCCTTTTTTTGCCACAGGAGCGTCGCCATGCAAGAGCAAGACTATGCACTGAACCATTCGCAGGCCCAGCAACTGGAGGTCAGCAAGGTGTTGCGCAACACCTACGGTCTGCTGGCCATCACTCTTGCGTTCAGCGGCCTGGTTGCCTTCCTCAGCCAGCGTGCGAACGCCCCCTACCCGAACATCATCGTCTTGCTGGCTGGTTTCTACGGCCTGTTCTTCCTGACCTACAAGCTGCGTGACTCGGCCTGGGGCCTGGTATCCACCCTCGCCCTTACCGGCTTCATGGGCTACACGCTGGGCCCGATCCTCAACCGCTACCTGGGCATGGCCAATGGCGCGGAAGTCATCAGCTCGGCGTTCTCCATGACCGCACTGGTGTTCTTCGGCTTGTCTGCCTACGTGCTCACCACCCGCAAGGACATGAGCTTCCTCAGCGGCTTCATCACTGCGGGCTTCTTCGTCCTGCTCGGTGCCGTGGTGGCCAGCTTCTTCTTCCAGATCAGCGGTCTGCAACTGGCGATCAGCGCTGGTTTCGTACTGTTCTCCTCGGTGTGCATCCTGTTCCAGACCAGCGCCATCATCCATGGTGGTGAGCGCAACTACATCATGGCCACCATCAGCCTGTACGTCTCCATCTACAACCTGTTCGTCAGCCTGTTGCAGATCTTCGGCATCATGAGCGGCGACGACTGATCGGCCCGCGATGTCCTGAAGCCCGCCTCGGCGGGCTTTTTCATGCGTGTGATTTTTCCCGAGCCGCTATCGGGCTTATCATGGCGCTGTTTTCCGTACCGGATTTGCCATGAAGTTCGCCATCGCCTTGTTCTCCCCTCCTCACGCCCCCGCCTCGCGACGTGCTCTGCGCTTTGCCGAGACGGTCATCACCGGTGGCCACGAGATCGTCCGCCTGTTCTTCTACCAGGACGGCGTACACAGTGCTGCCAGTAATGTGGTCGCGCCTCAGGACGAACTGGATCTGACCCGGGAGTGGCGCGAATTCGTCACCCACAATGATCTGGATGCCGTGGTGTGCATCGCCGCTGCACTGCGACGTGGCGTGCTCGATGACGCGGAGGCCCAGCGCTATGCCCGCCCCGCCGCCAACCTGCATGCACCCTGGGAGCTTTCCGGCCTCGGGCAATTGCATGAGGCCACGCAACAGGCCGATCGGCTGATCTGCTTCGGAGGTCATTGATGAGCAAGTCCCTATTGATCATCAGTCGCCAGGCGCCCTGGAGCGGCCCGGGCGCACGTGAGGCACTGGACATCGCCCTGGCCGGCGGCGCCTTCGACCTGCCCATCGGCCTGCTGTTTCTCGATGATGGGATATTCCAGCTCATTGCCGGGCAACAGCCTGGGCAACTGCAGCAAAAAGACCTCGGCGCCAACCTGCAGGCGCTGCCGATGTTCGGCGTCGAGTCGCTCTACGCCAGCCAGTACAGCCTGAGCGAGCGTGGCCTGGGTGATGCCGAACTGAATCTGGCGGTACAGCGGCTCGACGACAGCGCGCTGACCGCCCTACTCGACCGCTATGACCAGGTGATCACGATCTGATGGCCATCCTGCACATTCTCTCTCATTCGCCGTTCACCGATAGTCGCCTGAGCAGTTGCCTGCGTTTGCTGGGGGCAGGCGATGCCCTACTGCTCACGGGCGATGCGGTCTACGCGCTGCAGTCCGGCACCGCCCATCTGCAAGCGCTGCAAGGGATGCCCGGCAATGTCGCGCTCTACGCACTGGACGAAGACCTCGCCGCACGCGCCCTGCAGGCGCCCGAGCGCGCCCTGGTGGTGGACTATGCGCAATTCGTCGAGCTCTGC
Source organism: Pseudomonas sp. C11 (assembly GCF_034683865.1). NCBI lineage: Bacteria > Pseudomonadati > Pseudomonadota > Gammaproteobacteria > Pseudomonadales > Pseudomonadaceae > Pseudomonas > Pseudomonas sp. C11. Next base: position 387,544 of record NZ_JAWIIP010000001.1, read on the forward strand.
ACTCGTTATGACAAGGTCAACAGTTGGCTATGAGCACACTCAACGTCGCCGGACGTGATATCGCCCTGGACAAGGACGGCTACCTGATCGATCTGCAGGACTGGTCACACCCCGTAGCCGAGGCACTTGCCGCAGCGGAAGGCCTGCAACTGAGCGCGGAGCACTGGGAAATCCTCGATCTGCTGCGCGCCTTCTATGCCGAATTTCAGCTGTCACCGGCCAACCGTCCATTGATCAAATACGTGGCGCTCAAGCTCGGCCCGGAGAAAGGCAACAGCCTGCACCTCAATCGCCTGTTCAACGGCACCCCAGCCAAACTCGCGGCGAAGCTCGCCGGCCTGCCGAAACCGACCAATTGCCTATGAACCTGATCACGCCCGCAGAACATCCTTTCGCTCAGTACGTGCGGATTCTTGGCAAAGGCAAACGCGGCGCGCGCGGCCTGACCCGCGAAGAAGCCCGCGAGGCCATGACCCAACTACTCGCGGGCAAGGTCGAAGACACCCAGCTCGGCGCCTTCCTCATGTTGCTGCGACACAAGGAGGAAAGTGCCGAGGAGCTGGCCGGCTTCACCGACGCGATCCGCCAGCAGCTCGCTGCGCCGCCCATCGCCGTTGATCTGGACTGGCCAAGCTATGCCGGCAAGAAACGCCATCTCCCCTGGTATCTGTTGGCAGCCAAAGCGCTGGCGGGCAGCGGCGTGCGCATCTTCATGCACGGCGGCGGCGCCCACACCGCTGGCCGGCTCTATACCGAACAACTGCTCGACACGCTCGGCATCGCCAGAGCCCGTGACTGGCCAGCCGCATCGACTGCGCTCGATCAGCACAATCTGGTGTTTGCCTATCTCGGCGACTGGCTGCCGCCGCTGCAACGCATGATCGACCTGCGCAACACCCTCGGCCTGCGCTCGCCCATCCACTCACTGGCCCGCGTGATCAATCCGCTCTCCGCGCGCTGCGGTTTGCAGAGCATTTTCCACCCTGGCTACCAGGCCGTGCACCGCGAGGCCAGTCGCCTGCTGGGCGATCCCGCCATCGTCATCAAGGGCGAAGGTGGAGAGATCGAGGTCAATCCGGATGCCACGACTCAACTTTTCGGCACGCAGGATGGCATCGCCTGGGACGAGGAATGGCCAGCCCTGTCGCCGCAACGCCACGTCAAACCGGAGAGCCTGCAGCCCGCCCAACTGCTGGCCGTGTGGCGCGGTGAGAGCGAGGACGCCTATGGCCGCCTGGCCATTCTGGCAACCATGGCCCTAGCCTTGCGCGCCCTCGGGCTGCCCAGAGCGCAGGCCTTCGCCGAAGCGGAAAAACGCTGGATCGAACGAGATAGATCGAAATAACTATTTATTTAGTACGGCTTTTTCCACCTATCCATCGAAACGATCACGATAGACTGCAGGCTCATTTGCTAGAAAGAGGTACGCGAAATGGGCTTGCTGATCGAAGGACAGTGGCGTGACCAGTGGTATGACACCGGCAAGAGCGGTCGTTTCCAGCGGGAAAATGCCCAGCGCCGCAACTGGATCACCGCCGACGGCGCAGCCGGGCCCAGTGGTGAGGCGGGTTTCAAGGCCGAAGCCGGTCGCTACCACCTGTACGTTTCCCTCGCCTGCCCCTGGGCGCATCGCACGCTGATCCTGCGCAAGCTCAAGGGCCTGGAAAGCTTGATCGATGTCTCCGTGGTCAGTTGGCTGATGCGCGAGCAAGGCTGGACGTTCGATCCCGCTCATGGCTCCAGCGGCGACGCTCTGGACGGCTTCGACTATCTACACCAGCGCTACACCGCCGATGACGCCCAGTACACTGGCCGCGTAACCGTACCGCTCGTGTGGGACAAACAGCAGCAACGCATCGTCAGCAACGAATCGGCGGAGATCATCCGCATGTTCAACTCGGCGTTCGATGGCCTGACCGGCAATAACCTGGATTTCTACCCGAAGCCGCTGCGCGAGCGTATCGAGCAGCTCAATGAGCGCATCTATCCGGCGGTGAACAATGGCGTCTACCGCGCAGGCTTCGCCACTACTCAAGCGGCCTACGAAGAAGCCTTCGACGAGCTGTTTGTGGCCCTGGACGAGCTCGACGCCCTGCTCGGCGATCAACGCTACCTGGCTGGCGAATACCTGACCGAAGCCGACATTCGCCTGTTCACCACGCTGATTCGCTTCGATGCCGTCTACCATGGGCACTTCAAGTGCAACCTGCGCCGCCTTGAGGACTACGGCAATCTCGCCAACTGGCTGCGCGAGCTGTATCAGTGGCCGGGTATCGCCGAGACTGTGGACTTCACCCACATCAAAGGCCACTACTACGCCAGCCACGCCACCATCAACCCGACGGGGATCATCCCCAAAGGGCCGAAGCTGGATTTTCACCGCACACATCATCGCCAGCGGCTACCGGGCAAAGTCGTTTATCAGGCATAAACGTCGCGCCGATGGATGACGGCCTCATCCATCGGCAACCCGCTCAGACGTCGGCCTGCAAACCCTCGAACCAGGCGAGCTTGTCACGCAAGGTTACGACCTCACCGACGATCACCAGAGTTGGTGCGTGCACTTCATGCTCGGCGACCAGCGCCGACAGGGTTGCCAGACTACCAGTGAACACGCGCTGATTTTGCGTGGTGCCCTGCTGCACCAGCGCTGCAGGTGTTTCAGCATCGCGACCATGGGCGATCAGTTGTGCGCAGATGTCTGGCAGGCCGACCAGTCCCATGTAGAACACCAGGGTCTGCCCAGGCGCCACCAGATCCTTCCACGGCAGGTTGCTGCTGCCATCCTTGAGGTGGCCGGTGACGAAGCGCACGGACTGGGCATGATCGCGATGCGTCAGTGGAATACCGGCGTAGGCGGCACAGCCCGAGGCCGCGGTGATACCAGGCACAACCTGGAAAGGGATGCCTTCGGCGGCCAATTGCTCGATCTCTTCCCCGCCGCGGCCGAAGATGAACGGATCGCCGCCCTTGAGGCGCAATACACGTTTGCCTTCACGGGCCAGGTCGATCAGCAACTGGTTGATCTGCTCCTGCGGCACGGCATGGTCAGCGCGACGCTTGCCGACATAGATGCGTTCGGCATCACGACGGCACAGGTCGATGATCGGCGCCGCCACGAGGCGGTCGTAGAGCACTACATCGGCCTGTTGCATCAGACGCAGGGCGCGAAAGGTCAGCAGATCCGGATCGCCGGGGCCGGCGCCCACCAGATAAACCTCACCCAGCGCACGTGGCGCAGCACCGGCCAGACGTTCTTCGAGCAGCCGCTCGCCTTCGGCAGGCTTGCCGGCGAATACGCTCTCGGCAATCGCCCCCTGGAATACGTCTTCCCAGAACACGCGGCGCTGCTGCACATCCGGAAACATCAGCTTGACCCGCTCGCGGAAACGCTTGCCTAGGTTGGCCAATTGACCATAGGTGGCCGGAATCCAGGTTTCGATCTTGGCGCGGATCAGGCGAGCCAGTACCGGGGCATCGCCACCGCTGCTGACGGCAACGATCAGCGGGGAACGGTCGACGATGGCCGGGAAGATCACGCTGCACAGCGCCGGCGCGTCGACCACGTTGACCGGGATGCCCAGCGCCTGTGCTTCAGCAGAGATCCGCGCATTGAGTGGCTCATCGTCGGTGGCGGCGATGACCAGCCCAATGCCCTGCAGATCATCGGTCTGGTAACCGCGCAGGAACATACCCTGCTCGCCGGCCATGGCCTGCAGTTCGCTGCGGATATCGGGCGCCACGACGCGCAGTTGCGCGCCGGCCTCGGCCAGCAGGCGCGCTTTGCGCAGCGCAACCTCGCCACCGCCGACGACCAGCACCGGGCGCTCTTTGAGCTTGTGAAATAGCGGAAGAAATTCCATGAAGCAGCCTCGCGCTGCAAGCCACAAGCTTCAAGCTCATGTTGCAGCTTGGGGCTTGCAGCTCGCGGCCGTAGTTAGATGACGTCGATACCGCCCATGTAGGGCTTGAGCACTTCCGGCACGCGGATGCTGCCGTCGGCTTGCTGGTAGTTCTCCAATACCGCCACCAGAGTGCGGCCAACCGCCAGGCCGGAACCGTTGAGGGTATGCACCAGCTCGGTCTTGCCGGTTTCCGGGTTGCGGTAGCGCGCCTGCATGCGGCGCGCCTGGAAGTCGCCACAGTTGGAGCAGGAGGAAATCTCGCGGTATTTGTCCTGGCTTGGCACCCAGACTTCCAGGTCGTAGGTCTTGGTCGCGCCAAAGCCCATGTCGCCGGTGCACAGGGAGAGAACGCGATACGGCAGTTCCAGCGCCTGCAGCACACGCTCGGCGTTGGCAGTCAGACCTTCCAGCGCCTCGTAGGATTTGCTCGGCTCGACGATCTGCACCATCTCGACCTTGTCGAACTGATGCTGACGAATCATGCCGCGGGTGTCACGCCCGGACGCACCCGCCTCGCTGCGGAAGCAGGGCGTATGGGCGACGAACTTGAGTGGCAGTTGCTTGGCGTCGAGGATCTCGCCGGCAACGATGTTGGTCAGCGAAACCTCAGCCGTCGGGATCAGGTAGAAGTCGGCCTCACCTTCGCGGGTGATCTTGAACAGGTCTTCCTCGAACTTCGGCAACTGGCCAGTGCCCATCAGCGCCGGGGCCTGTACCAGGTACGGGGTGTAGGCTTCTTCGTAGCCGTGCTCGGCGGTGTGCAGGTTGATCATGAACTGCGCCAGGGCGCGGTGCAGGCGAGCGATCGGCCCGCGCAGCAGCGCGAAGCGTGCGCCGGACAGCTTGGCGGCAGTCTCGAAGTCCAGCCAGCCATGCTGCTCGCCCAGGGCGACGTGATCCTTGATCTCGAAATCGAAGGCACGCGGGGTGCCCCAGCGACGCACCTCGACGTTGCCTTCTTCATCCTCGCCCACCGGCACCGACTCGTGCGGCAGGTTGGGGATGGTCAGCATCAGGTGATCGAGCTCGGCCTGGATGCCGTCCAGCTCGCGCTTGGCCTCGTCCAGCTCGTTACCCATGCGGTCGACATCGGCCAATAGCGGCGCAATGTCCTCACCGCGGGCCTTGGCCTGGCCAATGGATTTGGAGCGGCTGTTGCGCTCGGCCTGCAACTGCTCGGTACGCACCTGTACCGACTTGCGCTGACTCTCCAGAGCCTCGAAGCGGGCGACGTCGAGGGCGAAGCCGCGCGTGGCAAGGCGCTCGGCAATTTCAGTGAGTTGCGTGCGGACGAGTTTGGAATCGAGCATGTTCGGGTCTCAATACATCGGCGAAAAAGAGTACGGCCAGCCAGCTGGCGCGGGTGGTGGAGTGTAAAGCCTTAGCGGGTCAGGACGCCAATCGAGCCAGGCTCAAACCGGCCCAGGCTGCGAGCAGACCGCCCAGGATGCTGAATGCCAGATAACCCATGGCCTCCGGGGCGCGGCCGCCTTCCAGCAGCTTCATGATTTCCAGGCTGAACGAGGAAAAGGTGGTGAAGCCGCCCAGCACGCCGGTGATCAGCCCGGTGCGTAGCTCCAGGGGCAGGTCGGTGCGCGTCAGGAACAGCCCCGACAGCAGGCCGATCAGCAGGCAGCCCAGGATATTCACTGCCAGCGTGCCCAGATAGAAATGGCGCGGCCAATTGCCCGCCACCCAACTGGCGGCCAGGAAACGCAGTACGGAACCGAAAGCGCCACCAGCGGCAACGGCAAGCGCGACACGAATCATGGTTTTCTCCTTTGTCTTGGGCTGCTGGTATCTAGGCTGCGCAGATGTTTGAGCTTCTCGCGAATCTTCGATTCCAAGCCTCGTGGTACCGGTTGGTAATACTCTCGCGGCTCCATTTCATCGGGGAAATACACTTCACCGGCAGCATAGGCATTGGGCTCATCGTGGGCGTATCGGTATTCCTCGCCATAGCCGAGCTGCTGCATCAGCTTGGTCGGTGCATTGCGCAGGTGCAGTGGCACCTCCAGCGAGCCGAACTCGGCGACATCCCGCTTGGCAGCCTTGATACCCAGGTAAACGGCATTGCTCTTGGCCGCGCAGGCGAGGTAGGTCACCGCCTGAGCCAGCGCAAGATCGCCCTCTGGGCTGCCCAGGCGCTTGACCGCATCCCAGGCAGCCAGGCACAGCGGCAACGCTCGCGGGTCGGCATTACCGATGTCCTCGCTGGCCATGGCGACGATACGTCGGCAGATATAGGCCGGATCGCAGCCGCCGTCGAGCATGCGCGCCAGCCAGTACAGCGCACCATCGGGGTTGGAGCCGCGCACAGACTTGTGCAGCGCACTGATCTGGTCGTAGAAGGCTTCGCCGCCCTTGTCGAACCGGCGGCGACTATCGCCCAGCAGGTTTTGCAGCGACGCCACGCCGATCTCACCGCCATCCTCGGCCAGGTCGGCAGCATTCTCGAGGAAATTGAGCAGACGCCGGCCATCGCCATCGGCGGCAGCCAGAAGAATCTGGAAGGCCTCATCTGGCAGGCTGAGATGACGCTCGCCAAGGCCCTTCGGATCACTCAGGGCACGATTGACCAGCTTGCGCATGGCCGCCTCGTCGAGGCTCTTCAGCACATAGACGCGGGCGCGCGACAGCAGCGCATTGTTCAGCTCGAACGAGGGGTTTTCTGTGGTGGCGCCGATGAAGATCAACGTGCCGTCTTCCACATAGGGCAGAAAGGCGTCCTGCTGGCTCTTGTTGAAGCGGTGAACTTCGTCGACGAAAAGAATGGTGCGTCGGCCGTACTGAGCGGCGTGCTGCTGAGCCACTTCGACAGCCTGGCGAATTTCCTTCACCCCGGACAGGACGGCGGAAATGGTCTCGAAATGCGCATCGGTGACCTTGGCCAGCAGGCGCGCCAGGGTGGTCTTGCCGACGCCAGGCGGCCCCCAGAAGATCATCGAATGCAAGGCGCCCTGCTCCAGCGCCTCGCGCAGCGGTTTGCCCGGTCCCAGCACGTGCTCCTGACCGACGTATTCGTCCAGGCTGGTCGCACGCAAACGCGCAGCCAGAGGCTGCGCGACAGGTTGGCGGCCGAACAGATCCACGGCTTACTCCTGAATGACGTCCGCGCCTTCCGGAATGTCGAAGGTGAACAGGTGATCCTCGACCGGCTCGTTCATCTTCACATTGAGGAACAGGATGTTGGTGCGCTGACCGATGCTGTCGATCAGTTGCATGTCATTGAGTACACGATTGCGGAACGACAGGCGCAGGCTATCGAACAGGCTGTCCTTGGCCTTGGGCTTGAGGATGAAGTCGACCACGTTGCCGCCTTCCTTGTACTCGATGTCGAAGTTCTCGCGAATCTGCGATACATCGCCGGACAACAACAGCGCCGGGGTGTGAGTCAGGCGCTGGTCGAGCGTCTGAATGGTGACCTGTTGCAGATCCGGGTCATACAGCCAGACCTTCTGACCATTGGAAACCAGCAACTGCTCCATCGGCTGGTCGGTATGCCAGCGGAACAGCCCTGGGCGTTTGAGCACGAGCTGGCCGGCAGTTTCCTGCAGCTGGGTACCGCTGGCATCGAGCGTCAGTTGAGAGAAACGGGCACTGATGGTCTTGGCTTGACTGAGCAACTCGGTCAGACGCTGGGTCGCTGCATCTTCGTCGGCATGCGCCGGCAGCAGGGTAAAGCTCAGGGCAGCCAGCATCAGCAGGCGGATAAATCGCATATAAAAAACCTCGTCAGTCCGTAAGAGGATCAATCGCGGGATGGCCCGGGCGCGATCACTTCGCGCGAGCCATTGGTGTTCATCGGGGTTACCACGCCAGCCATCTCCATGGCCTCGATCATTCGCGCTGCGCGGTTGTAACCGATCTTGAGTTTGCGTTGTACGGCGGAAATGGACGCGCGGCGGCTTTCCAGCACGAAGTTGACGGCCTCGTCGTAGAGCGGATCTTCCTCACTGCCCTCACTCCCCTCACCGCTGCCACCCCCTTCGAAGCCGCTGCCACTCTCTTCGGCACCGGCGAGGATGTCTTCGATGTAGTCCGGCGCACCACGTTGCTTCCAGGCCTCGACCACGCGATGAACCTCATCGTCGGAGACGAAAGCACCATGCACCCGAATCGGCAGACCGGTACCCGGTGGCAGGTAGAGCATATCGCCGTGGCCGAGCAGTTGTTCGGCGCCGCCCTGATCGAGGATGGTGCGCGAATCGATCTTGCTCGATACCTGGAAGGCCATACGTGTCGGGATGTTGGCCTTGATCAGACCGGTGATCACATCCACCGACGGGCGCTGGGTAGCGAGGATCAGGTGAATGCCGGCCGCCCGCGCCTTCTGTGCGATACGCGCGATCAGCTCTTCGACCTTCTTGCCGACGATCATCATCATGTCGGCGAACTCGTCGACGACAACGACGATGGTCGGCAGCGTTTTCAGATGCGGCGGCTCGTCATCCATCGACTCGCGCTTGTACAGCGGATCATGCAGCGGCGCGCCGGCCTCGATGGCGTCCTTCACCTTACGGTTGAAGCCCGCCAGGTTACGCACCCCCATCGCCGCCATCAGCTTGTAGCGACGCTCCATTTCGGCGACCGACCAGCGCAGCGCGTTGGCCGCTTCCTTCATGTCGGTGACCACGGGGCAGAGCAGGTGCGGAATGCCTTCATAGATCGACAGTTCGAGCATCTTCGGGTCGATCATGATCATCCGCGCCTCTTCCGGCGTGGACTTGAACAGTACCGACAGGATCATGGCGTTGACGCCCACCGACTTACCGGAGCCGGTGGTACCGGCGACCAGCAGGTGCGGCATCTTGGCCAGATCGGCGATTACCGGGCGGCCACCGATATCGTGGCCCAGCGCCAGGGTGACCGGCGACTTGGCGTCGTCGTATTCGCTGGAGGACAACACCTCGGAGAAGCGCACGATCTGTCGATCCTCGTTGGGCACCTCGATGCCCACCGTGGTCTTGCCGGGAATCACCTCGACCACGCGCACGCTGACCATGGCCATCGAGCGCGCCAGATCCTTGGCCAGGTTGGAAATGCGACTGACCTTCACACCGGCGGCGGGCTGAATTTCGAAACGGGTGATCACTGGGCCCGGATGTACCGACTCGACCACCACGTCGACACCGAATTCCTTGAGTTTGATCTCCAGCAGGCGCGACATGGCCTCCAGGGATTCCGGGGAAAACTGCTTCTGCTTCTTTTCGGCCACATCGAGGATGGAAATCGGCGGTAGGCTGCCTTCGATAGCCGTATCGACGAACAGCGGCGCCTGCTTTTCCTTGAGTACGCGCTTGCTCGGCTCGGCCGGTTTCGGCGGGGCTGGCGGGGTGATCACCGGAGCCGGACGCTTGTCGCGCTCGCTCATGTGCTTGCTCAGTGATTCTTCACGCTCGAGCAGGCGCTCCTTGACCTTGGCCTGCTCGCGACGATCCGGAACGACGGGCGCTGCCACCTCGATAACACGCTCATCCAGCTCGCGCAGCTGCGCCACCATCTGCTTGCGCTCGCTGCGCGAACTCCACCAGCCGCTGATCATGCCGTGCACCAGCTCGATCAAATCCAGCGTGATCTTGCCGGTAAGATCCATGACCTTGAACCAGGACAGATCGGTAAAGACGGTCAAACCGAAGAGAAACAAGGCCAGGAACAGCAGCGTGCTGCCCTCGACGTTGAGTGCCTCTTTCGCCAGCTCGCCCAGGCTGGCGCCCAGCATGCCGCCGCCAGAGCCTTGCATCCCGGCAGCCGGATCGAAATGAATATGTGCCAGCACGGCACCGGAAAGGATCAGGAACACCAGGCCGATGCTGTGCCAGGAAAATAGCCAGCCATTCCACTGCCAAGGCTGGTTGCGCGTGCGAAACACCTGCCAGGTCTTGGTGCCCAGCAGCAACGGGAAGATGTAGGCGAAATAGCCCAGCGCGCCGAAGAGCGCGCTGGACAGCCAGGCGCCGATGCTCCCGCCCGCATTGAGGATGTGCTGGACTTGCACGCTGTTATCCCAGGCGGGATCCGACACGCTGTAGGTCACCAGCGTCATCAGTACGTACAGACACAACGCCGCCAGGGCGATCAGGGCGCCCTCCTTCAGTCGGTACTGAAGTTTCAGGCGCCAATCCGGATTCTGGGAGGTGGAATTCTTCAAAACAGCCGTATCCTGCGCTCTTGGCGCGTCCATCGATGGTTACCGCACAGAGCGGGTATTGTACGGGTTTGCCCGTGCGCTGCCAGAACCGACACCGTTATCGACATGCTGCTGCGCTCCCGCAGCCGCGTTCCTTCGGTGTAGCATAGCCGGCAGCAGCTTCCATGCGGCTCAATTGGAGCATGCATTCTCTTTTGTGACAAAGGCTTATGGGGGTTTTTTATGAGCGACGTCAAGCATTCCCGCCTGATTATCCTGGGCTCCGGCCCTGCCGGTTATAGCGCTGCCGTTTATGCGGCCCGCGCCAATCTCAAGCCTGTGATCATCACCGGCATCCAGCCCGGCGGCCAGCTCACCACCACCACCGAAGTGGACAACTGGCCTGGCGATGTCGAAGGCCTGACCGGCCCGGCCTTGATGGAGCGCATGCAGAAGCACGCAGAACGCTTCGACACCGAGATCATCTACGACCACATTCACACCGCCGAGTTGCAAGCGCGCCCCTTCGTACTCAAGGGCGATAGCGGCACCTACAGCTGCGATGCGCTGATCATAGCCACCGGCGCCAGTGCCCAGTACCTGGGCCTGCCGTCCGAGGAAGCCTTCGCGGGCAAGGGCGTATCGGCCTGCGCCACTTGCGATGGCTTCTTCTATCGCAACCAGGTGGTCGCCGTTATCGGCGGCGGCAACACTGCCGTGGAAGAAGCACTGTACCTGTCGAACATCGCCAAGGAAGTTCACCTCGTGCATCGCCGCGACAAGCTGCGCTCGGAGAAGATCCTGCAGGACAAGCTGTTCGACAAGGCCGCCAACGGCAACGTGCGCCTGCACTGGAATCAGACCCTGGACGAAGTGCTGGGTGATCAGAGCGGTGTCACCGGCGTACGACTGAAGAGCACCATGGACGGCAGCACCCAGGAGCTACCGCTGGCAGGTGTTTTCATCGCCATCGGCCACAAACCCAATACCGAGCTATTCGTCGGCCAACTGGATATGCATGACGGCTACCTGAAGATCAAGGGTGGCAGCGAAGGCAATGCCACGGCCACCAGCATCGAAGGTGTATTCGCAGCTGGTGACGTGGCCGACCACGTCTATCGTCAGGCCATCACCTCGGCCGGCGCTGGCTGCATGGCCGCACTGGATGTCGAGAAATTCCTCGAAGATCTTTGACACCCCAGGGCGGACACCGTCCGCCCTCCCCTCTTCCGAGCCCTGACGCATGCTGACCTGGCTGCAACGCGACTCACTGGATTTCCCGCCCCTGGCCAAAGCCATGTGCGAGCCCAATGGCCTGCTCGCTGCCGGCGGCGATCTCAGTGCGGCGCGCCTCGTACAAGCCTATCGCCACGGCTGCTTCCCATGGTTTCAGGACGGCCAGCCGATTCTCTGGTGGTCGCCGGATCCCCGCACCGTTCTTTTTCCCGACGAGCTGCACGTATCGCGCAGCCTTGGCAAAGTGCTGCGCCAGCAGCGTTACCGCGTCACCTTCGACCAGGACTTCACTGCCGTCATCCGCGCTTGCGCTGCACCTCGCAGCTACACCGACGGCACCTGGATTACCACGCCGATGCAGAGCGCCTACATCGAACTGTACGAACAGGGTATCGCTCACTCCGTCGAGGTCTGGCAAGGCGACGAACTGGTCGGCGGGCTCTACGGCCTGGCAATGGGGCGACTGTTCTTTGGTGAGTCCATGTTCAGCCGCGCCGACAACGCGTCCAAGGTGGGCTTCGTGACACTCGTCAGCAAGCTGCAGGAATGGGGCTTCACCTTGATCGACTGCCAAATGCCGACACAGCATCTGCACAGCTTCGGCGCCCGAGCGATTGCACGCGCCAGTTTCGCCGAGTATTTGCAACGCTACCTGGATCAGCCCAGTCTGGCGAACTGGCTTACCTAGTCGATCTGGCAACCCTGACATACACTCTTTATCAGGCCCTCTCGAGACACCGCCATGACCGAGCTCGCCCGCCTGAAGTTCTATGCGACTCAGCCCCATCCGTGCAGCTATCTGCCCGAGGAGCAGGCGACCACCCTGTTTCTCGACCCCAGCCAGCCCATGGATGTGCAGGTGTACGCCGAGCTTTCCGACATGGGCTTTCGGCGCAGCGGTGACCACCTGTATCGCCCGCACTGCCAGCAGTGCACCGCCTGCATCCCGGCGCGCATCCCCGCCGCCCTGTTCACCCCCAATCGCCAGCAGCGGCGCATCCTCAAGCGCAACCAGGACATCAGCGTACGTCCCGTGCGACCAGTCTTCAGTGAGGAGTACTACCAGCTCTATGCCCGCTACATCGAACAGCGCCATGCCGACGGCGACATGTATCCGCCCAGCCGTGATCAGTTCTCGACCTTCCTGGTGCGCGACCTGTCTTTCTCGCGCTTTTATGAGTTCCGCCTCGGGGAGCGACTGGTAGCGATCGCCGTGACCGATGTCCTGCCCAATGGCCTGTCAGCCGTATACACCTTCTACGATCCCGACGAGGAACAGCGCAGCCTTGGGCGCTTCGCCATTCTCTGGCAGATCGAAGAAACTGAACGTCTTGGCCTTGATGCCGTCTATCTGGGCTACTGGATCAAGAACTGTCGCAAGATGAACTACAAGACCCAGTACCGCCCGATAGAACTGTTCGTCAATCAGCGCTGGACGCTCCTGACTTAGCGCGCTGCCTGCACGCTCTCGTGCAAGCAAACCCAAGCCACTTGGCGCAGACCACTGTTTTCGGGCACAATGCACGCCGCTTTTGCCTGGGGCCAGTCGCGCCGGGCCATTTCCTGGACACCGAGGGCTTTACTGCATGTCGAAAGAAGACAGCTTCGAAATGGAAGGCACTGTCGTCGACACCCTGCCCAACACCATGTTCCGCGTGGAGTTGGAAAATGGGCATGTCGTTACCGCGCACATCTCCGGAAAGATGCGCAAGAATTACATCCGCATTCTGACTGGTGACAAAGTACGCGTCGAACTGACGCCGTACGACTTGAGCAAGGGCCGCATCACCTACCGCGCCCGCTAAGCCAAGCGCCAGATACGAAACGCCCGGCATTTGCCGGGCGTTTTCGTTCGCGTGGATTAATCCTACCGTTCGACAAGAGCGTAAGCGGCGACCCATGGACGCCGCTCCACAACTCCCCAGCATCAGGCCAGCTCGGCCGCCGTTTCGAACTCGAAACTCGGCTCGCCATCCTTGATGTCGATGTGTACCACACCGCCATGCTCGGCCAGCTCGCCGAACAGAATCTCCTCCGCCAGCGGACGCTTGATCTTGTCCTGAATCAAGCGCGCCATCGGTCGAGCCCCCATCTGCACATCGTAACCGCGCTCGGCCAGCCAGCTGCGCGCTGCACCGCTGACTTCCAGCGTGACGCGCTTGTCCTCCAGTTGCGCCTGCAACTCGGTGAGGAACTTGTCGACGATGCTCTTGATCACTTCGTGACTCAGGCGGCCGAACTGGATGATGGTGTCCAGGCGGTTGCGGAACTCCGGCGTGAAGCTCTTCTTGATGACTTCCATGGCATCGGTGGAGTGATCCTGCTGAGTGAAGCCGATCGACGCACGCGAGGCAGTCTCAGCGCCCGCGTTGGTGGTCATGATCAGGATCACGTTGCGGAAGTCCGCCTTGCGCCCGTTGTTATCAGTCAGCGTGCCATGATCCATGACCTGCAGCAGCAGGTTGAAGACTTCCGGGTGCGCCTTCTCGATTTCATCGAGCAACAGCACGCAGTGCGGCTGCTTGGTGATTGCCTCGGTGAGCAAACCACCCTGATCGAAGCCGACGTAGCCGGGCGGCGCGCCGATCAGGCGCGAGACGGTGTGGCGCTCCATGTATTCGGACATGTCGAAGCGCACCAGCTCGATACCCAGCGCCTTGGCCAACTGACGAGCGGCTTCGGTCTTGCCGACGCCAGTCGGCCCGGCGAAGAGGAACGAACCCACCGGCTTGTCCGGTGCCTTGAGGCCGGCCCGGGAGAGCTTGATGGCCGTGGACAGCGAATCGATCGCGGCGTCCTGACCAAACACCGTCAGCTTCAGATCGCGCTCGAGGTTGCGCAGCAATTCCTTGTCGGAGCTGGAAACGTGCTTCGGCGGAATCCGCGCGATCTTGGCGACGATGTCCTCGACCTGTGCAACCTCGATGCGCGCCACGCGCTTGTCTTCCGGCTGCAGGCGCTGGTAGGCGCCCGCTTCGTCGATGACATCGATGGCCTTGTCCGGCATGTGCCGATCATTGATGTAGCGTGCCGCCAATTCAGCAGCAGCGCGCAGGGCCTCATCGCTGTACTCGATGTGGTGGTGCTGCTCGAAGCGCGCCTTGAGCCCCTTGAGGATGCCGACGGTGTCCTCCACCGAAGGCTCGACTACATCGACCTTCTGGAAGCGCCGCGCCAGCGCACGATCCTTCTCGAAGATGCCACGGAACTCCTGGAAGGTCGTGGAGCCAATGCAGCGAATCTCGCCGGACGAGAGCAGTGGCTTGAGCAGGTTAGAGGCATCCATGACCCCACCCGAGGCCGCGCCGGCACCGATGATGGTGTGGATTTCGTCGATGAACAGAATGGCATGGGGGCGCTTGCGCAGCTCATTGAGCAGCGCCTTGAAGCGCTTCTCGAAGTCACCGCGATACTTGGTGCCCGCCAGTAGCGCACCCAGATCAAGTGAGTACACCACGCTATCAGCCAGCAGATCCGGCACCTGCTCATCCACGATGCGCTTGGCCAGCCCCTCGGCAATAGCGGTCTTGCCGACACCAGCCTCGCCAACCAGCAACGGGTTGTTCTTGCGCCGACGAGCAAGGATCTGCGCCACACGCTCGACTTCTTGCTCGCGGCCAACCAGTGGATCGATACGCCCTTGGCGCGCCAGCTCGTTCAGATTGCTGGCATAGGCATCGAGCGGGTTGGCAGACGAGGACGACTCGCCGCCCTCCTCATCCTGCATTTCCTGCTCATGCTCGTGCTGATCACCATGCCCCGGCACCTTGGAAATACCATGAGCAATGAAATTGACCACATCAATACGCGCCACGCTCTGCTGCTTGAGCAGGAACACGGCCTGGCTTTCCTGCTCGCTGAAGATCGCAACCAGCACATTGGCGCCGGTGACTTCACGCTTGCCGGAACTCTGCACATGGAATACCGCACGCTGCAGCACGCGCTGGAAACCCAGCGTCGGCTGAGTTTCGCGGTCTTCATCATGCTGCGGAATCAGCGGCGTGGTGGAGTCGATGAACTCCTGCAAATCATGGCGCAGCTTGTCGAGATTGGCTCCACAGGCACGCAATACGCTGGCAGCCGCCTCATTGTCCAGCAAGGCAAGCAGCAGGTGCTCGACCGTCATGAATTCATGACGTTTGGCGCGCGCCTCCTTGAAGGCAAGATTGAGGGTGACTTCGAGCTCTCGGTTCAACATAGCTTCACCTCATACCCAAGTGGCCGGCGTTAACCGTCCTTCTCTATTTCACAGAGTAGCGGATGCTGGCTTTCTCGTGCGTACTGGTTGACCTGCATTGCCTTGGTCTCCGCAATATCGCGCGTATACACACCACACACCGCACGCCCCTCCGTATGGACGGCCAGCATGATCTTGGTCGCCAATTCCCGATTCATGCCGAAAAAGGTTTCAAGTACTTCGACGACGAAATCCATCGGGGTGTAGTCGTCATTGAATAAGACCACCTTGTACATCGGTGGTGCCTTGAGCGCTGGCTTGGATTCCTGGACAGCGATACCAGAGGAGTCATCCTCATGCTCTGCCGGGTGATCCTGATTGAATGTTAGTCGAATCTGGCTACTTGCATGCATGCTGGAATCAGGGTTTCAGGGCTGGACGAACGGGGATGCTAGAGGGAGTTTGACTGAGTTCTCAGCCATCCGCCGCATAGCCTTGACTATCGGCAAAAGGGTGTTACAACCAATAAATACCCTATTCAAGGGTATCGGGGTTCCACGCCTTCGCCCAGCCGGATCGGTTATTGCGCGGAATTGAAGTGGATGATACTCCAGAGATGGAGTCCTTTGCAGAGGGATATCAGCATGCTCAGCGGTAAGGTCAAGTGGTTCAACAACGCCAAAGGCTATGGATTCATCCTGGCCGAAGGCCGAGATGAGGACCTGTTCGCCCACTACTCGGCCATCAATATGGAAGGTTACAAGACACTCAAGGCAGGCCAGCCGGTTCGTTTCGAGATCGTGCAGGGGCCCAAGGGATTGCATGCCGTCAATATCAGCACCGTCTCTGCGACACAGGAAGCGCCAGCGACCACGCCACAGCTGCAGACCACCGCGAGCACGGTAGGAGCCTGATCACCTCTGGCAGTCGCCATGAAAAAGGCCAGTCGTATGACTGGCCTTTCTTTATCCACGGCAACCTGCAGTTACATATGCGCGATCATCGCGTCGCCGAATTCGGAGCAGGACAGCAACTTCGCCCCCTCCATCAAGCGCTCGAAGTCATAGGTCACGGTCTTGGCTGCAATAGCCCCGTTGGTGCCCTTGATAATCAGATCAGCCGCCTCGGTCCAGCCCATGTGACGCAACATCATTTCGGCGGAGAGAATGATCGAGCCGGGATTGACCTTATCCTGGCCAGCATATTTCGGCGCAGTGCCGTGAGTCGCCTCGAACATCGCCACTGAATCGGACAGGTTGGCACCGGGCGCGATACCAATGCCGCCCACCTCAGCAGCCAGGGCGTCGGACAGATAGTCACCGTTGAGGTTGAGCGTGGCGATGACGTCGTACTCGGCCGGTCGCAGCAGGATCTGCTGCAGCATGGCGTCGGCAATCACGTCCTTGACCACGACGTTCTTGCCGGTGCGTGGATTCTTGAACTGCATCCACGGGCCGCCATCGAGCAACTCGGCGCCGAACTCGTCACGCGCGATCTCGTAGCCCCACTCTTTAAAGGCACCCTCGGTGAACTTCATGATGTTGCCCTTGTGCACCAGGGTCACCGAGTCGCGATCGTTGTCGACGGCGTACTGCAGCGCCTTGCGCACCAGGCGCTTGGTGCCGGCTTCGGACACAGGCTTGATGCCGATACCGCACATATCGGTGAAGCGAATCTTCTTGACGCCCATTTCTTCGGTAAGGAACTTGATGACCTTTTCAGCCTCCGCGCTGCCGGCTTTCCATTCGACACCGGCATAGATGTCTTCGGAGTTCTCGCGGAAGATCACCATGTCTACGTCACCCGGCTTTTTCACCGGGCTGGGCACGCCCTCGAACCAACGCACCGGGCGCTGGCAGACGTAAAGATCCAGCTCCTGACGCAGGGCGACGTTAAGCGAGCGAATGCCGCCACCCACCGGCGTGGTCAACGGCCCCTTGATGGACACGACGTAATCGCGCACCGCCTCGAGGGTCTCTTTCGGCAGCCAGGTGTCCTGGTCGTAGACCTGGGTAGCCTTCTCACCGGCATAGACCTCCATCCAGGAAATCTTGCGAGCACCGCCGTAGGCTTTCTCGACGGCAGCATCGACGACCTTGATCATGACTGGAGAGATATCGACACCGATGCCATCACCTTCGATGAAAGGAATGATCGGGTTGTTCGGCACGTTCAGCGACATATCGGCATTGACGGTGATTTTGTCACCGCTGGCTGGCACCTGGATCTTCTGGTATCCCATTGCTCGACTCCATCTTGTGGTTAGACAGTGTGCACTCCCGAGAGTAGCGCAAACCTCAGACCTCAGACACATCTGCAAAGGTCTTATTCAGCAGGGCATTCTGTGACGAGGTGTCGCGGTGATATACTCCTTAGGTGACTAACGAGTCATAAGGGGCGGCCTGTCCGGAACCGGATAGCAGCCTCTTGAAGCCGACGGGAGTACACCATCATCCGTCGGATCGAAACGTTCGACACTCTACGGGTGTATCCAACATCACCGCGGCGAGTCCTCGACCCGGCTCCATGACCCTGGAGTTCGCGCCACACGCGCAGGTCGAGTTTCTATGCGCGCTCAGCAAAGAAGAGAGTTAACGCTAAATGTCCACCCCTTCGAAGATCATCTACACCTTCACCGACGAAGCCCCAGCCCTTGCCACCTATTCGCTTCTGCCCATCGTGGAAGCCTTCGCTGCATCGGCCGACATCTCCGTTGAAACCCGCGACATCTCTCTTGCTGGACGCATCCTGGCAAGCTTTGCCGACCGTCTGGATGCCGACAAGCGCATCGACGACGACCTGGCCAAGCTGGCTGAGCTGACCCTGCAGCCAGACGCCAACATCATCAAGCTGCCCAACATCAGCGCCTCCGTTCCGCAGCTCAAGGCAGCAATCGCCGAACTGCAGGCTCAGGGCTACAACATCCCGAACTTCCCGGAAGACCCGCAGAGCGAAGAAGACAAGGAAGTTCGCGCCCGCTACGCGAAAATCCTGGGCAGCGCCGTGAACCCGGTTCTGCGTGAAGGCAACTCCGACCGTCGCGCCCCGGCTGCGGTCAAGGCCTACGCTCGCAAGCACCCGCACAGCATGGGCAAGTGGAGCATGGCTTCGCAGTCCCACGCCGACTACATGCGCGGCGGCGACTTCTTCTCCAGCGAGCAATCGATCACCATGGCCAAGGCCGGTGACGTGCGCATCGAGTTCGTTGGCAAGGACGGCAAGGTCGAGGTCAAGAAACAACTCGCCCTGCAGGAAGGCGAAGTCTTCGACAGCATGTTCATGAGCTGCCGCAAGCTGCGTGCCTTCTTCGAGAAGACCCTGCAAGACTGCAAGGAAACCGGCGTGATGTGGTCCCTGCACGTCAAGGCGACCATGATGAAGGTCTCCCACCCGATCGTCTTCGGTCATGCCGTCAGCGTTTACTACAAGGACGTGTTCGACAAGTACGGCGACCTGTTCAAGGAACTGGGCGTCAACCCGAACAACGGCATCAGCAGCGTCTACGACAAGATCAAGGCGCTGCCGGCGTCCCAGCAGGAAGAAATCCTGCATGACATCCACGAGGTCTACGCCCATCGCCCGGAAATGGCCATGGTCGACTCGGTCAAGGGCATCACCAACCTGCACATCCCGAGCGACGTCATCGTCGACGCCTCGATGCCGGCGATGATCCGTAACTCCGGTCAGATGTGGGGCAAGGACGGCAAGCAGAAAGACACCAAGGCCGTCATGCCTGAGAGCACCTACGCTCGCATCTATCAGGAAATGATCAACTTCTGCAAAACCAACGGTGCGTTCGATCCGACCACCATGGGCACCGTGCCGAACGTCGGCCTGATGGCGCAGAAGGCCGAGGAATACGGCTCCCACGACAAGACCTTCGAAATGACCGCCGACGGCACCATGCGCGTGGTAGCTGCCGACGGTACCGTGCTGATGCAGCACGAAGTCGAAGCTGGCGACATCTGGCGTGCCTGCCAGACCAAGGACGCGCCGATCCGCGACTGGGTCAAGCTGGCCGTTACCCGCGCCCGTCAGTCCGACACTCCGGCGATCTTCTGGCTGGATCCGGAGCGCGCCCACGACCGCGAGCTGCAGAAGAAGGTCGAGCTGTACCTCAAGGATTACGACCTGACCGGCCTGGATATCCGCATGATGGGCTACAACGAAGCCATCCGCGTCTCCATGGAGCGCATGATTCGTGGCCAGGACACCATCTCGGTGACCGGTAACGTGCTGCGTGACTACCTGACTGACCTGTTCCCGATCATGGAGCTGGGCACCTCGGCCAAGATGCTGTCCATCGTTCCGCTGATGGCGGGCGGCGGCATGTACGAAACCGGCGCCGGCGGTTCGGCACCCAAGCACGTACAGCAACTGGTCGAAGAGAACTACCTGCGCTGGGATTCCCTGGGCGAGTTCCTGGCCCTGGCCGTCTCGCTGGAAGAAACCGGCATCAAGACCAACAACGCCAAAGCCAAGGTACTGGGCAAGACCCTGGATCAAGCCACCGGCAAGCTGCTGGACAACAACAAGTCCCCGGCGCGCAAGGTCGGCGAAATCGATAACCGCGGCAGCCACTTCTACCTGGCGCTGTACTGGGCACAAGCCCTGGCCGAGCAAAACGACGACGCCGAGCTGAAAGCTCACTTCGCCCCGCTGGCCAAGCAACTGACCGAGCAGGAAGCCGCTATCGTTGCCGAACTGGCCGCCGTACAAGGCAAGCCAGCCGATATCGGTGGCTACTACCGCTCCAACCCTGAGCTGACCAGCAAGGTGATGCGCCCAAGCGCCACCTTCAACGCCGCTCTGGCTGCACTGAATGCCTGATCAGGCTTGAGTGTCGAAAGAACCCCGGCCTTGCGCCGGGGTTCTTTATTTATGGATCAGGACAATCTTTGTAGTGGCGAGCCCTGCTCGCGAAGACGTTTTTTCGCGAGCAGGGCTCGCCACTACAGACGTCATCCCAAGATAATCTCGGAGAAAGACAAAATGGACTGGCAACCGCATATCACCGTGGCCACGGTCATCGAAGACCAGGGTCGCTTCCTCTTCGTCGAGGAATTCAAGGCCGGGCGCCTGGTGCTCAACCAACCCGCCGGACATCTGGAAGCCAATGAATCGCTGCGCGAAGCCGCACTGCGCGAAACCCTGGAAGAAACCGGCTGGGACGTCGAGCTGACCGCCCTGCTCGGCCTCTACCTCTATACCGCACCGAGCAATGGCGTGACTTATCAGCGCGTCTGCTTCATTGCCCGCCCGGTGCACCATGACCCGCAGCGCGAACTGGACAGCGACATCAGCGGTATTACCTGGCTGACGCGCGACGAGCTGGCCGCACAACCCGAGCGCTGGCGCAGCGAACTGGTGTTGCGCTGCGTCGACGACTACCTGGCCGGGGTCAGCGGGTCGTTGGAGCTGCTGCGCGACTAAGCGTAGCCCGGATGAAATTCGGGGATGCCGTGCTCGCCGGCTCCAGATGATGACAGGCGGAACGGAGCGCCGGCCGCTCGTAGCGAAGTGAACAGTCCGCTGCTCTTCAAACCCAACGGCGTACTGCTTCGCGACGACTGCATGGATGCAGGAGGTAGAGCGACGCAGGAAGCCAAAGCCGAGTACGTCCTACGGGCGGCAGGCTTTCTGGTAAACTTGACGGCTTTTCAGGCTTTACTCGCAGACTCCCATGCAAGCACCCAGCACCCAACGCGTGATCGTCGGCATGTCCGGCGGCGTCGATTCGTCCGTTTCTGCCCTGCTGCTGATGGAACAGGGTTACCAGGTCGAAGGCCTGTTCATGAAGAACTGGGACGAAGACGACGGCACCGAATACTGCACCGCCATGGATGACCTGGCCGACGCCCAGGCCGTATGCGACCGCATCGGCATCAAGCTGCACACCGCCAACTTCGCTGCGGAATACTGGGACAACGTGTTCGAGCACTTCCTGGCCGAATACAAGGCCGGACGCACACCGAATCCGGACATCCTGTGTAACCGCGAAATCAAGTTCAAAGCCTTCCTCGACTACGCCCTGAGCCTCGGCGCGGATCTGATCGCCACCGGTCACTACGTGCGTCGCCGCGACATCGATGGCCGCACCGAACTGCTCAAGGGCCTGGATCCGAACAAGGATCAGAGCTATTTCCTGCATGCCGTCGGCGGTGAGCAGATCGCCAAGACCCTGTTCCCGGTCGGCGAACTGGAAAAGCCGCAGGTACGCGCCATTGCCGAGAAATACGAGTTGGCCACGGCGAAGAAGAAGGACTCGACCGGCATCTGCTTCATCGGTGAGCGCCGCTTCAGCGATTTCCTCAAGCAGTATCTGCCGGCGCAGCCCGGGGATATCGAAACCACGGAAGGCCAGGTCATCGGCCGCCATCATGGTTTGATGTACCACACCATCGGCCAGCGCCAGGGCCTGGGCATTGGCGGTCTGAAAGATGCGGGCGATGAACCCTGGTACGTACTGCGCAAGGATCTGACACGCAACGTACTGATCGTCGGCCAGGGCAACGAACACTCCTGGCTGTTCTCCCGCGCCCTGCTCGCCTCGGACATCTACTGGGTCAATCCAGTCGATCTCAGCACGTCGCGCCGCCTGACCGCCAAGGTGCGCTACCGCCAGAGCGACCAGTCCTGCACCCTGGAGAAGACCGAGAACGGCTATCGCGCCGTATTCGACGAGCCGCAACGTGCAGTCACCCCAGGCCAGTCCGTGGTGTTCTATGACGGCGAGGTCTGCCTCGGCGGCGGCGTGATCGAAACCGCCGAAGCCTGGTACGAGGACGCCCGATGAGTCCGATTCAGGAACAACTGGTTGCCCTCGGCGCCGTCTTCGAAGCCGCCGTACTGGCGGACAAGATCGCCCGCACCGGCCAGATCAGCGAAGCATCGATGGGCTGCATGCTCGGCAGCCTGCTCGTTCGCGATCCGAAAAGCACCCTGGATGTTTACGGTGGTGACGACCTTAACCTGCGCGAAGGTTATCGTGCGCTCATCAGTGCCCTGGAGCGCAACCCAGCCGCCTTGCAACGCGAGCCGCTGCGTTATTCGCTAGCTCTGATCGGCCTGGAGCGTCAACTGGACAAACGCAGTGACATGCTGGAAATCATGGGCAGTCGGCTGGATCAGATCCAGCAACAGGTCGAGCATTTCGGCCTGGTGCATGACAACGTCATCGCGGCCTGTGGCGGCCTGTACCAGGACACCATCAGCACCTTCCGCCAGCGCATCCAGGTGCATGGCGACATGCGCTTTCTGCAACAGCCGAACAACGCGGCAAAGATCCGCGCTCTGCTACTCGCCGGCATTCGCTCGGCGCGCCTGTGGCGCCAACTCGGCGGCCACCGCTGGCAGTTGGTGTTCAGCCGCGGCAAGCTGCTCAAAGCGCTCTACGACATGACGCGAAACTGACCATGGAGCCCGCCAGCCGCAGCGTCAAACCCCTTCAGGGTGCCCTGCTGCTGGCACTCTCGGCCCTGCTGTTCGCTTTCACCGGGGCCGGAATCCGCGAAATATCCGCCAGCGTCAACAACGAGTCGGTGGTGTTCTTCCGCAACCTGGTCGGCGTGCTGTTCTTTCTGCCGCTGCTACTAGTGCGCGGCGTGCGCCCGCTACGCACGACACGCCTGAAATCTCATCTATGGCGCACCACCTACGGCCTGGCGGCGATGTACTGCTTCTTCTACGCCATCGCCCACCTGCCACTTGCCGACGCCATGCTGTTCACCTATTCAGCGCCGGTGTTCACCCCGCTGATCGCGCATATCTGGCTCAAGGAGCCGCTGACCCGACGCATGCTGATCAGCAGCCTGGTCGGTCTGTGCGGCGTGCTGCTGGTGGCCAAGCCCAGCGCCGCCCTGTTCGAGGGCGCGGCATTGGTTGGCCTGGCGGCGAGCCTGTTGGCAGCCTTCGCTTTCGTCTCCATCCGCGAGATGAGCGACAGCGAGCCGGCAACCCGCATCGTCTTCTATTTCTCGCTGTTTTCCGCGTTGTTTTCCGCCATTCCGCTGACCTGGAGCTGGCAGCCGCTGGACGCCAACCAGCTTGGCTGGCTGCTGGGTATCGGCCTGCTGGCCACCGCCAGCCAGGTGATCATGTCGCGCGCCTACGGCCTGGCACCACCGGGATTGATCGGCCCCGTGGCCTACCTGGCCATCGTCTTCGCCGGCCTCATCGCCTGGCTGCTCTGGGGCGAGACACCGGACAGACTGTCATTGCTGGGTGCAGCGCTGATCTTTGCCGCCAGTCTGTTATCGGTCGCAAGACGCAAGGCATAGACGGCCAAGCGCCGGTTTTCATGTATGATATGCGCCCTTTTCGTCAGAGGTCGTCCAGGCACCTGAGCTAGAGCCCGCTTCATCGAAGCAGGCACGACGCGCAGCGGCTCCGGATGACTTTTCAGCCCGACAGCTCGAGAACGCCCACATGCAGCTTTCCTCGCTCACCGCGGTTTCCCCCGTCGACGGCCGCTACGCCGGCAAAACCAGCGCCCTGCGCCCCATCTTCAGCGAATACGGCCTGATCCGTAGCCGCGTACTGGTCGAAGTGCGCTGGCTGCAGCGCCTGGCCGCCCACGAGGGCATCCCGGAAGTCGCACCCTTCTCCGCCGAAGCCAATGCCCTGCTCAACGAGCTGGCCGAGAACTTCGCCGTCGAGCACGCCGAGCGCGTCAAGGAAATCGAGCGCACCACCAACCACGACGTCAAGGCCGTGGAGTACCTGCTCAAGGAACAGGCTGCCAAGCTGCCGGAGCTCGACAAGGTCAGTGAATTCATCCACTTCGCCTGCACCAGCGAGGACATCAACAACCTGTCCCACGCCCTGATGCTGCGTGAAGGCCGTGACAGCGTGCTGCTGCCGCTGATGAAGCAACTGGCAGGCGCCATTCGCGAGCTGGCAGTGAAGTTCGCTGACGTACCGATGCTCTCGCGCACCCACGGCCAGCCGGCTTCGCCGACCACCCTGGGCAAGGAACTGGCCAACGTTGTCTACCGCCTGGAGCGCCAGATCGCTCAGGTCGCCGCCGTGCCGCTGCTGGGCAAGATCAACGGTGCTGTGGGCAACTACAACGCCCACCTGTCGGCCTACCCGAGCATCGACTGGGAAGCCAACGCCCGTCAGTTCATCGAAGGCGACCTGGGCCTGACCTTCAACCCCTACACCACCCAGATCGAGCCGCACGACTACATCGCCGAGCTGTTCGACGCCATCGCCCGCTTCAACACCATCCTGATCGACTTCGACCGCGACGTATGGGGCTACATCTCCCTCGGCTACTTCAAGCAGAAGACCGTGGCCGGCGAGATCGGCTCCTCGACCATGCCGCACAAGGTCAACCCGATCGATTTCGAGAACTCCGAAGGCAACCTGGGCATCGCCAACGCGATCTTCCAGCACCTGGCCAGCAAGCTGCCGATCTCCCGCTGGCAGCGCGACCTGACCGATTCCACCGTGCTGCGCAACCTGGGTGTCGGCTTCGCCCACAGCGTCATCGCTTATGAAGCCAGCCTCAAGGGAATCAGCAAGTTGGAGCTCAATGCTCAGAAAATTGCTGAAGACTTGGATGCCTGCTGGGAAGTGCTCGCCGAGCCGATCCAGACCGTGATGCGCCGCTACGCCATCGAGAACCCGTACGAGAAGCTCAAGGAATTGACCCGCGGCAAGGGCATCAGCGCCGAAGCCCTGCAAACTTTCATTGATGGACTGGACATGCCAGCCGCCGCCAAGGAAGAGCTCAAGCAACTGACCCCGGCGCGCTATATCGGTAACGCCGTGGCCCAGGCCAAGCGTATCTAAGCGCGATCAGCCTCGAGGACGCCCGGCTGAGCCGGGCGTTTTTGTTTTAAGGTTTTTATCTATTTCAAGGGCTTACTGATGAATCCTGATACTCCGCTGCAATTGCTGGGTGGCCTCACAGCCCGTGAATTCCTGCGCGACTACTGGCAGAAGAAGCCGCTGCTGGTGCGCCAGGCGATCCCGGACTTCGAAAGCCCGATCAGCCCGGACGAGCTGGCCGGCCTGGCGCTGGAAGAAGAAGTCGAATCGCGCCTGGTGATCGAGCACGGCGAGCGCCCCTGGGAGCTGCAGCGCGGCCCGTTCAACGAATACACCTTCCAGGATCTGCCCGAGCGCGACTGGACGCTGCTGGTGCAGGCCGTCGATCAGTTCGTTCCGGAAGTGGCCGAACTGCTGGAAGACTTCAAGTTCCTGCCCAAATGGCGCATCGACGACCTGATGATCAGCTTCGCCGCCCCCGGTGGCGGCGTCGGCCCGCATTTCGACAACTACGACGTATTCCTGCTGCAGGCCCACGGCCATCGCCGCTGGCAGATTGGCCAGATGTGCGATGCCGACAGCCCGCTGCTCCCCCACGCCGATCTGAAGATCCTGGCTGAATTTGAACCAACTGATGAGTGGGTACTGGAGCCCGGCGATATGCTCTATCTACCGCCGTGCCTGGCCCACAACGGCATTGCCGAGGATGATTGCATGACCTATTCCGTGGGCTTCCGCGCGCCCAGCGCCGCCGAAGTACTGACCCATTTCACCGATTTCCTCGGCCAGTTCCTGCCCGACGAAGAGCGTTACAGCGATGCCGACATCCAGCCGAGCGAGGATCCCAACCAGATCCAGCGCGATGCCCTGGAACGCCTCAAGGCTCTTCTCAACGAACACATGAGCGACGAGCGCCTGTTGATGACCTGGTTCGGCCAGTTCATGACCGAGCCCAAGTACCCGGAACTGGTCGCTGGCATCGAGATCGAGGAAGAAGACTTCCTCGGCGCCCTCGAAGACGGCGCGATCATCATCCGCAACCCCAGCGCCCGCATGGCCTGGTCGGAGGTGGGTGAAGACCTGGTGCTGTTCGCCAGCGGCCAGAGTCGCCTGGTTTCCGCCCGCCTGCGCGAGCTGCTGAAGCTGATCTGCAGTGCCGATGCGTTACATGTAGAAAACCTCGGCGCCTGGCTGGCTGACGACGAGGGGCGTACCCTGCTGTGGGAACTGGTCAAACAAGGCAGCCTGGGATTTGCCGATGAGTGAGATCACCGTCCGTGTCGCGGACTGGCATAGGGACAATGCCGAACTTCGTCGTATCCGCGACAGCGTGTTCGTTGCCGAGCAATCGGTGCCGCCGGAACTGGAGTGGGACGCCGAAGATACCGAGGCCGTGCACTTTCTCGCTGAGGAAGGTGATTACCCGGTTGGCACCGCGCGCCTGCTGCCGGACGGCCACATTGGTCGCGTCTCGGTACTCAAGGACTGGCGCGGCCTCAAGGTCGGCGAGAAACTGATGCTGGCGGTAATCGCCGAAGCCGAAAAACGCGGCCTGCATCAGCAAATGCTCACCGCGCAGGTGCATGCCACACCGTTCTATGAAAGGCTAGGCTTCAGCATTGTCAGCGACGAGTACCTCGACGCCGGCATACCGCATGTGGATATGGTGCGCACCAGCCAGTAGAGAGCACGATGAACGACAAAGACGCCCCGGTCGAACCGATCGATACGCCAGAAGCCCTTGAGCTGACAGCTATCGAATTCGAGTCGCCGGGGCGTTTTGCCGTGCACAATCCACAGCCCGCCACTGCGGATACGGCACAATCGGAGCCTGCACCATTCATCCTCGGCCAGCACGAACCTCTGGAGCGTTTCAGCATGCCGCAGGAAGCACGCGCTCATGCACTGGCATTGATCCAGCAGGCCCAACGCAGCTTATGCCTGTACAGCGAGGATCTCGAGCCCTGGCTCTATCACAGCAGCAGCGTGCAGCAAGCCTGCACCCGCTTTCTGCTGAGCAGCCCGCGGGCGCGTCTGCGCATCCTGTTGCGCGATACAACCCGCGCAGTGAAGGAAGGCCATCGACTGCTCGCCCTGTCGCGCCGCCTGTCCTCCAATCTGCATATCCGCAAATTCAACCCTGATTACCCCAGCGATGAACTGGCCTTTCTGATCGCCGACGACCGAGGGCTGTTCCTGATCCCGGAGCTGAACCAGCAGTCCGGCTACACCCTGTACAACGATCCGGCGCGTGTGCGCCAACGGCAAACCCAGTTCGACCAGGCCTGGGACACCAGCATCACCGATCCTGATCTGCGGAGCTTTCTGCCATGACCCTGCGCACGCTGTTCGCCGCCCTGCTCCTTGGCCTGTGCCTGCCACTGCAGGCGGCGACCGAACTGATCCCGTTGAACTACCGCACCGCCGACGATGTGCTGGGCGTGGTGCAATCGATGCTAGGCAACGAGGGTAAGGTCAGCGCCTACGGCAACCAGTTGGTCGTCAATGCCTCACCAGCCAAGATCGGCGAAGTTCGTCTGCTTCTGCAGCAACTGGATACTCGCCCGCGTCGCCTGCTGATCACCGTCGAGAGCAGCGACAGCAGTTACCAGAATGACCGAGGCTATCGTGTCGACGGCACGCTCAGCGCTGGCAATGCCGAAGCTCAGATCGGCCGCGGCGAAGTCAACGGTCGCGACCAGGTGCGCATCATCCGTCGCAGCACCGATAGCCGCGGCGGTGGCACCCAGCAGGTGCAAGCCACCGAGGGTTATCCGGCGCTGATCCAGGTCGGCCAGAGCGTCCCGCTGACCACCACCAGCACCGGTCCCTACGGCCAGATCTATCAGGACACCCAATATCGCGACGTGACGCGCGGCTTTTACGTGACGGCCAGCCTCTCTGGCGAGTTGGTGCATCTGTCCATCAGCAGCCAACAGGATCGCGTGAGCAATAATCGACCCGGCGTTATCGACGTGCAAGGCACCGACACTCGCGTCAGCGGCCGACTGGGCGAATGGATTCCCCTGGGCGGGGTCAGCGAGCAAACCAGCTCCGACGGTCGTGACGTATTGCGCCGCAGCACTACGCAAGGGCGTGAGGATATGTCGCTACGCGTCAAGGTCGAGGCGCTCGACTGACCCTATCGACCAAAGTCGTATGCCACTCCGCCCTCCGGGGCATGGACAAATCGCGCAGCCCCCGAAATCCCTGAAACGCCCGCCTGGTGGGCTGCCGCACGTGACCAGGCAGTCGCGGACTGAATATGTAGTAGCTTGAAAAAACCACTACAAAACGTTTGACGAAGCATTTTCCCAGAGGCATGATGGCCTCGCTCCCGCTAGCCAGGGGTCCTGAAAAGGATCTCCAGATCGTCATCGAAGCACTTCGCGACGATCCGTGTCCCAACAGCCCACAAGGCCGTACGACGAGGTTGCGACTGGAACGAAGTTGTCCTGAGGGACGGGGAAGCGTTAAGTAACAGACAGCTCGCCATGTACGGCGCAGTGCCAAGGGTTTCCACGAGCCCAACGCTCTGCGACAGCCAGCGGACTGCTCGCCTACATCCCCCTCTTCGCAGCACACCCTCGCTTTTCAGCCGTTCCCCCGCCGTCAAAGTGGTAGCCGCCCGCAGCCGTCGCACTCATGCGCGTCTAGCGTGTGTAGTTGGTGCTCAACCCACACACATCTGAAGGATTGACCATGTCCGCATATCAAAACGACATCAAGGCTGTAGCCGCTCTGAAAGAGAAATTCGGCAGCAGCTGGAGCGCTATCAACCCTGAGTCCGTCGCTCGTATGCGCGCTCAGAATCGCTTCAAGACCGGCCTGGAAATCGCCCAGTACACCGCCGACATCATGCGCCAGGACATGGAAGAGTACGACGCCGACTCCTCCCTCTACACCCAGTCCCTGGGCTGCTGGCACGGCTTCATCGGTCAGCAGAAGCTGATCTCGATCAAGAAGCACCTGAAGACCACCAACAAGAAGTACCTGTACCTGTCCGGCTGGATGGTCGCCGCACTGCGCTCCGACTTCGGTCCGCTGCCGGATCAGTCGATGCACGAAAAAACCGCCGTCTCCGACCTGATCGAAGAGCTCTACACCTTCCTGCGTCAGGCTGACAGCCGCGAACTGGATCTGCTGTTCACCGCCCTGGACGCCGCTCGTGACGCTGGTGACCACGCCAAGGCTGCCGAGATCCAGAACCAGATCGACAACTTCGAAACTCATATCGTCCCGATCATCGCCGACATCGATGCTGGCTTCGGTAACCCGGAAGCCACCTACCTGCTGGCCAAGCGCATGATCGAAGCCGGCGCCTGCTGCATCCAGATCGAGAACCAGGTTTCCGACGAGAAGCAATGTGGTCACCAGGACGGCAAAGTGACCGTTCCGCATGCTGACTTCCTCGCCAAGATCGCTGCCGTTCGCTACGCCTTCCTCGAGCTGGGTATCGACAATGGCGTGATCGTCGCCCGTACCGACTCCCTGGGTGCCGGCCTGACCAAGCAGATCGCAGTCACCAAAGAGCCGGGCGACCTGGGCGACCTATACAACAGCTTCCTGGATTGCGAAGAAGTTGCTGCCAGCGACCTGGGCAACGGCGACGTCGTGATCAATCGTGGCGGCAAGCTGCTGCGTCCGAAGCGTCTGCCGTCCAACCTGTTCCAGTTCCGCGCTGGCACTGGCGAAGACCGCTGCGTACTGGACTGCATCACCAGCCTGCAGAACGGCGCCGACCTGCTGTGGATCGAAACCGAGAAGCCGCACGTTGGCCAGATCAAGGCCATGGTTGACCGCATCCGTGAAGTCATCCCGAATGCCAAGCTGGTGTACAACAACAGTCCGTCCTTCAACTGGACGCTGAACTTCCGTCAGCAGGTGTTCGATGCATTCGCCGCCGAGGGCAAGGACGTATCCGCATACGACCGCGCCAAGCTGATGAGCGTCGAGTACGACGAGACCGAACTGGCCAAGGTTGCAGACGAGAAGATCCGCACCTTCCAGCGCGATGGCTCGGCTCACGCCGGCATCTTCCACCACCTGATCACCCTGCCGACCTACCACACCGCGGCCCTGTCCACCGACAACCTGGCCAAAGGCTACTTCGCCGACCAGGGCATGCTGGCCTACGTGAAAGGTGTTCAGCGCCAGGAGCTGCGTCAGGGTATCGCCTGCGTCAAGCATCAGAACATGGCTGGCTCCGACATCGGCGACAACCACAAGGAGTACTTCGCTGGCGAAGCTGCTCTGAAGGCGAGCGGTAAAGACAACACCATGAACCAGTTCCACTAAGAACGGTTCTCCCCTGCGGGCCACGCACCCGCAGCGGCCAATTGCCTAATCCGCCCCGGCTTGCCGGGGCTTTTTTATGCACAAGGCACGCGAATCGACAAGGCATTCCTGCATATAAAGAATGCTTTAAATTCCATAATGGAATTTAAACCCGTCGCGGCAAACGACTCCAGCGAGTCTCCGCAGCCAAAACGAGCCATATCCGTATATGGCCGCGAAATTTCCAATCGCATCGCCGCCCCGCTTCGTGAATAACACTTCATCGCAACTATCGATGCGGAAGTTGCACTTCCTCATTCCTTGGTATTAGTGCGAAAGACGCGCGAAAGCCTTTTCAAATGCAGCCATCAGCGCCTGGCTCGTCGCCCGGCGAAGGCTGAAAGCGCCGTTTCAGGGGCCTGCAACGGCTTTGCCAGAGGCCAGCCAGGGGCGCTGCCGTGAAACCAAGGTGCAATTACCGCTATTTCTGCTAAAACTACTCAGACAACAAAGCGTTGCGTGATTTATTTTTCAAATGGAAATTTACTTCTACCTTTAACAGCGCATAGAATTGTTTTCAGGATTTTTCAGAGCACGTGCTACCTGCACGGCTCCATCACGAATAATAGAAGCCGTCTCTTTACCAAGGGGTACCGGCATGCCTGATGCGGTAACGACCATGTCCCAGAACTGGGCTTTCGCTGTTTTCTTGCTGGGTGTCTGCGGGCTCATCGCCTTTATGCTCGGCCTTTCCAGCCTGCTCGGCAGCAAAGCCTGGGGACGCAGCAAGAACGAACCCTTCGAGTCGGGCATGCTTCCCACCGGCAGTGCGCGTCTGCGCCTGTCAGCCAAGTTCTATCTGGTCGCGATGCTCTTCGTGATCTTCGACGTTGAAGCCCTCTATCTCTTCGCTTGGGCAGTCTCGGTGCGCGAAAGCGGCTGGGCAGGCCTGATCGAAGCTACAGTTTTCATAGCAATTCTGTTGGCAGGTCTTGTCTATCTTTGGCGTATCGGCGCGCTCGATTGGGCACCGCAGGGACGTCGTGAACGGCAGGCGAAGCTAAAACAATGAGGCTTTGGCGATGCAATACAAACTTACTCGGGTCGACCCGAATGCGCCCAATGAGGCGTATCCGATCGGCCAGCGGGAGGTCGTTTCCGACCCGCTGCTAGAGGATCAGGTTCACAAGAACATCTACATGGGCAAGCTCTCGGACGTGCTTAACGGCGCGGTCAACTGGGGGCGCAAGAATTCCTTGTGGCCGTACAACTTCGGCCTGTCCTGCTGCTACGTGGAAATGACCACCGCCTTCACCGCCCCGCACGATGTGGCGCGTTTCGGTGCGGAAGTCATTCGCGCATCACCCCGCCAGGCCGACTTCATGGTCATTGCCGGCACCTGCTTCATCAAGATGGCCCCGGTAATCCAGCGTCTCTATGAGCAGATGCTGGAGCCCAAGTGGGTCATCTCCATGGGTTCATGCGCCAACTCCGGCGGCATGTACGACATCTACTCGGTCGTTCAGGGCGTGGACAAGTTCCTCCCCGTGGACGTCTACATTCCCGGCTGCCCGCCCCGGCCCGAGGCGTTCCTGCAAGGCTTGATGCTGCTGCAGGAATCCATCGGCCAGGAGCGCCGCCCGCTATCCTGGGTCGTAGGCGATCAAGGCATCTACCGTGCCGAAATGCCTTCGCAGAAGGAGCAGCGTCGCGAGCAGCGAATCGCCGTTACCAACCTGCGTAGCCCCGACGAAGTCTGAGCCGATGCTTGCCTGCGCAAGCGTCACGCCCACTTTCTACGTTGATCGACAGCGACCGAGACCATGACTCAAGACACCGTTGTGTCCATACCGCCTTACAAGGCTGACGACCAGGACGTCGTCGCCGAACTGCGCGCCCGCTTTGGCGACGACAGTTTCACCCTGCAAGCGACCCGCACCGGCATGCCGGTACTCTGGGTCGCCCGTGAGCGCCTGATCGAAGTGCTCACCTGCCTGCGTAACCTGCCGCGCCCCTACGTGATGCTTTACGATCTGCACGGCGTCGACGAACGCCTGCGCACCCAGCGTCGCGGCCTGCCGGAAGCCGACTTCACGGTGTTCTATCACCTGATGTCGCTGGAGCGTAATAGTGACGTAATGATCAAGGTCGCCTTGTCCGAGCGCGACCTCAACCTGCCCACCGCCACCGGTATCTGGCCCAACGCCAACTGGTACGAGCGCGAAGTCTGGGATCTTTACGGCATCACCTTCACCGGCCACCCGCATCTGAGCCGCATCATGATGCCGCCGACCTGGGAAGGTCATCCGCTGCGCAAGGACTACCCGGCGCGCGCCACCGAATTCGATCCGTTCAGCCTGACCCTGGCCAAACAAGAGTTGGAAGAAGAAGCCGCACGCTTCCGCCCCGAAGACTGGGGCATGAAGCGCGGCGGTGAGCACGAGGACTACATGTTCCTCAACCTCGGCCCCAACCACCCGTCCGCCCACGGCGCCTTCCGCATCATCCTGCAGCTCGACGGTGAAGAGATCGTCGATTGTGTGCCAGAGATCGGCTACCACCACCGTGGTGCCGAGAAGATGGCCGAACGGCAGAGCTGGCACAGTTTCATCCCCTACACCGACCGCATCGACTATCTCGGCGGGGTGATGAACAACCTGCCCTACGTGCTCTCGGTGGAGAAACTCGCCGGCATCAAGGTGCCAGCCCGCGTCGATTTCATCCGCGTGATGATGGCCGAGTTCTTCCGCATCACCAGTCACCTGCTGTTCCTGGGTACTTACATCCAGGACGTCGGCGCCATGACCCCGGTGTTCTTCACCTTCACCGACCGCCAGCGCGCCTACAAGGTGATCGAAGCCATCACCGGCTTCCGCCTGCATCCGGCCTGGTATCGCATCGGTGGCGTCGCCCACGACCTGCCGCGCGGTTGGGACAAGCTGGTCAAGGAATTCGTCGACTGGCTGCCCAAGCGCCTCGACGAATACGAGAAGGCCGCGCTGAAGAACAGCATCCTCAAGGCCCGCACCATTGGTGTGGCGCAGTACAACACCAAGGAAGCGCTCGAATGGGGCACCACCGGTGCCGGCCTGCGCGCCACCGGTTGCGACTTCGACCTGCGCAAGGCGCGCCCCTACTCCGGCTACGAGAACTTCGAGTTCGAGGTACCGCTGGCGGCCAATGGTGACGCCTATGACCGCTGCATGGTGCGGGTGGAGGAGATGCGCCAGAGCATCCGCATCATCGATCAGTGTCTGAAGAACATGCCGGAAGGCCCTTACAAGGCCGATCACCCGCTGACCACGCCGCCGCCGAAAGAACGCACGCTGCAGCACATCGAAACCCTGATCACCCACTTCCTGCAGGTTTCCTGGGGCCCGGTTATGCCGGCCAACGAAGCCTTCCAGATGATCGAGGCGACCAAGGGCATCAACAGCTACTACCTGACGAGCGACGGCAGCACCATGAGCTACCGCACCCGGATTCGTACCCCCAGCTTCGCCCACCTGCAGCAGATCCCCTCGGTGATCCGCGGCAGCATGGTGGCGGATCTGATCGCCTATCTGGGCAGTATCGACTTCGTCATGGCCGACGTGGACCGCTGATCATGAGCACACTAATTCAGACTGACCGTTTCACCCTCAGCGAAACCGAGCGCTCGGCCATCGAGCACGAGATGCACCACTACGAAGACCCGCGCGCCGCCAGCATCGAGGCGCTGAAGATCGTGCAGAAAGCCCGCGGCTGGGTGCCGGACGGCGCCGCTGACGCCATTGGCGAAATCCTCGGCATTCCTGCCAGCGACGTCGAAGGCGTGGCCACCTTCTATAGCCAGATCTTCCGCCAGCCGGTGGGCCGCCACGTGATTCGCGTATGCGACAGCATGACCTGCTACATCGGCGGCCATGAATCGGTGGTCAGTGAGATGCAGAAGCAACTCGGTATCGGCCTTGGCCAGACCACCAGCGATGAGCGCTTCACCCTGCTGCCGGTGTGCTGCCTGGGCAACTGCGACAAGGCCCCGGCGCTGATGATCGACGACGACACCTTCGGCGATGTCCAACCTGACGGCGTCGCCAAGCTGCTGGAGGCCTACAAATGAAGACCCTCACCTCCATCGGCCCAGCCAACCGCATCACTCGCAGCGAAGAAACCCATCCGCTGACCTGGCGCCTGCGTGACGACGCCCAGCCGGTATGGCTGGAGGAATACCAGCAGAAGAACGGCTACGCGGCTGCACGCAAGGCACTGACCGAGATGGCCCAGGCCGACATCGTGCAGACCGTCAAGGAATCCGGCCTCAAGGGCCGTGGCGGTGCAGGCTTCCCCACGGGCGTGAAGTGGGGCCTGATGCCGGCTGACGAATCCATGAACATCCGCTACCTGCTGTGCAATGCGGATGAAATGGAGCCCAACACCTGGAAAGACCGCATGCTCATGGAACAACTGCCCCACCTGTTGGTGGAAGGCATGCTGATCTCTGCGCGTGCGCTCAAGGCCTACCGCGGCTATATCTTCCTGCGCGGCGAGTACGTCGATGCTGCGGCCAACCTCAATCGCGCCATCGATGAAGCCAAGGCCGCAGGCCTGCTCGGCAAGAACATCTTCGGCTCAGGCTTCGATTTCGAGCTGTTCGTGCACACCGGTGCCGGCCGCTACATCTGCGGCGAAGAAACCGCGCTGATCAACTCGCTGGAAGGGCGCCGCGCCAACCCACGCGCCAAGCCGCCCTTCCCCGCTGCCGTCGGCGTCTGGGGCAAGCCCACCTGCGTCAACAACGTCGAGACCCTGTGCAACGTGCCGGCCATCATTGGCCAAGGCGTGGACTGGTACAAGAGCCTCGCCCTCCCCGGCAGCGAAGACCACGGCACCAAGCTGATGGGCTTCTCCGGCAAAGTGAAGAACCCCGGCTTGTGGGAACTGCCGTTCGGCATCACCGCCCGCGAGCTGTTCGAGGACTATGCCGGTGGCATGCGTGATGGCTTCAAGCTCAAGTGCTGGCAGCCTGGCGGCGCCGGTACCGGTTTCCTGCTGCCCGAACACCTTGAGGCGCAGATGTACGCTGGCGGCATCGGCAAGGTCGGCACGCGCATGGGCACCGGCCTGGCGCTGGCAGTCGACGACTCGATCAACATGGTTTCCCTGCTGCGCAACATGGAAGAGTTCTTCGCCCGCGAGTCCTGCGGCTGGTGTACGCCGTGCCGCGACGGCCTGCCGTGGAGCGTGAAGATCCTCCGCGCTCTGGAGCGCAAGCAAGGCACCGCCGAAGACATCCAGACCCTGCTCGGCCTGGTCAATTTCCTCGGCCCGGGCAAGACCTTCTGTGCTCACGCGCCAGGCGCCGTGGAGCCGTTGGGCAGTGCCATCAAGTATTTCCGTGAAGAGTTCGAGGCCGGTGTGGCCCAGGTGGCGACTACGCCCCGCACGCCGGCGACCGCGAGCTGAACAGACGAATTCCCTTAGCCAGCCGCTTTAACCAGCGGGTAAACGAAGACTTAAAGAAATGGCCACTATCCACGTAGACGGCAAAGATTTCGAAGTCGATGGTGCAGACAACCTCCTGCAGGCCTGCCTGTCCCTCGGACTCGATATCCCCTACTTCTGCTGGCACCCGGCGCTTGGCAGCGTCGGAGCGTGCCGCCAGTGCGCAGTCAAACAGTACAACGACGAGAACGACACCCGTGGTCGCATCGTCATGTCCTGCATGACGCCTGCCACCGACAACACCTGGATCAGCATCGACGACGAGGAATCCAAGGCGTTCCGCGCCAGCGTCGTCGAATGGCTGATGACCAACCACCCGCACGACTGCCCGGTCTGTGAGGAAGGCGGTCACTGCCACCTGCAGGACATGACGGTGATGACCGGGCACAACGCCCGTCGTTATCGCTTCACCAAGCGTACCCACCAGAACCAGGAACTCGGCCCCTTCATCGCCCACGAGATGAACCGCTGCATCGCCTGCTACCGCTGCGTGCGCTACTACAAGGACTACGCCGGCGGCACCGACCTGGGCGTCTACGGCGCGCACGACAACGTGTACTTCGGTCGCGTCGAGGACGGCACGCTGGAAAGCGAGTTTTCCGGCAACCTGGTCGAGGTCTGCCCGACTGGCGTATTCACCGACAAGACCCACTCCGAGCGCTACAACCGCAAGTGGGACATGCAGTTCGCCCCGAGCATCTGCCATGGCTGCTCCAGCGGCTGCAACATCAGCCCCGGCGAGCGCTACGGCGAGCTGCGTCGCATCGAGAACCGCTTCAACGGCTCGGTCAACCAGTACTTCCTCTGCGACCGTGGCCGCTTCGGCTATGGCTACGTCAACAATGCGGATCGCCCGCGTCAGCCGCTGCTGGCCGGCCAGGCCGTCGGCATCGATGCCGCGCTGGACAAGGCCGCCGAGCGGCTCAAGGGCAAGCGCTTGATCGGCATTGGCTCGCCGCGTGCCAGCCTGGAGTCCAACTTCGCCCTGCGCGAGCTGGTCGGTGCCGACAACTTCTACAGCGGCATCGCCGCTAGCGAATTGGCCAATATCCGCCTGATCCGCGACATCCTGCAGAATGGCCCGCTGCCGACGCCGACCCTGCGCGATGTCGAGCTGCACGACGCCATCTTCGTCCTCGGCGAAGACCTGACCCAGACCGCCGCACGCATGGCCCTGGCCCTGCGCCAGGCGGTCAAGGGCAAGGCCACCGAGATCGCTGCCGGTGCGCGCATTCAGGATTGGCACATGGCGGCCGTGCAGAACGTTGCGCAGCATGCTCGTCACCCGCTGTTTATCGCCAGTGTCGCGGAAACCCGCCTGGACGACGTGGCTGCCGAAAGCGTGCAAGCCGCGCCGGCCGACCTGGCTCGCATCGGTTTCGCCGTAGCCCACGCCATCGACTCCAGCGCCCCAGCCGTCGACGGTCTGGAAGCCGAAGCACAAGCGTTGGTACAACGCATCGCCGACGCCCTGCTGGCAGCCCAGCGCCCGCTGATCGTCTCCGGCGCCTCGCTGGGCGACAAAGCCCTGATCGAAGCCGCCGCCAATATCGCCAGCGCGCTGAAGAACCGTGAGAAGAATGGCTCGCTGAGCCTGGTGGTACCGGAAGCCAACAGCCTGGGCCTGGCACTACTGGGCGGTGAATCGGTCGATGCTGCGCTGGATGCCTTGAGTGGCGGCCAGGCCGACGCCGTGATCGTGCTGGAAAACGACCTGTACCGCCGCGCCGATGCGGCCAAGGTCGATGCAGGGCTCAGCGCCGCGCAGGTGGTGATCGTCGCCGATCACCAGCGCACCGCCACCAGCGAACGCGCCCACCTGCTGCTACCGGTGGCCTCCTTCGCCGAAGGCGACGGCACCCTGGTCAGCCTGGAAGGCCGCGCCCAGCGCTTCTTCCAGGTCTATGAGCCGAGCTACTACGACGCGGGCATTCTGATCCGCGAAGGCTGGCGCTGGCTGCACGCGCTGCACAGCACCCTGCAAGGCAAGGCCGTGGACTGGACGCAACTGGATCAGGTCACCGAGGCCTGCGCCGCCAGCAACCCGCTGCTGGCTGGCATCAAGGATGCCGCGCCGAGCGCCTCGTTCCGCATCAAAGGCCTCAAGCTTGCCCGCGAGCCGCACCGCTACAGTGGTCGTACCGCCATGCGCGCCAATATCAGCGTGCACGAGCCGCGTCAGCCGCAAGATCAGGACAGCGCCTTCGCCTTCTCCATGGAAGGCTACGCCGGCAGCAAGGAAGACCGTCAGCAGATTCCGTTCGCCTGGTCGCCGGGCTGGAACTCGCCGCAGGCCTGGAACAAGTTCCAGGACGAGGTCGGTGGTCATCTGCGTGCCGGCGACCCCGGCGTGCGCCTGCTCGAAGCCGCCGGTAACGCCCTGCCCTGGTTCGCCGTGAACGCCGCGTTCAACCCGGCAGCCGGCACCTGGCAGGTGGCGCCGCTGCACCACCTGTTCGGCAGCGAGGAAAACTCCGCGCGCGCCAAACCGATCCAGGAACGCATGCCCGAGCCCTACGTGGCCCTGGCCCGCGATGAAGCGGCCCGCCTGGGCGTGAACGACGGCGCGCTGCTGACCCTGCGCGTCAACGGTCAGGCACTGCGCCTGCCGCTGCAAGTGCGTGACGATCTGGCCGTCGGTCTGGTCGGCCTGCCGGTTGGCTTGCCGGGTATTCCGGCAGCCGTCACCGGTGCCAGCGTGACCCTGCTGCAGGAGGCCGCGCAATGAACTGGTTTACGCCCGAACTGATCGAGATCGTCATCGCGGTACTCAAGGCCATCGTCATCCTGCTGGTGGTAGTGGTCTGCGGCGCGCTGCTGAGCTTCATCGAGCGCCGTCTGCTCGGCTGGTGGCAGGATCGCTACGGCCCCAACCGTGTGGGGCCGTTCGGCATGTTTCAGATCGCCGCCGACATGATCAAGATGTTCTTCAAGGAGGACTGGACGCCGCCGTTCGCCGACAAGTTCATCTTCACCCTGGCGCCGATGATCGCCTTCGCCGCGATGCTGATGGCCTTCGCCATCATCCCCATCACCCCGAACTGGGGCGTGGCGGATCTGAACATCGGCATCCTGTTCTTCTTCGCCATGGCAGGTCTTTCGGTCTACGCGGTGCTGTTCGCCGGCTGGTCGAGCAACAACAAGTTCGCCCTGCTCGGCAGCCTGCGTGCCTCGGCCCAGACTATCTCCTACGAGGTGTTCCTGGCCCTGGCGCTGATGGGCGTGGTGGCGCAGGTCGGCTCGTTCAACATGCGCGACATCGTCGACTACCAGGCGCAGAACCTGTGGTTCATCATTCCGCAGTTCTTCGGCTTCTGTACCTTCTTCATCGCTGCTGTCGCCGTGACCCACCGTCACCCGTTCGACCAGCCGGAAGCCGAGCAGGAGCTGGCCGACGGTTACCACATCGAATACGCCGGGATGAAATGGGGCATGTTCTTCGTCGGCGAATACGTGGCCATCGTCACCGTATCGGCGCTGCTTGTCACCCTGTTCTTCGGTGGCTGGCACGGCCCGTTCGGCATCCTGCCGCAGATTCCGTTCTTCTGGTTCGCGCTGAAAACGGCCTTCTTCATCATGATCTTCATTCTGCTGCGCGCGTCGATCCCACGCCCGCGCTATGACCAGGTCATGGCCTTCAGCTGGAAGTTCTGCCTGCCGCTGACCCTGATCAACCTGCTGGTGACCGGCGCCGTCGTGCTGGCCACGGCCCAGTAAGGAGAAAAGCAATGTTCAAGTACATCTGGGACGTGCTGGTCGGTACCGGCACCCAACTGCGCAGCCTGGTCATGGTGTTCAGCCATGGCTTTCGCAAGCGCGACACCCTGCAATACCCGGAAGAACCGGTCTACCTGCCGCCGCGCTACCGTGGCCGCATCGTCCTGACCCGCGACCCCGACGGCGAAGAACGCTGCGTGGCCTGCAACCTGTGCGCCGTGGCCTGCCCGGTGGGTTGCATCTCGCTGCAGAAAGCCGAGACCGATGACGGGCGCTGGTACCCGGAGTTCTTCCGCATCAACTTCTCGCGCTGCATCTTCTGCGGCCTGTGCGAGGAAGCCTGCCCGACCACCGCGATCCAGCTCACCCCCGATTTCGAGATGGGCGAGTTCAAGCGTCAGGATCTGGTGTACGAGAAGGAAGACCTGCTGATCAGCGGCCCCGGCAAGAACCCGGACTACAACTTCTACCGCGTTGCCGGTATGGCCATCGCCGGCAAGCCCAAGGGCGCCGCGCAGAACGAGGCCGAGCCGATCAACGTCAAGAGCCTGCTGCCTTGAGGAGCTTCTGATGGAATTCGCGTTCTACTTCGCCGCCGGTGTGGCGGTGGCAGCAACGGTCGGGGTGGTCACCAACACCAACCCGGTGCATGCCCTGCTCTATCTCATCGTCTCGCTGCTGGCGGTGTCGATGGTGTTCTTCGCCCTCGGTGCGCCCTTTGCCGGCGCGCTGGAAATCATCGTCTACGCCGGCGCCATCATGGTGCTGTTCGTCTTCGTGGTGATGATGCTCAACCTTGGCCCGGCTGCTGCCGAGCAGGAGCGCAAGTGGCTGACGCCTGGCATCTGGGTCGGCCCGGCGATTCTCAGCGCCCTGCTGCTCGGCCAGTTGCTCTATGTACTGCTGAATCACGTCAGCGACGCCCACATCGGCCACACCACGGTCGAAGCCAAGGCCGTCGGCATTAGCCTGTTCGGCCCCTACCTGCTGGCCGTAGAGCTGGCCTCCATGCTGCTGCTCGCCGCACTGGTCGCTGCCTACCACCTGGGCCGCCATGACGCCAAGGAGCCCACCGTATGACCGGCATCCCACTCGAACACGGCCTGGCCCTGGCTGGCGTGCTGTTCTGCATCGGCCTGGTCGGCCTGATGGTGCGGCGCAACATCCTATTCATCCTGATGAGCCTGGAAGTGATGATGAACGCTGCTGCACTGGCCTTCGTGGTTGCCGGCGCCCGTTGGGGCGCGGCTGACGGCCAGGTGATGTTCATTCTGGTGATCACCCTGGCAGCCGCCGAGGCCAGCATCGGCCTGGCGATCCTGCTGCAGTTGTATCGCCGCTTCAACACCCTGGATATCGACGCTGCCAGCGAGATGCGCGGATGAACCTTCTAGCCCTGACTCTATTCTTCCCGCTGCTCGGCTGGCTGCTGCTGGCCTTCTCGCGCGGACGCTTCTCGGAAAACACCAGCGCAGTGATCGGTGTCGGCTCCATCGGCCTGGCGGCCACCAGCGCTGCCTGGGTCATCGCCGCCTTTCTCGGCAATCCGCCGGCCAGCGGCGCCTACAGCCTGACCCTGTGGCAGTGGATGAGCGTCGAAGGCCTGGCGCCGAGCTTCACCCTGCATCTGGATGGCCTGTCCGCCACCATGCTCGGCGTGGTCACCGGCGTGGGTTTTCTGATCCACCTGTTCGCCAGCTGGTACATGCGCGGCGAGGAAGGCTATTCGCGCTTCTTCGCCTACACCAACCTGTTCATCTTCAGCATGTTGCTGCTGGTACTCGGCGACAACCTACTGGTGCTGTTCTTCGGCTGGGAAGGCGTGGGCCTGTGCTCGTACCTGCTGATCGGCTTCTACTACAAGCACGTGCCCAACGGTAACGCGGCGCTCAAGGCGTTCATCGTCACCCGCGTCGGTGACGTGTTCCTGATGATTGGCATGTTCATCCTGTTCCTCAACCTCGGCACCTTGAACATCCAGGAGCTGATGGTGCTGGCGCCGCAAAAGTACGTAGCCGGCGACGCCTGGCTGTGGGTTGCCACGCTGATGCTGCTCGGCGGCGCGGTGGGCAAGTCTGCACAGCTGCCGCTGCAGACCTGGCTGGCCGATGCCATGGCAGGCCCGACTCCGGTGTCGGCGCTGATCCACGCGGCGACCATGGTCACCGCCGGCGTCTACCTGATCGCCCGTACCCACGGTCTGTTCCTGCTGACCCCGGAGATTCTCGAGCTGGTCGGCGTCGTTGGCGGCGTGACCCTGGTGCTGGCCGGTTTCGCCGCACTGGTACAAACCGACATCAAGCGCATCCTCGCCTACTCGACCATGAGCCAGATCGGCTACATGTTCCTGGCCCTGGGCGTCGGCGCCTGGGATGCAGCGATCTTCCACCTGATGACCCACGCTTTCTTCAAGGCCCTGCTGTTCCTCGCCTCCGGTGCGGTGATCCATGCCTGCCACCACGAGCAGAACATCTTCAAGATGGGCGGCCTGTGGAAGAAGCTGCCGCTGGCCTATGCCAGCTTCGTCGTCGGTGGTTCCGCGCTGGCGGCCCTGCCGCTGCTGACCGCCGGCTTCTACTCCAAGGACGAAATCCTCTGGGAAGCTTTCGCCAGCGGCCATAGCGAGCTGCTCTACGCCGGCCTGGTCGGTGCCTTCCTGACCTCGATCTACACCTTCCGCCTGATCTTCATCGCCTTCCACGGCGAGCAGAAGACCGAGGCGCATGCCGGTCATGGCGTCGCCCATAACCTGCCGCTGCTGGTGCTGATCGTGCTGTCCACCTTCATCGGCGCCTGGATCACCCCGCCGCTGGCCGGCGTGCTGCCGGAAAGCGCTGGCCATGCCGGAGGCGAGGCCAAGCACAGCCTGGAACTGCTGTCGGGGCTGATCGCAGTGAGCGGCATCGTCATCGCCGCCCTGCTCTTCCTCGGCCAGCGCCGCGTTGCCTCTGCCGTGGCGCAGAGCGCGCCGGGTCGCCTGCTGAGCGCCCTGTGGTTCGCGGCCTGGGGCTTCGACTGGCTCTATGACAAGCTGTTCGTGCGCCCTTATCTGCTGCTCTGCCACCTGCTGCGCCGCGACCCCATCGACCGCAGCATCGGCCTGATTCCGCTGCTCGCGCGTGGTGGCAACGCCGCACTGGTACGCAGCGAAACCGGCCAGGTGCGCTGGTACGCCGCCTCGATCGCCGGGGGCGCCGTACTGGTGCTCGCCGTCATCCTCTTTTTGAGTTAAGGAAAACAGCCTGATGATTCTGCCCTGGCTAATCCTGATCCCCTTCATCGGCGGCCTGCTGTGCTGGCAAGGCGAGCGTTTCGGCCATGTCCTGCCGCGCTGGATCGCCCTGATCACCATGAGCCTGCTGTTCGGCCTGAGCCTGTGGCTGTGGGTCAGCGGCGACTTCACCCTGGCGCCCGCCCCGGACGGCGGCC
This sequence comes from Pseudomonas sp. C11, assembly GCF_034683865.1. Taxonomy (NCBI): domain Bacteria; kingdom Pseudomonadati; phylum Pseudomonadota; class Gammaproteobacteria; order Pseudomonadales; family Pseudomonadaceae; genus Pseudomonas; species Pseudomonas sp. C11. Next base: position 430,676 of record NZ_JAWIIP010000001.1, read on the forward strand.
CACGCTGGGCCCACGAGTTCGTCATCGACTGGATTCCGCGGTTGGGCATCACCATCCACCTGGCGATGGACGGCCTGTCGGTGCTGATGGTGGTGCTCACCGGTCTGCTCGGTGTGCTCTCGGTACTGTGTTCGTGGAACGAGATCCAGCACCGCGTCGGCTTCTTCCACCTCAACCTGATGTGGATTCTCGGTGGTGTGGTCGGCGTATTCCTCGCCGTTGACCTGTTCCTGTTCTTCTTCTTCTGGGAAATGATGCTGGTGCCGATGTACTTCCTCATCGCGCTCTGGGGTCATAGCGGCAGCGACGGCCGCACCCGCATCACTGCCGCGACCAAGTTCTTCATCTTCACCCAGGCCAGTGGCCTGATCATGCTGGTGTCGATCCTGGCCCTGGTGTTCGTGCACTTCAACCAGACCGGCGTACTGACGTTCAACTACGCCGACCTGCTGAAGACCGAACTGGCGCCCGGCACCGAATACCTGCTGATGCTCGGTTTCTTCGTCGCCTTCGCGGTGAAATTCCCGGTGGTGCCGGTGCACTCCTGGTTGCCGGACGCCCACGCTCAGGCTCCCACCGCCGGCTCCGTTGACTTGGCCGGCATCCTGCTGAAAACCGCCGCCTACGGCCTGCTGCGCTTCGCCCTGCCGCTGTTCCCCAATGCCTCGGCGGAGTTCGCACCCATCGCCCAGTGGCTCGGTGTGTTCGCCATCGTCTACGGCGCCCTGCTGTCGTTCGCCCAGACCGACATCAAGCGCCTGGTGGCCTACTCCAGTGTGTCGCACATGGGCTTCGTGCTGATCGCCATCTATTCGGGCAGCCAGATCGCCCTGCAGGGCGCGGTGGTGCAGATGGTTGCCCACGGCCTGTCGGCCGCTGCGCTGTTCATCCTCTGCGGCCAGCTCTACGAGCGCGTGCACACCCGTGACCTGCGCCAGATGGGCGGCATCTGGGCGCGCATGCCCTGGTTGCCGGCCATCAGCCTGTTCTTCGCTGCTGCAGCGCTGGGCCTGCCGGGCACCGGCAACTTCGTCGGCGAATTCCTCATTCTGCTCGGCAGCTTCCCCAGCGCGCCCTGGGTCGTGGTGCTGGCCGCCACTGGCCTGGTGCTTGGCTCGGTTTACGCTCTGGCGATGATTCACCGCGCCTACTTCGGCCCGGTGCAACAGGATACGCCGCTGCCCGGCCTCAAACCGCGCGAGCTGGCCATGGTGCTCGGCCTTGGCGTACTGCTGATTCTGCTTGGCGTTTACCCGCAACCGGTGCTCGATACCTCCGCTGCCAGCATGCATGGCGTGCAGCAGTGGATGGCTGGCGCCCTCGATCAACTCGCCTCGGGCCGGTAAGGGTAAGGATTAGAGACTCATGGAACATCACGCTGTCGACTTCACCCTGCAACACCTGATCGCCCTGCTGCCGCTGCTGGTGACCAGCCTCACCGCTGTCGTGGTAATGCTGGCCATCGCCGCCAAGCGCAATCACACGGTGACCTTCATCCTCTCGGTGGTGGGCCTGAACCTGGCGCTGCTATCGCTGATTCCGGCACTGGAGGTGGCGCCGCTCGAAGTCACCCCGCTGCTGCTGATCGACAAGTTCGCCTGCTACTACATGGCCCTGGTGCTGGCCGCCAGCCTGGCCTGCATCACGCTGATCCATGCCTACCTGGGCGGCGATTCGGGCAAGGGCTATCCGGGCAACCGCGAGGAGCTGTATCTACTGGTATTGCTGTCCGCCGCTGGCGGTCTGGTACTGGTCAGCGCGCAGCACCTGGCCAGCCTGTTCATCGGTCTGGAACTGCTGTCGGTGCCCACCTACGGCATGATCGCCTACGCCTTCTTCAACAAGCGCTCGCTGGAGGCTGGCATCAAGTACATGGTGCTGTCGGCAGCCGGTTCGGCCTTCCTGCTGTTCGGTATGGCGCTGCTGTATGCCGAGTCCGGCAACCTGGCCTTCGCTGATATCGGTATCAGTCTGATGCGCGAGAGCAGCCAACTGGTGCAGATCGGCATTGGCATGATGTTGATCGGTCTGGCCTTCAAGCTGTCGCTGGTGCCCTTCCACCTGTGGACGCCGGACGTCTACGAAGGAGCCCCTGCGCCAGTCGCAGCCTTCCTCGCCACTGCCAGCAAGGTGGCGGTGTTCGCCGTGCTGCTGCGCCTGTACCAGATGTCCCCGGCCATGAGCGGCGGCTGGCTGAACGAACTACTGACCCTGATCGCCATTGCCTCGATCCTGTTCGGCAACCTGCTGGCGCTGCTGCAGAACAACCTCAAGCGCCTGCTGGGTTACTCGTCCATCGCCCACTTCGGCTACCTGCTGGTGGCGTTAGTGGCGAGCAAGGGCCTGGCCGTGGAAGCCGTGGGCGTGTACCTGGCCACCTACGTGCTGACCAGCCTGGGCGCCTTCGGAGTGATCACCCTGATGTCCACCCCCTACAGCGGTCGCGATGCCGATGCGCTTTACGAGTACCGTGGCCTGTTCTGGCGCCGTCCGTACCTGACCGCCGTACTCACGGTGATGATGCTGTCGTTGGCCGGCATTCCGCTGACGGCGGGCTTTATCGGCAAGTTCTACGTGATCGCCGCCGGTGTCGAGGCGCAACTCTGGTGGCTGCTTGGCACCATGGTGCTGGGCAGCGCCATCGGCGTGTTCTATTACCTGCGGGTGATGGTCACCCTGTTCATGCGCGAACCCAACCTGCATCGCCACGATGCGCCCTTCGACTGGGGCCAGCGCGCCGGCGGCATCATGCTGCTGGTGGTCGCCCTGCTCGCCTTCTTCCTTGGCGTGTATCCGCAGCCGCTACTGGAGCTGGTGCAGCAGGCCGGATTGGTTGGCCTAGCGCAGTAAACGAAGCCCCGCAAACGAAGAGCCCCCGCAGATGCGGGGGCTTTCTTTTAAGGGTCGCGGCTAAAGCCCCTCCCACAGGTCTTCGAGGTGACTTGTGGGAGGGGCTTTAGCCGCGACAGCTATATGCCTCAGCGATCCCCAGGCTTCCGATCAATGCCCGCCCAGGTAAGCGTTGCGCACCTCTTCGTTGCCCAACAGCTCAGCACCGCTGCCGGTCAGGCGAATTTCGCCAGTGACCATCACATAAGCACGATCCGACAACTTCAGCGCATGATTGGCGTTCTGCTCCACCAGAAAGATGGTCATGCCGGTCTGCGCCAGCTCGCGCAGGGTGGCGAAGATCTGCTTGACCACGATGGGCGCCAGCCCCAGCGAGGGCTCATCGAGCAACAGCAGTTTGGGCCGACTCATCAGCGCGCGGGCGATGGCGAGCATCTGTTGCTCGCCGCCGGACATGGTCATCGCACGTTGGTTGCGCCGCTCCTTCAAGCGTGGAAACAACTCGAACGTGCGCTGGATATCCTCATCAGCATGGGCCATGCCGATGGGAATGGTGCCCATCAGCAGATTCTCCTCCACGCTCATGTCCGGAAACACCCGACGCCCCTCGGGTGACTGGGCGATGCCATTGGAGGCGACATAGTGCGCCGACTTATCGGTGATATCGGTGCCCTGATAGAGAATCTGCCCGCCGCTGGCGCGCGGCTGACCGAAAATCGACATCAGCAACGTGGATTTACCGGCACCATTGGCGCCAATCAGGCTCACCGTCTCACCTTGATCGATGTGCAGGCTTACCGACTTCAGTGCCTGAATCGGCCCGTAGTGCACATCGACATTCTTGAACTCCAGTAACGGCGAACTCATGCCACATCCTCTTCATCCGCGCCGAGGTAGGCGGCGATCACTTTGGGGTCGTTCTTGATCTGCTCTGGCGTGCCCTGAGCGATCACGTTGCCGTATTCGAGCACGACGATATGGTCGGAAATGTCCATCACCATGCCCATGTCGTGCTCGATCAACAGCACGGTAATCTGGTGCTCATCACGCAGGCGACGAATGATCCGGCTCAACGCCTGGGTCTCCGCCGGGTTGAGGCCAGCGGCGGGTTCGTCCAGGCAGATCAGTTCGGGCTGCGTGCACATCGCACGGGCGATTTCCAGACGGCGCTGCTGGCCATAGGACAATTCACCGGCCAGGCGATTGGCGCAATCGACCAGATCGACAACCTCCAGCCAGTAGAAGGCATGGTCGAGCAGCTTCGATTCGCGGCGGCGAAAGCCAGGGGTGTTGAGAATGCCCGCCAGCAGGTTGCGGTTGGAGGACATGTGCTGGGCCACCAGCAGGTTCTCCACCACCGACATTTCCTTGAACAGGCGAATGTTCTGGAAGGTGCGCGCCAATCCGGCGCGGTTGACCAGATGGGTACCGCCAAACAACTTGTACCAGAGGCGCCTGGCGAAGCTGCCGGGCTGCACGAAATCATGGGGCTGAAACGGCTCACCGAGCACCTGGATGACGTTGGTCGTGGTGGCCTGCGCATTGAGCTTGATGCTGCCACCACTGGCCGAGTAGAAGCCGGTCAGGCAGTTGAACACAGTGGTCTTGCCGGCACCATTGGGACCGATCAGCGCCGAAATCGAGTGGCGCTGGATGCTGAAATTCACATCGTTGAGCGCCTTGATGCCACCGAAATGCATCATCAGGCTGTCGACCGCAAGGATCTGTTCGCTCTGTTTCATGGCGCCACCCCCTTGCGAATCGCATAGCCGGTTCGACTAACGCGTACGAGGCCGCGTGGGCGCCAGATCATCATCAACACCATCAGCACACCGAACACCAGCATGCGAACGTCACCGAACTCACGCAGCAGCTCGAACAGCAGCGTCATGGTGAAGGCCGAAATGACCACGCCGAGGGTAGACCCCAGCCCGCCGAGCACGACGATGGCCAACACCAGAATCGACTCGAGAAAGTTGAAGGACGCCGGGTTGATGAAGCCCTGGTAAGTGGCGAAAAACACCCCGGCAATGCCGGCAGTGGAGGCGCCGATCATGAACGCAGAGAGTTTTACCATTACATGGTTCAGGCCCATCGCACGGCAGGCGATTTCGTCTTCGCGCAGCGCCTCCCAGGCCCGACCAATTGGCATGCGCGTCAGCCGATGCTTGATGTAGAGCACGGCCAGCACCACCAGAAACAGTACGCCGTAGACCACGATCATCGACATGCTGGGGTTGTAACTGATGCCCAGCAACTCGTGCAGCGGCGTACCACCGTCCTTGGCGCGGCGACCGAATTCGATGCCGAAGAAGGTGATCCCCGGAGCGGAAACGCCGTTGGGGCCGTTGGTGAACTCCATCCAGTTGTTGAGCACCAGGCGGATGATCTCGCCAAACCCGAGGGTGACGATGGCCAGGTAGTCGCCATGCATGCGCAGCACCGGAAAACCCAGGATCGCCCCGGCAACCGCCGCCATCACCGCCGCAATCGGCAACATGCTCCAGAAGCCCAGATCCAGGTACTGATACCCCAGCGCCAGGCCATAGGCTCCGATGGCGTAGAAGCCGACATAGCCCAGATCGAGCAGCCCAGCCAGGCCGACCACGATGTTCAGGCCCAGTCCCAGCAGCACATAGATCAGGCAGAGAATCACCACCGTCAGCCAGTATTTGCTGGCCAGGAACGGGAAGGCGATCGCCAGCACGATGATCAGCGGCAGGATGAAGCGCAGGCTGGATTTGTGATCAGCAGGTAAGACATGCACGCCGCCGTCGTTACGGCGAAACACGGCGAACCACTTGCGCCCCCTGGCCGTCTGGCCGAAGGCGCTGAGCAGAAAACGTCCGGCCATGACGATGGCCACCAGCAGCGCCACGCGCTGCGGCTGCAGATTGAAGTCATAGCCGTCGAGCACGATGCCGACGATGGGGCCGAACACCAGCAGCGCGAGCAGACCGGCCAGCGCGGTGTCACGCAGCACCGCCTTGAAGTCGAATGTCTCTGTCATGCCGTTACACCTTGGTCACTTGCGGTTTGCCGAGCAGCCCCTGCGGGCGAAAGATCAGCACCAGAACCAGCAGCGAGAAGCTGAACACGTCCTTGTAGTCGGAGTTGACCATGCCCGCGAACTGCGCCTCGGACACACCGAGAATCAGCCCGCCGAGCATCGCTCCAGGCAGTGAACCGATGCCGCCGAGCACGGCCGCGGTGAAGGCCTTGATGCCGATGATGAAGCCGGCATAGAAATCGAAGGTGCCGTAATTCATGGTGATCAGCACCCCGGCCAACGCCGCCATCGACGCGCCGATGACGAACACGTAGGAAATCACCCGGTCGGTGTCGATACCGAGGATCGAGGCCATCTTGCGATCCTGCTGAGTCGCGCGGCACATGCGGCCGAGCTTGGTGTGCTGGATCATGTAATGCAGGATCGCCATGCCGATCAGCGAAGCGACGATGATGAACAGCTTGGTGTAGGTCAGTTGCACATAGCCTTCGCCGATGTGGAACTTGATCACCCCGTCGAGCAAGGTCGGCACGCCCTGCTGCCGCGCGCCCTGGCTGAGCTGGACGAAGTTCTGCAGGATCAGCGACATGCCGATGGCGCTGATCAGCGGCGCGAGGCGCGTCGAATTGCGCAGCGGCTTGTAGGCAATGCGCTCGATGGTCCAGCCATAGACGCCAGTGATCACGATGCTGAACACCAGCGTGCCGAGAATCAGAAAGGGGAATGAGTCGACGCCAAAGAAGGCCAGCACGGCCAGGCCGATGGCAGCCAGGTAGGCGCTGATCATGTACACGTCGCCGTGGGCGAAGTTGATCATGCCGATGATGCCGTAAACCATGGTGTAGCCAATGGCGATCAGGCCGTAGACCGAGCCCAGCGTCACGCCATTGATCAATTGCTGCAGAAAGATGCCGTCCATGAAGAAACTCTCACAGGCAGAAAAGACAGGCGTCGACGCGACGTACGCGGCAATGCCAAAGCGCGCGCGCACGACGGCCCGAGCGGCCGCCGTGCGCATTCGGAATCAGGGCAGTTGGTGGTACTTGCCCTGGTCGTCCCACTCGTACATCACGTAGTCGGAGACTTGCAGGTCGCCCTTCTCGGTGAAGGCTTTCTTGCCCATCACGGTATCCACGCTATGGCCCTTCAGCCATTCGCTGGCCTTGGCCCCGTCGGTGCTGCCCACCGCGTTGAAGGCCGCCGCCAGGGTCTGTACCGATGCGTAGGAATACAGGGTGTAGCCTTCCGGCTCGAAGCCGCTGGCGCGGAACTTCTCGATGACGGCCTTGCCTTCAGGGATCTGCCGCGGATCGGCGCCGAAGGTCATCAGCACGCCCTTGGTGTATTGCGGGCCACCGGCGGTGGTCACCAGTTCGTCGGTCACCACGCAGTCACCGGAAACGAAGGTGGCGTTGACGCCCTGCTCACGCATCTGCCGTACCAGTGGGCCGGCTTCCGGGTGGCAGCCGCCGAAGTAGACGACGTCGGCACCGGCCGCGCGAATCTTGGTCACCAGCGCGTTGAAGTCCTTCTCGCCACGGGTCAGACCTTCGTACAGCACGGGTTCGATACCACGCTTGGCCAGTTGCGCCTTGGTCGCATCGGCCAGCCCCTGGCCGTAGGTGTCCTTGTCGTGGATCACCGCGACCTTCTGCGCCTTGAGCTTGTCGACCAGGTAATCACCCGCGACGATGCCCTGCTGATCATCACGCCCGCACATGCGGAACATGCCGGTCAGGCCGCGCTCGGTAATCTGCGGGTTGGTCGAGCCCGGGGTGATGGCGATGATACCGGCCTCGTCGTACACCTCCGACGCCGGCATGGTCGAGGACGAGCAGAAGTGGCCGACCACACCCACCGCCTTGTCCGAATCCACCAGGCGGTTGGCCACGGCTACGGCCTGCTTCGGCTCACAGGCGTCATCGGCCTTGACCAGGGTGATCTTCTCGCCATTGACGCCACCAGCGGCATTGATGTCCTCGGCGGCCTGGGTCGCCCCGCGCCAGTACTGCTCGCCATACGAGGCATTGGCACCGGTATGCGGGCCGGCGACACCGATCACGACATCGGCCAGAGCCAGGGAAGAAGAGCCCAGTGCGGCGCTAACCGCCAAGGCCAGAAAACCTTTTCTGTAAATCTTCTGCGACATGTGGTGCTCCTGAGTGTTGGTTTTGGCAGCAGTGACGGAGCAAGGCTTATGCCAGTAAAAAAAACCAACTGAAAAGAAGCGAATCCACGGGCTGAATGCGCGAAAGACCACCGATCTACGGGTTTCCAGGCCTATCAGTGCCACCTGCCTTGCCGGGATTGCCTGGCGGGCACAGCGCTTACTTTCGGTAACGGCACTGGGCCATGACGCAGGCCAGCCCCAGGTTAGTGCGAAAAATCCACTCATCCGCACCAGCAGCCGGCAACACCCAGTGCAGCGCTCAGGTTAAGCACGCTGGCAACAGCAGGCGATGTACGAAGCTCGGCCGATACAGGCCTAAGGAATCACGAGGCGCTATTTTTCTTGCGGAACCGACCAGGCGCGACGCCAAACATTTCGCGAAAGCGGCGCTGGAAATGCGAAGGTGTCACGAAGCCGCACGCGACCGCGACCTCGAGCAATGGCTTGTTGGTGTACTGCAGCAATTGCCTGGCTCTGGAAAGGCGCAGCTCCAGGTAATAGCGGGGCGGAGTCGCTTTCATGTGAAAACAGAACAAGCGCTCGAGGTGACGGCGGGAAATACCGGAGTAACGAGCGATCTCGCCGATGCCGATAGGGTCTTCTATGTTGTTGTGCATCAACTCGAGCGCGGTCTTGAGCGAGTTGGGCAAGGTGGGGTCAAGATCGATCGAAGCCACGGAAACATCGTAGGTCTGCCCCATCCTGTCGCAGCTCAGCACCTCCTCGACTGAGCCGACCAGCTCGGCGTCAGCGGTTTGCCGCACGATCTCCAACATCATATGCAGCGAACTGTTGGCTCCGGCACAGCTGACTCGCTTGCGATCGACCACATAGGAACGGCTGCTCACCTTCACCTTGGGGAACAGCTCGGTGACCATTACCCGCCCTTCCGGGTGGAACGCACACTCGTAACCATCCAGCAGTCCCGCCTCGGCGATAAAGTAAGCGCCGTTCCACAATCCACCGAGCGTGACGCCGCTCGCCTCGGCCTGGCGCAACTTGCTGCGCAGCAGTGGGATGGCCTGCAAATGAGTGCGGAAACCACCGCACACCACGATCATGTGCTGCGCTCGTTCATTCAGGTCGGCAAGTCGGCAGTCGACGGAGATGGCAATGCCCAGGTCGCTGATCACCACGTCCTGATTGCCGACCACGAGCACCTTGTAGAGAGGCGTGGTGCTCATCAGATTGGTCGTGACCAAAGCATCCACCGCGCCAGTGAAGGCCATCATCGAGAAGTTTTCCAGCAACACGAAGGCCACGGAGAAGACAGCGGCAGGCTGCGCCTGACCTTGCTTTGGCTCTAGGTAAATACGGTTCCTGTCTTTGAGGACACTCTCGAACGATGTTTTCACAGCCAGACAATTTCCTGTCGAACGTTATGGCCCATGCAGAACGATGGTGTCGTCACGCGAGCCTGCATCGATATCACCAAACCGGGCTTTCCTGAAAGCTGCCATGACCTCTACAGCAGGGAGTACCACCTCCAGAGTGCCATTCGGATACTCTCCGGCTCCGCGAGCAATTACCTCGTCGCCGTAGCGGCCTCTGACGTCTAGAAAGCGACAGATTCCGGCAGAATCACCTTTTTATTCGGTCAACCAAATACCTGTCGTCAGGGTTCTGCATGCCGCGCCCGATCTCGAGGTGCATTCGCTGCTCGTGACCACTTGAGGTCTGCCGCACGGCATTGTGATGCGCACTGGCTGTGCCTAACGCCGTGCAACCATGAACAACCGCGGGAACGGAAGCAGCACCTTGCCATCAGCCTGCGCCGGATACGCCTCGGCAATCGCTGCCTCATAGCGCTCAAGAAAAGCCGCCTGCTGCTCGGCGTCCAGCGGCTGCAGGAACGGCAAAAGCGCCGTGGACTTGAACCACTCCACCACCGCTGCTGCATCGTCCAGCACATGGAAATAGGTGGTGCGCCAGATATCCAGCTCGCTGGCGTGGGCGCCGAGGATGTCGTAGTAGGTCGGCGCGTCGTGCCGCTCTGCATGCTGCACATGCGCAATACGCGCAGCCCATGGCCCGTCAGTCGCCACCTCTCTGGCCAGACGGTGTGCCGGCTCCTGCAGGTTGTCAGGCGTCTGGATCGCCAGCCAGCCGCCGGGCGCCAACTGCGCGAGCAATCGCGGGTATAGCCCGGTGTGATCAGGCAGCCATTGCAACGAGGCGTTGGCCAGGATCAGCTGTGGCGCGCGCTCGGCCTGCCAATGCTGAATATCCGCCAACTGGAAGCTGACCTGCGGCAGACGCGTACGCGCCGCACGCAGCATGTCGTCGCTGCTGTCGATGCCGATCACCTGCGCCTCGGGTGCATGCGCCTGCAACACGGCCGTGGAGTTACCGGGGCCACACCCCAGGTCGACGGCCAGCTCGATACCCTCGCGCGGTACCGCCGCCAGCAGGTCATGTACCGGGCGCGTACGTTGACGTTCGAACAGGGAATACTGCTGGGCAGACCAGGTCATCTTCAGGCACCTAAAACACATTCTACGCCGCAGGATAACAGGCTACGCCTGGCCACAGATCACCGGCAGTTTTCCGCTCTCGATCAGTCGCCGAGTGGCGGAAAGCCGCCGTGCCACGTGAAGTCGATCACAGCCCTCTTACATCAGCAAACAGGCTGGCGGAAATTCGCCACAATGGCACAACCCTTGCGAATGAAGGGCACGCCTGCGGCCCGACAATCCCCTGCCATACTCATCGCGATGGGCCCCAGCGACCAACACCGAGCACCCTCCATGAGTGCTCGCACGACCGACAAGAAGAAAAGGAAGCAGTATGTTCAACACCATCCGAGCCCTGGCTACCGGCGCCCTGGCGCTGGCCGCCCTCAGTTGCCAGGTGGCGCTGGCCGAAGAACCTATCCTGATCAAGTTCTCTCACGTGGTAGCCGACAGCACGCCCAAAGGCCAGGGTGCGCTGCTGTTCAAGAAGCTGGTCGAAGAACGCCTCGAAGGCAAGGTCAAGGTCGAGGTCTACCCTAACTCCACGCTGTATGGCGATGCCAACGAGCTGGACGCCCTGCGCAACAACGAAGTGCAATTGCTGGCACCCTCGCTGGCCAAGTTCGATCAATACACCAAGCAGCTACAGGTGTTCGACCTGCCGTTCCTGTTCGATGACCTGGAGGCCGTCAACCGCTTCCAGAAACGCGCCAAGGGCCGCCAACTGCTGCGCTCTATGGAAGCTCACGACATCGCCGGCCTGGCCTATTGGCACAACGGCATGAAGCAGCTTTCCGCTACCCGAGCGTTGCATGTGCCCACCGACGCCAAGGGCCTGAATTTCCGTATCCAACCCTCGGCGGTACTGGAATCACAGTTCAGCGTGATTGGCGCAAATAGTCAGAAACTGCCCTTTTCCGAAGTCTTCGACGCATTGAAGAGCGGCAAGGTGCAAGGGGCGGAAAACCCCTGGTCGAACATCTACAGCAAGAAACTGCATGAAGTGCAGCCCTTCATCAGCGAAACCAACCATGGCGTGCTGGACTACATGCTGGTGAGCAACTCGCGCTTCTGGTACAGCATTCCGCACCAGGTTCGTACCGAACTGGAAGCGATCATCGACGAAGTGACCTATGCAGTGAACAAGCAGGCCGAAGCCGACAACCAGGCCGACCGCCAGCGCATCATCGATTCCGGGCGCAGCCAGGTCATCAGCCTGACGCCGGAACAGCGCCAGGCCTGGCGCGATGCCATGCGCCCGGTGTGGGCGCAATTCGAGGATCAGATCGGCAAGGACGTGATCAAGGCGGCGCAAACGGTCAATCGCAAGCACCGCGAATGACGGCCAGTCGGCATGGCGAATGCCCGCCATGCCGACCGTTACTGCGCGGCCTGCTCCTGTAACTCCCCGACCTGCCAACCACCGCCCAGCGCGGCGATCAATTGCACGCTGGCCAGCAACCGATTGCCCAGCAAAGTCAGATTGGAGCGCTCGTTGCTCAGTGCCGTAGCCTGCACGTTGACCACGCTGTTGTAGTCGACGGTACCCGCCTGGTACTGGTTCTCGATCAGACGCAAGGATTCGCGGGCGGCGTCCAGCGCCTGCTGCTGCACGCCACTTTCCTGCTCCAGCACGCGCAGTTGCACCAGGTAATCCTCCACTTCACGGAAGCCGTCCAGCACCGCCTGGCGATATTGCGCCACGGTCTGGTCATAAGCTGCCTGGGTGCGCTGCAGCTCGGCGCTACGCGCGCCACCGTCGAACAGGGTCAGGGCCAGTTGCGGGCCGAGTGACCAGAAACGGTTGGGCACATCGATCCAGTCGGCGAAGCTGCTGCCGCGATAGCCACCGCTGGCGCTGATGCTCAGATCCGGGAACCAGGCCGCCTCCGCCACGCCGATCTGCGCATTGGCAGCCATGACCCGGCGTTCAGCGGCGGCGACATCGGGCCGACGTTCGAGCAACTGCGAGGGCAACGCCACGGGAACGGCCGGCAACGTCGGCAGACTGTCGCGCGCGGCGATGCTCAGCTCGGCCGGGCTCACCCCGACCAATACGGCGATGGCATGTTCGAGCTGAGCGCGCTGCCAGTTCAGATCGATGGCCTGCGCCTCGGTGCTTCTAAGCTGGGTCAGCGCCTGAGTGACGTCGGAGCGCGGCACGATGCCGGCGTTGTACTGGTTTTCGGTCAGACGCAGCGAGCGCGAGTAGGCAGCGACGGTAGCGTCGAGCAGGCGCTTCTGCTCGTCGAGCACGCGCAACTGCAGGTAGTTCTGCACCAGTTCACTCTGCAGGCTGAGGCGCAACGCGGCCAGATCGGCAGCGCTGGCCTCGTAGCTGGCCTGGCTCGCCTCCAGGTTGCGCCGCAGTTTGCCCCACAGATCCAGTTCCCAGGCCGCGCTCAGGCTCAGGTCATAGCTTTTGGAAACGCCCGAACCATTCACAGTGGAACCGGACGCACTGCCGCCGCCCTGGCCGCTGCGCGTCACGCCGGCACTGCCGGACAGCGTCGGTGCGAAACTGGCCCGCGCCCCCCGTACCAGCGCCCGCGCCTGCCGGTACTGGGCTTCGGATGCCGCCAGATTCTGGTTGGACAGTTGCAGACGCTCGACCAGCGCATTGAGCTCGGCGTCGCCGTACAACTCCCACCAGGCGCCGCGCGCCAGGGCGTCGGCGGGACTGGCCGGCGTCCAGCCCTCGACCTGCTTGAACTGCGCCGGCACAGCCAGCTCCGGGCGCTGGTAGTCAGGGCCAATGGCGCAGCCGGCCAGCACGCCGAGCAGCACGAACAAACCGTAGGAGCGCGCTCTGCGCGCGAACGGGGTGAGGGTAAAAACTGCGCGAGCAGAGCTCGCTCCTGCGGATGCGGCGGGTTTCATAGCGGGTTTTCCAGCGAAGCATCACTGCGCACGCCACGCCAACGATTGACGCGGTGCCGCAAGCGGTCGAAATAGAGGTAGATCACCGGGGTGGTGTAAAGGGTCAGCAGTTGGCTCAGCACCAGGCCACCGACGATAGTCACGCCCAGCGGCTGGCGCATTTCCGCGCCCTCGGCGGTGCCCAGCATCAAGGGCAGAGCGCCGAGAATCGCCGCCAGGGTGGTCATCAGAATCGGTCTGAAGCGCAGCAGGCAGGCCTGGCGAATCGATTCCTGCGGGCTCAGGCGCTCGCCACGCTCCAGTTGCAGCGCCAGGTCGACCATCAGGATGGCGTTCTTCTTGACGATACCGATCAACAGGAACAGCCCCAGCAACGAGATCAGGCTGAACTCCATGCCCACCAGCTCCAGCGCCAGCAATGCGCCGACACCGGCCGACGGCAAGGTGGAAAGGATGGTCAGTGGATGCACATAGCTCTCGTAGAGCACACCGAGGACGATATAGACCACCAGCAGCGCCAGCAGGATCATCAGTGGCTGGTTGCCCTGGGTCTGCTGGAAGGCGGCGCCCGTGCCGCCCATCGTGCCCTGCACGCTGGTGGGCAGGCTGAGCCTCGCCACCGCACGCTCGATGGCCTGGCTGGCCTGCTCCAGGCTGACGCCCTCGGCCAGGGAGAAACCGACGGTTTCAGCCGCGAACTGGCCCTGGTGCTGCACGCGATCCTCTTCCAGGCTGCGCTCCCAGTGGGCGAAGGTCGACAGGGGCACGCGTGCACCGTCGGCGGTGACCACCTGGATCTGGTTCAGCGCTTCAGGATACTGCGCGTACTGCGGATTGATCTCCATGACCACGCTGTACTGGTTGAGCGCCTCGTAGATGGTCGACACCTGGCGCTGGCTGAAGGCGTTGTTGAGCACCGCAGTGACCATGCTCATGTCCACACCGAGACGCTTGGCGGTTTCACGGTCTACCACCAGGCGAATCTGCTGGGCGCCTTCGTTCTCCTTGGCATCGATGTCAGTCAGTTCGGGCAGCGCGCGCAGGGCCTCACGTACCCGTGGCAACCATTGGCGCAGGGCGTCGAGGTCGTCGGAGAGCAGCATGTACTCGTTCTCCGAGCTGCGCCCTTCGCGCCCGCCGAACTGCAGATCCTGATCCGGCATGAGGAACATGCGCCCACCCGGCACCTTGGGCACTTCCTTACGCAGACGATTGATCACCGCCTGCGCCGACAGCTTGCGCTCGGCGATGGGTTTGAGGCGCACGATCATGAAGGCATTGTTGATGCCCCCGGAGCCGCCGATGAACCCGGCGACGCTGTGCACCGCCGGATCCGCCAGCACGGCCTTGCGAAAGGCCTCCATCTTCGGCTGCATGACCTGGAACGACAAACCATCATCGCCGCGGATGAAACCGATCAACTGGCCAGTGTCCTGCTGCGGCATGAAGGTCTTGGGCACGCTGACGAACAGGTAGACGTTCAGCGCGATGGTCGCCAGCAGGCTCAGCAGCATCAGCAGCGCATGGCGCAGCGCCCAGTCCAGGGTGCGGCCGTAGAAGCCCAGCACGCGCGCCTGCACGCGCTCGCCCCAACGCTGCCAGGCGTTGCTGCTGGCCTCGTCCTCGGCGCGCAGCCAGCGCGCGCAGAGCATGGGCGTCAGGGTCAGCGACACCAGCAGCGAGATGACGATCGACACCGCCAGGGTCAGCGAAAATTCGCGGAACAGGCGCTCGACGATGCCGCCCATGAACAGGATGGAAACGAACACCGCGACCAGCGACAGGTTCATCGACAGCAGGGTGAAACCCACTTCGCGAGCGCCCTTGAAGGCAGCGGCCATCGGCGTTTCGCCGGCATGAATGTGGCGGGTGATGTTCTCCAGCACCACGATGGCGTCGTCCACCACCAGGCCGGTGGCGATGATCAGCGCCATCAGCGACAGGTTGTTGAGGGAAAAACCCATCAGGTACATGGCGGCAAAGCTGCCGATCAGCGAAACCGGCACGGCCAGCGCCGGAATCAGCGCAGCGCGCCAGCGCCCGAGAAACGCCAACACCACCAGGATCACCAGCGCCACGGCGATCAGCAGCGTCTGCTCGGCCTCATGCAGGGTGGCACGGATCACCGGCGAGCGATCCATCGCCACCTCCAGCTCGACACTGGCCGGGATCACCTCGCGCAAGGCCGGCAGTTGGGCGCGGATGTCGTCGATGGTCTGCAGGATGTTCGCCCCGCTCTGGCGGTTGATCACCAGCAGCACGGACTCCTTGTCGTTGTAGAAACCGCTGTTGTAGCGATCCTCCACACCATCGGTGACGGTGGCCACGTCGCCCAGGCGTACGGCAGCGCCGTCCTGGTAGCGGATGATCATCGGCACGTAATCGGCCGCTTTCTCCAGTTGGTCACTGGCCTGTACCTGCCAGCGCCGCTGATCATCCTCGACCGCGCCCTTGGGCCGCAGCGCGTTGCTCTGCGCGATGGCCTGGCGCACATCGTCCAGGGCAATGCCGTAGTGGTCGAGCAGGCGGGGCTCCAGCGCCACACGCACCGCCGGCAAGGAGCTGCCACCGACCTGCACTTCGCCAACGCCACCGACCTGGGCCAGCTTCTGCGCCAGGATGGTCGAGGCCACGTCGTACAGCTGCCCTTTGTTCAGCGTCGTACTGGTCAGCGACAGCACCATGATCGGTGCCTGCGACGGGTTGATCTTGCGGTAGCTGGGCATGGTGCGCATACCGCTGGGCAGCAGATCGCGCGCCGCATTGATCGCCGCCTGCACCTCACGCGCAGCGGTATTGATGTCCTTGTCCAGATCGAACTGGATCATGATCCGCGTGCTGCCCTGGCTGCTGCGGCTGTTCATCTGGCTGACGCCGGAAATGGCGCCGAGCGAACGTTCCAGCGGCGTGGCGACGGTGGCCGCCATGATCTGCGGACTGGCGCCGGGCAGGCTGGCCTGCACGGTGATGGTAGGAAAGTCCATCTGCGGCAACGGCGCCACCGACAGCAGGCCGAAGCTGACCCCGCCGAGCAGCATGATCGCCAGGCTCAGCAGCAGCGTTGCCACCGGGCGGCGGATGAAGGGCGCGGACAGGTTCATGCGCGCTTGCCCCCATGGCTTCGCCAGCCGCTCCTACGACGGGGGGTCATACCGCGACTCCGGCGGCGCTGCGCCCGCTGAAACGGCGCGACAGACGATCGAAGTACAGGTAGATCACCGGCGTGGTGAACAGCGTCAGCACCTGGCTAACCAGCAGACCACCGACCATCACCAGGCCCAGCGGCTGACGCAGCTCGGCACCGGAGCCAGAGGCCAGCATCAGCGGCACCGCACCGAACAATGCCGCCAACGTGGTCATCAGGATCGGCCGAAAGCGCAGCAGCGCCGCCTGGTAGATCGCCGCCTCGGGCGTCATACCCTGATTGCGCTCAGCCTCCAGGGCGAAGTCGATCATCATGATGGCGTTCTTCTTGACGATACCGATCAGCAGGATGATGCCGATGATGGCGATCAGGCCCAGGTCATTGCCGGTCAGCAGCAGCGCCAGCAAGGCGCCGACGCCCGCCGACGGCAGCGTGGAGAGGATGGTGACCGGGTGGATATAACTCTCGTAGAGCACGCCGAGCACGATGTACATGGTGACGATGGCCGCCAGGATCAGCAGCAGCGTGGACGACAGCGAGGCCCGGAAGGCCTCGGCGGCGCCCTGGAACTCACTGTCGATGGCGCCGGGCAGGCCGATGTCCTGCTGCACCTGCTCGATCACCGCCACCGCCTCGCCCAGCGACACACCGGGCGCCAGGTTGAACGACAGGGTCACCGCCGGGAACTGGCCGATATGGTTGATCAGCAGGCTGGCCGGACGCTCGTCGATGCGCGCCAACGAGGACAGCGGCACCTGCTGGCCATCGCCGGTGGCGACATGGATCTGGCGCAGCGCTGCAGTGCCGATGCGCCCACCGTCGCGGCTCTCCAGCACCACGCGGTACTGGCTGGACTGGGTGTAAATGGTGCTGATTTGGCGTTGGCCAAAGGCGTCATAGAGCGCGTCATCGATATCGCCGACGTTGATGCCCAGGCGCGAGGCGGCATCACGGTCAATGTCCAGATACACCTGCAGGCCACGGTTCTGCAGGTCGCTGGCCACGTCGGTAAGCTGTGGCTGCTGGCGCAGCGCCTCGACCAGGCGTGGCGTCCAGGTTTCCAGCAACTGGCCATCGGGCGACTCCAGGCTGAACTGGAACTGGGTGCGGCTGATGCGATCCTCGATGGTCAGATCCTGCACCGGCTGCATGAACAGCTCGATGCCCGGCACCTTGGCCAGCTCGGGCCTCAGACGCTCGATCACTTCACTGGCGGTGACGTCACGCTCGGCGTGAGGCTTGAGGTTGATCAGCAGGCGCCCGCTGTTGAGCGTCGGGTTGTCACCATCGACGCCGATGTACGAGGACAGGCTGGCCACCGCCGGATCGCGCAGGATCACCTCGGTCAGACGCTGCTGGCGCTCGCTCATGGCGCTGAAGGAAATCGACTGCGGTGCCTCGGAAATACCCTGGATCACCCCGGTGTCCTGCACCGGAAAGAAGCCCTTGGGCACGGCCAGGTACAGCACCACGGTCAGCCCCATGGTGGCCACGGCCACCAGCAGCGTCAGCGGTTGATGCCTGAGGACCCACTGCAGGCCAACGCCGTAGCGCTCGATCATGCCGTCGATGAAACGCCCGGCCGCCTGGTGGAAACGCCCCTCCTCGCCGGCACGTTCGACCTTGAGCAGGCGCGCGCACATCATCGGTGTCAGGGTCAGCGACACCACCAGGGAAATCAGGATGGCTACCGCCAGGGTGATGGCGAACTCGCGGAACAGTCGGCCCACCACGTCGGCCATGAACAACAGCGGAATCAGCACGGCGATCAGCGACAGGGTCAGCGAGACCAGGGTGAAACCAATCTGCCGGGCGCCCTTGAGCGCGGCATTGAGCGGCGTCTCGCCCTCCTCCAGGTGGCGGGCGATGTTCTCCAGCATGACGATGGCATCGTCCACCACAAAGCCGGTGGCGATGGTCAGCGCCATCAGCGTCAGGTTGTTGATGGTGAAGCCAGCCATGTACATGACGGCAAAGGTGCCGATCAGCGACAGCGGCACCACGATCGACGGAATCAGCGTGGCCGAGAGTTTGCGCAGGAACAGGAAGGTCACCATCACCACCAGGGCGATGGCCAGCAGCAACTCGTGCTGCACGTCGCGCACGGCAGCGCGGATGGTCTGGGTGCGATCGGTCAGCACCTGCACCTCGATGCTGGCCGGCAAGGTGCTGGTCAGTTGCGGCAGCAGCGCCTGGATGCGGTCGACCACCTCGATGACGTTGGCCCCCGGCTGGCGCTGCACGTTGATCAGCACGGCCTGGTTGCGGTCGGCCCAGGCCGCCAGACGCTCGTTCTCGGCGCCGTCGTCGATCTGCGCGACATCCTGCAGGCGCAGCGCGGCGCCGTCCTTGTAGGTGAGGATCAGGTCGCGGTATTCGTCCACCGACTTGAGCTGGTCATTGGCATCGAGCTGCGAGACGCGGGTCGGGCCATCGAAGTTGCCCTTGGGCTGGTTGACGTTGCTGCTGGTGATCAGGCTGCGCACGTCGGCCAGGCTCAGGCCATAAGCGGCCAGCGCCTCGACATTGACGCGGATGCGCACCGCCGGGCGCTGGCCGCCGGCCAGGGTGACCAGGCCGACGCCGCTGGTCTGCGCGAGTTTCTGTGCCAGGCGGGTATCGACCAGATCGTTGACCTGCGGCAACGGCAGCGCCTTGGAGGTCACCGCCAGGGTCAGCACCGGCGTATCGGCCGGGTTGACCTTGTTGTATACCGGCGGCGCCGGCAGATCATTGGGCAGCAGATTGCTCGCGGCATTGATCGCCGCCTGCACTTCCTGCTCGGCCACCGCCAGGGAGACGTCCAGATTGAAACGCAGGGTAATGACCGAGGCGCCACCGGAGCTGGTCGAGGACATCTGCTTGAGCCCGGCCATCTGGCCGAACTGGCGCTCCAGCGGCGCGGTCACGGCGCTGGTCATCACATCCGGACTGGCACCGGGGTACAGGGTCAGCACGCGGATGGTCGGGTAGTCCACCTCCGGCAGCGCCGATACCGGCAGCAGGCGGTAGGCGATCAGGCCGCCGAGAAAGATCGCCACCATCAGCAGCGTGGTCGCGACCGGCCGCAGAATGAACGGGCGGGAAATATTCATGCGTCTTTCCGTGCGGCGCGGCCTTGAGCACTGTGCTTGGCGCCCTGCTCGACCTGGCTGGCGTCGCCGGCCGGCAGGTTGCTGCGCTCGATCACTTCGACCTTGCCACCGTCACGCAGGCGGTCGGTGCCTTCCAGTACCACCCGTTCGCCGGGCTCGACGCCGCTGCTGACCAGGCTACGCTCGGCATCGCTGGCGGCGATGACCACCGGACGAATACTGACCTTGCTCTCGGCGTCCACCACATAGACGAAGGTGCCCTGGTTGCCGAACTGCACGGCCGCCGACGGCACGATGGTCGCTCCCGGGCGATTGTCCACGCGCAGACGCACGTTGACGAACTGGTTGGGGAAGAGCATTTGCTCGGCGTTGTCGAAGCGCGCCTTGAGCTTCACCGTACCGGTAGCGGTGTCGATCTGGTTGTCCAGGCTTTCCAGGGTGCCCGTGGCCAGCTTGAGTATCTCACCGCGATCCCAGGCCTCGACGGCCAGGCTGATGCCGTCGCGGCGGCGCTGCAGCACGGCAGGCAGATCGCCCTCGGGCAAGGTGAAGATCACCGAGATCGGCTCGGTCTGGGTAATCACTACCAGCGGCGTGGTATCGCCACTGCGCACCAGGTTGCCGATGTCCAGCTGACGCAGGCCGAGGCGCCCGGAGATGGGCGCACGGATCTGGGTGAAATCGAGGTTCAGCTTGGCCGTGGCCACATCCGCCTGGTTGCTCTTCAGGCTGCCACGGTACTGGTTGACCAGGGCCTGCTGGGTGTCGAGGGTCTGCTTGGCGATGCTGTCCTGAGCGTACAGCCCTTTGTAGCGCGCCAGATCCAGTTCGGCGTTTTGCAACTGCGCCTGGTTTTCCTGCAGGGCGCCCTGGGCCTGCTGCAAGGCCACCTGATAGGAGCGCGGATCAATTACCGCGAGCAAATCGCCGGCCTTGACCTTCTGTCCTTCCTCGAACAACACCTTGACCAGTTCGCCATCAACCCGCGAGCGCACGTTGACCGTGTTGTAGGCCGTCACTGTGCCCAGCGCCTTGAGCGTGATGGCGAAGTCGCCCTGCTCCACCGTGGCCAGGCGCACGGGCACCGGGCCCATGTCACCAAAGGGACCGCGCCCCATGTGCTGCGATTTTGGCGCGCTCGGCCAGAACCACCAGAGCAGCACGCCCAGCACGGCGAGCAGGACGAGGCCGATCAGCCACTGGCGAGAGGGTTTGCGGGAGGGCGAAGAGGAGCTGATATCAGGCATGTTCACAAGGTCGACGCAATCGGGAGTCGCAACGATAAGCACAGGCCCCCATCAAGCAAAGCCCATTTACCCGCTTTTTACGCAGGACTTACGTAACCAACTATTTGAGCGGAAACGAAAACGGCCTGCATGGCAGGCCGTTTGCGAAACGAGACCGCGCTTACTTGAGCGCAGCCAGAGCAGCAGCGTAGTCCGGCTCGTTGGCGATTTCAGCGACCAGCTCGGTGTGCAGCACCTTGTCCTGCTCGTCCAGCACGACTACGGCACGTGCGGCCAGGCCGGTCAGCGGGCCGCTGGAGATGGCCACGCCGTAGTTCTTGAGGAAGTCGGCACCGCGCAGGGTGGACAGGTTAACCACGTTCTCCAGGCCTTCGGCGCCGCAGAAGCGTGCCTGGGCGAACGGCAGGTCGGCGGAAATGCACAGCACCACGGTGTTGGCCAGTTGGCTGGCTTCGCCGTTGAACTTGCGCACCGAGGTCGCGCAGGTCGGGGTGTCGACGCTCGGGAAGATGTTCAGCACCTTGCGCTTGCCTGCCAGGCTGGCCAGGGTGACATCGCTCAGATCGCCGCCGACCAGGCTGAACGCCGGGGCTTGCTGACCGACTTGCGGCAGTTGGCCGTCCACTTGAACCGGGTTGCCTTTGAGAGTGACTTGCGCCATGAGGAGTTTCCTTTTAGTGAGGGTGTTGAAGGGCCGATTCGCACTGCTGCATCCGCAACAGATGGCAGGTCACGACCCGACCAGCCCATCAGCCTAGCGCAGAAGCGCTGCCGATACACCGGAGGCCGAGTAGGGATTTAGAAATCGCGCTTGTAGAACAGATCCAGCGAGCTGGCCAGACCGCTGGCAGCCTCCAGGTACAGCTTGCGAGTCAGCTCGTAGCGCAGCGCGATGGTATTGGCTGGCTCGAACACGCCCACACCATAGCGCAGGCTGAGGCGATCGGTGATCGCACCACTGGCTACCACGCTGGTGGTGATGCCGCTGCCCTCGGTGTCGAGCTGGAAGTCCTTGATGCCCAGGCTGCCAGCGAGGCTGGTGGTCAGCGAGGAACTGCCGGCCAGCCCCAGTGCCAGCGCCGCCTGGCCAAGCATGTTGTTGTCGCCACTGCTCTGCCCCATCGGCCGCCCGAGCACCAGGTAGGACAACGCCTGCTCCTGGCTCATCGCCGGCTCGGAGAAAATCGTGGTGCTGGGCTGTTCGGCATTACCGGACAAACGCAGGCCCGCGACCACGTTGTCGACCCGGCGAATGGCCTCGACGTCGAGGAATGGCTGATCGATCGGGCCGGCGAACAGCAGGCGCGCCCGGCGGATGGTCAGGCGCTGGCCATAAGCCCGGTAGCGACCGTTGACCAGATCCAGTTCGCCGCGCGTATCCAGATCATCACCAATATGCACGCGCCCGCGCAGGTCGGCGCTGAGGCCGAATCCGCTGAACGCCAGCTTGTCCTGGCCGACCTCGACCGTCACGTCCATGGCGATGCCCATGGCCTGCTCTTCGGCGCTCGGCGCCTCGCCAACCACCTGGGCATCGCCGGAAACCTTGACCGTCGACGCGGGCAGCTCACGCACGCTGATGTCGCCACGGGGGATGCCGACCTTGCCGCTGATGGCCAGATGCTGCTGGCGCAGGCGCAACTGCAGATCCGGCTCCACCTCCAGCTTGGCGTAGGGCTCCACGTTCAGCGGCAAGCGCTGGCCCTGCACGGCCAGGTCGCCGCTCAGGCCGTCCTGCCAATCCAGCTCACCACGCAGATTGCCCCGCCCGGCCTCGCCGCTGCGCCAATTGCCTGCGAGCTGCATGCGCTCGCCGGCAATCAACGCCTGCAGTTGCAGATCCTCCAGGCTGAGCGGCAACTCGCTACCGGACAGCTCGCCGTCTTCCAGGCGCAGTTGGCCATTGATCTGCGGCGCCAGCAGATGCCCGCCCAGGCTGCCGCTGCCCAGCAGACGGCCTTGCAGGCTCAGCTCGGTGTCGACACGCTGGGGCCGCAGTTGGCTGTCCAGGCTCAATGTGTCGTAGGCGAAGTCCAGCCACTCATCCTGCTCGACCTGGCGAATGCGCAACGTGCCCGCGCCAGCGTCCAGACGAATGCGGCCGTTCGGCCCGCTGTCGGGCAGTTCCACCTTGAGTTGGCCATCGAGCTGGCCCTGCCAGGCGAAATCATCCGGCAGCCAGGGTTGCAGGCTGGCCAGCGGGAAGTTTTCCAGTGTCCAGTCCAGACTCGGCTGCGGCGCCAGGCGCTGCTGCCCGCCGCACAGGCTGGCAGGCCCGGAACGCCAGCAATGCGCGCCCAGGTTCAGACGCCCGCTGGCCAGCCGTTCCAGGGTAGCCGGCTGCTGCAGTTGCCAATCCTGCCCGCCACTGCGCAGTTGCCCGCTGGCGATGCGCCCGCGCCAGTCGCCCTGCTCGCTCAAATTGCCGTCCGCAGCCAGTTGCAGATTCAGCAACGGCCCCTGCAGATCGAGCTGCAGGGATTGGCGGCGTATATCGCCCTGCCCTTTGCCTTCCAGGCGCCCCAGATAGGTATCGCCGATACGAATGCCACGCAAATTGAGCACCACCAGAGCCTGCTGACGAGCATCCAGGCTGGCCTGCACCTGCAGGCGACGCAGGCTGGGATCGCCAAACGCCAGGCGTTCGCCGGTCAACTGCGCCTGCCCCTGCGGCGCCTCTAGCGTACCGGCCAGGCTCAGTTGCCCCTGCAGTTGCCCTTGCAGACCCGGCCACAGTTGCCCGAGGCGCGGCAGAGCAACCTCCAACTGACCACGCAGGCGCTGATCCACGGCGCCCTGACCGCTCACCCGGTTATCGCCCAGGCGCAGCAACAGGCGCTGCAGTTGCCACTGCTGCTCGGCACCGTCGCCCTTGATTTGTAGCTGCGCGGGCTGACCACGCAGGCGACCGCTGATGTCGATATCGGCCTGCGCGCGCAGCTTGCCGGCCTCGAAATGCCCCGATGTGTTGAGCGGGCCCGCCAGATTGCCCGGCATCTGCGCCAGCCAGTAACCAGGATCGAGCGCGCTCAGTTGCAGCATCGCCTGCCAGTCGATGCCATTGGCGAAGCCCAGCTTGAGCACACCTTCGGCACGCCCCTGACCGGCCACCAGTTGCAACTGCGGCAGGGCCACCTGCTGCAGATCACCGCTGAACGGCGCGCTCAGGCTGAAGGCGCCGGCCGGCCCCTGCAATTGCGCGGAAAAATTGCCCAGGTAGTTGCCTGCGCTGTAGCTCAGTTCGGCCTGCGCCTGTTGCAGGCTCACAGGCAATGGCTCTTGCAGTGGATACAGGCGCTGCCAGGGGAAGTCCTGCCAGGCCAGTCTGGCCTCGACGCCGAACGCCTCCTGCCAATCAAGCGTGCCCTGCACCAGCAGGTGCTGCTGCTCATCGGCCTGGATGCGCAGCGTCTCGATCTGCGCGCCGCGCGCATCCACTCGCCCCAGTAACTGCAACGCCATCGGCGCCTGCTCGGCCGGCAGGCTGGCCGAACCCTCGACCCTATAACCCGTGGCTAGGTCGCCCTGGGCACGCAGTTTCAGTTGCTGCAATTGCAGCGTGGACGGCAAGTCGGCACTGGCGCTGAAGGCATCGCTGCTCAGTTGCAACTCGGCCGGCAGGTTCTCTGCCAGCGCCTGCACCTGGCCGACCAGGCGCGCCGTGAGATAGCCGCTGCTGTCGACCTGCAGCTTCAGACTGCGCTGCAGCTCGCCAGCGACCTGCAACGCCAGGTTCCAGGGCTGGCCGTCGACAGCGGGCAACTGCGCGCGCCCGCTCAGGGTCATCGGCCAGCCGGCGCTGGGGGTCAGTTCGCCGCTCAGTTCCAGGCTCAGTTCATCGCGTTGCACAGCCAGACGTTGCAGGTGCACGCCGCCCTCGTCCCACTGCGCGACCAGGCTCAAGGCGCTGAGCTGCGCCTGCCCGTCCAGACGCAATTCGCCGAGACGGATATCACCCAGTTGCACGCGCAGCGGCAAAGCGAGATCCGGCAACTGCAGCGGGCTATTGTCGCTCGATTCGGATGTCGGCAGATCCACGGCCGCCTGCTCCAGGTGCAGCCGGTCGAGGCACAAGGTCAGGCGCAGCAGGCACAACGGCGACCAGGCCATATCCACCTGCTGCAGCACCACCCGCGTCTCGCCCTGTTGCCAGAGCAGGCTGTCGGCACGCCAGGCACCGCCCAGGCGCCCATCGAAGCCCTGCACCTGCAATCCCGGCACCTGCGCCAGCAGCCAGCGACTACCGGCAGCGCTACCCAGCAACCCGCCAATGGCCACGAGCAGCACCAGCAGCACCAACGAACCGCCGAACGACCACTTCAGCACCGATCTCACAGTTCCGGCCCCATGGAGAAGTGCAGGCGGATACCGCCATCGTCGTCCAGCGCATGAGCCAGATCCAGGCGCAGCGGGCCAACTGGTGACACCCAACGGATGCCAAAGCCGACGCCGGTTTTCAGGGTGGGGAACTCCAGCGAGTTGAAGGCGTTGCCCTGGTCGACGAAGGTTGCCAGGCGCCATTTGTCAGTCAGGCTGTACTGGTATTCGGCGCTGGCAGCGACCAGATAGCGACCGCCGATCTTGTCGCCACGGTCATTCTCCGGCGACAGGCTCTGGTAGTCGTAGCCGCGCACGCTCTGATCGCCACCGGCGAAGAAGCGCAGCGACGGCGGCACGGCCGAGAAACCGTTGGTTTCGGTGCCGCCGAACTGCACGCGCCCGAGGAAACGGTGATTGTCAAACAGCGTGGTCAGCCCCTTGAGCATGACGTTGCCGTGCACCACGTTGGCATCGGACAGCACGCCATCGACCGCGCCAGCCAGATCGAACTGCAGACGATAGCCCCGATTCGGATCGAGCTTGTTGTCACTGCGCAGCAGGGAGTAGCTGACGCCAGGCATCAGCAAGGTGCTTAGGCCCGCATCGTCACCCAGACGATATTCTTCGCGCTGCGCCTTCACCGACAGCACCCGCTGCCAACCGCCGGGGCGCTGGCTGTGCCATTCCGGGCCGAAGGTGAGCAGGCGACTGAGGCTGTCGTTGCTGGCCAGCTCTTCGTACTGATAGCCGCCGGCGATACGCAGCTTGTCGGTCAAGGGTGGATCACCGGGTATGTCGTACCACAGGCCAACGTTCTGCCGTGGTGCCGACAGCTCCATCTCCACCCCGTAGCTGTGCCCCTGCGGATTGCGCCAGTGGCGTGTCCAGCTACCGCGCAGACGCGGCCCGACATCGGTGGAAAAGCCCAGGCCAAGCCCAAGCGTGCGCGGTTCCCGTGTCTGCAAGGCGACGCTGACGGGAATGCGCAACTGCTCGGCTTGCGTGGGAATCGCGTCGACCCGTACCGACTCGAAGTAACCGCTGGACTGCAGCGCCTGATACAGCTCGGCGATCAGTTCGGAGTCATAGGGCGTGTCGGCCTTGAACGGCACCATGCGCCGCAGCAACTCGTCGTCGAATGGGAAGTCGCCGGTAAAGGCGATATCGCCCAGGCGATAGCGCGGGCCACTCTGGTAGACCAGTTCGATGTCGGCGACACCGGCGGCTGGATCGATGGAGAGATGCTGGCGGGTGAACTTGCCATCGAAGAAACCATAACGCGCAGCCTGATTCTGAATCAGCCGCTTGGCATCCTCGTAACGCCCATGATGCAGCGTGGCGCCAGGCTGCAGGCGACTGCTGGCCGGCACGCGAAACGCCTTCATCTCGCTGGCCGGGCCTTCGATGCGGATATCGACGTTGCGCAGGCGCACACGTTCGCCGGGCTCGACCTCGAGGATCAGCCGCGGCGTCTCGCCGTCTTCGATCTGGCTGCGGATGCGCGCCTGGTAGTAGCCCAGCGCCTCGGCGGCCTTGCGCGCCTCGGCTTCGGCGATGCGGCGAATCCGGCGCAAGGCCTGGCGATCACGCCCATCCAGTGTTCCGACATAACCTTCGATATTGGCCTTCAGGGCCGAATTGGCTGGCGTGACCCGCACCTCGAGTTCACCGGCAGCCATGGCCGTGGAACTGACAAGCAGGAGCAACAGGGCACGCCGAACCTGTCCATAGATGCTCATGGCGGGGGATGCTACCACGTCACGCGCCCCGCGCCAGAGCACCGCAGCGCCAACCTCTTTACACGGATTCAGGCTCCGGCGAGCGTCAGTGGCTGCGGGTTGGGATGAAAGAACACATGTTCCACCACCGGCCCGATGGCCAGTTCGCCCAGTTCCTCGTAGCCCTGGCGACGGTAGAAGTCCAGATAACGGGCATTGCCGGTATCCAGCACCACCCCTTGCGAGCCGGCATCCTCGGCGCACCAGGCGTGCAGCGCTTCGAGCAGTTGCTCGCCGCGCTGCTGGCCCTGGAATTCCGGATGAATGCCGATCAGCGGCAATACGTGATAAGGGCCTGGCGGCAGGCAGGCGATCACTGCATCGTGATAGTCGAGGTAGCGGCGCGTGCAGCGAAACCCGGTGGTCAGCAACATGCCCAGGCGCCAGCGCCAACTCTCGGTGATGTCCAGGCGGCGCTGCGGCGGCGCGATCAGTGCCGCGCCGATCAGACGGTCATCGAGCAACAGGCCAATGGCTGGCAGATCCTCGGCGAAGTGCTGCTTGACCAACTCGCGCACGGTGGCGCGCACCCGTTGGTCGAAACCGGGACGCTCGGCCTCGAACAAATAGGCGAAGGTCGGTTCGTGGCGATAGGCATGATAGAGAACGGAGCGCACTTCCCGGGCGTAGCCGGAATCGAGCATGCGAACTTCGGCAGATCCTTGATGGGGCATGGCGACCTCTGTTGGTTTGGGGGCCTTACTGGCAACCTAGCAGCGCCCCGGCCATCCCGCCAGGCGCTGGCCGTCGCCTGAGCGGATCGGCTAGCATCGCCTTTTGCCTTCAGGGATCGCCGCCGATGAAAATCGTTTCGTTCAATATCAATGGCCTGCGCGCCCGACCTCACCAGTTGCAAGCGCTGATCGAGAAGCATCAGCCGGACGTGATCGGTCTGCAGGAAACCAAGGTAGCCGACGAGCAGTTCCCGGAAAGCGAGATTCGCCAGCTCGGTTATCACGTGCACTACCACGGGCAGAAAGGCCACTACGGCGTCGCCCTGCTCTCGCGTCAGGAACCGCTGAGCCTGCACAAGGGCTTCCCGGGCGATGCAGACGACGCCCAGCGGCGTTTCATCTATGGCACCTTCGCCGATGCTCAGGGCAATCCCGTCACCGTGATGAACGGCTACTTCCCGCAAGGCGAGAGCCGCGACCACCCGGTGAAGTTTCCCGCCAAGCAGCGCTTCTATGCCGATCTGCAGCAACTGCTGGTGGAACGCTTCGACCCGCAGCAGGCGCTGGTGGTGATGGGCGACATCAACATCAGCCCGGAGGATTGCGACATCGGCATCGGCGAACCCAATCGCCTGCGCTGGCTGAAGACCGGCAAGTGCAGCTTCCTGCCGGAGGAACGCGAATGGCTGGCGACCCTGAAGAACTGGGGCCTGGTGGACAGCTTCCGGCACCTTCACCCCGAGGTAAACGACCGCTTCAGCTGGTTCGACTACCGTAGCCGTGGCTTCGAGGACGAGCCCAAGCGCGGCCTGCGTATCGACGTGATCCTGGCCAGCCAGCCGCTACAGGCGCGCCTCAAGGAGGCCGGCATCGACTACGACCTCCGTGGCATGGAAAAGCCCTCCGACCATGCGCCGATCTGGCTGGAACTGAGCTGATCGCCAAGCGGCGAGCCGTCACATCCCTGCAATCTGGCTGACTTAATCTGCGCGGCATCTCCACCCTGCACAAGGTGTTCGCCGCATGCCGCGCGCCCAATCCAGCCATGACCACGACCTGTGGAGCCGCACGCTGTCGCTGCTGCTCCTGGGTTTCATCTGCTACGCCCTGCCCCTGTCGGTATTCGCCGCCCTGCCCGCTGCGCAGAACGGCGCAACCGTCCTGCGTATCCAGGGTTCCAACACCATTGGTGCCAAGCTCGGCCCGGAGCTGATCAAGGCGCTCTTCGCCGCGCAGGGTTTGAGCGACATACGCAGTGAAGCGGGCAAGGCCGAGAACGAACAACGTATCCTCGCCCGCCAGGCCGACGGCCGCCTGGTCGTCGCTGAAGTCGCCGCCCACGGTTCCGGCACCGGGTTCGTCGCACTGAAGAACGGCAGCGCCGATCTGGCCGCCTCCTCACGCCCGATCAAGGCAGCCGAAGCGGGCGAATTGGCGACCCTGGGCGACATGCATGACGCGCGATCCGAACAAGTCATCGCCATCGACGGCCTGGCCATCATCGTCAACCCGAGCAATCCCATCGGCAATCTCAGCGTCGAGCAACTGGCGCGCCTGTTCGCCGGCGAGATTCGTGACTGGCGCGAGCTGGGCGGCCGCCCTGGCGCCGTCACCCTGTACGCCCGCGATGACAACTCCGGCACCTACGACACCTTCAAGGAGCTGGTGCTGGCGCCAGGCGCACGCACTCTGGCGGCAGGCGCGAAACGCTTCGAATCCAGCAGCCAGCTCTCCGATGAGGTGAGCGGCGACCCGAACGGTATCGGCTTCATCGGCCTGCCCTACATCCGCCAGGCCAAGGCCGTGGCCATCGCCTCGGGCGATTCGCAGCCCATGCTGCCCAGCGCCACGCTGATCGCCACCGAGGACTACCCCCTGGCACGCCGGCTGTTCTTCTACAACCCGGCGCAATCGAGCAATTCCTGGGTGCGCGCGCTGATCGACTTCACCCACAGCCCCGCCGGGCAGAAGATCGTTGCCGACAACGGCTTCATCGCTCAGACGGTGCAGGCGGTCAAGGTCGCACCTCAGGCACAGATGCCCGCCGATTACCGGCAACTGGCCGAGCAGGCGCAGCGCCTGTCGGTGAACTTCCGCTTCCAGGAAGGCAGCGCCAGCCTGGACAACAAGGCGCAGCGCGACCTGACACGCGTTCTCGATTACCTCAGAAGCCATGACAAGCTGCACGACAAGGTGGTACTGGTCGGCTTCGGCGATGCCAAGAGTGATCCGGCGCGCGCCGAGCTACTGTCCAAGCTGCGCGCCATGGCCGTGCGCCGCGAACTGGCCCGCCAGGGCGTCATCTTCCGCGAAATCACCGGGCTCGGTGATGAGCTGCCAGTCGCTGCCAACAGCGAAGACAGCGGCCGCCTGCGCAACCGCCGGGTCGAGGTGTGGGTCTACTGAACCTGCGTCGCTTGGCAGCTCACCTACCAGCAACTAACCTTTCACCAGCGTGACGCCGGGCCCCTCTGGCGGTGAGCTTGCTCACCGTGATGTCGGAGTCACTGAGTCGATCTCCTTCAACTCAGGCAGACATCGAGAGGGCTCATGAACGCTCTACCGGCCTTTTTCACAACGCCCTTGTTCGGCACACCCGCCTGGTTCTGGCTGGCCTTCCTGCTGCTGATCATCGTCCTGCTCGTCCTCGACCTCGGTGTGCTGCACCGCGACCAGCACGAGATCGAGGTGCGCGAGAGCCTGTTGCTCTATGCAGGCTATTTCAGCGTCGGCGTGGCGTTCGGCGGCTGGATCGGGTGGGAGCTGGGCACCACCAAAGCCATGGAGTTCTACACCGGCTTGCTCGTCGAGCAGTCGCTGTCGATGGACAACCTCTTCGTCATGGCGATGATCCTCGGCTACTTCGGCATTCCCCGGCGCTACCAGCACCGCGTGCTGTTCTGGGGCATCCTCGGGGTGATCGTACTGCGCGCGATCATGATCGGCCTGGGCACGGCGCTGGTTCGGCAATTCGACTGGATTCTCTATGTCTTCGGCGCCTTCCTGCTGCTGAGCGGTATCAGGATGCTGCGCAGCGGTGACGATGCGCCCCATCCAAATCCGGCGCAGAACCCGCTGATCCGCTTCGTGCGCAGGCGCCTGCGCGTCACCGACAAGCTGCATGACGGCCGCTTCCTGGTTCGCCTGCCGGATGCCAGTGGCAAGACGCTGCTGCATGCCACGCCCCTGCTGCTGGCGCTGATATTGATCGAGCTGGCCGACCTGGTCTTCGCGGTCGACAGCGTGCCCGCAGTGCTGGCCATTTCCCAGGATCCGTTCATCGTCTACACCTCGAACATCTTCGCCATCCTCGGCCTGCGTGCGCTGTATTTCGCGCTGGCTGCGCTGCTGCATCGCTTCATCTACCTCAAGTACGCGCTGGCACTGGTGCTGATGTACATCGGCGGCAAGATTATCCTGCACGATCTGTTCGAGGTTCCCGCCCTGCTCTCACTTGGCGTAACCTTGGCTCTGCTGGCCGGCGGCGTACTGTTCTCCCTGCTCAGAACGCGCGACCAGAAGGCCATCGAATGACGAGGAGTGGCAATGTCGCAGGTCTGCATAGAACGCCTTGAGCGCCAGGGCCAAGCCGTCTGGCAGGTCAGGTTCGGCCGCCGCACCCTGACCTTTCACGAAGAACTGTCGGCACGCGCCTTTGCCGCGCAATTGCATATGCGCCTGACCCAGGCCGACCAACGACCGCAAAGCGAAGACAGGCCGCAATGACGGCAAAAACGACGAGGCCCGCAAATGCGGGCCTCGTCGTTCAGCGTCGATGATTCAGCGGCTGGCCTTCATCATCTCGCGCGGCACGTACTTGCCGATCTCGTATTTGCCGATGGCAGCGCGGTGAACCTCGTCCGGGCCGTCGGCCAGGCGCAGGGTGCGCTGCATGGCGTACCAGTAGGCCAGCGGGAAGTCGTTGGAAACCCCGGCGCCGCCATGCATCTGGATCGCCCGGTCGATCACCTTGAGCGCGACGTTGGGCGCCACCACCTTGATCTGAGCGATTTCGCTGGCGGCGATCTTGTTGCCGACCGTATCCATCATGTAAGCCGCGTTGAGGGTCAGCAGACGTGCCTGGTTGATCTCCATGCGCGAGTCGGCGATGTGGTCGATGTTGCCGCCCAGGCGTGCCAGCGGCTTGCCAAAAGCGGTACGACTCACGGCACGCTTGCACATCAGTTCCAGCGCACGCTCGGCCATGCCGATCGAACGCATGCAGTGGTGGATACGGCCCGGGCCGAGGCGGCCCTGGGCGATTTCGAAGCCACGCCCCTCACCCAGCAGCACGTTCTCGTAGGGCACGCGCACGTTCTCGAACAGCACCTCGGCGTGGCCATGCGGCGCGTCGTCGTAGCCGAACACCGGCAGCGGCCGCAGCACGGTGACACCCGGCGCATCCATCGGCACCAGAATCATCGAGTGCTGCTGGTGACGCGGCGCATCCGGGTTGGTCAGGCCCATGAAGATCATCACCTTGCAGCGCGGGTCGCAGGCACCGGAAGTCCACCACTTGCGGCCATTGATCACCCACTCGTCACCTTCGCGACGGGCATTGGCCTGCATGTTGGTGGCATCGCTGGAGGCCACGCCCGGCTCGGTCATGGCGAAGGCGGAGCGAATCTCGCCGGACAGCAACGGCTCCAGCCATTGCTGCTTCTGCGCTTCATTGCCATAGCGCACCAGCACTTCCATGTTGCCGGTGTCCGGTGCGGCGCAGTTGAACGGCTCCGGGCCGATCAGCGAGCGACCCATGATTTCCGCCAGCGGCGCGTACTCGGTATTGGTCAGGCCCGCACCGTAGTCGGATTCAGGCAGGAACAGGTTCCACAGACCTTCGGCTTTGGCCTTGTTCTTCAGCTCTTCCATGATCGCGGTCGGTTGCCAGCGATCACCTTCGGCCACCTGTTGCTCGAATACCGCTTCGGCCGGGTAGACGTGCGTCTCCATGAACGCGCTGACGCGCTCACGCAGCTCTTGAACCTTGGGGGAATAGGCGAAATCCATGGGCTGTACCTTCTGGCGAATCGGGGGTGAGGTCGTTATGGAAAGGATGCTAGAACAGCAGTTAAGATTTATCGAACCTATTTTCAGCGTGTATGAACATTCATAACCGATATATGATCGGCCAATAACAACAGTCCTGGAGCACGTCCGGCATGAACCTGACCAAGGTCGATCTGAACCTCTTCATCGTCTTCGATGCCATCTACACCGAGGCCAACCTGACCCGTGCAGGGCAGATCGTCGGCATCACTCAGCCTGCTGTTTCCAACGCACTCGCCCGCCTGCGCGAAACCTTCAACGACCCACTGTTCGTCCGTACCGCGCAGGGCATGGTGCCGACACCCATGGCGCAGAACATCATCGGCCCAGTGCGCAATGCCCTGCAGTTGCTGCGCGTCTCCGTGCAGGAAAGCCGCACCTTCAACCCGCAGCAGGCCGGCAAGACCTACCGCATCAGCATGACCGACCTCTCCGAGCAGATCCTCCTGCCGCCGCTGTTCCAGCGCCTGCGCCGTCTGGCACCGAGCGTGTGCATCGAGAGTTTTCTGGCCAAGCGTCGTGAAACCACCAAGGAACTGGCCGCCGGGCGCCTGGACTTCGCCGTCGACGCTCCCCTGAATACCGATCCGCAGGTGCGCCACGTCAAGCTGCTGGATGACCGCTATGTCTGCGCCATGCGCCCCGGCCATCCGCTGGCCAAGGAAAAGATCAGCCTCGACGAATACCTGTCGCTGACCCACATCCACATTTCCAGCCGCCGCAGCGGCCTTGGCTACGTGGATCTGGCCCTGGGCAAGATGGGTATTCAGCGCAAGATCGCCCTGCGCTCGCAGCACTATCTGATGGCCAGCAGCGTGATGCAGCAGACCGACATGGTGATGACCGTGCCGGAGCGCTTCGCCCGTCGCCACAACCTGCATCATGTGACCCTGCCGGTCGGCGACGTACCGACGCTGGAAACCCACCTGTACTGGCATGAAAGCACGGATCAGGATCCGGCCAACCGCTGGATGCGCGAACAGATGATCGAGCTGGCGCAACAGGTGGTCGCGCAGGAGAAGAAAGCCGAACAGGCCGCAACGGCCTGACCAGGCGACACCCAGACGCAAGAAGGCCCGCATCATGCGGGCCTTCTCGTTTGCAACGAAGCGCGATCAGCGAGCGATAGTGCCGTCCAGCGAAGCCTTGCCGGCGCCTTCGATCAGCAGCGCCACGCTCACGGCCAGCAGGGCCAGGGCGAACTCGTAACCGTTGTTGGCCATGAAGAAGCCATTGACCAGGTGCACGGTGAAGATCGCCACCAGCATGGTCACAGCCAGCACCGCAGCTGCCGGACGCACCAGCAGGCCGACGATCAACGCCAGGCCACCGAAGAACTCGGCGCTACCGGCCATCAGTGCCATCAGGTAGCCCGGAGTCAGACCGATGCTTTCCATCCACTGCCCGACCCCAGCCAGGCCGTAGCCGCCGAACCAGCCAAACAGCTTTTGCGAACCATGGGCGGCAAAGGTGATGCCGGCGACGATGCGCAGGATGGTGATACCGAAGCCAGCCTGGGTAGCGGTGATGCGTTTGATCAGTGCGTTCATTGCGGGAGGTCCTTCATGTGTGGGGGTTGATGGCGCTCATAATATCCAACTTATTCGATTTAAAAACCGAAAAATACCGCTTATCTAAATCGAATAATTAGATACTTACTTGAGCGTCACTCGCCTGCCCTGTGGCTCCAGCAAATAGCGCTCGCGGTCATAAGCAAGGTAGTACTTGTTGACCGCATTGACGTAACTCACGACGCCCATGCCCATCTGCTCCATGGCCACGCGTTCGACCTGGAAGAACCACTGATTGGGATTGAGGCCACGGCGGCGTGCCTCGGCGCGCATGCTCTGCACCCGTTGCGGGCCCAGGTTGTAAGCCGCCAGGACGAACGCCATGCGCTCGCGCTCATTGAGCTGGGCACTGTTGAAGAAGCTGCGGCGTATCTTCGCCAGGTACTTGCTGCTGGCCTGGACGTTGCCATCGACACTCTGGATGTTGCCCACCCCGACGCTGCGCGCCGCTGCCGGGGTGATCTGCATCAGGCCGGTGGCGCCGCTGGCACCGCGCGCACGCGGATTCAGTGTGGACTCCTTGAAGGCCACGGCAGCCAGCATCAGCCAGTCGAAATCATTCAGCTCGGCATGCTGCTGCAGCACGGCGCGAACGCTCTCCAGGCGCTGGCGCTCGGCACGACCGAGCGGCGAATGCACCTTGTACAAACGCCGATAGACACGCTGGAAGGTCGCGTCCTGGTCGGCGGGCGCCTGGTAACCATCGAAGAACTTGTCGATGCTGGCCCGCAGCATCGGCGCATCCGGGCGCACGAACCACTTCATCTCACCGTCTCGCGCCAGCACCAGGTGGCGGTCGACACGCAGCTTGGGCATCACCTTGGCCCAGCGCTCGGCGATGGGCAACTCCACCGCCGTGCGCTCGAAAATGCCCGCCTGTACCATTTCCAGCACGTCCTCGACCGCCAGGGTCGGGTCGACCCACTCCACCACGATTGGCGGCAGCTTGCGGTCTGCCAGTTGCTGGTTGATCCGCCGCAAGGCTTCGCCGACCGCGCTGCCAGCCGGCAGAGACAGGCTACGCCCCGCCAGTTGTTCGAGGTTGCGGTACTGACGATTGCCCTGGCGAGAGACCAGCACCAGCGATACGTCGCGACGGATCGCCTTGCTGGCGCTGACGTCATGCCCGGTACGCACATCGAGCAACTCGCCCGGCGCGACCAGATCGCCTTCGCCACGCTGCAGGGCGCCAAGCAGTTGATCCTTGGCCTTGGGGATGATCTTCAGCGTCAGGCTACGGCCATCGCGGGCGTTGCGGTTCAGATATTGCTCGAAGGCGCGCAAGCGGTGGTATTCGACGCCGATGCTCTGCCCTTTCACCGACCCGGAACTGTTGCGACTCTGGTTGACCAGCACACGCAGCTCGCCACTACTGCGGATGGAGGGCAGATCACGGGTGACGCCAGGCTGACTGCCAACCTCCTGCGGACCGGCCAGGCGTGCGCTCGCCGAAAGCGGCAGCAGCACCAGCAGGCACAGGGTCAGCAACAGACGCAATAGGGAGTCTCCTGGGAGGGTGGCAATCAGCCGCCGAGCTCAGAGCACGGGGAAACACGCAAGTTCCCTGGCTCGAAAAGGTTGCGGAGGGTCGCACAGCTGGCGAATCGGCGCCACCTCACCTCCTTATCCGATGTTTAAAAAGACGCACCAATTCATTGTATTTACTGCCTTTTTCGATGAAAGGCAGACATCTGATATGCTCGCGACAGATTCAAACCAGGTGGCACCATGCAACTCATCGATATCGGCGTCAATCTTACCCATCCCAGCCTCGCCCCACAGGCCGAGGCACTGTTGGAGCGCGCCTGGGCTGCCGGGGTGTGCCAGATGGTGCTGACGGGCACCAGTGTCGCCGAAAGCGAAGCCAGCCTGGCGCTTTGCCGACAACTGGATGCCGAGGGTACGCGACTGTTCAGCACCGCTGGCGTTCACCCGCACGATGCCAGTAGTTGGAATGGTGCCTCCCGCGCGGCGCTCGAAGCCCTGCTCGGCGAAGCTCAGGTAAAGGCGGTGGGCGAATGCGGGCTGGACTTCGACCGAGACTTCTCACCGCGACCAAGCCAGGAAAAAGCCCTGGAGGAACAGCTGGCGCTTGCCGCCGAGCTGCGCATGCCAGTGTTCCTGCATGAGCGCGCCGCCAGCCAGCGCCTGCTGGAAATCCTGCGGGATTTTCGCGACCGCCTGCCGGCGGCCGTCGTGCACTGCTTCACTGGCGAGCGCAAGGCGCTCTATGCCTATCTCGATCTCGATCTGCACATCGGCATCACTGGCTGGGTCTGCGATGAGCGTCGCGGCACTCACCTGCACCCACTGCTCAAGGACATCCCCGGCGAACGCCTGATGCTGGAAACCGACTCGCCCTTCCTGTTGCCACGCAACCTGCGACCCAAACCGAAGAACGGCCGCAATGAACCGGCCTTCCTGCCGGCCATCCTGCAGGAAGTCGCCCTGCACAGGAGTCAGACGGAGGAACAATTGGCGGCTCAGACCAGCGCCTGTGCTCGCGCATTCTTCGGCTTACCGACCATACTGATGGACGCTGTACAAGATTCTTGATTGACGTCAAGACTCCGACATACCAACACGCCATACTGCTGGCACATCGCCAATAACGACCGCATCGAAACGGACGACAAGAATATGCGCGCCTGGATCAGCAACCTCTCCCTCAAATACAAGTTCTGGGCGGTCAACGCTGTCGCGTTCGCCATTACCCTGCTGCTGGTGCTGTTCGCCTTGCACACCGAGCAGTCAGCACGCGCCCTCGATGCGCGCCAGACAGCCGTGCAACAGACTCAGCTGTTGCAGCAGTGGCCCAAGCAGGCACCACTGCCGAGCCTCGCCAATCTACGGATCGATGCCGCAGCATCAGACAAGCCTGATGCCAGTGGCTGGACGGCCCTCGAGCACGACAACTGGTTCGCGCAAAACCCGCTCATAGGGACGCAACGCACCAGCCTGCCGGATGGCCGCATCGTGAGCATCGAGGCTCACGCGCCAAGCCTGCTGCAGCTGTTCTTCGAGCATGCCACCAGCTACGCCTTGGCCGTGGCGGTGCTGATGCTCCTGCTGCTGGCCGCCTCGCAACTGCTCATCCGCTTCCTGCTCAGCCACCTCAATACGCTCAAGGACGTGATGCTGCAGGCCGAACGCAGCGGCGATCTGTCTCTGCGGGTGCCGCTGGACAGCCGTGACGAGGTGGGGCAGATGGCCGCCGCCTTCAACGCCATGCAAGCCGGTTACCAGCGCGTGGTCGGTACCGTGGGTAAGGTCGCCGCTGACCTCGACAATGGCACCAGCAGCCTGGCTCTGCACATGGGCAGCGTACGCCAGGGCATGCTCGCCCAGCAGAGCGAGACGGATCAGGCCGCCACGGCGATCAACGAGATGTCGGCGACGGTGCAGCACATCGCCGATCACGCGGGTACCACGCGTGATCAGTCACTCAACGCCGATCAGTTGGCCCGCGCCGGCCAGCAGGTAGTCGAACGCGTCGAGCAATCCATCGCCGCCCTGTCTCAGGGCGTACGCCAGAGCGCCGGCAGCATCGAGCGCCTGGCTGAGGACAGCCAGCACATCAATCGCGTGGTCGGCGTGATACATGGCATTGCCGAACAGACCAACCTGTTGGCGCTCAACGCCGCCATCGAGGCGGCACGCGCTGGCGAGATGGGACGAGGTTTCGCGGTGGTCGCCGACGAGGTACGCAACCTGGCCAAGCGGGTGCAAGAGTCCACCGACGAAATCACCCAGATGATCGGCAACCTGCAGGGCGGCACCCGCGATGCCGTGGAGTTCATGCGCGAGAGTTCGGAAAGCGCCAACCTGTGCGTGCAACTGGCGCAGGAGGCAGGTGAATCGCTGGCGGCCATCACCGCGGCGGTGGCGCTGATGCGTGACAGCAATACTCAGATTGCCGTGGCGGCGAATCAGCAGAGCCAGGTCGCCGAGGAAATGAGCCGTTCGGTGGTCGGCATCCGCGATGTCACCGAACGAACCGTGGGTCAGACCCTGGAATCGGCCGCGACCAGCCAGCAGTTGGCCGAGCTCGCCGGCCAGCTAAACCAGGCGATCCGTCAGCTACGCCATTGATCGCCCCGCCCCATGAAAAGGCTATGCAGGCCATAGCCTTTGCTCATTCGCCCCCAGCCTGCTGCACGACCTAGACTCGCGACATATCTGGGAGGAATGCAGCATGGCCACCTTACATTCGCGCCTGATCGGTTCTCGCGGTTCACCCCTGCACAGTGCTTCGCGTGCGCTGTCCGGGGTATTCATGGGGCTTTCGCTGGTGCTGTTGTTCATCGGTCTGTCCCAAACTGCGCTGGTGCCACTCGCCCTGGCGCTGATTGGCGGCTCCGCCGGCCTCGTGCTGCGAGACACACACTGAACGTTCCAGAGCGAAGCTGGCAGCGCCTCGATGCGACGCCAGCATGGCTTTGCATGACCGTTCGTCGGGTTAGCTGAAGGAAGTGGAGTCAGAGCAGATACATTCGACAACATATTGACCAACGATAGTGGTATGTCGCTCATGCGACATTTTTTTGTCGTAATTATTCTCGCATTGACTCATTTGCCCCTGGCAATGGCCGAGTCCGTTCCTTATCCGCTGGATCGTCCTGCGCTGGATCTGTACCTGCTCGACGGCCAGCGTCATACCTTCACCCTTGCCGAGCTGCAGCGCCTGCCGCAGAGCCGCATTCGCCTGAAAGACGCACAAGGTGTTGCGCATCTGTGGCTCGGCGTTTCGCTCGCCGATCTGCTGGCCAGCGTCAGCGGAGCCGAAAAGGGCAACGCCCTGCATGCCAGGGCGTTGAATCAATATTCGATCTTCATCCCTCGTCTCGATATCGAGCGCTACCAGCCTCTCATCGCTTATCGGCGTGATGATCAGCTCATGGCCATCCGCGATTTCGGCCCGCTTCATCTGATCTACCCATTCGACGACTATCCCGAGTTGCGCCAGCAACTGTTTTACAACCGTGCCATCTGGCAGCTCAGTGAGATTCACCTCGAATGACTGCCGCACCCGCCCTCGCCTATCTGCGCAAGCGCCTGAAGCTGACCGCCCTGACCCTACTGGTCGTGTTCATGACACTGACCGTGGCCGGCGCCTTGTGGCTCGTGCACAAGCAGTCCAGGCACCTGGCCTTGCCGACCCTGCACAGTGAGCTATGGCAGGCCTATCAGGTTCACGCCGAGCTCGATCGGATGCAAACGGCCGCTCAATCGCTGCTGCAAGGCACGCTGCCAAGCGATGACATGGTGGTGCGGGTTCAGGTGTTGCGCAGCCTGGTCGAGCCCTTGAGCGGCCAGCACCTGTTCGACTTTCTACCCGAGTCCCGTCCGGCGGCGCAGGCCACACTGGGACGCACCGAGATGCTGAGCCGGCGCTGGGACGCCATGGCCCATTGGGGCGATGCGCAAGGTAGCCGGCGCGTCGCCGAAGAGGTGCTGCAGGAACTGCCCACCCTGCGTCAGCCGATACACGAAGTACTGGTCGCTACCAATATCTCCCTGGCTAACGAGCTCGATGCCGAACGCGAGCATCTGTACCAGTACTTCACTAGCCTCGGTTGGGCCCTGCTGGGCCTGCTGCTGGGCGGCTCACTGCTGGTCGCTCGTCTGATCATCGATTACCGCAAGGCACACGCGCTCTCCAATAGCCTGGCCGAGCTCAATCAATCGCTCGAACAACGTGTCAGCCAACGCACCGCCGAGCTCAGCGAAGGCCAGGCACTGCTGATGCAGATTCTCGACGCCAGCCCCAGCGATGTAGCCCTGATAGCCAGCCAGGGTCATCAGGTGTACTTCGTCAATCAGCGCCTGCTGGAACGCCTGGGCTTGAAACACACCAGCGAGTTCCGCCTCGATCGCCTGTTCGTCAATGCGCGAGAGGCCATGCATTTTCGCGAGGCGCTGCTGGCAAGGCACCGTGTCGATGACTGGGAAAGTCAGTTGGCCGGAGACGAATCCTACTGGGGCGTCGTATCCGGACGCCTGCTCGAGTATCGCGGCACGCCCGCGCAGTTGATCTGGTGCTATGACATCAGTCTGCGCAAGCGCATGGAACAGGAGCTGTTGGTGCTGGCGACCACTGACGCGCTCACCGGCCTCAGCAATCGTCATGCTTTCATGCAGCGCGCTGCCGACCTGGTGAAGAGCGCCGAGCGTTTCGATCAGCCCTGCACCCTGCTGATGCTGGACATCGATCACTTCAAGCAGGTCAACGACCTTTACGGCCACCAGAGCGGCGATGAAGTGCTGGCAAAGCTGGGGCAGCTGCTACTCAGGGAAATGCGTGAGGTAGACATCGTCGGCCGTCTTGGCGGCGAAGAGTTCGCCGCCCTGCTCACGCAAACCGATCCGACGAGCGCCGCAGCAGTCGCCGAACGCCTGCGCAGTGCCGTACAGAACCTGCAACTCAAGGCCGTGGATGGTCGCCCACTACACCTGACCGTCAGCATTGGCGCGGCCGCCAGACGCCCGGCAGAACCACTGGAAGGCGTCATGAGCCGGGCAGACAGCGCCCTCTACCAGGCCAAGAGCAACGGCCGCAACCGCGTCGAGCACGCCAGTCCCTGAGCGGCGCAGCACTCAGGCGAATACCGTTACCGTTTGCCGGCTAAGCGCAATCAACTCGCCTGCCGGGCTCCACAACGCAGCGGCGACATGGCCGTAACCATCGCGCGCATGCTCGATCTCGGCACGGTACAGGCACCAGGCGTCGCTCATCACCGCCGGCAGTGGCTGGACGAATTCGCAGGTCCAGGTCAGCGAGCTACCCGGCGCCGGTTCTTGCAAGTGCGACAGCACCGCCGGTGGCCAGGCATCGACCAATGCCAGCAGATGCGCCTCCGTCAGCCACTCAGGCTGCGCCACCGCTTCGCCGCGCAGACGCACCCAGCCCCCCATCTGCCGCGACTTGTTGTGGCTGAACGGCAAACCGCCAATGCCCCAGCGCATGGCCAGATAACGGGTGAACTCGGGGGTGACATTGCGCAGGTAGGGCAGCTCCTGGCAGCGCTCGGCCGGCTCGATCTGCGGTGCCGGCAATGGCAACACCTCGACGACCGACTCACGCGGCGCACCGAAACTGCCCTGCACCAGGGTCACGACCTGGCCGTCCTGCACGGCACGCAGAGCCATCTGGCTGACGGCCTTGCCTTCACGCAGCACCTCAGCCTCGAAGCTCACCGGCACATCCGGGGCAACAGGCCCCACGAAGGTAATGGCCAGCGAACGCACCGGGCGCCCTTCGGGCACCTGAGCACGCATCGCCTCATAGGCCAGCGCGGCGACCAATCCGCCAAAACTGGCGCGCCCCTGCGCCCAGGTGGCCGGGATCACCACTCGATCCGGTTGTGTACGCACGGCATGGAGCAACTCAGTGAACGTCATGACGACCTCAGTCGATTGAACATGGCAGCGATCTTAGAGGAACAAGGTGGTTAGACTGCACGGCATATCGGGCAAATTTTCGGCGAGAATGTCGCCTTATCGTTGCAGAGGGAAGTCGCCGAGCAGTTTCAGCAGCACTTCGTCCGCTCGCTCGACATGCATCGCCAATGCTTCATTCCAGATCGCTCGGCAGTCCTGCAGGCCGGGCTCTTTCTCGGTCAGGGCCAACCATTGCAGGCGATCATGCCAGTCTCCCAACGCAGCCTGCGCGGCTTTCAGGCGCGCCTGCACGGCGGGATCGAGGCCGCTTTGCCGCGCGTAGGCTTCAGCGCCGTAACGCACGCGCTTGATCAACAGCCGCAAGGCGTGCCGATCCTGCTGCGGCTCGCGTAACGCCCGCGCCAGGCGTTTCTGCTGCTGACGCAGACGCCGGCGGATGCGCCTGTCCAGGCCGTCGAGTTCGCCGTCTCGCCCGGCCTGCCGCCAGCGCGCCGGCCAGTCGTCAAGCAACGCCAGCAATTCACGCATTTCACGCGCCGTGGCGATCATGCGGTACTGGTCTTCTCGCGCCACGGCCAGCGCCTGTGCAGGTTGCGCGTGGCCCAGGCGCTGCAATTCGCCCTGCAGCACCTCCTGATCGCGCACCGGGCCACTGAGGCGCCCCAAAGCGCCAGCGGCCTGCTCCAGCACCTGCACCAACGGCAGGCCACGCAATGGCCTGAGCAGGCTGCGCAGGCGCCGCAAGGCAATGCGCAGATCATGCAGCGCCTCATCGTCCGTTACGGCCAGAAGGCGTTCACGGCAGGCATACAGGCGCACGTGCAAGGCAACTACACGCGCGATATCACGCTCGATGGCATCCTTCATCGTGATTCTCCGACAGGGTTGCGCCTGGGGCGCCAGGGCATGGCACGGCGTACCTCAC
Source organism: Pseudomonas sp. C11 (assembly GCF_034683865.1). Taxonomy (NCBI): domain Bacteria; kingdom Pseudomonadati; phylum Pseudomonadota; class Gammaproteobacteria; order Pseudomonadales; family Pseudomonadaceae; genus Pseudomonas; species Pseudomonas sp. C11. Next base: position 473,244 of record NZ_JAWIIP010000001.1, read on the forward strand.
GTAACGCCGCGCGCAACTCACGCGCATCGTACGCCGACCCCGCATAGCGTTGACGCTCGAAACAGTTGGCAAACCGCTGTATGGCAGCAGCCTGCTGCGGCAACTCGGTGGCTGCACGCTCGGTGAAGGCACGCAGTCCCTCGCCGGTCGCACGGCGCAACCCCTGGCGCTGCAAGGCACGCTCGAAGCGCCCGAGCACGGTCTGCATCGGGTCACGTCGCTGCTGCCAGGGCTTGAGCAGCCATAACGCCAGAGCGCCCAGCAGGCCGCCTCCGACGAGCAGCATGACCAGCGCCAGGCGCTGCCAGTCGAGACCGCCGAGCCAGCGTTGCAGCAGTTGCACCTGCTGCTCGCCCTGATAGCCCAATACCCAGCGTTGCCAGCCGTAGTTGAGGTTCTCCCACTGCAGGCGTAGCTGATTGATCCAGGCCACCTCGCGGTAACGCAACGGCGAGAACGGCTGATCATCGAGGAAGGCTTCATCCGCGCCCAAGGCCTCTTCCAGCCCGCTTTCAATGCGCTGCGGAGCGACCTGGAAGGTCGGATCGACGCTGCGCCAGCCCTGCCCCTGCACCCAGTATTCGACCCAGGCGTGAGCGTCGAACTGGCGAACCTGCACGTAGTTGCCACCCGGGTTCAGCTCGCCGCCCTGATAGCCGGTGACCACGCGCGCCGGAATCCCTGCAGCGCGCAGCACGAAGGTCATCGCGCCGGCGTAATGGGCACAGAATCCGCGGCGGGTGTCGAACAGGAACTCATCGATGCTGTCACGTCCGAGCGGCTGTGGACGCAGGGTGTAGACATAGGGCTCACGATTGAAATGGTGCAGCAACGCGGTCACCAGCGCTTCATCGTCGGCATGCTCACGGCGCAGCGTCGCCGCCCACTCGCGGCTGCGCGGTTCACCCTGCGGCGGCAACTGCAGCGCCCGGCGCAGCATGGCGGCGTCCGCCTGTGGCTCACGCAATGCCTCAGGCCAGGAACGTGCCTGGTAAAGCAGCGTGCGGTCAACCGGGCGCACCCGCTGCCAGCGAAAATCGCTCATCATGCGGCTTTCCTCGGCCTGAGCTTCGGCGACATCGAGGGTGAACAGCCAGGGCTTGCCACTGGCCTGCATGATGATGCTGTAGTCGACCGGCTCGCCACGCGGCTGCCACTGCGGCGCGCGCGGAATGGCCGCATAGCCAGACTGCGACCAACGTCGACCGTCGAAGCGCTCCAGCGTCAGGGCGCGCCAGTACAGTTGCGTACGCGGCGGAATGGCGCCCGTGAAACTGGCGCGGAACGCCAGCTCGGACGACCGGCTGAGCTGGGCGATGTCCGCGGGTTCCATGCTGTCGGAGAGCCCGGTCACGCCCTTGTCGCTGGGCATCGGCAGCGTCCATAACGGCCCCAGCCGGGGAAAGAACAGAAACAGCACCAGCATCAGCGGTACGGCCTGCAGCATCAGGCTCGCAGCCAATCGTAACGTTGCCCACGGACGCGCAGCGAAGCGGCTCTGCTGCAGGCCGATCAGCGCGGCCAACAAGGCAAGGGTCGGCAACAGGCTGTACAACGCGGCGATGATGCCGTCATCGAACAGATAGGCCGTGACGACGCAGAAGAAGCCAAGAAAGATCAGCACCAGGGCGTCACGCCGCGTGCGCATTTCCACCAGTTTCAGGATGAACGTGCCGATCAGCAGCACCACAGCGGCATCCAGACCGATCAGGGTGCCGCGCGAGAGCAGGATGCCGGCCAGCACCGCCACCAGCAGCGCGCCCTTGGCCAGACCGCCGGGGTAGCGCAGGCGCATGCGGAAAATCTGGATACGCCAAACAACAGCCAGTAACCACAGGCCTATCACCCAGAGCGGCAAGTGCAGCAGATGCGGCAGGATCACCAGCACCTGGGCCACCAGCAGCCAGATCAGGGCGATACGCGGAATCAGTGCCGGAGTCATGCACTCTCTCCGAACAGCGCCAACGCCCGCAGGCACGCCTCACGGTGACCATCGCCCTGGTCGGGCTCCAGCGTCAGCCCCGGCAGACGCAAGCCGAAGGGCTGCTGACGCTCGGCGAGCTGCAACACCCAGTGGCAGAGCCGTGACAGACGCGTCTCGACATCACCGGCCAGGCTGTCGAAATCCAGCCACAGATCGCGCCCGGCAAGCATGGCGAAATCCTTCACCTGCAGCCCGTGGCCACGGGAATAAGCCTTCCACGCCAGGCGACGCTTGGAGTCACCGGGCTGATAGCCGCGCAGCCCCTGGAAGTCATCCGCGCCCTGGCCGCGCGCCTGCACCCCGTCCTCTTCGTCCTCGCCTGCACCGGCAGCCAGTGGCAACTCACCGGCAAGCGGCTGCGGGTAGACCAACACCGCCTGATCCAGGTCGACCCAACTCCAGGCCACCAGCAAGCCCAGCGGGAAACGACTCTCGACCCGCAGCCGCGGCGGCTGCAGCCAGCCTCGACGTTCACTCGCCAGGCTCAGCTCGACCTCGGTCAGCCCTTTGGCGGCTACGTCGACCTGGCGCAACGGTGTCGGCGGCCAGCCCAGCGCCACGGCCTGGTGCTCGCGCCCCAGGCTCTCCAGGCGTACACGAAAGATGGCCTGCTCACCGCTGAATACCGCAGTGCCACCGCCAGCTTTGAGCACCAGCCCGGCCAGATTGCGATAGGTGTGCAGAATGGCCACCACGAAGATCGCAGCGAGGAGAAAGGTCAGACCATAAGCCAGGCTGTTCTGGTAGTTGATCGCCGCCACGAGCATCAGCAGCAGCACCAGGCCGAAAGCCGCCCCCACGCCGCTCGGCAGGATGAAGATGCGCCGCTGATCGAGGCGCACGCTGGCCGCTGCCGGGATACGGCGCGCCAACCAGCGTCGCCAGTAGGGCTTGAGCGAGGCCAGCATCAGAGCGCCGGAACCTCACGCAGCAGCCACTGCACCAGGCTGCCACCGCCATGGCCGGTCGGGTCGGCACGCTCGCGCAAGCGATGACTGACGACCGAGGGCAGTACGGCCTGGACATCCTCGGGGATCACATAATCACGCTCGGCCAGCCGTGCCCAGGCCCGCGCCGCAGCGAGCAACGCCAGGCTGGCGCGCGGTGACAGGCCCCAAGCGAACTGTGGCTGGCTGCGCGTCGCCTCGACCAGGCGCAACACGTAATCCACCAGCGCGTCGCTGGCCCGCACCTTGGGCACCTCGGCCTGCAGGCATGCCAGTTCGGCATGATCGAGAATGGGCTCGAGGCGCGGCAGCAAATCACGCCGCGCATCGCCCAGCAGCAAGGCACGCTCGGCGGCCTGCGCCGGGTAGCCCAGCGATAGGCGCATGAGAAAACGATCCAGCTGTGATTCCGGCAAGGCGTAAGTGCCACCGCTGCTCACCGGATTCTGCGTGGCAATCACGAAAAATGGCTCCGGCAGAGGACGCGTGGCCCCCTCGATGGTCACCTGGCCCTCCTCCATGGCTTCGAGCAAGGCGCTCTGGCTCTTCGGCGTAGCGCGGTTGATCTCGTCGGCCAGCACCAGCTCGGCGAAGATCGGCCCCGGATGAAAGACGAACTGCCCGTTTTCCTTATCGAATACCGAGGTACCGAGAATGTCGCCGGGCAACAGATCCGAGGTGAACTGGATGCGTTGAAAACTCAAGCCCAAAACACGGGCCAGCGCATGACTGAGGGTGGTCTTGCCCATGCCGGGCAAATCCTCGATCAACAGGTGCCCACGCGCCAGCAAACAGGCCAGGGCCAGCCGCACCTGCCCCTCCTTGCCCAACAGCACGTGGTTGACCGCATCGAGACAGGCGTCCAGTTTACTTCGCATCATCGGCTCCTCGGATCCAGGCTGCCGATGCTACTGGGCCGCCGACGCTGGGCAAAGCGCCATGTAACCTTTGCTCACGAAACTGTGAGGCGATGCCACACAAGCAGGCTCAGAGCCTGAATTGCCCAGCCATGCCCTGCAGTTCACGGCCCAGTTCAGCCAATTGCGTACTGGCATCGGCCGTCTCGTCCATGGCCAAGGCCGACTGGTCGGCGATGTCGCGAATCGAGGTGACGCTGCGGTTGATCTCCTCGGCCACGGCTGTCTGCTGTTCGGCTGCGGCGGCGATCTGCTGGTTCATCTCGAAGATCTGCGTCACGGCCTCTGAAATTGCCGCCAGCGCACTCTCGGTCTGATTGGCGTCGGTCACCGCATGAGTCACCAGGCTGGCGCTCTGCTGCATGTCCTGCACGGCGCGCTGCGTGCCTTCGCGTAGCGTGGCGATCAGCGTCTCGATCTCGGCGGTGGATTGCTGGGTGCGTCGCGCCAGGGCCCGAACTTCATCGGCGACCACCGCAAAGCCACGCCCCTGCTCCCCTGCCCGCGCCGCCTCGATGGCCGCATTGAGCGCCAGCAGGTTGGTCTGCTCGGCAACACTCTTGATCACATCGAGCACCGCATCGATGCGCTGTGCATCCTGACTCAGGCGGGCGATGCTCTGGGTCGTGGCGTCCATGGCACTGGCCAACTGGTCGACGCGCTGCAGCGTCTGCCCTACGACCTGGCTGCCGGTGCCGACACGCGCCTCGGCATTGCGCGTAGCCACCGCTGCCACCTCGGCGTTACGCGCCACCTCGTGCACGGTGGCTGCCATCTGGCTCATGGCGGTGGCCACCTGATCGGTTTCCGCCTTCTGCCCATTCACCCCTTGCCGCGTCTGCTCGGTAATGCCGGACAGCGCCTCGGCCGAAGCGGAAATGCGCTCGACCCCGCCCTGCAGGCGACCGACCATGTCACGCAGGTTGCTCGCCATGACCTGCATCGCCGCGAGCAGTTGACCCACCTCGTCGCTGCGCGATACCTCCAGTTGAACGCTCAGATCACCGGCGGCGATACGTTCGGCCTGGGTGATCACCTGCCGCAATGGCCGCACGATCAGCTTGCTGATCAGCAGTGCCGCACAAAGGCCGAGCAACAGCGCCAGTGCCGCCACCAGCAGAATCAGGCCACTGCTGGTGTTCTGCTCGCCATGCATGACCTCGCGCTGCACGTTCTGCGCACGTTCGAGCTGGCTGAGCATGGCCTCGGCATGCTCCACCATTTGTCGATAGACCTGCTTCTGCTGCTGCAGCAGGCCGGAATATTCCTTCAGGCGATCATTGAACGAGTCAACGTTGACCACCACTTCGCCGAGCACGGCTGCATAGCCTGGATCGTCCAGCGCATCGCGCAAGCTGGCGGCGAGCTTCTGCGCCTCGACAGCCTCGGCAATTGGCTCGTCAGCGACCTCAGTCCCCCGGCGACTGGCCTCCAGACGCTGGCGCGCCTGCCCCAGTGCCTGCAATAACAACTGATGGATCTTGCCGACCTGCACCGCCTGCTGCACCGAGACATCGCCCTGCTGGCCCTGGCTCGACTTGAGCAGGTCGACGCCGTCTTCGGTCAAACCTTCCTGCAGCAGATCCAGGCTGTTCGAGGCGCTGACCACCAGCCAATCGGCTGCATCCAGCGATAGCTGCATGCCGTCGGTCTGCTCCACGTAGTGCTTGAAGGCCTCGCGATACTGCGTCAGCAAGGGCTCGAGCTGAGCCAGGGCATCGGCACTGGCGGCATCCAGCTCGGAACGCAGCGCCTCACTGCTTTGCACGATAGCTTCGGCCTGCTGTTCGAGGTGCTCGGCATGCTTTTTGTCTCCACTGGCGGCAAAACCCTGCTCGGTGGCGCGCATACGCAGCACCTGATCGCTCAGGGCACTCATGCGCTCCAGGCGCTGTGCACCAGCGTTCACCTCGCGCAAGGCCAGAAGCCCGGTCAGTGCCACCAATGCAGTGAGCACCAGCACCAGCGCGAAACCCAACATGAGTTTGGTGACCGTGCTCAGACTGGCCACGCGACTGCTAAACGACCTTGCCATCGCCTTCCCCCCGGACTGCCAAACGCTGACCATAGGAGTCTAGACCTACTAGCGACAAGCCAGCAGATCAATGATTGGCATGATTAGCTAAATAGAGGTCGTTTTTCGATGGATCAGCCGTCAGGGCCGCTGCAGATGGAACAGTTCGCGGGTACGGCAGTAAGCGCTACCCCCGAGGCGTCCGACCAGATCGAGCTTGAGCGGATCGAGCCGGCCCTGTTCGTTGAGCACGGCGTCGTCGATATGCGCCAGCAGCACTTCGGCGAAGATCAGGTGACAGGTGGGACGCTCGGCCGGGTATGGCTGGATCTGCGCCACCCGGCACTCGAAGGCAACGGGCGCGCCCACTACCCTCGGCACCTGCACGCGCTCGCACGGCAGGCTGGCGATCGCACAATGAGCGAACTCGCTGACCTCGGGCGGCAGTACGGCAGCGCTGGCATTCATCGCCTCGGCCTGGGCATGACTGACCAGCTGCACCACCAGCTCGCCGCTGGCCTGGGCATTGCGCAGGCTGTCCTTGAGGCTGCCATCGTCACGGGTGTTGACGTTGATCAGCAGGGTCGGCGGGTTATCGCTGATGACCTGGAAGAAACTGAACGGTGCCAGATTGGCCACGCCCTCGGGCGAGCGCGTCGAGACCCAAGCGATTGGCCTCGGCGTGACGCTGGAAGCCAGCCAGCGATAGGCTTCCAGCGGGGTCAGCGTGTTGAAATCGAGCCTCATCAACGCCCCGCTCGCGATTCGCGGATATAGAAACGCGCACGCTCGGCCTTGCTGGTGCAACCTTCGTAGGCTTCGAACTGCTGCTGCGTCTTGGCGGCGGTCAGCAGCGACAGGGCCTTGGAGTAGCTCACCGTACCGGCGAAGCCTTCGGCTTCGGCGATGCTCAGCTCCTTCCAGGCTGCATCGAGCTGGTTGGCACAGGTATCACGGTAAACGGTCTTGCCGGCACAGCCGGTCAGTACGACCGCCAACAGCGACAAACAGATCCAGTGTTTCATCGACCACACTCCTCGAACGGACATGACTACGGATTTGGACCACTCTATGACGCTACGCACCGGCGAAAGTGCCCGGCTCACCTGCCGTTTCGCTCACGCAGGTATTGCACCACAGCCTGCTGCTCGCCGGCGAACTCGATGCGCCCCGCCTTGCTCTCACGCTGGAACACGTACATAGGATCGTAGTACTCAACTAGCAAAGCTTCGATCCAACCGCGATGAGTATCGACCTGACCATCGCACGCCTGCTCCGCCAGCGCCTGATCCATGATCGCGGCGAGGCGCTGATAACGCTCACCGCCCAGCCGCCGGGTGATATTGGCCAGGCTTTCGCGCAACCGCGCGGCGAAGGTCGCGAACCCCGCTTCGGCGCCCTCCAGCGCGACGAACTCGGCGCACAAATCGACCACATAGGCCTGCAGGATGCGCGTAACGCGGTTCTCCACGCTGTCTTCCAGCCACACCAGCGGGTAGTGCTGCATCCCCTGATACAGCGGCAAGGGCAACGAGCAACGCCCAATCAAGCGGGCTTCGTCTTCCAGCACGAACTGCTGCTGGCCTGAAGCGCGGCGCTTGAGCAGGTCGATAGCCAGGGCATTCTCGAAGTCGATCTGCGCCGGCTGGGCGCTGGCGCGTTTGCCGAAGCTGGAGCCGCGATGGTTGGCATGCCCTTCCAGATCCAGGGCATTGTCGAGCTGGCTGATCACCTCGGTCTTGCCGGTGCCGGTCATGCCACCCACCAACACGAAGGCGCATTCCTGCACCGCCTGCTCGGTGGTGGCGAGCAGGAAGTTACGCATGGCCTTGTAGCCACCCACCACACGCGGATAGTCGATGCCGGCCTCGCTCTTGAGCCACTGCTGGACGATCTGCGAGCGCAAGCCGCCACGGAAGCAGTACAAATAGCCATCAGGGTGTGCCTTGGCGAAGCTGGCCCAGGCCTCGATGCGCTCGGCCTTGCTACGGCCACTGACCAGTTGATGGCCAAGCTCGATGGCCGCCTGTTGGCCCTGCTGTTTGTAACAGGTACCGACCTTCTGCCGCTCGATATCGGTCATCAGTGGCAGGTTGAGCACGCCCGGAAAGGCGCCTTTGATGAATTCGATCGGCGCACGGGTATCCATCATCGGCCGGTCGTGCAGGAACAGGTCGCGGTAGTCGGTGCAGTTGTCGCGCATCACTGCACCTCGACCGCGTAACGCTGTCGCTCGACCAGCTCGCCGATGGGCGACAAATCCAGCCCCAGTTCACGAGCCACCGCCAGGAACTCGGCCTCGCCGTCGGGCGTGACCGCGATCAGCAAGCCGCCACTGGTCTGCGGATCGCACAGCAGCAGCTTGGCCAGCTCGGGCAGCGGCGCGATGCGCTCGCCATAGCTGTCGAAGTTGCGCAGCGTGCCGCCCGGCACGCAACCCTGCTCCAGATAGTATTCAACGCTGGCCAGGCGCGGCACGCGGGCGAACTCGATGCGTGCGCTGAGGCCACTGCCATCGGCCATCTCGACCAGATGGCCAAGCAGGCCGAAGCCGGTGACATCGGTCATTGCGCGCACCCCTTCGAGCTTGCCGAAGCGGCTGCCGGGCTTGTTCAGGGTGCACATCCAGTCACGTGCCAGGCCGATATCCTCGGCGCGCAGCTTGGCCTTCTTCTCGGCGGTGGTGAGGATGCCGATGCCCAGCGGCTTGGTCAGGTACAGCTTGCAGCCCACCGTGGCCGTGTCGTTGCGTTTCATGTGGCGTTTTTCCACCAGACCAGTCACGGCCAGGCCGAAGATAGGCTCGGGGGCGTCGATGGAATGACCACCAGCCAGCGGTATACCGGCCTCGTCGCACACCGAGCGGCCACCACGGATCACGTCGCGCGCCACTTCCGGGGCCAGCACGTTGACCGGCCAGCCGAGAATGGCAATGGCCATCAGCGGATCACCGCCCATGGCGTAGATATCGCTGATGGCGTTGGTCGCGGCGATACGCCCAAAATCGAAAGGGTCATCGACGATCGGCATGAAGAAATCGGTGGTCGAAACCACGCCGCGTTCGCCGTCGATGGCATAGACAGCGGCGTCGTCACGCGAGGCGTTGCCGACCCACAGACGCGGGTCGAGGTTCTGCGCGCCGCTGCCCGCGAGGATCACTTCCAGCACCTTGGGCGAAATCTTGCAGCCACAGCCGGCGCCGTGGCTGTACTGGGTCAAACGAATCGGCTCGCTCATGGGCTTGCTCCGGCTGGGACGATTGGCCGCGGATTCTAGCAAAAGCCGCCTTGGCGCATCGCATCACGACAGGTAAGGTCTGCGCAGAATCTGGGGGAATAATGGATATGAGCAAGAAAGTGGCATTGGTGCTGGGCTCCGGTGGCGCCCGCGGCTACGCCCATATCGGCGTGATCGAGGAATTGCAGGCGCGCGGCTACGAGATCGGCTGCATTGCCGGCTGCTCGATGGGCGCGGTGGTGGGCGGAATTTTCGCCGCCGGCAAGCTCGACGAGTACCGCGAATGGACGGAAAGCCTGGATTATCTGGACGTGCTGCGCCTGCTCGACGTCAGCTTCCGCCTTGGCGCCATCCGCGGTGAGCGGGTATTCGGGCGCATTCACGAGATCGTCGGCGACATCGACATCGAGCAGTTGCCCATCCCCTTCACGGCGGTGGCCACCGACCTCACCAACCAGCAGGAAATCTGGTTCCAGGAGGGATGCCTGCACCAGGCCATGCGTGCCTCAGCGGCGATCCCCAGCCTGTTCACGCCGGTCATCCAGGGCAAGCGCATGCTGGTCGATGGCGGCCTGCTCAATCCGCTGCCGATCGTGCCGGTGGTCTCCAGTCACTGCGACCTGATCGTCGCGGTGAACCTCAACGCCACCAATCAGAACCATTACCAGTTGCCGGTCATCGAGCGACCGGCAGCGCTGAAGGGCCGCATCGATCAGTTGATGAGCAGCCTGGGCTCGCGCCTACCGAGCTTTCGCCGCAAGAGCGAGGATGACGCCCTGCTGCTGGCCGACGAGCAGCAGCGCGCCGACGCCATCAGCCCGGCAGCCTCTCCCAGCAGCAAGGGCGAGGCGGTGCCCAAATCCGCCAGCGGCTCGCATGTAGCCGAGTTCAGTGGGCCCGCCTCTCTGCTGGAACTGGTCAACCAGAGCTTCGAAGTCATGCAGACGTCGCTGGCCCAATACAAGATCGCTGGCTACCCGCCGGACATTCTGATCAATGTCCCCAAGCGCGTCTGCCGCTTCTTCGAGTTCTACAAGGCGCCGGAGCTGATCATGCTGGGCCGACAGATCGCCCGTGACACCCTGGACAAGTACGAGCACGAACGCCGCTAGATCGCTCCCGTAGGGCGGGGTAAACCCCGCCGGACAATGGCTGAATCAGCCGCGCGACTCCTCGCCAGGCAGCGGCTTGTCGAGCACCGCTTCGGCAGGCGGCGCCCTGTCCGCCACCCAATCGGTGAGCAGACTGTAGGCCACGGCCAGCAGCGTTGGCCCAAGGAACAGGCCCATGAAGCCGAACGCCAGGATGCCGCCAAACACTCCAAGCAACACCACCACCAGCGGCAGGTTGCCGCCACGGCTGATCAGGTAGGGCTTGAGGATGTTGTCCACCCCGCTGATGACGAAGAAGCCCCAGATGCCGAGGAAGATCGCCATGCCGATCTCACCCTGCCACACCAGCCAGGCCACGGCAGGCCCCCAGATCAGCGGCGGAATCATGATCAGGCTGAAGCCAAAGGTCAGCAGGCCCAGCACCAGGGCCCCGGGCACACCGGCAATGAGGAAACCGACATAGGCCAGCAGCGCCTGAGCCGCCGCGGTACCGATCACCCCATTGACCACGCGCTGCACCGTACCGGCAACCAGTTCCAGATAGTGATCGGCGCGACCGCCGATCAAGCGTTCCAGCAAGCTGTGCACGAACACCGCCAGGCGCGGGCCGTCGCGGTAGAAGAAGAACACCAGCACCAGGCTCAGGGCCAGCTCGACCATGCCGCCACCGATCCTGGCACTGCGCGCCAGCAGCCAGTTGCCCACCTGCCCCAGATAAGGCCGCAGCGTATCGAGGAAGGCCGCACCTTGTTGATCGATGGTGCGCCACAGCTCAATCAGGCGATCCCCCACCAACGGCAAACCGGCGAGCCAGGTCGGGGGCGGCGGCAGGCCATCGACCTGAAGATCCTTGACCAGCGCATTGGCATCCTTGATGTGATCGGCCAGATTGAAGCCGAGCCAGACCAGGGGCACAGCTACCAGCACCACCCAGCAGGCAGTCAGAATGCCGGCCGCCAGCGACAGGCGCCCACCGAGGCGCAGGCTCAGCCAGCGCATCAGCGGCCAACTGGCAAACGCCAGCAACGCGGCCCAGAACAGTGCCGACCAGAACGGTGCCAACACCCACAAACTGGCGGCCAGCAGCCCCAGCAACAGAATCTGTACCAGCAGCCGATCATTGGTGGCCATGGCTGCGCAACTCCTCGTTAACGACAGAGCGCCCGAGATGGGCGCTCTGGACAATGCTTGTAGCGAAGTTGTCGACCTCAGCGCAACAACCGGATCAGCAACACACCCTCACCGGCGTCACCCAGCTCCAAACGGGCTTCCCGCACCCGCTGAGCGATCAACGCCTCGCGCCAGGCCTCGGCGCGCGCCCCTGACAGGCTGACCCGCAGTGTGCTGTCGAGATTGAGCGTGCGCCCCAGCAACTCACTCCACTCGGCGTTCGGCTCGGCATCGGCCGACAGCTGCAGCTGGCCGTCCGCGCGCAATTGGCGCAGCAAGGTGGAAGGCGTCGGCAGAACCTGTCCGAGCGGCGTGCTGGCATCGAGCTGCTCGGCATGCAGGTACGCCCGGCGATTGCCGCGAGTGATGCTGTACAGCGCCACCAGAGTATCGTGTTGTGGCTCGGCCAGACGCAGCAAGGCGTAAGCCTGCTGATTGTCCGAGCCGTAAAGCGTGGCATTGCCGAACACCGAATTGGCCCACAGGCTGCTCGCGCCACAATCGCGTCCCTGGCACCAGTACAACAGCTCGGCTCCCGCGGCATGCAAAGTCTGGCGGGCCTGGGTGAACACCTGGTCGGCGCTGTGGGTAGCCGGCAGCTCGTAGGTCACGGCCTGGAAGCGCCCTTCCGCCAGCACCTCACGCTCATAACGCAAGCGCCCGCTGATGCGGCGAATGGCGCCCTGCGGGTAAATGCGCTCGACATCGGGAGCTTCCTGAAAAGCGACGATATTGCTCGCCGGGAAGCGCGGCAGAATCTCCAGATCGTGACTCCCCGGCAGATCGGCGGCGAATGCACCACTCGTCAGCGCAACGGCAATCACACACCCGCCCAGACACCCCCTCATCGGGCTGACATCGGCAGGCAATGGAGCGAGGAGCTCGAGGCGCGACGAGCGCAAGAGATAGCGCGGGGGAACGGGGCGATCATGCAATCCTCCATGGCAGACCGCCACACCTTTCCCCAGGGGCGCTGGCAAGTCAAGGCGAGCCCAGGAATGGATTGAAACAATCCGCTACACGCTGCGCGCCCGCCTCGTCATCCAGGTGCAGATGGTGCCCGCCCGGCAGGCGATGAATCGCGAACGGCAAGCTCTCCAGCAATGGCGTGAGCCCCGGCTGCGCCTGCAACATGCCCTGCTCAGCTAGCACCAGACTGACTGGGCACTCTAATGCCTGCACAAAGGCCAGTGCCTGGGCCTTGCTCAAGCGCAGCGGCGACGGCAAGGTCAGGCGCGCATCGGTGCGCCAGGTATAACCGCCCGGCACCGGCATCAACCCGCGCGCGGCCAGTAACTGCGCCGCTTCATGGCTGACCGCGCCGACGCCCTTCATGCGCGCCTTCACCGCGCGCTCCATTTCGCTGTAGACCGGCTTGCGCTTGGCCGCGAGCGCCAGCTTGGCCCGCAGCGCCTCACCCAGCTTGGCCGGCGCCTGGTCTGCTTCGCTGGTGTAGGGCATGAGCCCATCGATCAGCGCCAGTCGTTCGACCCGCTCGGGCATCGCGCCGGCCAGCAGCACAGCGGTAATCGCGCCCATGGAGTGACCAAGCAGGGAGAAGCGCTGCCAGCCGAACTGCTCGGCGACGGTCAGCACGTCATGGGCATAGGCCCATAGGGCATAGTCCGAGCCCGGCGCGCGATGATCGGAATGGCCATGCCCGGCGAAATCTAGGGCAACGATACGCACCCCGCGCAGCAGGGGCGCCAGTCGCGCAAAGCTCGCGGCGTTGTCCAGCCAGCCATGCAGGGCGATCACCGGCCTGCCATCCTCGGGGCCGTAGAGATGAGCGGCCAACTCGATATGCGGCAAACTCAGCCGTACTTCTTCCACTTGAGCGGTCATGCCGAAACCTCCCGCGCCGCGTCCCAGCGCCCGAATAGCTGTCGCAGCAGCGCTGCAGTGTCCTGCGGCCGCTCCAGCGGGAACATGTGCCCGCCTGGCAACTGGTGATATTCCGCCCGCGGCATGTAGCGCAGCGAGCGTGCATGATGCGGCAGCACCACCCGGCTATGGCGCCCACGCACCATGGCCAACGGCACGGCCAGCTGCCGCGGCTTGCCCGGGGCGACATGGGGCACACTGCGGTAAATGCTGATTTCGGTTGCGGCATCGAAACGCAGGCGCAGGCCCCGCTCCGCCGGTTTGAGACCATGCTGCACATAGGCGTCCAGGCAGTCGGGATCGAAACGGCGAAACAGCGCTTTGCCGGCAAAATAATCTCGCGCCTCGGCCAGATCGGCGAAGGCCTCGCGCCGCCCAAGGGTGCGTCCTGCTGGCGTGATACGGTCGATGAAGCCGAAGCGCTTGGCGGCGCGAATGACCATACGATCAGCCAGGGTCAGCACGGGCGAGTCGAGCATCACCACGCCCCGATACAGCTCGGGGCAGCGCAGTGCGGCGTGATAATGCAACACCCCACCCAGCGAGTGGCCAACACCCCACACCGGCTCACCGCCAAGACACAGATGGTGCAACAACTCCTCGACCAGATTGCCCCAGTTGTCATCCACCGGGAACGCCGGGTCGTGCCCATGCTGATCGAGGTGCAAGACCCGATAATCCGGCGCCAGCGCGGCGAACAGCTTGCCGTAGGTGGCCGAGGGGAAGCCGTTGGCATGGGCGAAAAAGATCGGCTGCGACATGCGCGATTCCTACTGAAAGACACCCGCCGATTCTCCAGCAGCCTCGCCACAGCGGCAATGACCGTAACCGCCATCGATAATGGCGCAATGGCCAGGTCTATAGCAGCAGCCGACCGAAGATACTCGCGGCCACCAGGAGGAATACCAATCCGCAGATGACATCGACGACAGGCGCCACCTGCAGCAAGCGTTGACGCATCAGCGGGCGGCTCAGGGTCATGCCGAGCAGGCTGAACCAGAACAGGCTGAGACTGAACAGTAGCGCGGCACAGGCAAACTTGCCCGGCAGTGACATGTCAGCCGGCACCAGGCTGGTCAGCAGTGCCAGGAAGAACACCAGCGCCTTGGGATTGCCCAGGTTGGTCAATACACCGCGCAGCCAGGGGCCGAATGCCGAAGACGCCAGTTCGCTATCCAGGCGCAGGCTCCCTGCCCCGCCCTGCCACCAGGCGCGTACCGCGCCGATACCCAGCCAGCCCAGATACAGGGCACCGGCAACCTGCAGCAGATCGAACAGCCATTCGGTGCGACTGAGCAACAAGGCCACGCCGCTCAAGACAAGCGTGCCGTGCAGGAGAATCCCGCAGGCCAGGCCCAGGGCGCTGAGCAACCCAGCGCGACGTCCCTGGTGCAGGGCGGTGCGTACAACCAGGGCCACATCCGGGCCAGGGCTGATTAGGGCGACCGCGAAGACGGCAGCGAGCGACAGCAAGACGGATGTCTCCTGCATGGTTGTTCTCCAGGTGAAGGAAGGGGGTGAGACTTTTCGGGTATCAGCCCTGGCGCAGGCGCGCCGGCGGCAGCCCGTAGGTACGGCGGAACAGCCGCGAGAAGTGAGCCTGATCGTAGAAGCCCAGGCGCAAGGCGATCTCGCTCAGGGGCTTACCCGCCAGCACCAGGGGCAAGGCGCGTTGCAGACGCAATTGGGTCAACCACTGGTGCGGTGGCAAACCGGTGTGCTGGCGAAAGCGGCGCAGCGCCTGCCAGGGGCTCATCGCACAGAATGCGGCGAGTTCTTCCAGCGAGGGCGGATCGTCCAGGCGCGTCTCCAACCACTCACGCAGACGCTGCCAGGTCGGGTTGTCGAAGGCACGCTGCGGATCCTGGATGCGCAACGTCGAACCCATCTCCAGCAACTGCGCCAGGGCTTGCCACAATGCACTCTCCTGCGCCAGCGCCGAGCCTTCGAACATGGCCGCATGGAAATGCTGCAACCGCTGCTGCAGGATCGGATGGCGCAGGCTGGTGGTGGTCAGCCGGGGAGCGCCCTGGCGCCCCTCGCTGAGGGTGCGACTGGCCTGCTCGAGCCAGTGCGGATCGAATGCCATGACCCGGATGCGATAGCCCGAGCCATCCAGACAGGCGCCGTCATGAATGCCCTCTGGCGCCATCAGCAACACGTCCCCTGCCCCGACGTGACGGCGTTCGCCGCCATAGACGTAGCGATGCTGCCCCTGAACCAGCATGCCCACGTGGTATTCCAGGTGGAAATGACGGGGAAAGGCGAAGCGGTGGTACGCGGCGTCGATCAAGCGAACGCCGGGCAAACTGCTCTGGATGTGAGTGATCTGTTCCATGGCGCCTAATCTACCGGCAAGCCACGGGCAAATCTTGGATGAAATTGCAGGACGTAACGCCTCAACCGCGTGGCGGCTGCTCACTGAGCGGCACGATGGCCATGGTCAGACGGGAAATACAGCTGGGCTTGCCGTCGTCTCCGGTCAGGCGAATGTCCCAGACATGCGTGCTGCGCCCCAGGTGGACTGGGCGCGCGACCGCATGTACGCGCCCGCTGCGCAGTCCGCGCAGGTGGTTGGCATTGACTTCCAGTCCCACGCAGTAGAAACGGCTGGTATCGATGCACAGGTAGCTGGCGGTGGAACCCAGGGTTTCGGCGAGCACCACCGAGGCGCCCCCATGCAGCAAACCATAGGGCTGATGAGTGCGCGCATCGACCGCCATGCTGGCACTGATCGAATCATCGTCGAAGGACTCGAAGCGAATATCGAGTACCTCGCCAATGGTGCTCTTCAGCGTCGCGTTGAGCGCCTCGATATCGGGCAGGCGTTTCCAGAGTGTCATCCAGTCGTCCTCGTATGGGATGCGAGCCGGCATGTGCCGGCCCGTGGCTGATGGTCAATCGTGCCAGAGCACCACTTCGCTACGCTGCTGCCATTCGCCGAAACGCTCGCCGTAGGTGTTCTCGATGACCGCACGCTTGATCTTCAGGGTCGGCGTGAGGAATCCGTTTTCCACCCCCCAGACCTCGCTGACCAGTACCAGCCCCTGCAAGCGCTCGTGCTGGTCGAGACGCCCGTTGACCTCTTCGACCAGGCTACGCAGGCTGCTCTCCAGATCGCCACGGCCGTCATTGGCAGCCTCCTGCCGTCCGACATCCGACAGCACGCAAAGCGCGATGGGCTGTGGCAAGCCATCACCGACCACGCACACCTGCTCGATGCGCGGATGCTCGCCGAGACGAATCTCGATGGGCGCAGGCGCCACGTACTTGCCCTTGCTGGTCTTGAAGATCTCCTTGAGCCGGCCGGTCAGGCGCAGATTGCCGTCGGCATCCTGCTCGCCCTTGTCGCCGGTACGCAGAAAACCATCCTCGGTGAGCGTTTCTGCGGTTTTCATCGGATCCTTGTAGTAGCCCTGCATGGTCGCGCCACTGCGCACCTGCACCTCGCCATCCTCGGCGATGCGCACCTCCACGCCCGGATTGTTCTGGCCGATCCAGCCCAGTTTGAAGCGCCCCGGGCGGCAGACATGGGAATAGCCACAGTTTTCAGTCATGCCGTAGACCTCCTGGATATCCATGCCCAGGCGGCGATACCAGTTGAGCAGTGCCTCGGGCACCGGCGCCGCGCCAGACAGCGCGTAGCGGATGGCATCGAGGCCCAGCCCGGCAAGCACCTTGCGCCCGATGATGCGGCCGATGATCGGCAGCCTGAGCAGGCGGTCGAGCTTCTGCGCCGGCATCTTGCTGTACACGCCCATCTGAAACTTCGTCCAGATCCGTGGCACGCCGAACATCACCGTCGGGCGTGCACGCTTGAGATCCTGGAGGAAGGTGTCCAGGCTTTCGGCGAAGAACACCGTCTGCCCCGCATAGAGCGACGCCAGCTCGACGAACATGCGTTCGGCCACGTGGCACAGCGGCAGGTAGGAAATCACCCGGTCGCTTTCGTTCACCCCAAACAATTTGGTTGCATTGCTGGCGGCGAAGCCGAAGTTGGCAAAGCTGTGCATCACACCCTTGGGCGTACCGGTGGTACCCGAGGTGTAGATGATGGTGGCCAGTTGGCTGGGCGCCGGTTTCGGGTCGTCCTGAATCGGCGAGCTGCGCTGCAGGTCGTCCCAGCTGTAGTCGAAATTCCCCACGGGATGCAATGGCAGGCTGATGGTCGCCAGACCTTCCGGCACCCCGGGCGCCATCGCTGGCCAGTCATCGAGCTTGCCGATGAACGCCAGCGCCGCTTCCGAATGTTCGAGCACCTGGCGCACGGAATCGGCGGTGAGATTGGGATAAAGCGGAACGGAGACATGCCCGGCCATCCAGATCGCCAGATCGGCGATGATCCAGTGGGCGCAGTTCTTGGAAACGATGGCGATTCGGCTGCTCGGCGGCAGTTCACGACTGCGCAACCAGTGTGCGGCGCGGCGTGCCTGCTCGCCGACCTCCGCCCAGCTCAGTTCCAGCAGTTGGCCACCCGACAAGGGCTGAACCATGTAACGGTTGTTCGGGTGTCTTGCTTCACGCTCGTAGAACAGCTCAAGCGGCAAACGGATCGCTTCTGCCACAGGCCTTCCTCCTTTGTTGTTTTTGTAAGGATCAACCAAGCACTTGCTTGGTTGACTATTCCACGCAGACAAAGGAGGCGCAAGTTAAGAAATGTATCGATGCCAATAAACGTGTCGAAGCTCAGTGGGGATGCAGCAACGCCAACAGCTGCAGGGAGCCCGCCGCGACCAGCTCGCCCTGCAGTTGCGCCAGGCTGGCCGTATGCATGGGCAAAGGTTGCTGGCGATGCCCGTGTACCAGCCAACCACCCAGCTCACCGATCAGCGGCTGATGGCTGACCAGCAACACATCCTGCCCTTCATAGGCATCGAGCTGACGAACCACCTCACGCACATCGCCACTGGGCGTCAACCAGGGCGCAGTGATGATCGCCCGCTGGAAACCAAGCTGCTGGCGCACCAGCTGGGCCGTCTGCTGGGCACGCACATAGGGGCTGGCGATGATCGCCGCGAGCGCTTGCCCGGCCAGATGGGCGGCGCTTTGCAGCACTTCCTGACGCCCGAAATCGGTCAGCTCGCGCTGAGCATCGCTGGCAGCATGCGCCTCGGCTTGGCCGTGGCGCAGCAGCCAGAGCGTCACAGCTTCGGCTCCTCGTCGCGAACCGGATGGGGTGCGGGCGGTATGCTGTGCGCAACTTCGCCTTCGGGCGCACGCGGCGCCGGCCAATCGGCGAACGGCCAGGGTTTCTCATCGGTATTGAAGGTGCCGAAACGACCGATCTGCGCCAGGTACTGGCTCAGGCTATCGCCAAACCCCATCAGCCCGGCGTTCGGCGCGCCGTAGAACAGACGATACCCCAGTTGCAGCAGCACCACGGCGCCGAGCACCAGTTCGGCCAGTTGCCAGACGATGACGAAAATCACCATCCACAGCATGCGCAGCAGGATCGACTCGCGCTCCAGATCCCGTTTTTCGTCGTTCATATCGTGCTCTCCTTAGAAACCCGCGGTAGGGATGAAATCGACATCGGTTTTCGGCTCGCCCGTCATCAGCAACTCGATCACCTGAGCCAGGGTGCGCCCTTCGAAAAGAATGGCGTGCAGGCCGGCGACCAGCGGCATGTAGACCTCGAGTTCTTCCGCGCGCGCCTTGAGCACACGCAGGGTATTGACCCCCTCGGCGACCTCGCCCAGACGCTCGACCGCCTCTTCGAGGCTGAGCCCCTCGCCCAGGGCGAAGCCCACCTGATAGTTGCGGCTCTTGGGTGACGAACAGGTGACGATCAGATCGCCGACCCCGGCCAGGCCCAGGAAAGTCATGGGGTTGGCGCCGAGTTTGACCGCGAAGCGCGTCATCTCTGCCAGTGCCCGGGTGATCAGCATGCTCTTGGTGTTTTCGCCCATGCCCAATGCGGCCGCCATCCCCGACATGATGGCGTAGACGTTCTTCAGCGCGCCGCCCAGCTCCACACCGAAGCGATCAGCACTGGCATAAACACGGAAGGTACGGCCATGCAGGGCTTCCTGCACGCGCAGGCAAAGCGCTTCGTCTTCACTGGCGATGACCGTGGCGGTGAGCGCGTGATCGGCCACTTCCTTGGCCAGGTTCGGCCCGGAGAGCACACCGATGCGGGCGCCCGGCGCGATTTCCTCGAGAATCTGACTCATCAGCTTGAAGGTCTTGGCCTCAATGCCCTTGGTCGTACTGATCAGCATCTTGCCGGCCAGACGTTCAGCCACCGGCTGCAGTGCAGCGCGCAACGCGCTGGAAGGCAACGCGACCAGCACCAGTTCGGCCTGCTCCAGCGCCATTGGCAGGTCGCTGGTCGGCTCGATGCCTGGGTGCAACTTCACGCCCTTGAGGTAACGCGGATTCTCGCCATTGATGCGCATCTGCTCGGCCTGCTCGGGGTCGCGCATCCATTGCAGAACACGTTGGCCATTCTCTGCCAGCAGGTTGGCCAGGGCGGTACCGAAGCTGCCGCCACCCAATACGGCGATAGGGAGTGATTCAGTCATAAAACTTCCGAATGGGGCCAGTCTGGCTGGCGTTCTGCAGGCATTATACGGAGCCGAGAGTCACCAGCCAGGGCAAAAGTTCAGTGCATGGTCCGGGCAAACGGCCAGAAACGCGAAATAGCGCCGCTCATACGCAGAGGACGCTGGCAAAGCCATACGGGTCGGTTACCATGCCGGCTCGACGTTTTTCGCCAAGGACGGAACCGTGCCCACCGGTAGTGCCCAGCCCCCTCTCCTCGCGCTCGCCTCTTCGCGCCCCGCTCCTCGCGCCAGGAATACCCGCTCATGACTCAGCGTCGTGGCTGGAACATTCACACCCGCACTCAACTGATCAGCGTCGGCCCAGCCTTGCTGCTGACACTGCTGCTGACCGGTTTTCTGACCTTCACCCGCCTTCAGGATCTGCGCCAGGAGCTCAACCACACCGGGCAGTTGATCGCCAACCAACTGGCCCCCGCGACCGAACAGGCGGTGCTCAACGACAACCGCGAAGCACTCGACCGGCTGCTGCTGGCGACGCTGGATACGCCGGATGTGCGCTTCGCCGAAGTGCGTGACCGGGACGACGAGATCCTGGTTTACGTGGAGCGCCCCAAGGTGCAGGGCCAGGCCACGCCACACGTCGAGGTCTTCCAGGCGCCGATCCGCCTGCAGCGCCTGCAACCCGACGCACCGCGCGACAAGATGCTTGGCGACGGTTATCTGGGGCGTGTGGTGGTGGCGATGTCCAACGACACCTTCAACGCCCGCCAGCAGGAGATATTGCTCAAGGCGGGCGTGCTTTCGCTGTTCGCCCTGCTGCTCACCTTCCTGCTTGCCCGGCGTCTGGCCCGGCGCCTGGCCCAGCCCCTCAGCGCCATGGGCCAGGCGCTGGAGCGCATCCAGAACGGCGATTACAGCCAACCGCTGCGTGAGTCAGGCAATGACGAACTGACCGACCTCGCCCGCCATATCAATAACCTGGCCAGCGCTCTGGATCGCGGCGGCCGCGAACAGCAGCAGGCCATCACCGCGCTGATTCAGGCCCGTGAAGAGTCCGAGCATGCCAACCGCGCCAAGTCCGATTTTCTGGCGATGATGAGCCATGAGCTGCGCACGCCGATGAACGGCGTGCTGGGCATGCTGCAACTGCTGGAAACCACTCCGCTCAACGACGAACAGGCCGAGTACGCCGCGCTTGCAGCCGAATCCACCGAGCACCTGCTCAAGGTGATCAACGACATCCTCGATTTTTCTCGCATCGAGCGCGGCGCGCTGGAGCTGGAGAGCATCCCGTTCAACCTGCTGGAGCTCATGCAGGGGTCGGTTCAGGTCTTCCAGCACAGCGCCCAGCAACGCGGCCTGACGCTTTCGCAGGAGCATCAGCCGGGCCTGGAACGCCTGGAGGTCAGCGGCGATCCGACGCGTATTCGGCAAATCCTGGTCAACCTGATCGGCAACGCACTGAAGTTTACCGAGGAAGGCGGAATCTCGGTGGAAAGCCACTGGCAGCCGCTGGACGATCAGGTGCTCTGGTTCACCTGCACCGTGCGCGACAGCGGCATCGGCATCGGTGCTGAGCACCTGGCGCGCATGTTCGACGCCTTTGCCCAGGCCGACAACTCGATCTCCCGCCGCTACGGCGGTACCGGCCTGGGCCTGCCGATCGCCCGCACCCTCGCCGAGCGCATGGGCGGCACCCTCAGTGCGCAGAGCGAAGTCGGCAGTGGCTCGGTGTTCACCCTGGAAATCCCCCTGCCATTTCGCACGGAGATGGAACGCCAGCCGAACGCCGAAGGTCAGAACCTGACAAGTGGCGACGGCCAGCACGTGCTGCTGGTGGAAGACAATCCGGTCAACCAGACGGTGATCGAAGCCATGCTGCGCAGCCTGGGGTATCAGGTCACGCTGGTGGGCGATGGCCAGCAGGCCGTGCAGCAGGTCGGGCAGTTCGACTATGCGGCGATCCTGATGGACTGCCGCTTGCCGCTGATGGACGGCTACGAGGCCACGCGGCGGATTCGCCAACTGCCACAAGGCACGCAACTGCCCATCATTGCCCTGACCGCCAACGCGCTGCAGGGAGATCGGGAGAGCTGTCTGGAAGCCGGGATGAACGATTACCTGGCCAAACCCTTCAAACGCACGGATCTGCAGCGTCTGCTACAGCGCTGGCTGGCCCCCCGACCATAGGCCAATTGGCACTCGCCGACACCTGTGCAAGGCTGTACGGTTACAACCTGTGGCGGCACATTTGTGACAAGCGAGAAACAGCGGAGTACAACTGTACTCACAGCACTGTGACTTTCACCACAACGCAACAGTCTATGACTAGGCTGCCGGCATACACCCTGCGTTACCGCCGGCCAGGACGATTCGCCCAGCCTTGAAGCATGGGGACAATTGAGGAGCTCGCATGACAAAACCAAACGCCTATTCCCGGGAAGATCTGCTCGCCTGCAGCCGCGGCGAACTCTTCGGTCCGGGGAACGCGCAACTGCCCGCCCCGAACATGCTGATGATCGATCGCATCGTTCATATCAGTGAGACCGGCGGCAAGTACGGCAAGGGCGAAATCGTCGCTGAGCTCGACATCAATCCGGATCTGTGGTTCTTCGGCTGCCACTTCGAGGGCGACCCGGTGATGCCGGGCTGCCTGGGCCTCGATGCCATGTGGCAGCTGGTTGGCTTCTACCTCGGCTGGCAGGGCAACCCCGGCCGTGGCCGTGCCCTGGGTTCGGGCGAGGTCAAATTCTTCGGTCAGGTTCTGCCGACCGCCAAGAAGGTCACCTACAACATTCATATCAAGCGCACCATCAGCCGCTCGCTGATCCTCGGCATCGCCGACGGTAACGTCAGCGTAGACGGCCGTGAAATCTACAGCGCTGAAGGCCTGCGTGTCGGCCTCTTCACTTCCACCGACAGTTTCTGAAGGACTTGCACATGCGTCGTGTCGTGATTACCGGTCTGGGCATCGTTTCCTGCCTGGGCAGTGACAAAGCAACCGTGACCAGCAGCCTGCGCGAAGGTAAATCGGGTATTCGCTTCAACCCGTCCTACGCCGAAATGGGCCTGCGCAGCCATGTTTCCGGTTCCGTGAATCTGAACCTGGAAGAGCTGATCGACCGCAAGATCATGCGCTTCATGGGTGATGCCGCTGCCTTCGCCTACCTGTCCATGGAACAGGCGATCAAGGACTCCGGTCTGACCCCGGAGCAGGTGTCCAACCCGCGTACCGGCCTGATCGCAGGCTCCGGCGGCGCCTCCACCTTCAACCAGATGGAAGCCCTGGACACCCTGCGCGAGAAAGGCGTCAAGCGCATCGGCCCATACCGCGTCACCCGCACCATGGGCAGCACCGTTTCCGCCTGCCTGGCCACGCCGTTCCAGATCAAGGGCGTGAACTTCTCCATCTCCTCGGCCTGCGCCACCAGCGCACACTGCATCGGCCAGGCCATGGAGCAGATCCAGCTGGGCAAGCAGGATATCGTCTTCGCTGGCGGTGGTGAGGAAGAACATTGGAGCCAGAGCTGCCTGTTCGACGCCATGGGCGCCCTCTCCACCCAGTACAACGAGACTCCGGAAAAAGCCTCGCGCGCCTACGACGCCAAGCGTGACGGTTTCGTCATCGCCGGTGGCGGTGGCATGGTCGTGGTCGAAGAGCTGGAGCACGCTCTGGCTCGTGGCGCGAAGATCTACGCCGAAATCGTCGGCTACGGTGCCACCAGCGACGGCTATGACATGGTCGCCCCCAGTGGCGAAGGCGCAGTGCGCTGCATGCAGCAGGCGCTGTCCACCGTCGACACCCCGATCGACTACCTCAACACCCACGGCACCTCCACGCCGGTCGGTGACGTTGCGGAAATTCGTGGCGTGCGTGAAGTGTTCGCAGGCAAGGCACCGAAGATCAGCGCCACCAAGAGCCTCTCCGGTCACAGCCTGGGCGCTGCTGGCGTGCAGGAAGCGATCTACTGCCTGCTGATGATGGAAAACAACTTCATCGCCGGTTCGGCCAACATCGACGAACTCGACCCGGAAGTGGCCGATATGCCGATCGTGCGCAAGACCGAAGAGAACGCCAAGGTCGATACCGTGATGAGCAACAGCTTCGGTTTCGGCGGCACCAACGCCACCCTGGTGCTCAAGCGCTGGGCTGGCAAGTGATCTAGCGGTACTGCAGCAAGAAAAACGGCGCCCACGGGCGCCGTTTTCATTTGCTGTACTGCGCTTCAGACCTTGAAGCGCGCCACCAGGCCGTTGAGATCCACTGCCAGGCGCGACAGTTCCTGACTCGCGGCACTGGTCTGGTTTGCACCCGCCGAAGTCTGCAACGACAGATCGCGAATATTCACCAGATTGCGATCCACCTCGCGCGCCACCTGTGCCTGTTCCTCGGAAGCGCTGGCGATCACCAGGTTGCGCTCGTTGATCGAAGAGATAGCCTGAGTGATCTGCTCCAGCGCCACACCCGCGGCCTGGGCCACCTCCAGTGTCGAACGGGCACGACCGTTGCTGCTCTGCATGGCACTGACAGCGCGCTCCGTGCCGTTCTGGATGCCACCGATCATCTGCTCGATCTCCCGCGTGGACTGTTGGGTACGGTGCGCCAACGCACGCACTTCGTCGGCCACCACGGCAAAGCCACGCCCGGCCTCGCCGGCACGGGCGGCCTCGATGGCGGCGTTGAGCGCCAGCAGGTTGGTCTGTTCGGCGATGGCACGAATCACATCCAGTACCTTGCTGATCTCGTGTACGCGCTGCGCCAACTGCTCCACCTCGGCCGAGGTTTCGGTCACATCAGCCGCCAGTTGACCGATGGAGTCGACCGTCTGCCGAACCTGCTGACGCCCGCGCTGCGCGGTGGTATTGGATTCTCGCGAGGCCTCCGAGGTGCTGACGGCGTTGCGCGCCACCTCCTCCACCGCCGCCGTCATCTGATTGACCGCCGTGGCAGCCTGTTCGATTTCGGTGTTTTGCTGGTGCAGCCCACGGGTGGCATCCTCGGTGACGGCATGCAGCTCTTCGGACGCCGAAGCCAACTGGTTGGACGAGTCGGCGATGCTCTGGATCGTCCCACGCAGGCTGCCTTGCATTGCCTTTAGTGCCGCCAGCAGGCGCGCCGGCTCGTCCTTGCCGGCCGCCTGGATCGCCTGTGTCAGATCGCCCGCCGCGACGGACTCGGCGGCCTGGACGGCCTCACCGAGCGGGGCGACGATGCTGCGGGTCAGTACAATGGCCAATACCACGGTAATACCGAGCGCCAAGGCAATGGCAACGAACACACCATAGCGGGCCTCGCTATTGGCACTCGAGATGGACTCGGTCGCCGCATTGACGCCCTCATCATTCAACTTTGCCAGCGCGCCCAGGGATACGGCCAGTGCATCGGCATGGCGATTGAGCGTCCCCTCCTCGAAGCGGGCGACAGCAGCGGCGAAATCACCGCTCTGGGCCAGACGCAGCACTTCGGCACGCTCGGTCAGATAGTCGTTCTCGGCCACCTGAAACTGCTCGAATATCTGTCGCTCCTCGGCAGAAGAAATCAACGCCTCGTAAGTGCCCTGCATAGCCTTGGCATGCGCCAACAGCTCATCAGACCGCTTGAGGGTTGGTACAGACTTGGTCACGTCGCGGTCAACCAACACCCGCAAGGTCAGCGCACGAACCCGCAGCACCGTCTGCGACAGATCATTCAGCGCCACAATGCTGGGCACCCAGTTGTCCTCCACCTGCTGTGACTGCTCGTTGATGTGCTTCAAGGTGACGAGCATCCATATGCCCATCAGCAAAACCAACAACGCCACCAGACCGAACCCCAGGCCTGCACGGGGAGCAATGGACATATTGCGCAGCGACATTCGATTCACCTGTTCCAGTTGTGCGCCGCCCCGAACGAAGCGGGGCTCTCGGCGCGCCTAAGCTTGAGTTCACGAATGGTCACGTGCGCAGCGATTCGGCACGACAGCTGACCTCAACCAGCAGCGTAGTTCAGATATAGGGAATTTGGACGTGGGTACGAAAACTGGCTAGCCAATCGCCAGCCGGTTTGCAGCCTGCAGGACTCTGCGTAGCGCTGGGCTCAGCGGCTAAGAGCCTTGGCCATCGCCTGATCGACGTGATGACGCCACTCACGATCACGCCAGTCCTGCTCGCTGCTGACATGCCAGTCGTCACGCTGCTGGCTCTGCTCGCACTGCCGAAAGCCATCGTCCCACCCTTGGGTGTACAGCGGCTCGGCCTGATAGCGGCCGACTGCCTTGGTGTACCCTCCCAGCGGGCCGGCGGCTGCCCGCCCACTCTGGCAGCCCGCCTCGAAACCATCGACGAAGGCTGGCGGATAGTCGGCAGCCAGCATGCTTTCGCGCAGGCTCTGGCAGGCGGCGAGCATAACCAGCAATCCGCCCAGCAGCATCCGCTGGCACGCTGTCATATCAGGCGCCCCCAATCCAGTCGGCGAGCGCGGTCTTGAGCTGGCACAGCGCCCAGGGGCTGGTGCTGCAGGCGCCACTTTCCAGCGCCGTACGCAAGGCGCCGACATCGGCATCGCGAATGTAGCGTTCGGCATCGCCCATACGATCTTCACCACCGAAGCCACCGCCGGCCATCTCTGCCAGCGCCTGCTCCTTGCTCCAGTCCTGATAGATGATGCGATACATCGCAGCGATCAGGCCGGTACGGTTCTGCCCATGCTTGCAATGGATCAGCACCGGGCCCTGAGCCTGCGCTTGGCGAATGCTGCGCATCACCTCGATCACATCGGCATCGTCGATACGATCGGTTCGCAGCGGCAACTGAATCTGGCGGACACGTGGATCACGCAGCCACTGCTCGTCACTCTTCTGGTAGAAGTTGATCACCGTGGTAACGCCGAGTTGCTCCAGCTGCGGCCAGTCCTGTGCCTTGGGCAAGGCGCTGCGATACAGACCGGGCGCCATGCGGTAGAGGTTGATGCGCTTGTCCAGGGGCTGCGCCCAGCCGGCAGCGCGTACCGCCACTGCAGGTGCGCTGGAATTGCTGGCGCCCCAGGCCATGCTCAGGGGCAGCGCCAACAGGGCACCCAGGAATACAGCAGCGGCGATAGCCAGGCGTAACATCTGCAGCAAACCTTTCATTGTCCCTGCCCTCCCCAGGCCAGTTGCGTGTGCTGAACCTGTACGGCCGGTGCTCGATACAGGACCAGGCGGTAGGTCACCAGGCAGATGACCCAGTCGATCAGCAGCGTCCACAGGTTGTGTGAAAGAAAGTGCGCGCCCTGCGCCATGCGCCCCAGCGAAAACACTGCGCCCAGGCCGAGCGCGAACATCAGTGCGGCTCGGGCCGCGCGTGGCTTGCGGTCACGCAGGACGAAAAACAGTGCGATCAGCGAGAACCCGGCGGAGGCATGGCCACCCGGCCAGCAACGCCCCGGATTGGCCGTGGGTGCGCGTTCGGCCAGCAATGGCGTGAACTGCTCGTGGCCACCGAACTCGGTCAGGCTCCAGGGGCAATGCATGCCAGTCAGTGTCTTCAGCGGGGTGACCACCGAGGTGGAGAGCCCCAGCGCCAGCACCAGATAACCCAGAGGTCGACGCCATTGGCGCAGCCGTGTCGGCAACAGGCTGAGGAGGAAACCGGCGATGGCCAGTACACCCACGACGATGACCGCCTGCTTGGCGCGATCATGCAGGATGTCCTCCAGCCAGAAGCTGTGGCGACCGATGAACCCGTCGCCCGGCTGGTAGAAAAGGCGCTCCAGGGCGAAGTCCAGGGGGCTGGGGTCGATCAGCAGCAACAGGGCCATCAGCGCCAGCGGAATGCTCAGCGCCAGGGTGAAGTTGAAGTAACGCGACGTCATGCTCGGCTCCTCAGCGCTGGCTCATGCGTTGATCTGGCTGATCGTCTGGGTGCCAGGCAATCAGGCGCTTCTTGAAGGCATGACTGGCGCCCTGGTAGTAGGCGATGTCGCGGCGCATCAGCGGATCGTCATGGCCTACGCGGGTCTCACGGCTGCGCCCCAGGGCATCCTCGTGGCGGCGCATGCCCTGGCGTGGGCTGAGAATCGCCAGATCCTGGCCGTCGAACAGCCCCAGATACTGGTAGTTGCCCAGCAGCGCACGGCCTGGTGCATGATCCTCACGCAGCACGTTGCGGCCGAAGAAGGTCGAGACGTAGTCCAGATTCAGCAGCCCCATCAGCGTGGGCGCCACATCGATCTGGCTGGCCACATCGGCGTACTCGGCTGGTTTGACGTGCTTCGGCGAGTAAACGAACAACGGGATGTGATAGTTGGCCACCGGCAAGTCTTCACGCCCGGCGCTGCCGGCGGTGTGGTCGGCGACGAAGACGAACAGGGTGTCGTCGAACCAGGGCTTGCTGCGCGCCTCGGCGAGGAACTGGCCGATGGCATAGTCGGTGTACTTGACCGCACCCTCGCGCCCCTCGCCCGACTTGATGTCGATACGACCATCCGGATAGGTATAGGGACGATGGTTGGAGGTGGTCATCAGTTGCAGGAAGAAACGCTTGCCACTGGCATGGTCGGCATCGGCCACCTTGAGCGCCTGGCGATAGAGATCCTCGTCGGCCATGCCCCAGGCGTTCTGGAAGCTCATATCGGCGTCGGCGACGCTGCTCTGGTCAACGATGCGGTAGCCATTGCCGCCGAAGAAGGCGTTCATGTTGTCGAAGTAACCGCGCCCACCGTAGATGAACACGCTGTCATAGCCCTTGGCGCCCAGTTGCTGGCCCAGGCTGGCGTAACCGGCCTCACGACCGATGCGCTTGACGATGGAGCGCCCCGGCGTCGGCGGCATGGACAGGGTGACCGCCTCCAGGCCACGGTCTGTGCGGGTACCGGTGGCATAGAAGTGGGTGAATACCAGGCTGTGCTTGCGCAGCTCGTCGAGATTCGGCGTCAGACCACGGCTATCGCCGAAGCTGCCCAGGTACTTGGCACTGAGGCTTTCGATGGTCACCAGCACCACGTTGAGCGGCTTGGCCTTGCCCGGGTTGTCGATCACCCGGCGGATATCCTCCGGATCACTGCCGATGAAACGTGCATTGGGCTCGGCAACTTCTTCGCGCAGCAGGCTGGCAACGTCCTGATCCGGCAGGGTGGCGTAGAACTGCTGGTAATCCAGCTCGTTGTTACGGAAGGCGGCGAAGAACTGGTACGGCCCATTGCTCGCCAGCTCGCGCTGATAGGTATTGCCGCCGAGGCCACGCGGCGTGTCCTGACCGATCACGACCAGGCACAGGCCGACCAGCCCGGCCAACATCCCGACACCAACGACTGCGCGCTTGAATGGCAGACGCGGCGCCTGCAGTGCAGTGCGTAGGGCGCGCCGCAGGGCGAACGTGAGGCCAATCGCCAGAGCCGCCAACAACGCCAGCAGCGGATAGATCGGGTAGGACTCGAGGATGTTGTCCACCACCTCCTTGGAGTACACCAGGTAATCCACGGCGATGAAGTTGAAGCGCACACCGAATTCGTCCCAGAACAGCCACTCGGCCACCGCAGTGAAGAACATCACGAAGATGCTGACGGCGGCCACGCCGATCAGCAGCCGCTGATGCCAGCGCCGCTGCCACAGCCAGGCCGGGCACAGCAGCAGGTAAAGCGCCATGGGTGCGGCGGCGTAGAGCAGGAAGCTCAGGTCATAGATCAGGCCGACGCCATACAGGCCGAGCAGATTGGCGGGGTTGATCCCGGCGTCGCCCAGGTGACTGACCAGCAGCACACTGCGGGTGAGGAAGAACACTGCCAGCCATACCAGCAGAATGATCGACAGATAACGAAGTTGCGCGTAATGGAGCCGAGGCATCGTATGATCCTTTCAGGATGAACGAGCCGGAGTCTGCTCCGCGTATCGTGAGCCGTTCGTCAAAGCCGTGTGAAAAAATCGTCAAACCCGGGACTTACCGCCAATGCGTATTCTGGTCATCGAAGACAATCGAGACATTCTCGCCAACGTGCTCGACTACCTGCAGCTCAAGGGCTTTACCGTGGACTGCGCGCAGGACGGCCTCAGCGGTCTGCACCTGGCCAGCACCGGCCATTACGACCTGATCGTGCTGGACATCATGCTGCCGGGCATGGACGGCTATCAGGTGTGCAAACGCCTGCGCGAGGACGGCCGCAACGAAGTGCCGATCCTCATGCTCACTGCTCGCGATGCCCTCGATGACCGCCTGCAAGGCCTCAATGCCGGCGCCGACGACTACCTGATCAAACCCTTCGCCCTGTCCGAACTGGTCGCGCGTATCGAGGCAATCCTGCGTCGCAGCCGTGGCAGTCGCAAACGCCAGCTGCAGATCGCCGACCTGGTCTACGACCTCGACACCCTGCATGTCAGCCGCGCCGGCCAAGCGCTCAAGCTCAACCCGTTGGGCCTGAAGTTACTGGCCATCCTCATGCAACGCAGCCCGGCGGTGGTGCGCCGCGAGGCGCTGGAAGAAGCGCTGTGGGGCGACGACTGCCCGGACAGCGACAGCCTGCGCAGCCATGTCCATCAGTTGCGCCAGGTGCTCGACAAACCCTTCCCCACCCCGCTGCTGCATACCATCCACGGCGTCGGTTATCGCCTGGCGGAGACCGCCCATGCTGTCTAAGCAACCCTTCGAACGGCGTATCCTGATCGCCTTCGTGCTGATGACCGTGATGGTCAGCGGCCTGTTTTCCCTGAGCATCGTCGCCGTGGTGCACTTCATCGAAGAGCATCTGGTGTCACAGGACATGAGTCGCCAACTGGACGAAACCCTCAAGGAGGACATCAGCCAGGGCCTCCCACCGCGCCTGGACAGCAGCACCCGCTTCTTCTCCTCCGACCAGGCCAAATATGCCATTCCGACGGAGTACAAGGGCCTGCAGGACGGCTTCAACGAGGTGGTCAGCGGTGATCAGGCCTATTACGTCTACGTGCAGGAGATCAATGGCCAGACCTACATGCTGGTGCAGGAACAGGAGGAGTTCGAAGCCCGCGAAAGCGCCCTGTTCAACGTCGTCCTCGCCGGTTTCCTGCTCACCGTGATCGCGGCCTGGGGCCTGGGCCTGGTGACGGCACGCAAGGTCATGGCACCGGTGACGCGCCTGGCCCAGCAAGTGCGCCATCGCGATCAACTGCACCCACTGGCACCACCACTGGCGCCAGACTATCCGAACGACGAGATCGGCCAACTGGCGGCAGCCTTCGACAGCACCCTCGGCCAGGTGCGTCAGTCGCTGGAGCGCGAACGCCTGTTCACCAGCGATGTCAGCCACGAACTGCGCACGCCGCTGATGATCATCGCCTCCTCCTGCGAATTGCTCAGCGAGGCGCCACTGGCCCCGCGCGAGAAGGAGCAGGTCGCACGCATCGCCCGCGCCTGCGAGGAAATGCGCGAGCTGGTGCAGACCTTTCTGCAACTGGCCCGCGACAAGAGCAACGAAGCGGTGTTCATCGGCGACCGCTCCCTGGCCAGTGTCGCCGAAGAGCAGGCCAGTCGCTGGGGCGCACTGATGCAGGAAAAGGGCCTGGCGTTCCAGATGCAGGTCGAGGGCGAGGATCATGGGCAATACAACGCCACCTTTCTCGCCACGGTAATGGCCAACCTGCTGCGCAATGCCCTGCATTACACCGAGCGTGGCGGCGTACGCCTGATCCTCGAACAAGGCGCCTTCCGCATCGAAGACAGCGGCGCGGGGATTCCCCTCGAACAGCACGAGCAGATCTTCCAGCCCTTCGTCCGCGGCCCGCAGGCGCGTGGCGAAGGGCTTGGCCTGGGCCTGTCGCTGGTCAAGCGGATCTGCGCCAAGCAGGGCTGGACAGTGAGTCTGCAGAGCGAACCGGGTGGCGGCACCCGCTTTCGAGTGGAGTTGGCCAGCGCGTCTTGACGAAATTTTCACAACCCTTTGACGCGACCTTGATGCCCTGACCTCTAGGGTGGCGAACGTGACCCATTTGCCGGACGTTCGCCATGACCAAGCAAAGCCCCATCGAGCTGGAGTTTTCCCGCAAGTACGACTTCGACCACGCCCAGCAGTACCTGCACAAGCATCAGGACGGCCTGGCCAGGCGCCTGTCACACTGGCGTGACGTGCAGGTAGCGCGTAACGCGCTGAAGCTGGCCGATCAGCCCAACCTGGTACTCGACCTGCCCTGCGGTGCCGGACGCTTCTGGCCCATGCTCTGCGAGCAGCCGAACCGCGTCATCCTCGCCGCCGACAACTCCGCCGACATGATCGCCACCGCGCGTGCCGCGCAGGCGCCGGAGGTGGTCGCACGGGTCAACAGTTTCCGCACCTCGGCTTTCGATATTGAGCTGGGCGATAACGCGGTGGACTGCATCTTCTGCATCCGCCTGCTGCACCACATCGAGTCGAGCGAGCATCGCCTGGCCGTGCTGCGCGAATTTCACCGCGTCAGCCGTGACACGGTAATCCTGTCGCTGTGGGTCGACGGCAACTACAAGGCCTGGAAGCGCAGCCGTCTGGAGGCCCGTCGTGCTGCCGAAGGCCGTAGCACGCAAAACCAGAATCGCTTCGTGGTGCCTCGTGCAGTGATCGAGCGTGAGTTCCGCGAGGCCGGCTTCGCCATCATTGGCCATCAGGATTTCCTGCCCGGCTATGCCATGTGGCGCACCTACGTGCTACGCAAGGAGGCCTGAGCGTGGGCATCCTCAGTGAAAAGGCACTCAGCGCCCTGCCCTCGACCGAGTTCGACCGCTGGTGGAACAGCCCCGGCGAGTGGGTCGAAGAAGCCAATCAGCGCCGTGGTGGAGAAAGTGGCGTACGCCTGCTGCAAAGCTGGGACAACAGCCGGCCGGCGCTGTACTGCAAGCGCCAGACGGGTCACACGCATCGCTCGTGGCGCCATCCGCTGGGGCGTCCCACCATCCTCCGCGAGCTGGAAGCCTACCGCGCCCTGGCCCGTCTCGGCGTCCGCACGCCGAACATCGTCTACTGCGCTGCCCGCCGCGAAACCGGGCAATGGCAGGCCTTGTTGGTGACCGAGGCCCTGCAGGGCTTCATCAGCCTGGAACAGTGGTATGCGCAGCCGATGCCGGCCGCCGAGACCCAGGCAATGCTGCGCCAACTGGCCCTCACCCTGGCACGCATGCACCTGGGCCGCTGGCAGCATGGCTGTTGCTATGCCAAGCACATTTTCATCAGGCTACGAGCGCCTGGCGATGTCGACATCGCCCTGCTGGATCTGGAGAAGAGCCGCACCCGCTGGCGCTCCGCCAGTGCTTCACGCCGTGATCTCGGCCAGTTGCAGCGCCACCGTGGCCAGATGCCGGACAGCGACATGCACGTCCTGCTTCAGGCCTACCAGCACGCCCTGAACACCCCCCGGGGAGTGCTGCAACCGTGAGCGAGATACCGGATAT
This sequence comes from Pseudomonas sp. C11, assembly GCF_034683865.1. Taxonomy (NCBI): domain Bacteria; kingdom Pseudomonadati; phylum Pseudomonadota; class Gammaproteobacteria; order Pseudomonadales; family Pseudomonadaceae; genus Pseudomonas; species Pseudomonas sp. C11. The sequence goes on from NZ_JAWIIP010000001.1 coordinate 506,359, forward strand.
GGATGCGCTGTCGTTCAAGGGACGCCGTGGCATGACGCGCATCCTCAACGCAACCGGCTACTCGCTGGCCGGGCTGCGCGCCGCCTATCAGGGCGAAGCCGCGTTTCGCCAACTGGTGTGGCTGAACCTGGTGCTGCTGCCAGTGGCCTGCCTGATCGACGTCAGCCGCGTCGAGCGGGTGCTGTTGATACTGACACCGCTGCTGGCACTGGTCGTGGAGCTGCTCAACTCGGCCATCGAGGCCGTGGTGGATCGCATTTCGCTGAACCTGCATCCACTGTCGAAGCAGGCCAAGGACATGGGCAGCGCCGCGCAACTGCTGGCGCTGCTGATCATCGCCCTGACCTGGGCGCTGATTCTGCTTTGATCAGCGCACCTCGAAGCGCTGTTCGGCCAGCTTGCGGTCGCCCTGATAGACGATGAAATGCCATTCGCCGGGCACCACTTCGTGGTGTTCGGTGAACTCGAATGCCATCACATCCTGCGGCGCACCGGGCACCAGTTGCTGCACCACTTCGAACTTGTCATGGCGCTGACCATCCGGGGTGATCACGCCTGGGGTGAGGTAGAGCAAGGTCAACGGCACGTCGCCGGCCTGCTTCCCGACCAGGCTGTAGCGCATGCCGAACTTGGTGCCGAGCTTGGCGGGAATCTGCGTGGTGGTCTGGATGTCCTGATTGCCGCGGGTGAGCACGCGCTCACCGGGCTGGAAATCCTGGTACTGGCTGCTGAAGACGCCGTATTCCACCGGCCCATCGACACGTACCTCGGCCTGGGCGAGGCCGCTGCAGGCAAACAGGCCGGCGATCAGGGTCATTCGAATGTGATGCATGACGCGCTCCTCGTTGAGATGAGCGCGAGCCTATGACGTGCGAATGACAGGTTGATGACAAGCCTCAGCGTGGCAGCTCGGCCTGCACCTTGCGCGGCAGCACGGCGAGGAAGTTGTCCCGCGCCACCTTGTGCGCGACCTCCTCGGGCAAGGCATCGAGGAACGGATCGAAACCATGCATGTACTCGCCCAGGCTGCCAAAACGGCCGACCACGTCCGAGCCGATCATGAAACGATCCGGGTAGCTGCTGACCAGGTGAACCCAATCCGCATCCGGCTTGCCCTTCTCATCCAGCAGATAGGGACGCAGCATGGTCCAGGACAGGTCAATGTAAAGATTCGGGTAGTCACCCAGCATCCGTTCGATGGTCGGCAGGAGGAAGTCCAGCTTCTCCTGGTGGCGGTGGATCTCCGCGCTGGTGCCGGCATGGGCCCAGATGAAGCGCACATGCGGGTGGTTGCGCAGCGGCGTCTCGATCTCCTGCAGATAAAGCGGATTACGCTCGCGCTTGGAGGTGATGTTGGAGTGCAGCATCACCGGCAAGTCGTACTCGGCAGCCAGGTGAAACACCCGCGCCAGCGCTTCGTTATCCGCCCTGGGCGCGCTGCCATGGATCAACGCGGTGAGGTCGTCATGGCGAGTGAAGATCTCGCCGATGCCCTGCCACAGCCCCGGATCGAGCTCGAGCATGCGCCGGATGTGTGCGTCGGCGTTCTTGTCGTTGGGGTTGAAGCCGGACAGGAAGGGATGGAAACGCTGCCGTTGCTCGGCCGGCAGACGCTTGTAGGCATCGGCAACGAATATGTCGGTGGCGCTGTACCAGTAGGCGCTGGCATCGTCCCCGGCGTAATACCGTGGGCGCTTGGGTTCGTCCTCGTCCCACTTCTTGACCACGGGAATGCCGGAAAACATCACGTGATCGACGTTATTCTGCGCCATCTTCTCCAGCAGTTCGTCCATACCGGCACTCTCCTGGAAAAAGTCCACGAAGTGCAGATGGGCATCGCTGTAGCGGTATTCACGGGCTTCGGCAGCGCCGGCCAACAGCGTGGTAAAGGCCAGTGCCAATGGCATCCTTCGACGATTGAGCACGATGTGAGTCCTCCTGACGGTACGAGCAGCATAGACCTCGACCCGGGCTGGCAAGTTCTGAACGCTGCCCACGCAGGCGCACCGTCATGGCTCATGTCCGTCACCACGGCACCAGGAACGACCGCGCCCGCACAGGCGCACGCCCACGGGCACGCGGGAGGCGTGGCTGCGGTGATGGCACCTGGCTTGCAATGCACACGGCATGACAACCGGGGGATTCATCATGCTGCAGCTGTTGCGCAAACCCGCTCGCACGAGCCAGGAAGACACTGCGCTGGAGGCGCTGTTCGAGCATCACGACCTGACCGTTCGCCTACCGGAACACTACCGGTGGATGACGCGCCTGAACCAGTTCAGCGACACCCTGCAGCAACGCATCCGCACCAGCCTCGGTGCCGCCGTGGGGATCGCCTCGCACGCACCGGAGCTGGCCCGCATCGCCGCGGCCAACCAGCAGAGCGGCCAAACGCTGGCGCAGTCATCGGAGCTGATCGCCAGCGCCAGCGAGCAGGTCACCACCACCCTGGATACCGAACTGGTGCCGGGTGCCGGCGAGGTCGCGCGCCTGTCTGCCGAGGTGGCCGCAACCCTGCACCAATGCCAGGCCAGCGGCCAGGCCGTGCTGCGCCAGGTGGACGTGATAGATGCCAGCGAAGCTCAGTTGGCTCAGGTCATCGAGCGGCTGGCCGGACAACTGGATGAAGTGAGCCAGGTCATCGGCGTGATCGCCAGCATTTCCCAGCAGACCAACCTGCTGGCACTCAATGCCGCGATAGAAGCCGCCCGTGCCGGCGAGCATGGCCGCGGTTTTGCCGTGGTGGCCGAGGAGGTTCGCCGCCTGGCCGGCCATACGACGCAATCCACGGGTCAGGTCAGCCAGATCATCGAGCGCTTTCGCGAAGGCATGCAGCAGCTCGGACATGCCGGCCAGCATATGCATCAGGCCGTTGCCGATGGTCGTGAGGGCATCATTGCCGTCAGTGGCGGGCTGGACACTACACGCGTGGCGATGGATCGCCTCGACAGACAGGTCGGGCAGATAGCCGCCGGCACGGAGCAGATCGGCCAGGCCGTACGCTCGATCAACCACGACGTGCAGAACGTCGCCCAGGTCGCCGGGGAACTGCTGGGCAAGGCTGGCCAGGTTCTGCACCACAGCCAGGCGGTGCGTGACGACGGCGATCGCCTGCTTGCCGGCCTTGGCGAGTTCCGCCTGGAATTGCACCGTGCCGTGTGCGCCAGCGTCGAACAGCTGGCGACGCAGCCGGCCCTGATGGGGGACGTCGCCACAGCCGAGCGCTTGCTGCGCGACACACTGGAGCGCGATGCGCGCTTCGAGCTGTTCTATCTGGTGGACAAGCATGGCGTGCAGATTTCCGAGAACATCTTCGCCAGCGATGTGGCACATCGCGAGGACACCAGCGTGCGCGGCAGCGACTGGAGCCAGCGGCCCTGGTTCCGCGCCGCGTCCGAACACCGGCAGGCACATATCACCCAGGTCTATCGCTCCTCCGCGACCGATGACTTCTGTTTCACCGTGTCAGTGCCGATCCTCGACGACCGAGGCCAGTTGCTGCGCGTACTGGGCGCCGATGTCCGGCTCTCGGCGCTGGTATGAAGCGCGGCGTCTGGGCTAGGCTGCAACGCATCCCTCAGTCACCTTCGGAAAGCCCATGATCCGCATCCACAACAGCAAAGGCCTGCAGCAGCAGATCGAAATCGGTGCCCATCAACTGGTCGGGGACGTTTCCCCGGCGCTCGGCGGCGACGGTGCCGGCCCCGATCCACACGATCTGTTCGATGCCTCGCTCGGTACCTGCAAGGCCATGACCCTGCTGCTCTACGCTCGCCAGCGCGGCCTGCCACTCGAGGGTATCGACGTCAGCGTCGAGCGTGACGACAGCGAGGAGCGCGAGGGCAACTACCACCTGATCGTCACCCTCGACCTGCACGGCCCGCTGGATGACGCGCAGCGCCAGCAACTGCTGCGCATCGCCGACAAATGCCCGATCCACAAGCTGATGACCACCACCGACATTCAGGTGCAAACCCGCCTGGCCGAGGCGACGGCATGAGCGAGCTGCAACTGATCCGCCCACGCGCCGAAGACATCGCCGGCCAGCCGATCCTGCGCCCGCTGCCCTCGGCCCGTTTTCGCAGCATCGGCCCCTTCGTGTTCTTCGATCACATGCTGGAGCAGGCCTACCCGGCTGGCAGCGGCATGGACATCGCGCAGCATCCGCATATCGGCCTGTCCACCCTGACCTACCTGTTCGAAGGCCAGTTGCAGCACAAGGACAGCCTCGGCTCGGATCAGTTGGTCGAGCCCGGCGACGTCAGCTGGATGACCGCCGGGCATGGCGTCGCCCACGTCGAACGCACACCGCCCGCGCAACTGAACCAGGGCAAACGCCTGCATGGCCTGCAGGTCTGGCTGGCGTTACCGGAAAACGAAGAACAGTGCGAACCGAGCTATAGCCATCACCCGGCGGCGTCTCTGCCCAGCAGCGAAGCCATGGGCGTGCATATCACCCTGATTGCCGGCAGTGGCCTGTGCCTGGAGTCGCCGGTACCGGTGCGCTCGCCGACACTCTATGCCGACCTGCGCCTGGCCGCCGGCGCCAACCTGCTGATCCCGGCCGAATACAGCGAGCGCGCGCTCTATCTGATCGAAGGCGAGGCCGAGCTGGACGGTGAAGCCCTGCCCGCTCAGGCCATGGCGGTGATTGCGCCGGGTGAGACGCCTCTGCTCAGCGCCTGTGGCGAGTGTCACCTGGCCCTGATCGGTGGCGAGCCCATCGGCCCGCGGCGGATGAACTGGAACTTTGTCGCCAGCACCCCGCAGCTGATCGACCAGGCGCGCCAGCGCTGGGCCGCCGGCGACTGGCCGACGGTGCCGGGTGAAACGACACGCATCGAACTGCCGCGCTGATTTCTTGTTGCAGTTGCATGATCCAGCACACCTGCTCGCGGGTATAAGCTGCATGCCGATCTTTAAGGCCAACGGATGACCCATGGCGAATCGCGACTTCGATTATGAAAGCACCCTGGAAGCCTGCGCCCGCGGTGACGAGCGCGCCTTCCAGGCGCTTTACCGGCAGGAGGCCGGGCAACTGCTCGGCCTGGCCATCAGCATGCTGGGCCGCCGCGACCTTGCCGAAGACTGTCTGCATGATGCCTTCGTACGCATCTGGCAGCATGCTGCGCGCTACCAGCGCGAGCTGGGCAGTGGCCGCGCCTGGGTGCACAGCATCCTGCGCTACCGCGTGCTCAACGCCTTGCGCAGCGGCGCTCGCCACGCTGATGTGGACGATGACTTCATCGAGCGAGTCATCGATGAAGCGCCACAGGCCGAAACTCAGGCCCTGGAGCGCTCCGAACGACGCCTGCTGCGTACCTGCCTGCAGCGTCTGGAGCGACCACGCCGCCATCCGATTCTGCTGGCGTTCTACCGTGGCCTGACCCACGAGCAGATCGCCAGCCGCCTGAGCACACCGCTGGGCACCATCAAAGGCCGTATCCGCGCCGGCCTGCGCGCGCTGCAGGAGTGTCTGCAAGCATGATTCCGCATGATTCCGAAGAACGCCGCGCCCTGATCGGCGAATACCTGCTCGGCCTGCTCGAAGAGCCTGAAGCGGCCGAAGTCCGCCGCTTGATCGAAGAGGATCCGGACGCCGCGCGCATGGCGCTGGACTGGGAGCTCCATTTCCTCGAACTCAGTGACCGCTTACCCGCACAAGCCCCCTCCCCGGCGCTCTGGCCCCGCATCCGCCAGAGCCTGGGGCTGAACGAGGCAGCAGACAGCCACACGCCGAACAACTGGTGGAACAGCCTGCTGACCTGGCGCCTGACCAGTGCCGCACTGGCCATGGCGTTGCTGGTCGCCATAGTGCTGCCCCTGCTGCGTACCCCGGATATCGGCGCTGAGCGCTACACCGTGGTGCTGCAGCAACCGGGCGAAGCGGCCAAACCGGGCTGGGTCATCCAGATCAGCAGCGATGGCGCCTTGCAGCTCGATCCGCTGATCGCCGACCAGATTCCTGAAGGCCGTACCTTGCAATTCTGGACGCTGATCAACCCAGCCGAAGGGCCGCGCTCGTTGGGCCTGGTCGAGGCCGGGCAGCCGTTGCATCTGTCGGCTGAACAGATCGGCGCCGTGCAGGCCGGTCAACTGTTCGAACTGACCCTCGAACCGGCCGGAGGCTCGCCCTACAACCGCCCCAGCGGGCCGGTTCAATACATTGGTCGCGCCGTACTGGCCAGCGCCAACTGAGCCGGCTGCCGACCCGGTGGTCGGCAGCCTTCCCTCCCGCTCCAAGCGCTCCGAAAAAATATTTTCATCCGCCGACATCCAGCCACCTTCCTCACGGGTATTGCTCACAGGTGTTTCGTCGAGGCACCTGCGAAGCCGGCCACCGGTTTCGTCTCGATGCTGAAACCTTCCATGAGGAACAACCATGAAACGCATCACTACTCTCTGCACCGCCGGCCTGCTGACCCTGAGCGCAGGCGTTGCCAGCGCCACCGAACTGCTGGCACTGGGCGCCGATGGCAAGCTGTTCAAGGTGGATGTCGCCAGCCTCAAGGTCACCGGCAGCATGGCCGTCAGCGGTGCCAGCGATTTGCGCGGCCTGGACGTGCGTCCGGCCAACGGCCAGCTCTACGCACTCGGCGGCACCGATCAGCTCTACACGCTGGATGCGGCCAGCGGCAAGGCAAGCGCAGTGAGCACGCTGAAGACCGCACTGCCCGGTAGCGGTCAGGCTGTGGTCGACTTCAACCCGGTCGCTGACCGCCTGCGTCTGATGAGCCCGGATGGCAGCAACCTGCGGGTGAATGTCGACACCGGTGAAGCCGCCGTGGATGGCAAGCTCGCCTATGCCGCAGACGGCCCGCACGCGGGTCAGCAACCGCAGGTGATCGCCGGCGCCTATACCAACGCCTATGCAGGTACCAAGGCTACGGCGCTGTACACCTTCGATCAGGCCAGCAGCAGCCTGATGCTGCAGAATCCGCCAAACGACGGTGTGCAGCAGGCGGTCGGCAAAGTCGCCGATGGCCTCAAGGCCGTCGCCATGGACATCGTCAGCGACGGCAAGGGAGGCAATACCACCTACGTCCTGACCGGCAAGACCCTGCATCAACTGGATCTGGCCAGCGGCAAGCCCACCACCCTGGGTGACATCGCCGGCCTGCCCGACGGCATCATCGACATCGCCGTACTGCCGGCGAAGTGAGATAAAAAACGGGCTTCGCACTTTTTGGGGGAATGCTTGGTTGACACCGGACTGGCAAGTTTGTGTGTTGCTTGGTGTTCTGGACGCCGCTTCGGTGTGTTCAGAAATTCCGGGTTTCGCCCCCTCGGGCGACTCACTTTTCTTTGAAGTGCGCAAAGAAAAGTAAGCAAAAGAAAGCGCACCCCCGCCATCCGGGTCTCGCTTCGCTCGACTTCCCTCACTCCGGCACCGCTCCGGGGTCGGCGTACATGGGCCATCCTTGGCCCATTACGCCTCTCGTGGCATCCATGCCACTCGCCCCCTGCGCAGCGCCTACGTTCGGCCTCCTGAAGGGGGACTTTCGCGCGTCTGAACAAACTGGCATTCCAAGGTACGCCCGGCGTGTTTTGGTAGCTGTGAAGTTGCGATGTGGCTATCGAGTTAAACCAATAGTTTCATTAGCCTGGATAGCTTGCCGGCTTTCAGCCGGCATTCCGGTCAGCCCTAGGGCTGACCTCATGTTCAAGCACTCCACGCTAGTCTGGGTTACCGCACGTTCAGGCGCGTGCAGAGCCCGCCCAGGAGGGCGAACGGAATCGTCGTGGAAGAGGTTGAGCGACATGGATGTCGCGAGAGCCGCGATGGGCCAGGGATGGCCCTTCGCGGCGGGCCTCTGGAACGGCGATGGAGTGAGCGAACCCTCGCGCAGCGAGGGCCGGATGAACGGGCGGAAGGGTTTGGTTACTTTGCCCGCAAAGTCACTCGCCCGGGAGGGCGAAACCAAAGACATCAACAAAAACGCGACAATCCGGAACAAGCACTCACACAAACTTGCCAGTCCGGTATGAAGAGCCTGAAAAAGTTGCCCTAGGGAGCGCAACCTTGCCTTCAACGCAGCATCGAAGCGGCCGTCACTGCTCGGCGAATACCTCGTCGAACAGGTCGTTCATCGCCTTGAAAGCGCGCGCCGCGACCACCGGATGGTACTGATTAGAGCCAGGCACGTTGGCCTTGGGGTTGGTGAACGAGTGCACCGCACCGCCATAGCTGACCAGTTGCCAGTCGGTCTTGGCTGCCTTCATCTCGGCGATGAAACCGTCGACCTGCGCCTGCGGCACAGCCGGGTCATCCGCGCCGTGCAGCACCAACACCGGCGCCTTGATGTTTTGGGCATCGGCCGGATTGGGGGTGTCCAGATTGCCATGGAAGGAGACGAAACCCTTCAGTGGCGCCCCCGAACGGGCCAGCTCCAGCACGGTGCCACCACCGAAACAGAAACCGATGGCGCCCAGTTTGCTGACATCCAGCGCCACTTCGCTGCTCTGTGCCTTGAGCACTTCGACCGCCGCCTGGGCGCGCTTGCGCATCAGTGCCCGGTCGCTACGCACCGTCGTCGCGGCCGCCCTGGCCTCGTCGGCGTTGCTCGGGCGAATGGACTTGCCGTACATATCGGCAAGAAACACCACGTACTTGTCACCGGCAGCGCGTGCCGCCTTCTTCACCGTGTCCTCGTTCACGCCCATCCAGTTGGGTACGGCCAATAGCCCAGGCCGTGGGGTGCTGACCGAATCGTCATAGACCAGCACGCCCTCGAAGGCTTCACCGTCGATTTCGTAAGGCACGGGTTTGGCCACCACCGCCGCCTCGGCCAGGCCACCGAGTGTTGCGCACAGGAGCGGCGCCAGGGTTTTCTTCTGCATGGGTTAGCTTCCTCAGGGGTGAATGAGTGAGCTGCTCTGGCATAGCGCACGCGCCATGGATGAGTGGCTCTGGACAGAATGATCAGGCACCCTTTTCGGCCCAACGTTCCTTGATCTGCAGGATTTGCGGCAGGCATTCGATGAACAGCTCGACCAGGCGCGGGTCGAAGTGCCGACCACTCTGCTCACGCAGGAAGGTGACGGCCTCGTCCACCGGCCAGGCCTGTTTGTAGGGGCGCACGCTGGTTAATGCATCGAACACATCGGCAATGGCGACGATGCGCCCCTCCAGTGGGATCTCTTCGCCGGCGAGGCCATTGGGATAACCACTGCCGTCCCATTTCTCATGGTGCGACAGGGCAATGCGCTGGGCGGTATGCAGCAGCCCGCTGCTGTGCTCACCGATGATGCGCGCGCCGATCTCGACATGCTGGCGCATCACCTGCCATTCCTCATCGTCGAGCTTGCCGGGTTTGCGCAGCACCGCATCGGGAATGCCGATCTTGCCTACGTCGTGCATCGGCGCGGCGTTGAGCAACTCCTCGGCCGCGCTCTCGCTGAAGCCGGCAGCCAGCGCCAGCACCTTGGAAAAATGGCTCATGCGGATCACGTGCAGGCCGGTCTCGTTATCCTTGTACTCGGCCGCCATGCCGAGGCGCTGGACGATCTCCAGGCGCGTCTGTTTCAGCTCGTCGAGGCGCACCAGCGACAGGTGCGTGCGCACCCGCGCACGCACGATGGGGGGGCTGACGGGTTTGGTGATGTAATCCACCGCCCCGACCTCGAAACCCCGCGCCTCGTCGTCCACGTCTCCCAGCGCGGTGACGAAGATCACCGGAATCGCGGCCAGCACCGCATTGGCCTTGAGCGCCTGGCACACTTCATAGCCGGTCATGCCCGGCATCATCACATCGAGCAGGATCAGGTCCGGCGTTTCTCGCTCGACCATTTCCAGGGCGCGCACACCCTCCTTGGCAAATAGCAGGCGATAGTCGTCTTGCAGGATATGACGCAACACCTGGAGGTTGGTCGGTTCGTCATCGACCAGCAACAGCAAGGGTCGCGTGTCGTGGGTTTGAGTCATGATGGGGCGGTTTCCTCTTCCTGCAATCGCAGCAATAGCTGATCCAGCGCAACGAGCGCCCGATCGAAATCGAAGTCGTCCAGTGCTTGGCGGATCAGCGCCAATGTCCCGGTATCGGCCAGCCCGTCATCGAGCACGGCCATGGCCTCGTCATCGAGGCCGCCGCGTTGCAGCGCCGCGCGCAACTTCAGGCAAGCCTCGCGCAGCGCCTGTACGTCCTGGGTGCGGTTGCTGGCGTCCTTCTCCGGCACCTGAGGCACGACCTCGGCGACCGCCTGCAGCGCGTGTTCGAGACTGCCCAGCAGTTCCCGCAGCCACGCTTCATCCTGAGCCTCGAAGGCCTGCTCAAGCGCCCGGCCCAGATCAGTCAAGCCAGTCAGCGCCAGGTTGCCTGCGGCGCCATGCAGACGGTGCGCCTGGGCGCGCCCGGCCTCCCAGTCACGGGCGCTGACCAGCATGCTCAAGCGTGCAACCAGACCGGACTGCTCGTCGATGAACGCAGCGATCGCTTCGGCCATGCGCAGCGGCCCGCCCCAGAGGCGGCTGCCACGTATCCAGTCGAATAATCCTTCGCTACGCACCACGCTGGCCAGTGCACCCGGCATGTCCGTCAGGCCGAGTAGACGCGCGATTTCCCAGAGCAGCGCATTGAGATCCAGAGGTTTGGAGGCAAAGGCATTCATGCCGGCATCCAGCGCCGCCTGGCGATCATGATCGAGCACGCTAGCAGTCAGGGCGATGATCGGGGTCGGCTCACGGCCTTCCGCCGCCTCCCGCGCACGAATCCGGCGTGACGCCTCCAGGCCATCGATACCGGGCATCTGCACGTCCATCAGGATCAGGTCGAAGGGTTCTTCGGCAAACGCGGCAAGCGCCAGTTCACCATCCGCAACCCCGCGAACACGATGCCCCAGACGCTGCAGATTGATCTGCAACAGCTCCAGATTCTGCGGCACATCGTCAGCAGCGAGAATGTTCAGTTGGCCAAGGCTCGGCAACGTATGCGTTTGCTGGGGAGCGAGGCGCTTGCCGAGTCGCAGCGGCACCTCGACACTGAAACAACTGCCCACACCGAGGGTGCTTTCCACACGCAAATGCCCGCCCATCAGCTCCACTAACTGGCGTGAGATGGTAGTTCCCAGCCCTGTACCGCCAAAACGGCGGCTCATGGATGCGTCGGCCTGAGCGAAGGGCTCGAAAATCTTCTCCAGGCGGTCGCTCGCAATCCCGATGCCCGTGTCGAGCACGGACAGACGTATGGCGCCGGCCTTGCCGGAAACCCGTACACGAACTTCACCTTGCTGGGTGAACTTGACGGCATTGCCGAGCAGGTTGGTCAACACCTGCTGCAGGCGCAACGGATCACCGCAGAAGTACTCGTCGACCTCCGCCGGGTACTCCAGATGCAGGCTCAACCCCTTGTTCTCTGCGATCAAACGCTGGCTGGCACAGACCTGCTCGCACAACTCGCGCAGGGAAAAGTCGATCTGTTCCAGCTCGATCGCGCCGCGATCGAGCTTGGCCGTATCGAGGATGTCGTTGAGCAAGCCCAGCAGCGAGCGAGACGAGTGCTGCACGGTACCGAGATGGCGGCGCTGCTCGCTGGACAGCGGCGTATCCAGCAGCAGCTCGGTGAAGCCGATGATGGCATTCATCGGCGTGCGAATTTCGTGGCTCATGTTGGCCAGGAAGCTGCTACGCGCCGCAGCTGCGGCCTCGGCGCGATCACGGGCCGCACGTAAATCCTGCTCCATCACGCGGCGAGGCGTAAGATCGGTGGCCAGCTTGACTACCTTGAACGGCTTGCCGTCGGTGTCGAGGATCGGGTTGTAGCTCGCCTGAATCCACACCTCGCGCCCACCCTTGCCAATGCGCCGGTATTCACCCGTGCGAAAGTGCCCGGCACGCAACTCGTCCCAGCTTTGCCGGTAGTGCTCGCTGGCCACCAACTGCGGGTCACAGAACATTGCATGATGCTGCCCGATCACCTCTTCGTACTGGTAGCCAAGCAGTTCCAGCGCATTTTCGTTGATATCCAGGATATTGCCGTCCAGATCGAACTCGATCAGCGCCATGGCCTTGCTGATCGCGGTGACCTTGCCTTCATACTCGGCATGGCGGCGCTTGGTCTCGGTCTGATCGAGCAGAACGCCATCGATCCACTTGGGGATGCCGTCCTCACCGCATACGGCACTGCCACTCTCCCAGATCCAGTGCTCACGACCGTCACGATCAAACAGCCGGTACTCGACCGTGTAGTTGCGCCCCTGCTCGATCGCCGCGACCACCTGCTCGGCCACCGGTTGATAGTCGTCAGGGTGATACAACTCGGCGATCGAGCGACGCCTGCTGATGAAGTCATCGGCGCTCCAGCCGGTCAGCGTCTGCACCGCGTCGCTGATGAACAGCATCGTCCAGTCGCGGTCGAGCAAGCAGCGGAAAGAAACGCCAGGAATATTCGAGATCAGCGAGCGGTATTGCTGCTCGCTCTCGCGCAGTGCCTTCTCCATGCTCTGCCGCTCGCTGATATCGGCAACGAAGACGACGAACAGCGGGCGAATACCGGCATGGGTGATACCGACGCTGATCCGCACCGGTTTCTCTTCTCCATCGCGAGTGAGACAGATCAGTTCCCGCTCACCATTGGCCATGGACAGTTGCCCGGTGCGCAGATAGTCGCTGAGCAGTCCCTCGACCTCAGCGATAATACGCTGAGATATCAGCGCGCTCATGTGCATACCCACCAGCGAATCCGGCTCCCAGCCGAACAGACGCGTGACCGCACGGTTGGCCGAACGTACGACGCCCTGATAATCCACGGTAACGATGGCATCCAGCGCAGTATCGAAGATCGAACGCAGGTGTTGCTCGCTGATCTTGAGCTGTCGACTGAGACGGCGGTAGCGCAGCAGGGTGTTGACCGCCACGACGAAAACCGTGAGCGCGACGGTCAACAGGCTGATGGCACCGGCGACATAGCCGCTGTCGACGATGGCAATCGGCGCATTGCTTTCCGGTGTGCCGACGAAACGTGCAGCCGCCATGCCGGTGTAATGCATACCACTGATCGCCAGCCCCATCACCAGAGCACTGATCAGCAGCGCCCAGAGCGCAGGCAAGCGGCCTTCCAGGCCGAATCGCACCCACAGCGCAAGGATCGCCAAAGCCACCGCCACGACGATGGACAGGGCGAACATCCAGGGGTCATAACGCAGCAAGGGCGCCATCTGCATGGCCTCCATGCCGCAATAGTGCATCGCGCCGATGCCGGCACCGACCAGCACGCCGCCCGTGCACAACTGCAGCAGGCTCAGGTCGCGCCGGGCCAGAAGACTCAGCGCCACCCAGGACGCAGCCAGGCTTGGCAGCATCGAAAGCAGCGTAATGCCCAGATCGAAGCGCACCGTGGCACAGAGTTCGAACGCCAGCATGCCGAGGAAATGCATGGCCCAGATACCACCGCCCAGCGCCAGCGAACCGGTCAGGATGGTGACCTGGCGTGCCAGAGGGTGACTGCTGTCACGGGCTTCACCGGCCAGTTGCAAGGCCATCCCGGCGGTGAAGACGGCGATGACGAGCGACAGCAGCACCAGAACGGGGTCATAGCTGCTGAGTACGAGGACGCTGGGATCGCCCCCCATGATGAACATCAGTTCGAAAATCGACATACAACCCCGGTAGACAGGCTAGTACCTAGCCAAATGCCAGCATCACAAACGACGCAGGGGCGCTTGTCAATTGAACCTATGCGATGGCGCCCATAGAAAAGCCCGCCGAAGCGGGCTTTTCATGAGCTTAGCCGGTCAGGCGGACAATTCCACCAGCAGCTTGTTCAGGCGCTGCACGTAGGCCGCCGGATCCTTCAAGCTGTCACCTGCGGCCAGAGCGGCCTGATCGAAGAGGATGTGCGACAGGTCGGCGAAGCGATCTTCATCGGCTTCGGCATCCAGGCGCTCGATCAGCGGGTGGCTCGGGTTGAACTCGAAGATGGGCTTCGAGTCGGGCACCTTCTGTCCGCTGGCTTCGAGGATCTGGCGCATCTGCAGACCGAGATCCTGCTCGCCAATGGCCAGGATCGCCGGCGAATCGGTCAGACGATGCGAGACGCGCACCTCGGCGACCTGCTCACCCAACGCCCCCTTGAGACGCTCGACCAGCCCTTCCTTGGCCTTGGCGACTTCTTCCTGGGCCTTCTTGTCCTCTTCCGAGTCCAGCTTGCCCAGATCAAGGTCGCCACGGGCGACATCGACGAACTGCTTGCCATCGAACTCGGTCAGGTAGCTCATCAGCCACTCGTCGATACGATCGGTGAGCAGCAGCACCTCGATGCCCTTCTTGCGGAAGACTTCCAGGTGCGGGCTGTTCTTGACCTGCGCGTAGCTTTCGCCAGTGAGGTAGTAGATCTTGTCCTGGCCTTCCTTGACGCGGCCCAGGTAGTCGGCCAGCGATACGCTCTGCTCGTCGCCCTCGCCAGCAGTGGAGGCGAAGCGCAGGAGCCCCGCGATCTTCTCCTTGTTGGCGAAGTCCTCTGCCGGGCCTTCCTTGAGCACCTGGCCGAAGGCTTTCCAGAAGGTTTTGTATTCGTCCGGCTTGTCCTTGGCGAGCTTCTCCAGCATGTCCAGTACGCGCTTGGTCAGCGCCGACTTCATCGAGTCGATCACCGGATCTTTCTGCAGGATTTCACGGGATACGTTCAGCGACAGGTCGTTGGAATCGACCACGCCCTTGATGAAGCGCAGGTACAGCGGCAGGAACTCGTCGGCCTGATCCATGATGAACACGCGCTGCACATAGAGCTTGAGGCCCTTGGGTGCTTCGCGGTGGTACAGATCGAACGGCGCACGGCCCGGCACGTAGAGCAGCGAGGTGTACTCCAGCTTGCCTTCGACCTTGTTATGGCTCCAGGTCAGCGGGTTCTCGAAGTCGTGGCCGATGTGCTTGTAGAACTCCTGATATTCCTCGTCCTTCACGTCGCTGCGCGCGCGCGTCCACAGGGCGCTGGCGCGGTTGACGGTTTCCCACTCGGGCTCGGCCGGCTTGTCCTTCTCCTCGCCGTGGTGCTCTTTCGGCAGCTCGATAGGCAGGGCGATATGGTCGGAGTACTTCTTGACGATGTTGCGCAGACGCCAGCCATCGGCGAACTCTTCTTCGCCGGCTTTCAGGTGCAGAACGATACGAGTGCCGCGTTCGGCCTTGTCGATGGTGGCGATGTCGAACTCACCCTCGCCCCTGGACGACCAGTGCACACCCTCGGCTGCGGACAGACCGGCGCGACGGGTGAATACCTCGACCGTATCAGCGACGATGAAGGCCGAATAGAAGCCCACACCGAACTGGCCGATGAGGTGCGAATCCTTCTTCTGATCGCCGGACAGGTTCTTCAGGAAATCGGCGGTGCCGGACTTGGCGATGGTGCCCAGGTGCGCGATGACTTCATCACGGCTCATGCCAATGCCGTTGTCTTCGAGGGTGACGGTCTTGGCGTCCTTGTCGAAGGACAGGCGAATCTTCAGCTCGGCGCCGCCTTCAAGCAGCTCGGGCTTGGCCAGCGCTTCGAAACGCAGCTTGTCGGCGGCGTCGGAAGCGTTGGAGATCAACTCGCGCAGGAAGATTTCCTTGTTCGAGTACAGGGAATGGATCATCAGGTGAAGCAGTTGCTTCACCTCGGTCTGGAAGCCCAGGGTCTCTTTTTGAGTTTCCACACTCATCGTCGTTCTAACTCCATCTGTAGGACAGGAACCGCTACGGCGGCGGATGACCTACAGATGGGGCCAGCCCGATGGATTTCAAGGCTCCAGCAATTGCAGGCTGGCGATCTCTTCGGGTTTGAAGCTGAAGCTGGCCTGGCCACCGCCACTGCCGAGCTGCTGATTGAGGCGCACGCTGCCGTCGGCATCGAGACCGGCGAAACGCCCTTCCACCGTGCCGCCAGTGGTTCGACTCAGGCGCATGAGCAGGTTGCGGTACTGCTCGGGATTGCGCTGCAGGCGCGTCAGACTGAAGCGCTGGCGCCGATCCAGAGGGCGATTGACGGGTACCTCCTCGGTGCTCGCGCTGCTCACCTTGGGCGCCGGGCTGGCCACGGCCAACGGTGCATAGTGATCACCCTCCACGCCCCAGCCCTGCCCCGCATGCTTGATCAGCCGCACGGGCAGTTGCTCGAGACGCTGATCGATTCGCGCCTCGACCTGCAAATCCAGGGGCTCACCGGTAAAGCGAAACACCGGCAGCTTCAAGGAATCGACCTGCGTTGTCGCGAAGCGCCGTTGCAGGTAGTCGTGAAGCACATGAGCAATGGTGTCGGTGGAGTCGTAACTGCGATCGACACGGCCATCACGGTAGCGCAGACCATCGCGGTACAGCTCCACACGCCCACTCAGGCTGGTCTTGAAGCGTGGCGGCAACACCAGGTGAAAATCGCCGATCAGCCGATTGGGGGCCTCGGGGCGCAAGTCCAGATGCAGGGTATAGCCATGATTCAGGCGCCTGGCCTCGGGGAGATCCTGCTCGGGTAGCAACCAGCTCAGCTCGATTTCGGGCAGATCGCCATTATCTTGTGGCAGCACATCGACCCGAACCTCGTCACCCGACAGCTTGGCCAGACGAATGTTGATCTCGCGCAGGGCGAAGAAATCACTGCCCTCGCGCAAGCTGAGCACACCGTCGATCAACTCGCCCTGCTGGGGCTGGAAGGGCTCACCATTGAGCTCACCGCGTAATTCGATGGCCAGTTCGGCTGGCGCTTTTTCCTCGGCCTTGAGCCAGTCCAGACGCAGGATCGCAGCCAGGCGTTCGGCGTCCTTGTTGGCCAGCAGCGTCAGGCCAACGACCAACGGAATGATCCCCAGCCCGACCAGCATCAGGGCACTGCGCGCCTTGGCCCAATGGCGCAGTACATAGAACAGTGTGATCGGCGGGATCAGGCTGCCCCACCCCCACAGGAGGCTGGTGGAAAAAGCCCGCATCACCAGCCAGACGAGGCCGGTAAGCATCAACAGCAAGCCACCGATTATCAGCAGTGCATCCATCCACGAGTTCCTTGTTGTCGTCAGTGCTGCGCAAGGGCCAAGCATGATAGCGCCTGCGCCCGTTGTCGGCATTCGTGTAAGCGAATCGGGAACTTCATCACTCTCGTGCGGCTCCAAGCACTGCGTACGGGCTCAGCCCTGCGCCCATAACTCTCAGACATGGAGTGCTACCGTGAATAAACCTCTGACTTATGCCCTGCTGCTTGCCACTGCCCTGGGTCTCGCCGCCTGCGAGAAAACTCCGGAAGACAAGATGGAGTCGGCCAAAGAGTCAGTCTCCGAAGCGATGGAGAACCTGGGTGACGCCGCCAAAGACACCGGCGAAGCCATCGAGCAGAAAACCAACCAGGCCCTGGGCAACGAGCCCACCACGGGCGAGAAGATTGAGGACGCAGCCAGCGACGCCGCCGACGCCATCAAGGACGCCGGTGATGAAGCCAAGGATGCGGTTGACGGCAAATAAACCTGCCCGAATGAACAAGGCCCGCATCATGCGGGCCTTTTTCATTTCAGTGCCGGGGTCAGCATCAGCAACAGGCTGCAGGCCAGACCGACGACCCACACCAGGCTGCGCTGCCAGTGCAGATCCCACCAGTAGAACAGCAGATACAGCACCCGACTGACGACGAAAGTGACCGCCAGCACATCGACCAGAACGCCATAGGTCTGGGTGACATGGGCCATCAGCACACCGACCGCGAATAGCGGGAAAGCCTCGAAGCTGTTCAGATGCGCGGCCAGCGCACGCGCACCGAAACCAGTCAGACGCGCCTGCTGGGCACGCGGATGATGATTGTCGTAGCGACCGCCACCCTCCTCGGCCATCGCCTTGGCCACCGGTGCCTTGGCGATGAAGATCAACAGGGCGCTGATGAAGATGCACCAGAACGGTAAGCTCATTCACTTTTCTCCTTGGCCGCCTCGGCAGCCGGCGTGGGGGTGTAGACCATCACTTCCAGAACATCCGAGTGGAATTCGCGGCGATACAGCACCAGCACCACACCGGCAGTGACCAGCATGAAGAACCAGGGGTTGATGAACCATGCCAGGGTCGCCATACCGAAATAGTAGGCGCGCAGGCCGAAGTTGAACTGGTTGGCCGCCATCGAAATCACCCGCGCGGCCCGCTCGGCGAAAGCGCGGCGCTCCTGCTCGGTGACGTGACGCTCACCGACCATGGGCGCGGAGCCCACCAGCACCGCGGCGAAATTGTATTGGCGCATGCACCAGCTGAAGGTGAAGAAGGCGTAGACGAAGATCACGCCCAGGCACAGCAGCTTGATCTCGGACAGACCCCGGCTGGCCGGCTGCACGAACGGAATGTCAGCCAGCAGTGACAGCGCGCGGTCGGAAGCGCCAAGTACGGTGAGAATACCGGCCAGGATGATCAGCGTGCTGGAGGCGAAGAACGAGGCGTTGCGCTCGAGGTTGCCGATCACGTTGGCATCGGCGATGCGGTTCTCGCGCAGCAGCATGCGCCGCATCCAGTCTTCACGATACAGATGCAGAACACTGGCCAGACACGGCGTGGTGCGGCCCTTCCACGAGGCATAACGGGTGTAGCCGCCCCAGCACAGGACGAACCAGAGCGCGGCGAGAACGTGAAGCAGGTGAGTGTCGCTGATGGGCATGCCAACTCCTTGTAAGACTGCCGCGAATTATAGCCAGAGCATCAACGTCCCGGTTCGATAAAAGGCAAAGTAAAACGCCGCGAAATCGCGGCGTTTGCAAAACCTAGCAGGAGCCTCGTGAGCTCCACCGGCTCAGGCAGTCTTGGCTTGTCGGGTACCGACGATACGGTCGAGCAGGAAGACCACCGCCAGCGTGATCAACACCGGCACCAGCCAGCCAAGGCTCTTGTCGGCCATGGGCAGTTGCCCGAACCATGCCGGCACCCAGTCACCGAAAGCCGATGCTGCCAGACCATCGGCCACGCCGAAAATCAGGGTCACCGCCATCACCGGCACGAAGACCAGTGACTGCAAGCGCCACAGACCACTGGCCAGGCTCAGAGCGACCAGCACGATGGCCAGCGGGTACAGGCCGACCAATACGGGAACGGAAAAGCTGATCAGTTGAGTCAGCCCCTGGTTGGCAACGACCAGGCTGAATACGCCGAACGTGATCACCACCACGCGATAGGAAACCGGCAGCAGCTTGCTGAAGAACTCGCCACACGCCGTCAGCAGGCCAACGGCAGTGGTCAGGCATGCGAGGGTGATGACCACCGCCAGCAGCAGACTGCCGAGCGTGCCGAAGGTGTGCTGCACGTAGGTGGTCAACACTTGCACGCCATTTTGCGCATCTCCGGCGATGCCCTGACTGGTCGCGCCCAGGTAGAACAGCGTCAGATACACCAGCGACAGCCCCGTGGCGGCGATGACGCCTGCGATCACCGAATAGCGCGTTACCAGCCCGGCTTCGCTGACGCCTCGATCACGAATGGCACTAGCAATGACGATACCGAACACCAGCGCACCGAGCGTGTCCATGGTCAGGTAACCCTGCAGGAACCCTTGCACCAGCGGCGCTTCGCGATAGCTCTCCTGCACTTCACCGAGGCCACCCGCCGGGGCGAACAGCGCCGCGCCACCCAACACCAGCAGTGCGGCCAGCAGAACCGGCGTAATGAATTTGCCGATGCGGTCGACCAGGCGCCCAGGATTCAGCGACAGGAACAGCACCACGGAGAAATAGGCGATGGTGTAGAGCATCAGCGGCAGTGGTTCGTTGCCACTGAAGGGCGCGATGCCCATTTCGAACGAGACCACCGCCGTTCGCGGCGTGGCGAACAACGGGCCAATGGCGAGGTAGACAGCCACCGCCAGCGCCGTGCCGGCCACCTTGCCGAGCGGAGCGGTCAGGCTGTCCATGCCGCCGCCAACGCGAGCCAGCGCCACCACGGTCAGCAAGGGTAAGCCCACGCCCGTAAGGAGGAAACCGAGCGCCGCCGGCAGAAGATTCGATCCTGCGGCCAAACCGGCGCTGGGCGGGAAGATGATATTGCCAGCGCCAAGAAACAGCGCAAATGTCATGAAGCCTAGGGCCAGGAGATCCGAGCCTTGCAAACGAGTCATAGAGGGGAGTACCACAGGCAGAAAATCAAGAAATCGCGAGGGTTTCCTTCAGGGATCGGGGAAACGTCGCTCGAGCGTTTGGCCCGAGCCACTGCACGCATCGCCAGCGCTTGTGACGCCACGGACGCGATAGGCCGACAATGTTAACCAAAACCGCCCAGCCTCCGCTTGGCAGAGGGTAAAGCTGTCGAACCAGCACAAATGACTGTCGCATGCCTGATCGTTTTACCGCTGCGACAACGATGCCTGCCCTACCCTCGGCACGTTCGACCCTGGCGTGGATGTCGCAGGCAGAGTGACCAATGGCCATGTCGGCAGCTAAAAATGCTCCAAAGAAAAAGGCCACCCGAAGGTGGCCTTTCTCGATCAGCTAAGAACGCTTAGGCGTTCTTGGCTTCCCAACCGGTCAGCTCGGCCAGGGCCTTGCCGATGTCAGCCAGGGAACGCACGGTCTTCACACCGGCGTCTTGCAGGGCAGCGAACTTCTCGTCTGCAGTGCCTTTACCGCCGGAGATGATGGCGCCAGCGTGGCCCATGCGCTTGCCGGGCGGAGCGGTCACACCAGCGATGTAGGACACTACAGGCTTGGTGACGTTGGCCTTGATGAAGGCAGCCGCTTCTTCCTCGGCCGAACCACCGATTTCACCGATCATGACGATGGCTTCGGTTTTCGGGTCTTCCTGGAACAGCTTCAGGATGTCGATGAAGTTGGAGCCCGGGATGGGGTCACCGCCGATGCCCACGCAGGTGGACTGGCCGAAGCCGGCGTCGGTGGTCTGCTTCACGGCTTCATAGGTCAGGGTGCCCGAACGGGACACGATGCCGACTTTGCCTGGCAGGTGGATGTGACCCGGCATGATACCGATCTTGCACTCGCCGGGAGTGATCACGCCCGGGCAGTTCGGGCCGATCAGGCGTACGCCCAGCTCGTCGCACTTGACCTTGGCTTCCAGCATGTCGATGGTCGGAATGCCTTCGGTGATGCAGACGATCAGCTTGATACCGCCGTTGGCTGCTTCCAGGATCGAGTCCTTGCAGAACGGAGCCGGAACGTAGATGACCGAAGCGTCGGCGCCAGTGGCTTCAACGGCTTCTTTCACGGTGTTGAACACCGGCAGGCCCAGGTGAGTGGTGCCGCCCTTGCCCGGGGTCACGCCGCCAACCATCTTGGTGCCGTAGGCGATGGCTTGTTCGGAGTGGAAGGTACCTTGCGAGCCAGTGAAACCCTGGCAGATGACCTTGGTGTCTTTATTGATCAGGACGCTCATTACTTGCCCTCCGCAGCTTTGACGACTTGCTGAGCAGCGTCGGTCAGGCTGGTTGCCGCGATGATGTTCAGACCGCTTTCGGCCAGGACCTTGGCGCCCAGCTCAGCGTTGTTGCCTTCCAGACGGACGACGACCGGGATTTTCACGCCGACTTCTTTCACGGCGCCGATGATGCCTTCGGCAATCATGTCGCAACGAACGATGCCGCCGAAGATGTTCACCAGAACGGCAGCGACGTTGCTGTCGGACAGGATGATCTTGAACGCTTCGGTCACACGCTCTTTGGTCGCACCGCCGCCAACGTCGAGGAAGTTGGCCGGCTTGCCGCCGTGCAGGTTGACGATGTCCATGGTGCCCATGGCCAGGCCAGCGCCGTTGACCATGCAGCCGATATTGCCTTCCAGCGCAACGTAGTTCAGCTCCCACTTCTGCGCATGGGCTTCACGAGCGTCGTCCTGGGACGGGTCGTGCATGGCGCGCAGCTTGGGCTGACGGTACATGGCGTTGGAGTCGATGTTGATCTTGGCGTCCAGGCAGTGCAGGTTGCCGTCGGCCTTGATCACCAGCGGGTTCACTTCCAGCAGCGCCAGGTCGTAGTCCTGGAACAGCTTGGCCAGGCCCACGAAGATGTGGGTGAACTGCTTGATCTGATCGCCTTCCAGACCCAGTTGGAAAGCCAGTTCGCGACCCTGGTACGGCTGAGCGCCAACCAGCGGATCAACGGTGGCCTTGAGGATCTTCTCAGGGGTTTCGTGAGCCACTTTCTCGATGTCCACGCCACCTTCGGTGGACGCCATGAACACGATGCGACGGCTGGAGCGGTCAACGACGGCGCCCAGGTACAGTTCCTTGGCGATGTCGGTGCAGGATTCGACCAGGATTTTGCTGACCGGCTGACCGTTGGCGTCAGTCTGGTAGGTCACCAGACGCTTGCCCAGCCAGTTGGCGGCGAAGGCCTTGGCGTCTTCTTTGCTCTTGACCAGCTTTACGCCACCGGCTTTGCCGCGGCCACCAGCGTGGACCTGAGCCTTGACAACCCACTCGCTGCCACCGATTTTTTCGCAGGCTTCTGCGGCTTCTTCCGGGGTGTCTACCGCGAAGCCCTTGGATACGGGCAGGCCGTATTCAGCGAACAGCTGCTTACCCTGATACTCGTGAAGATTCATGCTTGTCTACCGTCTTCGTTTAGGTATTGCGCATTCGGCGCTGTACTTGTGATACCGCGCCACCTGTGACTGCCTGAGCAGTCCGCCGGGCGTTCCGCCGCGAGTCGAGCTCGACGCGGGCATCCCGACGTGGTTCTGCTTGCAAACACCACCGCTGTGAGGGGGCGATTACGCGACGCCCCGTCTACTCCAGTGGCTTACAACAACTCGAGTGGCCGAACAGGTCGGCCACTGCCACGCTTAGCGCTTCTTGCGGTTGGCGATGTGGATCGCGCCACCGTTCACGGCCAGGGCAGCTTCGTGCAGCGCCTCGGACAGCGTCGGGTGGGAGAAGACCATCATGCCCAGGTCTTCGGCGCTGGTACCGAATTCCATGCCGATCGCACCTTGCTGAACCAGTTCGGCAGCGCTCGGGCCGATCACGTGAACGCCCAGAACGCGGTCGGTATTGGCGTCAGCGATGACCTTGACCAGACCACCGGTGTCGTTGGCAGCCATGGCGCGACCGCTGGCAGCGAACGGGAAGGTACCGACGTTGACGGCAACGCCTTCGGCCTTCAGTTGCTGCTCGGTTTTGCCGACCCATGCGATTTCCGGATGGGTGTAGATCACCGACGGAACCAGGTCGTAGTTCATCTGGGCCTTGTGGCCAGCGATGCGCTCGGCAACCATCACGCCCTCTTCCGAGGCCTTGTGCGCGAGCATGGCGCCACGCACCACGTCACCCACGGCATAAACGCCCGGAACGCTGGTTTCGCACTGGTCGTTGACGTAGATATAGCCACGCTCGTCCAGGGTGACGCCACTGTCAGCAGCCAGCAGATCGGTGGTCACCGGGCGACGGCCGACAGCCACGATCAGCTTGTCGAACACCATCTTCTGCTCGCCGTTGGCGTCAGTGAAGGTAACGGTAACCTGCTTCTTCTTGACTTCGGTACCGGTAACGCGAGCACCCAGACGAATGTCCAGACCCTGCTTGGTCAGGGTCTTCTGGGCTTCCTTGGCGATCTGCTCGTCGGCAGCGGCAAGGAACTTGTCCATGGCTTCCAGTACGGTGACTTCGGAACCCAGGCGAGCCCAGACCGAACCCAGCTCCAGACCAATCACGCCAGCGCCGATGACGCCCAGCTTCTTCGGCACGCTCTGGAATTCCAGGGCGCCGGTGGAGTCGACGATCACGTCCTGATCGACCGGGGCCGGCGGGATTTCGACCGGCTTGGAACCGGAAGCGATGATCACGTGGGCGGCTTCAACCACTTCGGTCTTGCCGTCGGTGCCGGTGACTTCGACCTGCTTGCCAGCCAGCAGCTTGCCGTGGCCTTCCAGCAGGGTTACACCGTTGGCCTTGAACAGCGAGCCGATGCCGCCAGTCAGGTTCTTAACGATGGTGGCCTTGCGACCGATCATCGCCGGTACGTCGATGGTCACGCCCTTGGCTTCGATACCGTGTACGGCAAAGCCTTCTTTCGCTTCGTGGTACTTCCAGGAGCTGTCCAGCAGCGCCTTGGACGGAATGCAACCGACGTTCAGGCAGGTACCGCCGAGTGCGACCTTGCCGTCCTTGCCCTGGTACTTCTCGATGCAGGCGGTTTTGAGGCCGAGTTGGGCGGCCTTGATGGCGGCAACATAGCCGCCAGGGCCGGCACCGATGACTACCACGTCGAATTTCTGGGTCATAACTTTCTCCTAATCCTTAAGCGTCAAACGGCAAGCTGCAAGTCGGAGCTGAGCGCCCCGAACTCGCAGCTCACCGCTGATTTTTAGATGTCCAGCAGCAGGCGAGCCGGATCTTCGAGCAGGTTCTTGATGGTCACCAGGAACGTCACGGCTTCCTTACCATCGATCAGGCGGTGATCGTAAGACAGCGCCAGGTACATCATCGGGCGGATCACGACTTGGCCGTTGATCGCCATCGGGCGTTGGATGATGTTGTGCATGCCCAGAATGGCCGCTTGCGGCGGGTTGACGATCGGGGTCGACATCATCGAACCGAAGGTACCACCATTGGTGATGGTGAAGGTACCGCCGGTCATTTCCTCGATGGACAGCTTGCCGTCACGCGCTTTCTTGCCGAAGGTGGCGATGCCGTTTTCGATCTCGGCCAGGCTCATCAGCTCGGCGTTGCGCAGTACCGGAACCACCAGACCACGGTCGCTGGACACGGCAACACCGATGTCGGCATAGCCGTGGTAAACGATGTCGTTGCCGTCGATCGAGGCGTTGACTGCCGGGAAACGCTTCAGCGCTTCGGTGGCGGCCTTGACGAAGAAGGACATGAAGCCCAGGCGCACGCCGTTGTGGGACTTCTCGAACAGATCCTTGTACTTCGAACGCAGGGCCATGACTTCGGTCATGTCGACTTCGTTGAAGGTGGTCAGCATGGCCATGGAGGACTGAGCCTCGACCAGACGCTCGGCGATCTTGGCGCGCAGGCGGGTCATCGGCACACGCTTCTCAGTGCGGTCGCCAGTGGCAACGACCGGAGCGGCGGCGGCAGCAGCGGCCGGCTTGGCAGCGGCAGCTGGCGCGTTCTTCTTGGCTTCGACGGCAGCGACCACGTCTTCCTTGGTCACACGGCCACCTTTGCCGGTGCCGGCGATGCTGTTCGGGTCGATGCCGTTCTCTTCGGCGAGCTTGCGCGCGGCCGGCGAAAGAATGGCGTCGTCACCAGCAGCGGCGGCGGCCGGGGCAGCAGCTTGGGCCGGAGCGGCAGCAGCAGCCGGGGCGGCGGCCGGAGCAGCAGCGGCAGCGCCACCTTCGGTCAGCTTGCCGAGCAGTTCGTTGGAGAGAACGGTGTCGCCTTCGTTCTTGATGATTTCAGCCAGAACGCCGTCGGCCTCGGCCAGCACTTCGATCACGACCTTGTCGGTTTCGATGTCGACGATCAGCTCGTCACGCTTGACGGCTTCGCCCGGCTTCTTGTGCCAGGTGGCAACGGTGCCATCGGCAACCGATTCCGGGAAGGTTGGGGCTTTGATCTCGATAGCCATTGTGTGCGTTTCCTTAAATTCGGTTTAACCGGGAGGTGACATCTGCCACCTCCCGGATGAAGGCGTTAAACAGTAAAGGCGTCCTGCAGCAGTTTTTCCTGCTGCTCGGCGTGCATCGATGCGTAACCGCAAGCGGGGGCTGCAGACGCGTCGCGACCGGCGTACTCGAGGAACAGCGTCTTCTTGTGCGCGGAGGTGACACGACGCATGTGGTGCTGGCTGCAGTACCAGGCGCCCTGGTTCATCGGCTCTTCCTGGCACCAGACCACGTGCTTGAGGTTCTTGTACGGCGCCAGCGCTTCGGTCAGATCCTCTTCCGGGAACGGATAGAGCTGCTCGATACGCACGATGGCGGTATCTTCGCGGCCTTCGGCACGACGCTTCTCCAGCAGGTCGTAGTAGACCTTGCCGCTGCACAGGATCATGCGCTCGACCTTCTTCGGATCCAGCGAATCGATCTCGCCGATCACGGTCTGGAAGGAGCCTTCGGCCAGTTCTTCCAGGGTCGAGATAGCCAGCTTGTGACGCAGCAGCGACTTCGGCGTGAGCACCACCAGCGGCTTGCGCAGCGGGCGAATCACCTGACGACGCAGCATGTGGTAGACCTGAGCCGGAGTGGTCGGTACGCACACCTGCATGTTGTGCTCGGCGCACAGTTGCAGATAACGCTCCAGACGCGCCGAGCTGTGCTCAGGGCCCTGCCCTTCATAGCCATGCGGCAGCAGAACGGTCAGACCGCACAGACGGCCCCACTTGGTCTCGCCACTGGAAATGAACTGGTCGAATACCACCTGGGCACCGTTGGCGAAGTCGCCGAACTGGGCTTCCCAGATCACCAACGCGTTAGGCGTGGTAGTGGCGTAGCCGTATTCGAACGCCAGCACCGCTTCCTCGGAGAGGTAGGAGTCGTACAGTTCGAACTTCGGCTGACCGTCGTACAGGTTCTTCAGCGGAACGTAGGTCGAGGCATCCTTCTGGTTGTGCAGCACCGCGTGACGGTGCGAGAAGGTACCGCGGCCAATGTCCTGACCGGTCATACGGATCGGGTGTCCTTCGACCAGCAGCGTGGCATAGGCCATGGTCTCGGCGAAGCCCCAGTTGATCGGCAAGCCACCGGCGCCCATCTTCTGGCGATCTTCGAGGATCTTCGACACCTGACGCTGCACCAGGAAACCTTCCGGAATTTCAAGCAGCTTGGCGGACAGTTCCTGCAGGGTCTTCAGATCGAAGCGAGTGTCGTGACGCGCGGTCCAGGCATGGCCCAGGTAAGGACGCCAATCGACGAACAGCTCCTTGTTCGGCTCCTTGACCAGACTCTTGACCACGTGCTGACCGTTATCCAGGGCAGTACGGTAGTCGTCGATCTTGGCTTGCACAGCATCGCTGCTCAGCGCGCCGGCGGCGATCAGCGCGTCAGCGTAGAGTTCACGAGTGGTGCGCTGCTTGGCGATCTGCTGGTACATCAGCGGCTGGGTGCCGTTCGGCTCGTCGGCCTCGTTGTGACCACGACGACGGTAGCAAACCAGGTCAATGACCACGTCACGCTTGTACTGCATGCGGTAATCGACAGCCAGCTGGGTCACGAACAGCACGGCTTCCGGATCGTCACCATTCACATGGAAGATCGGCGCCTGGATCATCTTGGCCACGTCGGTGGCGTACTCGGTGGAGCGCGCATCCAGCGGGTTGCTGATGGTGAAACCAACCTGGTTGTTGATCACGATGTGGATGGTGCCACCCGTCTTGTAACCACGGGTCTGCGACATCTGGAAGGTTTCCATGACCACACCCTGACCAGCGAACGCCGCGTCACCGTGGATGGAAATCGGCAGTACCTTGTCGCCAGTGGCGTCACTGCGGCGATCCTGACGGGCACGCACGGAACCCTCGACCACCGGGGAAACGATTTCCAGGTGCGAAGGGTTGAACGCCAGCGCCAGATGCACTTCGCCGCCGGCGGTCATGACGTTGGACGAGAAGCCCTGGTGGTACTTCACGTCACCGGAGGACAGACCTTCGGTCTTCTTGCCTTCGAACTCGTCGAACAGGTCGCGCGGGTTCTTGCCGAAAGTGTTGACCAGTACGTTCAGACGGCCACGGTGGGCCATGCCGATGACGATTTCCTTGGTGCCGTAGGAGCCGGAACGCTGGATGATTTCGTCCAGCATCGGAATCAGGCTCTCGCCGCCTTCCAGACCGAAACGCTTGGTGCCCGGGTACTTGGTGCCCAGGTACTTTTCCAGGCCTTCGGCAGCGGTCACGCGCTCGAGCACGTGCGCCTGCACTTCGGCAGAAAACTGCGGACGACCGCGCACGCTTTCCAGGCGCTGGGCGAACCAGTTGCGCTGACCGGAATCGACGATGTGGGTGAACTCGGCGCCGATGGTGCGACAATATGTCTGCTGCAGCGCATCGCGAATTTCGCGTAGCGTTGCTTCTTCTTTGCCGATATACAGCTCGCCAGTACGGAAGGTGGTATCCAGATCGGCGTCGGTCAGACCATAGTGATTGATCGACAGATCGGAAGGTGCAGTGCGAACCCACAGCCCCAGCGGATCGAGCTGGGCAGCCTGATGACCACGCATGCGATAGGCCTGGATCAGGCGCAGCACTTCCACCTGCTTCTTCTCGTGCTCACTGCTGACCGCCCCGGCGGAAACCGGTTGAGCACGGCGCGAGTTCTTGGCGAGCAGGACGAAATGATCGCGAATGGTCGAGTGCGATACGTCCGTGGTGCCGCTGCCATCGGTCGGCAGCTTCTGGAAGTATGTGCGCCACTCTTCTGGCACAGCGTTGGGATCGTGCAGGTAGAGCTCATAGAGCTCTTCCACGTAGGCAGCGTTACCACCGGATAGGTGGGCGCTTTCCCACATGCGCTGCATCACGCTTTCTTGCATGCTTGGTCACCCTCGGTAAGGGGACACCACCGGCGTGGACGTCGCATGGTCTTACCAGAGTCCTGATTGTCGCGACTCGGATAAAGCCACTTCGGGTCCCGCAGATAGCCCGGGTACCAGCCCGGATGCCCCTGCTGGTCGTCATATTTTTCAAATATGAGCCACGGCTTTGTGAGCTGTGGCTCTGGCTTGTGCTGCATTACCGGCCGAAGCCGGTAATGCAGATGTTACAGGTAAAGCAACTTGCGAATCAGGTACCGCTCTGCAGCAGCATGTTGCGTACGTGACCGATGGCCTTGGTCGGGTTCAGACCCTTGGGGCACACGTTCACGCAGTTCATGATGCCGCGGCAGCGGAATACGCTGAACGGATCATCCAGCGACGCCAGACGGTCGGCAGTCTTGGTGTCACGGCTGTCGGCCAGGAAGCGGTAGGCCTGCAGCAATGCAGCGGGACCGAGGAACTTGTCCGGGTTCCACCAGAACGACGGGCAGCTGGTCGAGCAGCAGGCGCACAGGATGCACTCGTACAGACCATCGAGCTTCTCGCGATCTTCCGGGCTCTGCAGACGTTCGATGGCCGGAGCCGGGGTATCGTTCTGCAGGAACGGCTGCACCTTCTCGTACTGCTTGTAGAAGATGCTCATATCGACGACGAGGTCACGAATCACCGGCAGACCCGGCAGCGGGCGAATCACCAGCTTGCCGCCTTTCAGCCCCGCTGCGGACAGCGGAGTGATGCAGGCCAGGCCGTTCTTGCCGTTGATGTTCATGCCGTCGGAGCCGCAAACGCCTTCACGGCAGGAGCGACGATAGGAGAAACCCTCGTCCTGCTCCTTGATCAGCGCCAGCACGTCGAGAACCATGACGTCCTTGCCGCCGGTATCAACCTGGAAGTCCTGCATGAAGGGCGCAGCGTCCTTCTCCGGGTTATAGCGATAAACACTGACTTGCAACATATCGGTCACCCTTAATAAGTCCGAACCTTGGGTTCAAATGCCGGAACGGTCTTCGGCGCGAAGTTCACGTCACGCTTGGCTACGCGCTTCTCGCCCGGGAAGTAGAGCGAATGGCA
This sequence comes from Pseudomonas sp. C11, assembly GCF_034683865.1. Taxonomy (NCBI): domain Bacteria; kingdom Pseudomonadati; phylum Pseudomonadota; class Gammaproteobacteria; order Pseudomonadales; family Pseudomonadaceae; genus Pseudomonas; species Pseudomonas sp. C11. Next base: position 535,784 of record NZ_JAWIIP010000001.1, read on the forward strand.
CAGCCAGTTCTGATCGTCGCGCTCCTCGAAGTCTTCGCGAGCGTGCGCACCGCGGGACTCTTTGCGAGCCTCGGCAGCCACAGCGGTCGCTTCGGCGACTTCGAGCAGGTTTTGCAGTTCCAGCGCCTCGATACGCGCAGTGTTGAACGCCTGGCTCTTGTCGGAGATTTTCACCTTGGCGATACGCTCGCGCAGGTCGGCCAGTTGTTGGATGCCCTTCTGCATGTACTCGCCAGTGCGGAACACGCCGAAGTAGTTTTGCATGCATTGCTGCAGCTCACGCTTGAGCGGAGCCACTTCTTCACCGGTGCTGCGCTCGTTGACACCAGCCAGACGGGCGAGCGACTGCTCGATGTCAGTTTCGCTGGCGCCACGGACTTCCACGCCCTCTTTCAGCGCCTTTTCCAGGTGCAGGCCAGCGGCGCGACCGAATACCACCAGGTCGAGCAGCGAGTTGCCACCCAGGCGGTTGGCACCGTGCACCGATACGCAAGCCACTTCACCTACGGCGAACAGACCTTCGATGATGGTGTCCTTGCCGTTGGCATCCTGAGTGATGGCCTGGCCATGAATGTTGGTGGCAACGCCGCCCATCATGTAGTGGCAGGTCGGGATGACCGGAATCGGCGCGACGACCGGATCGACGTGAGCGAAGGTCTTCGACAGTTCGCAGATACCCGGCAGGCGGCTGTGCAGCACTTCTTCACCGAGGTGATCGAGCTTGAGCAGCACGTGATCCTTGTTCGGACCAACACCGTTGCCGGCGATGACTTCCTTGACCATGGAACGTGCAACCACATCACGGCCGGCCAGGTCTTTGGCGTTCGGCGCGTAGCGCTCCATGAAACGCTCACCATGAGCGTTGATCAGGTAACCACCCTCACCACGGCAGCCTTCGGTAACCAGCACACCAGCGCCGGCGATGCCGGTCGGGTGGAACTGCCACATCTCGATGTCCTGCACCGGCACGCCGGCACGCAGGGCCATGCCCACGCCGTCACCGGTGTTGATCAGGGCGTTGGTGGTGGAGGCGTAGATACGGCCGGCACCGCCAGTGGCCAGAACCACGGCCTTGGAACGGATGTAGACGGTTTCGCCAGTCTCGATGCAGATGGCGATGATGCCGACGATGGCGCCATCCTGGTTCTTGACCAGATCGACCGCGTACCACTCGTTGAGGAACGAGGTACCAGCTTTCAGGTTGGCCTGGTACAGGGTGTGCAGCAGCGCGTGACCGGTACGGTCGGCAGCAGCGCAGGTACGGGCGGCCTGGGTCGGATTGTCCGGCCCCTTGGACTGACCACCGAACGGACGCTGATAGATGCGACCCTGCTCGGTACGGGAGAACGGCAAGCCCATGTGCTCGAGCTCGAACACGGCTTCCGGGCCGACGGAACACATGTACTCGATAGCGTCCTGGTCACCGATGTAATCGGAACCCTTGACGGTATCGTACATGTGCCAGCGCCAATCATCGTTCGGGTCGGCCGACGCGATGGCGCAGGTGATGCCACCCTGAGCGGAAACGGTGTGCGAACGAGTCGGGAACACCTTGGTGACCACGGCAGTCTTGTGACCGCCTTGAGCCAGCTGCAGCGCAGCGCGCATGCCGGCACCACCACCACCAACGATGATGGCGTCATAAGAAAGAGTACGGATGCTAGCCATGAATCAGAAACCCCACAGAATCTGCACGCCCCAGACGAAATACGCGAACATGGCGATGCCACACGCGGCCTGGAACAGGAAACGTACAACGGTAGCCGACTTGCCCAGCGCCATCGGCGTCAGGTAGTCAGTGGAGATGGTCCACATACCGACCCAGGCGTGAGCGCTCAGCGCCACCAGAGCCAGCAGACTGAAGATACGCATAGCAGTGTGCGAGAACAGGCCGTGCCATTCGGCGTAGCCCATGCCCGGATTACAGATTACATAGCCCAGCAGAAACAGCGTGTAAGCCGCGAGAACGACCGCGGAAACGCGTTGAGCCATCCAGTCATAGAGGCCCGAACGCGAGAAGTTCGTGACATTAGTTACCATATCCACACCCCCAGCAGCACGATCACGACCGCCGCAACGGCGATGACGATTTTAGAGCCCAGCTTGCCGCCTTCCAGCGTCTCGCCTACTCCGGCATCCATGATCAGATGGCGCACACCGGCCACCAGGTGGTACAGCAGAGCGGACAACAGACCCCAGATCACGAACTTGGCCAGCGGGCTGGTCAGGCACTCTTTCACCTGGGCGAAGCCCTCTTCGGAGGTCAGCGATTTGTCGAGGCCGAACAGCAGAATGGCGATACCGACAAAAAGGATGACACCGGAGATACGGTGAAGAATGGACGTGTAAGCGGTGATTGGGAGCTTGATAGTCCTAAGGTCTAGGTTTACAGGTCGTTGGCTATTCACGGCTTTTTATCACACTGAGAGCCCCTAAACTTCAGGGCAAAGTTGTTGGGAAGTGCACTGGTCAGGTACCCATCACCCAAGGAGTGACGACCGCTTTTATACGGCTATTAAGCCCCAGCGGTCGGGCGCAGAGTATAGACAGTTAGCAGACTAATGACAATGCAAAGGCCTCCCCCAAAAAGCGCATTGCAGCCCCGTTACAAATGGCGTAAATAGCGCCCTTTTTTCGCTAAAAATAGCGCCCAAACCCTTCTGCCACAGGGGTTTTCGCAAATTGACTTTCGGATTTATCCCACTATAGTGGTGCGGGCCCTGCGTGGGGGGCTGTCTGATGATTTCAAGCATAACTAGGAGGCCACACATGGCTGACAAAAAAGCGCAGTTGATCATCGAGGGCGCTGCCCCCGTAGACCTGCCTGTTCTGACCGGCACCGTTGGTCCCGATGTAATCGATGTGCGGGGCCTGACCGCCACGGGTCGGTTCACCTTCGATCCCGGCTTCATGTCGACCGCCTCTTGCGAGTCGAAGATCACCTATATCGACGGTGACAAGGGCATCCTGCTGCATCGCGGCTACCCCATCGAACAGCTTGCAGAAAAATCCGACTACCTGGAAACCTGCTACCTGCTGCTCAACGGCGAACTGCCGAGCAAGGAAGAAAAGGCCCAGTTCGTCAGCACCATCAAGAACCACACCATGGTTCACGAGCAGCTGAAGACCTTCTTCAACGGCTTCCGTCGCGATGCCCACCCGATGGCCATCATGTGTGGTGTGGTCGGCGCCCTGTCCGCCTTCTATCACGACTCGCTGGACATCAAGAATCCGAAGCATCGCGAAGTATCGGCCATGCGCCTGATCGCCAAGATGCCGACCATTGCTGCCATGGCTTACAAGTACTCCATGGGCCAACCCATGATGTACCCGCGTAACGACCTGAACTACGCGGAAAACTTCCTCCACATGATGTTCAACACCCCGGCCGAGACCAAGGCGATCAGCCCGGTACTGGCCAAGGCGATGGACAAGATCTTCATCCTCCACGCCGACCACGAGCAGAACGCCTCCACCTCCACCGTGCGCCTGGCAGGCTCCTCGGGCGCCAACCCGTTCGCCTGTATCGCAGCCGGTATCGCTGCCCTCTGGGGCCCGGCACACGGCGGCGCCAACGAAGCGGTGCTGACCATGCTCGACGAGATCGGCAGCGTGGAGAACATCGACAAGTTCGTGGCCAAGGCCAAGGACAAGGACGATCCGTTCAAGCTGATGGGCTTCGGCCACCGCGTCTACAAGAACTTCGACCCGCGCGCCAAGGTCATGAAGCAGACCTGCGACGAAGTACTGGCCGAACTGGGCATCAACGACCCACAACTGGAACTGGCGATGAAGCTGGAAGAGATCGCGCGCAACGATCCTTACTTCAAGGAGCGCAACCTCTACCCGAACGTGGACTTCTACTCGGGCATCATCCTCAAGGCCATCGGCATCCCGACCTCGATGTTCACCGTGATCTTCGCCCTGGCGCGCACCGTCGGCTGGATCTCGCACTGGAAGGAAATGCTCTCCGGCCCGTACAAGATTGGCCGTCCGCGCCAGCTGTACACTGGTTACGAGCAACGCGACCTGCCGGACGATCGCGGCTGATCGCCACGCTGGATCGAAAAAGGCTGCCAATGGCAGCCTTTTTCTTTTTAACTCAGTTCGCCTGCGCCTGGCTACGCAGCGCCTTCAACGTCTGCAGGGGCGCATCCACCACGAAGCTGTTGGCCAGCCAGGAAGGCACGCTGCCGCCCGGCTCGGTGTGCACTTCGTAAATCACCTCGACCTCGCCGTTACCCAGCGGGCGCAAATTCCATTGCCCGTCCACGCGACGCACACGGACGAAGTCCTTGTCCTCTGGCAGACGCTCCGGCGCCGCTTTTAGCAATCGCGTCACGCTGCCATCTGCCGCCTTCTGCGTGGTGACCTCGAGTATCGAATCACGCGCCTTGACCGGCCAAGGCATATCGAAACGCGTATAGACCCAACCGTGCCCGCCATCACTCTCCAGCAAGCGTTGCGACTGGCAGCTGTAGATCCAGGTGCAGGACTGCGCGACATCCTCCTGCAGGGCCAGCAGGCGAGAAATATCGCTCTTGATCTTCACTACGCCGCGATAGGCCTTGTATTTGGAACCCGGCACCTCCGCCAGGTAGACCTGCACGCCCTCTTCTTCCCGTTCGAGCTTCCAGGGCCGCTCGGCCGCCTGGACACTCGTGACGCCCAGCAACACAGCCAGGGCTGCGATACGAACCTTTTTCATGCCAACTCCCAGAGTGCTTTTCGCTTCAGACCACCCACGAATGAATCAGGTTCAGAGGGCTCAGGCCGTCGCCTGCTCAAGCCAGCCAATCATGCGCAAGGCGCTCTCGCGACTGTCGCCACACACGGCCTCGTCAGCACGAAACCCCGAACACACTGCAGGCCGCTCCGGCAGCCCGAACAGGGCGCAGAGATGCTCGGCAGACAAATGAATGCAGCGCACCCCCGCCGGCTTGCCCGCTGGCATACCGGGGATCGGCGAACTGATGGAAGGAGCGATGCAGCAGGCACCGCAACCTGCACGGCAATCCATGAAAAGCACCTCGACAGACGAAACGAACGGCGGCGATATTAGCGCCTGTCGAGGCCCGGCAGTAGGGTCAGCGATCGCGCTGCAGGCGCGCGATCAGGCTAGACGTATCCCAGCGCCCGCCACCCATGCCCTGTACGTCGGCATAGAACTGATCGACCAGCGCCGTCACGGGCAACTGCGCACCGTTGCGCCGCGACTCTTCGAGCAGAATCGACAAATCCTTGCGCATCCAGTCGACCGCAAAGCCAAAGTCGAACTCGCCCTCGAGCATGGTCTTGTAGCGATTTTCCATCTGCCAGGACTGCGCCGCGCCCTTGCTGATCACCTCGACCACGGCCTGACCGTCAAGCCCGGCACACTGGGCGAAGTTGAGCGCCTCGGCCAACCCCTGCACCAGACCGGCAATGCAGATCTGATTGACCATCTTGGTCAGTTGCCCGCTACCGGCTGGCCCCATCAGGCGCATCATCCGCGCATAGGCCTGGATCACCGGCTCGGCCCTGGCGTAAACCTGCGCCTCGCCACCGACCATGATGGTCAGCACGCCATTGACCGCCCCGGCCTGCCCACCGGATACCGGCGCATCGAGAAAGCCCAGCCCGCGCTCGCTGGCGATATCCGCCAGCTCACGTGCCACGTCGGCGGAAGCCGTAGTGTGGTCGACGAAGATCGCTCCCGCAGCCATACCGGCATACGCGCCGTCGCCCCCCAGCACCACGCTACGCAAGTCGTCATCATTGCCCACGCAGCACATCACCAGCTCGGCGCCCTGCACAGCCTCGCGCGGTGTCGGCGCGCTGCTGCCCTGGTACTCGCCCAACCATTGCTCGGCCTTGGCCGGCGAGCGGTTGTAGACCGTTACCTGATGACCGTTGCGCGCCAGGTGGCCGGCCATCGGGTAGCCCATTACCCCCAGCCCGAGAAATGCAACCTTCGCCATACACACCTCCTCTGATACACAGGCGCCAGAGCCTACACGCCGTTTGCCGACAGCGAAAAGCTTTTCCATACTGCCGTACCGCGACGCACGGCCCGAACCGCAAAGGAGCGCCCATGGGACATTGGCTGGTCATCGATCTGGAAGCCACCACCGACGAGGGTGGCTGGCCGCTGGAAGAGATGGAGATCATCGAGATCGGCGCCACACTGGTAACAACCGATGGCCATGAGTGCGATCACTTTCAGCGCTTCATTCGCCCACAACGCCGCCCCTGCCTGACCGATTTTTGCCGTGAGCTGACCCATATCACCCAGAACGACATCGACTCCGCCGCGCCGCTGCCGCAGGTCTGGGCGCAGTTCGAGCGCTGGCTGGGCCAGCATGCCCCTCGCCTGGTCGGCTGGAGTAGCTGGGGCGATTACGACCGCCGCCAGTTGCTGCGCGAGTGGCAACAGCATGATCTGCGCAGCCTGCTCAGTGACACGCCACACCTGAACCTCAAGCAGGCCTTCGCCAGGGCGCGCCAACTGGCCCGCCCCGTCGGCCTGCATGGCGCACTGCAACTGGCCGGCCTGCAGTTCCAGGGCCAGCAGCATCGCGCCCTGATGGACGCCCGCAACACGGCGCGTCTACTGCCCCTGGTGCTGCCCATCAAAGGGTGATGACGGCGCCAGAGCGCTTGGGCATACTGTCGGGCCTTTTCCAGCCCAGCGACGAGCGGTGCGTGAGCGCTGCCGTCGACTTCGCGGCCCCTTTCGTCCCTTTTCCGAGGAATCGCAGATGTTCAAGGTCAACGAATACTTCGACGGCACCGTCAAATCCATCGGCTTCGCCATGGCCGAAGGCCCTGCCACCATCGGCGTGATGGCGCCGGGCGAATACGAATTCGGCACCAGCCAGCTGGAAGTGATGCATGTCGTAGCCGGCGCCCTGACCGTGAAGCTGCCGGGTAGCGACGCGTGGGACACCTTCGAAGCCGGCAGCCAGTTCACCGTACCGGCGAACAGCAAGTTCCAGCTGAAAGTTGCCGTCGATACCGCCTACCTCTGCGAATACCGCTAAGCCTTAGCGCGCTGTGAAGAACCGGCCCCCAGCGGCCGGTTTTTTCTTTCAACCACCAGCATCAGGACAGCCTCATGCCCCGCACCACCCTGTTCGCCCCCATCGCCCTGCTGGTGGTGGCCATGATGTCGATCCAGAGTGGCGCGTCGCTGGCAAAGCACCTCTTCCCGCTGGTGGGCGCCGAGGGCACGACAGCCCTACGCCTGGTGCTGGGCGCGATCATCCTGTCACTGGTGATGCAGCCCTGGCGTGCGCGCCTGGATCTGCGCAAGTGTCACGCGCTGGTTGCCTATGGCCTGTCCCTGGGCGGGATGAACCTGCTGTTCTACATGTCGTTGCAGAGCATCCCGCTGGGCATCGCGGTGGCACTGGAATTCACCGGCCCGCTGGCGCTGGCGCTGTTTTCTTCGCGTCGGCTGCTGGATTTCGTCTGGGTCATTCTGGCCATCGCAGGCCTGTGGCTGCTGCTGCCAACCGGTGCCACGCAGAGCGCCATCGATCCGCTGGGCGCGGCATTGGCACTCGGGGCCGGCGTCTGCTGGTCGCTGTACATCATCTTTGGGCAGAAGGCCGGCGCCGCGCATGGCCGCCATACGGTAGCACTCGGTACCTGGGTCGCGGCCCTGCTGGTGCTACCGATTGGCGCCTGGCATGCGGGCAGCGGCCTGCTCAACGTCGACCTGCTGCCCATCGCCCTCGGCGTGGCGGTCTTGTCCTCGGCGCTGCCCTACAGCCTGGAGATGGTCGCCCTCACCCGCCTGCCAGCACGCACCTTCAGCGTGCTGATGAGCCTGGAACCGGCCATTGCCGCACTTTGCGGCCTGGCGTTTCTCGGGGAAAAGCTGCTCTGGGGGCAGTGGCTGGCCGTGGGCGCGATCATCGTCGCTTCAGCGGGCGCCGCCGCGACCATCCGCCCTCAACACTGATCAGCCATTCTGGCCGAATTGCAGCTCGGCCAGGCGCGCATACAGGGGGCTCAGCGTCAGCAGTTCGGCATGCTTGCCAATGGCAGCCAGACGCCCCTGCTCGATCACGGCAATGCGATCAGCCTGCTTCACCGTGGCCAGACGATGGGCAATCACCAGCGTCGTGCGCCCGGCCATTAGCCCCGGCAGCGCCTGCTGGATCAAGTGCTCACTCTCGGCATCCAGTGCGCTGGTGGCTTCGTCGAGCAGCAGGATTGGCGCATCGGCGAGCAAGGCCCGGGCAATCGCCAGGCGCTGACGCTGCCCGCCCGACAACCCCAGCCCGGCGTCGCCCAGATGAGTCTGGTAGCCCTGCGGCAGGCGCTGGATGAATTCATGCGCATGCGCCGCCCGCGCAGCTGCCTCGACCTCTGCCTGGGTGGCATCCAGACGCCCATAGCGGATGTTGTCCTCGACGCTGCCAAAGAACAGCGCCGGGTTCTGCGAGACCAGCGCAAAGCAGCTGCGCAGCTCACGTGGATCGAGCTGGTCGATGGGCACACCGTCGACGAGGATGCGCCCGGCCTGCGGATCGAAGAAGCGCAGCAGCAGATCGAACAGGGTCGACTTGCCCGCCCCGGAAGGGCCGACCAGCGCCAGCGTCTCGCCAGCCGCCACCTGCAAGTCGATGCCATCGATGGCATTGCTGTCAGGACGTGATGGATAGGCGAAGCGCACCTGCTGCAACGCCAGGCTGCCCTTCAGCGGCTTCGACAAGTGCTGCGGCTGTTCTGGCGCGACGATGTCACTGCGCGCGCGCAGTAATTCGCCGATACGCTCGGCTGCCCCCGCCGCGCGTTGCAGTTCGCCGATTACTTCGCTGAGGGTTCCGAAGGACGAACCAACGATCAGTGCATAGAACACGAAGGCCGCCAGTTCGCCGCCGGAAATGCGCCCGGCGATCACATCCATGCCGCCCACCCAGAGCATCACGCCAACGGCGCCCAGCACCAGCACGATGACCACGGTAACCAGCCAGGCACGCTGGGCGATGCGCTTGCGCGCCACCTCGAATGCCGCCTCGGCGGAATCGGCGAAGCGGCGTTTATCCTCGTCCTGATGGTTGTAGGCCTGCACGGTCTTGATCTGCGCCAGGGCCTCGCCCACGTAGCTGCCAACGTCTGCGACACGATCCTGGCTCTGCCGCGACAGAGACCGCACGCGGCGTCCGAACAGCAGAATCGGCGCCACCACCAGCGGCAGCGCCACCAGCACGATGCCGCTGAGCTTGGCATTGGTGACCACCAGCAACACGCTGCCGCCGATCAGCATGATCAGGTTGCGCAGGGCCATCGACAGCGACGAGCCGATCACCGATTGCAGCAGCGTGGTATCGGCCGTGAGCCGCGACTGGATTTCCGAGCTGCGGTTGTTCTCGTAAAAGCCAGGGTGCAACTCGATCAGATGATCGAAGACGTGGCGGCGGATATCGGCCACCACCCGCTCCCCAATCCAGGACACCAGGTAGAAGCGCGAATAGGTGCCGAACGCCAAGGCCAGCACCAGCACGAAAAACAGCACCAGCGAATGCTGCAGCGCCTGCGGCGATTGTGTGGCCAGCCCCTGATCCACCAGCAGCTTGATGCCCTGGCCCATGGACAGGGTGATCGCCGCCGTGAACAGCAAGGCCAGCAGCGCGCCCAGCACGCGACCGCGATAAGGGGCGATGAAACGCCAGGACAGGCGCAAGGCGCCGCGCTGGCGGGAAGAAAGCATCGATGCCATGACAGGCCTCAGGAGTCTGCTGCGGAGGGCGCCCCGGCCAACCAGGCCACCGCGCAGAGCGCCAGCGCAGCCAGGTTGGTCGAAAGCGGGTTGAACGCCTGGATCAACAGATGGGGACTCAGCAGCACGACATCAAGCAGCAGCGCCAGCAATACTGCGCCGGCCAGCAGCAACGGCCAACGCTGTCGCCACATCGCCAGCAGCGCGACACCCAGGAGAACTTCGGCGGCGCCACCGACGGCCGCGATCAATGGCGGCGCGAACAGAGGATGATCCGGCAAGCCGTGGGCCGCGATCATCGCCACCTCATCCGGGCTCAGCCAGAGAATCTTCGGCACCAGGCCATGCCAGATGAACACCGCCGCCAGCGCCAGGCGGGCGAGCCAGGCGATGCGCAGCAGGCGCGCATCAGTCATGCAGAAAACGCTCGGCGTGATCGGCAGTGGGCAACAGGCAGACCGCGTGGCGACCGAACAAGCGATAGCGATTCAGCGCGATGCGGTCATAACACCAATCACGCAGCGGGCGCGGTATCAGGCGCAGCCAGGCCAACACCCACCAAGGCTGGGGCAAACGGGCCAGGATACGCAGCAAGGCGGTGGAGCGCACATGCAGGCCCGCCTCGTCGACCAGCGCCATGGTGTCAAAATGATCGGTCGGCAAGCCATACCAGGCTAGCAATGCCTGCCCTTGCGGCGACTGCACCGAGGCCAGGCGGAATTGACGCTGCCCATCGTGGCGAATCAGGAACTTAGCCCAGCCATTGCAGAGCTTGCAGACGCCATCGAACAACACGACGCGCTCGCCAGCCGCGAGCCCAGGTGGTAATGGATCAGTCATGCGCGGCCTCCATCTGCTGAGCAAGCGGGCGGTAATGCCCGGTGATGGTGTAAGCGAATAGGAGGTCCTCCTCCTGCGTACCGCGCCCGATGTTGTGCAATATCAGCGGAACGCCAGCGGACGACTGGCGATCACTGACGATACCGATATGGGTCAGACCGCGCCCCAGATCCCAGGTGACGATATCACCCGCGCGATAGGCCGAAACCTCCCGGCTGGCAGGCTGCGACCAGCCCTGGCGCTTGAACCAGGTCATCAGGTTAGGCACACGACGGTGGTCGATATTGCTATCCGGGCGGCTCAGCCCCCAGTGCTTCGGGTACAGGGCGAAATGAGCGCGCATGTCGCGATGCACCGCCTCCTGCAGATCCAGGCCCTGCTGGCGCAGCGCGCGGATCACAACATCGGTGCATACACCGGTGGTCTGCGACACGTCGCCACCGGGGTAGCTCAGACGGCGATAGACGGGGTCATAGCTCAGGGTCACCCCGACCTGCTTGCGCGCATCCAGCACCAGCTTATCCACCTCGATGGCCTGCGCGGCAAATGCCAGCAGGCCCAGCAGCGTAGCGACGATGATCCGCATCGCGACCTCCTATCGACTCAGGGGATAAAGCAATTCTTCCTTGTAGCCCGCCCAGACCTTTACCGCATCCGGGAAGGCATCATCCAGGCTCACGTCACCGCTGTCGACCAGCAGCGGCCGCCCTTCCAGCGTCCCCAGCTTGCGCTTGGTGGCGACCACCCGCAGGCGCTCCAGGCCGACGGCGCGCAGCACACGCGGGCTGATCTGCTGATTGCCACGGCCGATGATATGCCCCTGGCCGCCGATGGCAGTGACCAGCAGGTAACTCGGATGCCCGTCGACCAGCGCGAACAGCTCGGCTTCGGTGACATCGCGGGCGATTACCTGCCCCTCTTCAATCACATCGACGCCCAGCAGCGTGGTGTCCAGCCCCAGGTTCTGCGCCAGGCCGTGCAGGGTCGAGCCTGGGCCGAACACATAGCGCACTCCCGGTTCCCACTCGCTTTCCAGCCAGGCCGCCAGATCGGCCAGCACCAGCTCCTCGGACTCCATACCGCCCTGCTTGACCGCCTGCACGTAACCGCCCTCCTGCGGCACGCACAGCTCGCCATACCAGCGCGCCGTGACGCGACCGTCGCGCAGGGCGGCCTCATCGATATCACGCACCTCGCCACTGGCCAGACGCACCAGACCGCCTTCGACCAGTCGTACGGTCAGCTCACCCGCCGCGCGCGGGCTGATGGCGTAGACCCCGGACTGGATCTTCACGCCGGCCGGAATCCCCAGTACCGGCTGCCCTTCACGGATGGCCGCGCAGACATCGCGCGCCGTGCCGTCGCCGCCGGCGAACAGAATCAGCGCGACACCCGCTTCCTGCAGTTGAACGACGGCACGCCGCGTATCCTCGGCCGTGGTAGCGCCTTGCGCCACATCCCACAGCAATCGATGGGAAAACCCCATCTGCGCCAACAGATCACCGCCCATGGCGCCGGGATAACTGATGAACTCGATACGCTCCTGCAGCGCCAGCAAGGGCTGCAGCGCTGTACGCGTGCGCTCGGCCGCTTTCGGCTCGACACCCAGCGCCAGTGCCTGCTCGGCCATGCCATCGCTACCCTTGAGCGCAGCGGGGCCGCCCAGGCCAGCGAGTGGGTTGATGATCAGACCTATACGAAAACGCGACATGCATTCCTCGACGAAGACGGCTGGCACGCCGCCTGCTTGTATCCCAGTGCGATGACCAACGTGACGGTTTTCCGTACCGGCGTTGTCACCGCGCGTTCATCCAGCGCCTCTAGACTGGGCGCAGAGTAGACCGATGAGGAGACAGGCCATGAGCTTGCACGACACTGCCAAACCGAACACGCCCCGCCAACAGCCGGTACCGGTGGGCGGTTTTATCATCGATGCGCAGGGGCGCGAAGTGCCGATCACCGAAGAGATGATCCAACACGCCTGCCAGGCACTCGAACAAAACCACCAGAGCCAGCCCGAGCGCCGCTAATCCACCTGCCGGGCCGCCGTATCTGGCGGCCCGCATGCCCTCACTCGCGCGGCACCAGCTTCAGCGACACGGAGTTGATGCAGTAGCGCATCCCCGTCGGCCTCGGCCCATCGGGAAAGACATGCCCCAGGTGCGCGTCGCACTTGGCGCACTTGACCTCGATGCGATGCATGCCATGGCTGAAGTCATCCAGCTCACGAATCACGCCCTCACTGATTGGCTGGAAATAGCTCGGCCAGCCGCTGCCGGAGTCGTACTTGCTATCGGAATCGAACAGCGCCTCGCCGCAGCAGGCGCAGTGATAGACACCAGGCACCTTGCTGTCGTGATATTCGCCACTGAACGGGCGTTCCGTACCGCCCAGGCGGCAGACATGGAACTGCTCCTGCGAGAGTTCCTCGCGCCAGGAATCCAGGGGTTTATCGAGCTTGTCCACGGACTGCATGCCTCCTCATCGAAAACCAGACGGCAGTTAGGCGCGGCGCGCTGCAGAGATGACCGCTCCGCCCACAACCGACCGCACAACCACTGAAAAAAGCCGGGCCGGCACCTTTGCCGCACCCAGGCTGACACGTATGATTCGAGCCCAGTCTGTCACCCGTATTACAGGCTGCCAAGGTTCGCTCAGGCGATACTTTTGCGGCGTGCGTCAGCGGGTTCTCCATCGATCGGGATTTCTCACATGCAGGTCAGCAAATCGAACAAGCTCGCCAACGTCTGCTACGACATTCGTGGGCCGGTGCTCAAGCACGCCAAGCGTCTGGAAGAGGAAGGCCATCGCATCCTCAAGCTGAACATCGGCAACCCGGCGCCGTTCGGTTTCGAGGCACCGGAAGAAATCCTTCAGGACGTCATCCGCAACCTGCCCACTGCGCAAGGCTACAGCGACTCCAAAGGGCTGTTCAGCGCGCGCAAGGCGGTGATGCAGTACTACCAGCAGAAGCAGGTCGAAGGCGTTGGCATCGAGGACATCTACCTCGGTAACGGCGTCTCCGAGCTGATCGTCATGGCCATGCAGGCACTGCTCAACAACGGTGACGAAGTATTGATCCCGGCGCCCGACTACCCGCTGTGGACGGCTGCCGTGGCGCTGTCCGGCGGCAAGCCGGTGCACTACCTGTGCGACGAGCAGGCCGGCTGGTTCCCCGACATCGCCGACATGCGCGCCAAGATCACGCCGAACACAAAAGCCCTGGTGCTGATCAACCCGAACAACCCCACCGGCGCGGTGTACTCCAAGGAAGTGCTGCAGGACATCGTCGAACTGGCGCGCCAGCACAACCTGGTGATCTTCTCCGACGAGATCTACGACAAGATCCTCTACGACGAAGCCGTGCACATCAGCACCGCTTCGCTGGCCCCGGACGTGCTGTGCCTGACCTTCAACGGCCTGTCCAAGAGCTACCGAGTGGCCGGTTTCCGCTCCGGCTGGGTGGCCATCTCCGGGCCCAAGCACAAGGCGCAGAGCTATATCGAAGGCCTGGACATCCTGGCCAACATGCGCCTGTGCGCCAACGTGCCGAGCCAGCATGCGATCCAGACCGCACTCGGCGGCTACCAGAGCATCAACGACCTGGTGCTGCCCAACGGTCGCCTGCTGGAGCAGCGCAACCGCACCTGGGAACTGCTCAACGATATTCCTGGCGTCAGTTGCGTCAAACCCATGGGCGCGCTGTACGCCTTCCCGAAGATCGACCCGAAGGTCTGCCCGATCCACAACGATGAAAAGTTCGTGCTCGACCTGCTGCTTTCCGAGAAGCTGCTGATCGTCCAGGGCACCGCCTTCAACTGGCCATGGCCGGATCACTTCCGCGTCGTCACCCTGCCCCGCGTCGACGACCTGGAGCAAGCCATCGGCCGCATCGGCAACTTCCTCAAAGGTTACAGCCAGTAAGCCGACATGGATCTGCAGATAGACGACTTCTACAAGGACGCGGCCAGCGGCCTGCTCATGCTCTACCAGGCCTTCCCGCGCAAGATGGCGCTGTACGTGGAAGACCTGATCGGGCGCGAGGAGCCGGATGAGTTCGGCCTACCCAGCAAGCGCCACCAGGCCTGCCTGGGCGCGCTGTTATGGCTGGCCGAGGAAGGTTATCTGCGTTTCGAGTCGACCATCGCTTACGACGCGCTGGATCAGGCAGTGCTCAGCGAGAAGGGTTTTCTGCGCCTGTCGCGCAGCGTGCCCCACGCACTTCCCGAAGGGGAACCCCTGCCGCCCAGCGTACGTCGCGTGCACGCCACCCTGGCCTTCCAACTGCGTGAAGCACTGGCCCGCCAACATGGGGAACGCATTGCCCGCCTGACCCGTCTACTGTTCGAAAGCCAAGCGGCGCAGCCAAGCGACATAGTTTGAAATAGTCGCTGGTTGAAAGCCCCATGGGGGCGCCCTTATATAGCCGGCATTACTCGTACGTCTTTCCCGTGAGGAGTCCGTTCACACCATGATGCGCATTATGTTGTTCCTGGCCACCAACCTGGCGGTGCTGATCATCGCCAGCATCACCCTCAAACTGCTGGGGGTCGATCGGTTTACCGGCCAGAACCATGGCAGCCTGCTGATCTTCTGCGCCGTGTTCGGTTTCGCCGGCTCGCTGGTGTCGCTGTTCCTGTCCAAGTGGATGGCGAAGATGAGCACCGGCACACAGATCATCACCCAGCCGCGCACCCGCCACGAACAGTGGCTGCTGCAAACCGTCGAGGAGCTGTCCCGCGAAGCCGGTATCAAGATGCCGGAAGTCGGTATCTTCCCGGCCTACGAGTCCAACGCCTTCGCCACCGGCTGGAACAAGAACGACGCGCTGGTCGCCGTCAGCCAGGGCCTGCTCGAGCGCTTCTCTCCCGATGAAGTGCGCGCGGTGCTGGCCCACGAGATCGGCCACGTAGCCAATGGCGACATGGTCACTCTGGCGCTGATCCAGGGCGTGGTGAACACCTTCGTCATGTTCTTCGCGCGCATCTTCGGCAACTTCGTCGACAAGGCGATCCTGAAGAACGAGGAAGGCCACGGCATCGGCTACTTCGTCGCGACCATCTTCGCCGAGCTGGTACTGGGCATCCTGGCCAGCATCATCGTCATGTGGTTCTCGCGCAAACGCGAGTTCAAGGCCGACGAAGCCGGCGCCCAACTGGCCGGTACTGGTGCGATGATCGCCGCTCTGCAGCGCCTGCGCGCCGAACAGGGCGTGCCGGTACAGATGCCGGACAGCCTGACCGCCTTCGGTATCAATGGCGGCCTGAAGAACGGCCTGGCCGGCCTGCTGATGAGCCACCCGCCGCTGGAAGAGCGGATCGAGGCGCTACGCCGCCGCGGCTGACAGCAATCGATATGAAAAAGGCGACTCTGGAGTCGCCTTTTTTGTCTGCCCACGACGTGGCAGCTGGTCACGAAAGCGATCCCATCTCGCTCCGTCTTTCAGCTCGTAACCTGGGTCATCGAAACTTGTCTAGCCTGCAAGCTCAGACGAATGAACAGGACAGCAAAGAGCAAATCGATCACCCCGTAGATGGCATAGAACGCACCGGTCAATGGATGAGTTCGCAGTAATTCCGGCAACTGCAGGAAGTGATCATTCAGCCACAGCCCCCAGCTCACGACATACGCCAGCTTTACCAAAGCGAAGACTGCCAGCAGCCCCGATGCCTGCCGATGGATACCGGCAGAGGCCAGGTAGGCCAGCCCCCAGAACATGATCAGCAACAGGCCGAAACGCGAAAATACCTCAGGGCTCAGGGTGATCAGCGTGTCGTTGCTGAACACCTGCGAAAACAACGGCACACCGAGCAGGTTGGTCGCCCCGGCGCACATGAGCACCAGGCGACCTTGTTTTTCAGATACATGCTTCATCGTGCAGGCACCTCCCCGACCACGGTGGTGCGAAACATTTCTCGGCGCATGCCATGGTAGTCGGCGATCGGCATGTGCCAGGTACAACGGTTGTCCCAGATCGCCAGGGTGCCCTGATACCAGCGCATACGGCAGCCAAATGCCGGCGACTGCGCCAGACCGAACAGATAGTCCAGCAGCGGCTGCGCCTCCTCGGGACGCAAGCCACGGATGCCCGAGGTGTAGGCGGGATTGACGAACAGCACCTTCCTTCCGGTTTCCGGGTGGCGCGTAACCAAGGGATGGCAACGCACCTCCGCCGAGGTGTCCTCGCCATATCGAATCGCCATGTTTTCCAACAGGGCGTTGTGCCTGGCGTTGACGCCATAGGCCCGCTCGGGGCTATGAATGCCGTCAAGGTCTGCCAGCAACGCCTGCAAGGTCGGCGAAAGCCAGTCGTACACCAATGTCATGTCGATGTAGCAGGTATCACCGCCGTAGACCGGAATGTCATGCCCATATAAAAGGGTGAACGCTGGCGGTCTGGCCTGGAAAGTCCAGTCAGTATGCCAGGCACCTCCGAATACGAATGGCGCCTTCTCATCCGCCTCCTTCACCACATGAACGACATGGGGATGCTCAGGCATGCAGGTGACATAGGGTTCATGACCAAAGTCGCCAAGATGTTGGGTGACGCGCTCCAGATCCTCGATGCCGAGACACTGGTCGCGCACGAAAACGACCTTGTGTGCCAGCAACGCCTGACGCAATTCGGTAAAGCCATCGTCGTCAAGGTTGCGCAAATCCACCTCATCGACCTCAGCACCCAGCGCGCCCGATACGGGCCGAACCCTGAAGTGTCGATAAACGGACGCACGATTGTTACCAGGCAGGACATGGACGAACTCATTCATTGTTGTATTTCTCGCTGTGCTTGACCTGCTGCGAGCATGGCCCCGCCGCCAGGCACCGACCATGATCATCGATGCCAAATCATGATCATCACTGCCAGAGAAACAGGCTATACCCGTATTTTCAGCCACGGAGTCCGATCAGCATGGACTGGCGCCAGAAACGCTCAACAACCGGAGTTCGCTACCTGCTGCAAACGGCTCGCGCCCAGGGTATGCGCCTCGATCAATGCCTGATGGGCAGTGCCATCGATCTCGCTCAGCTCGACGACCGCAATGCACGGATCGAGGCCTGGCAGGAACTGGCAGTGATCCGTAATCTCCTGGCGCAAGGCGATCGCCCGGGGCTTGGGTTCAGCACGGGAGAGCGCTATCACCTCACCTCGCTGGGCCTGCTTGGCTTCACGATGCTGGCCAGCCGCACGCTGAACGAAGCCTTTGCCACCTTCAGCCGCTTCCAGAGTATGGCGCTGACACTATGCCCGACCCGTTTGGAAAACGACCGCCGCGGCACATGGCTGCTGTTCGATGCCAGTGTGCTGCCGCACGATACACGGGCCTTCGTCATCGAGCGTGGCCTGGCCGCCTGCCTGCGCGTTACTTCGGAGTTACTGCAGCGCCCAGCCTCGCCGCTGGCCGTCGACATTGCCGTTCGTAGCGCCGATGAACATAGCCACCTGCTGGAACGCTTTCCCTATCCGCTGAATCTGGGCGCCGCACGCAACGGCATTCTATTTTCGCTCGAAGAGCTGCAGAGCCCGTTACCACAAGCACATCCGGATGCTCAATTGCAGGGCGAACAGTGGTGCGAGCGCCAGTGCCTGGAGATCACTCACATCCAGCCCGATGGCATCACGGCGCGAATGGTGCAACAGGTTCTGCTCCGGCGGGCGGGCGAACTCCTGTCATGCCGGGAAGTGGCAGGCTATCTCGGCCTTTCGGAGCGCACGCTGCACAGACGCCTGGCCGATGAAGGACAACGCTTCCAGAGCCTCAATGAGCGAGTCAAGCAACGCCTGGCTGAGGAACTGCTCGGTAGCACGCAACTGGATCTTGGCAGCATCGCGCAGCGCCTGGGATACGCCGAGGCGGCCAGCTTCTCGCGTGCCTTCAGCCGCTGGACAGGCTGCCCACCGAGTCGATGGCAGCGACAGGCGCAACACTGAAGCGTGCCCATCGACTGCAACTCGATCAGTTGGCCATTACGCCAAGCCAACCCGCCGCAGATGATAGGTGGCCTCATCCAGTGCCTTAAGATCATGACGGATAAATTTCCAGTTACCCGCCAACACATCCTCGCGCTGCAGCTCGTCCACCTGCCAGACCCGCCCGAAACGCTCGCGCACTTCGGCATCACTGACCGAGAAAGGCGGCCCATCCATGCGAGCCTGATCGTAATCCAGCGTCACCAGCAGGCCCTGGCAGTTGGCAGGCAGAATGCCATGCAGGTGAGCGGCGTAACGCTCGCGCATTGCCGCTGGCAGCGCAATCAGCGCCGCACGGTCATAGAACGCCTGGCAGCCCGCGACATCCTCGGCCGTGAGCGCGAAGAAATCCCCGCACCAGAGCGCCAGCGCCCCCGCGCTGTAGATGCGAAACGCACCGTGTTCGTTCACCTGTGGCTGCAGGCCATGTTCTTCGAAGAAAGCCTGTACCGCCTTCTCCGCCAGCTCGACGCCCAGCACCGCATGCCCCTGCCCGGCGAGCCAGGCCAGATCCAGGCTCTTGCCGCACAACGGCACCAATACCTGACTGCTTCGAGACACCTGCAACCTCGACCAGTGCCGCAGCAGATAGGCGTTGACCTGATCCTGATGAAAACCGATCTGATCCCGCGTCCAGCGCTCCTGCCAGAAAGCTTCGTGCATGTCTTTGCCCCTCACCTAAACTGAAATTCACTGCCCAACGCCGCGAAGTGCCATCATGCCTGCACGCCATGCTCGCTGTCTGACGTTGCTATTATTGCTCACGCTCCCAGCCGTGCATGCCGAGGAAAAATCGCCCGTTCGTCTCGATACCAGCCTCGATGAGCCTTATCAGGTCTCAGTCGATGGTGAGCTGGGTGGCCAGTCGATCCGAGTACTGGAATGCATCTTCGACCATCTGCAGCAACCTTATCGCATTCAACTCACCTCACTGAGCCGCGCCCGGCAGAACGTCAGCCGTCATATCGCCGACGGCTTCTTCAGTTCCGCCCCTGACAACCGCGTGGACGGCTACGCCCGGCTTTCGGCGCCACTGCTGGCGGAGAAATGGTACTGGTACGCGCTGGATGCACGGGTGCTCAATCGACCGATCTGGGATCGCAATCTGCGCATTGGCGCTGTACTGGGCAGCAACAGCCTGACCTGGCTGGAAGCGCGCGGGATCAATGTCGTGCAAAAGGTGGCACGCCTGGAACAACTGATCGAGCTGCTCCAGCGCGAGCGCATCGACCTGTTCCTGGCCGACGAAAATGCCATGCGCAGCGCCCTGCCCCAGCAGCCCTTGGCACAACCGCTGCAGCAGCGCTTCGTACGCTATTCACCGCTAGGTGTGTACTTCTCCCATGATTTTCTCGAACTCCACCCGGACTTTCTCAACGCCTTCAACCGCCAGGTGGAACCCTGCGCCCCACGCGGCAGCAAGCTGACCGAAGAAGAAGCCGATTATCTGCGCCAACTGACGGCTCAGCATCTGCGTCGCTGGGCCTACCATGACGATCTACTGAACGCATTGCGCAAAGCTGACGCACGTAACACCAGTGATGCCCGGATTCAGGAGCTGGATCGGCAATGGCTGCGCGAGCGCCTGCTGGAGGAAAAACCACTGATCCGCAGCCTGCTTCAGGCACCGCCGTCGCGCCTGCTGATGAATGTTGCCGAGCAATACCATCCGTTATTCAACGAACTGTTCCTCAGTGACCGCTCGGGTCAACTGGTCGCCATTAGCGAGATCACCAGCGACTACTGGCAGGCCGATGAGGACGACTACCAACAGGCCAAACGCCTGCGGCCAGGCGAGATCCATATTGGCGACATCGAATACGACGGCTCCACGCAAAGCTTCCAGAGTAAGGTGTCAGCGCCGATTCACGACCCGCTCGACGGTCACTTCCTCGGCGTACTCAGCCTGGGGATCAATATCGAAACGGCCTTCGGCGACAGCTCTCGCTAGACATCCAAATCTTCGATAGTTATGGCGCAGAATATGCGTTATTCATCGATAGGTTACCCGACGAAAATGGTGGCTCGTTCATGGAGGTGCTCATGCTGCCATCGCTGTTCATTTCCCACGGTTCTCCCATGCTGGCCCTCGATCCCGGGGCCAGCGGCCCTGCGCTGGCACAACTGGCGGCTCGCCTGCCCCGCCCTCGGGCGGTCGTGGTGGTTTCCGCCCACTGGGAAAGTGATCGACTGCAGCTCACCGGCTCGGCAACCCCTGCCACCTGGCACGACTTCTATGGCTTCCCACCCGAACTCTATGCCGTGCAATACCCTGCGCCGGGTGAGCCGCAACTGACCGAGGAGGTCGTCGCCCTGCTCGCCCGCGCCGGGCTCGCGGCTGACGTCGATCCACAGCGGCCCTTAGACCATGGCGCCTGGGTGCCCATGTCGCTGATGTACCCTGATGCCACGATTCCGCTCGTGCAACTGTCGCTGCCCACCCGCCAGGGCCCGGAAATGCAGACGCGCGTCGGCCGCGCCCTGACCGAGTTGCGTGCGCGTGGCGTGTTGCTGATCGGCTCTGGCAGCATCACCCATAACCTGCGCGAACTGGATTGGCACGCACGCCCGGACATGGCCACCGCCTGGGCCGGCGAATTCCGCCAATGGATGGTCGAGCATCTGGCCGCCGACGATGGTCAGGCCCTGCACCACTACCGTCAGCTCGCGCCCTATGCGGTGCGTAACCACCCGAGCGACGAGCACCTGCTGCCCCTGTTCTTCGCCCGAGGCGCCGGTGGCGCCTTCAACATCGAGCACAGCGGCTTCACCTACGGCTCGCTGGGCATGGACATCTACAGCTTCGGCTGAAGGCGCATCAATTCAGGTCGAACCCAGGTCACCTCCAGGTAGTCGGAATCGGTAAGCCCTTCCTTGCGGAGAAACCGACATGCACTATCACTGGGATCTGATCGAGCGCCTGCTGCGCGAGGCGCAACATTCTGCCGGCAAGCCATTCGCTCCCCGCCACTATGCCGAGGAGTTGGCTGACGAACTGCAGCGCGCGGGTGACCCTGTCGACGACCTGGATCACTTTCGTGCCGAGGCCACGCGTTATGAAGCCAGCCTGTTGAGCGCTGACTTCATCGCCCCACGCCCGGAAAACGAAGGCGGCAATGGCGAGAACTTCGTCCTGACGCCACGCGGCGCGCAACTGCTTGCCATGCTCGACAGCAGCATTCCCGGCAGCGAACATCCGCGCCAGGTGCTCGACGATGCCGGCGAAGCGGCGCTGACGCCCGAGGTGTTCGACCGACTTGCCCTCAGGGCGACGCTCGGCGAAACGCAGTGAGCGTCTGCACCATGAAAAACGCCGCGCCCGGCTAACCGGACGCGGCGTTTCAGATCACCTGGCCCGGCTCGACCGGGCTACGGATCAATCCTCGCGATAGCGACGCAGCTTCAGTGCCTTGCCGGCGACGCGGGTGTCCTTGAGCTTGCCGAGCAGACGATCCAGACCATCTTCCGGCAACTCGACCAGGCTGAAGGTCTCGCGGATCTGGATGCGACCGATGGCTTCGCGCGCCAGGCCGCCCTCGTTGAGGATGGCGCCAAGCAGGTTCTTCGCGGCGATACCGTCACGAGTACCCAGCGCAGTACGGCAACGCACGCGACCCTCGGTCAGCGGCAGCGGCGCACGACGTTCGCGGTATTCGCCGCGCTCACCACCACGCTCGCCGCCACGATCACCATCACGCTCACGGCGCTCACGCGGCGCACCGCCAACACCCGGCACCAGGGGCTGCTCACGCTCCACGGCAGCCAGATCGAGCGCCTGGCCATTGGTGGCCTTCTTCAGCAGCGCAGCGGCCAGAGCACGCGGGCTGCAACCGATGTCGGCGGTCAGGCGGTCGAGCAGATCGCCATGACTGGCTTCCGCATCGGCCACCAGCGGCGCCAGGCTGCTGGTCAGTTTCTTGATGCGCGCATCGAGCACTTGCTGGGCGTTCGGCAGTTTGACCTCACCGACCTTCTGCCCGGTCACACGCTCGATCACCTGCAGCATGCGGCGCTCACGCGGCGTCACCAGCAGCAGCGCACGACCTTCACGGCCGGCACGACCGGTACGGCCGATACGGTGAACGTAGGACTCCGGGTCGTACGGCATGTCGACGTTGAATACGTGAGTGATGCGCGGCACGTCGATACCACGAGCGGCCACGTCGGTGGCAACGACGATATCCAGACGGCCGTCCTTGAGCGAGTCGATCACACGCTCACGCTGGTTCTGCGCGATGTCACCGTTCAGCGCAGCAGCCTTGTAGCCCTTGGCTTCCAGCGCAGCGGCCAGATCCAGGGTGGCTTGCTTGGTGCGCACGAAAGCGATCAGAGCGTCGAACTCTTCCACTTCCAGCAGACGAGTCACGGCATTGATCTTCTGATCGGCGTGGATCATCAGATGCGCCTGCTCGATGCGCGAGACGGTCTGGGTCTTGGCAGCGATCTTGATGTGCTGCGGCTCACGCAGGTGTTTCTCGGCGATGGCACGGATCGAATGCGGCAGGGTGGCGGAGAACAGCACGCTCTGGCGGCTTTCCGGCATGGCTTCGAAGATGATCTCCAGATCGTCCATGAAGCCCAGCTTGAGCATTTCGTCGGCTTCGTCGAGTACCAGATACTGGATGGTCGACAGCACTTTCTCGTCGCGACGCAGGTGGTCGACCAGACGGCCCGGGGTGGCGACGATAACCTGTGCGCCCTGGCGAATGGCTTTCAGCTGCGGGCCCATCGGCGCGCCACCGTACACGGCGACCACGCTCAGGCCAGGCATCTGCTTGGAGTAGGTTTCAAAAGCGGTGGCAACCTGCAGAGCGAGCTCGCGAGTCGGGGCGAGAATCAGTGCCTGTGGTTCACGCTTGGCCGGGTCGATCTTCGACAGGATCGGCAACGCGAATGCAGCGGTCTTGCCGGTACCGGTCTGGGCCTGGCCGATCATGTCGTGGCCGGCGAGGATCACCGGGATGGCCTGCGACTGAATGGGCGACGGCTCTTCGTAACCGACGGCGGTCAGAGCGGCGAGAATATTGGGGTGAAGTCCGAGTGCGGCAAAGCCGCCGATTTCCTGGGTCATGGGTCTGCCTCAGTGCATCCGCAAAGACCCAGGAACAAAGGCTGCACGTGCCATGTAGGACCTTGTGGGTCACCCTGGCAGCCGATAGACGGGCATTTGCGAAAACGATGGATGAAACGTCAAGAGTAGTTCGCCGCAGCGAACCGACAACGAAGCCAGGCTTCGTGATAGTGACGAGGCCGTTTTGGCCGGGCGCGGATCATACAGGATTTTTCGCCCTGGGGGACAGGTTTTTCGCTCGCTGCAGCCCCTAGCTGGCTGGCCGCAACGACTCGATCAATGGTTGCAGCGAATAGCCCAGTTGCGCAGCCAACTCGCCCGCACGCGCCTGCAGCAAGGCGAAGTCCAGTTCCTGCTCAAGATTCGCAGGAATCAGCATGACCACGTTGCCCTCCTTCACCGGGCATTCCCAGTAATGGCGGTGAAACAGGCCACGCAGCAGCGCCGCGCCCAGCGGCTTGCCATCATTGGCCGCCCACTGGTTGATGATCAGCCAGCCACCGGGGTTCAGCTTGGCCTGGCACTGCTCGAGAAAATTCCAGGCCAGGTGGCCGACACCCGGCCCCTGGTCGGTGTAGAGGTCGAGGAAGATCAGATCGGCGGTTTCCGCGCTGGGCAGCAATTCGATGGCATCGCCGATACGAATGGTCAGCCGAGGATCATCGTCGAGACCGAGAAACTCCATGGCCAGGCGCGGTACATCCGGGCGCAGCTCGATAGCCTCGACATCTTCCAGTGGCAGGAACTTCAGGCAGGCCTGGGTCAGGTTGCCGGCGCCCAAGCCGAGAAACAGGGCGGTTTCCGGTTTTTCATGCGCCAGGGCACCAAGCAGCATGGCGCGCGTGTAGTCGTACTCCAGCCAGCTGGGATCGGCGGGAAATACGCAGCTCTGCTCGATGCACTCGCCGAATTCGAGAAAACGATAGGCGCCAATCTGCACCACGCGGATCACACCGAAGGCATCGCGCACTTCGGCAAGCAGGACTTCGTCCAGCTTCTGCATTTCTTCGCTCGGCGGTAACCCCGGCATGTCCTTGCTCCTGCTCCTCACGCCTCAGCCCTGCGGCCCGGCAACCGCGCCGATTGTCGGCGATGCGCCCCACGCGGTCACGCGATAATTGCGCGGCGAGCCTGCGGGCTTATCGGTTACCATGCGCACCGCCTCAATCGCCGCTAGAGATGCACCATGTCGCACGCCTGGAGTCCCGAAAGCTGGAGGGCCAAGCCCATTCAGCAGCAGCCCGAATACCCTGATGCAGCGCACCTGGCGCGCGTCGAACAGACCCTCGCCGGCTACCCGCCGCTGGTGTTCGCCGGCGAGGCGCGCGAGCTGCGTCGCCAGTTCGCCGAGGTCACCCAGGGCCGCGCCTTCCTGCTGCAGGGCGGCGACTGCGCCGAGAGCTTCGCCGAGTTTTCCGCCGCGAAGATCCGCGACACTTTCAAGGTGCTGCTGCAGATGGCCATCGTCATGACATTCGCCGCCGGCTGCCCGGTGGTCAAGGTCGGGCGCATGGCCGGCCAGTTCGCCAAACCGCGCTCGTCCGGCAGCGAAACTATCGATGGCGTCACCCTGCCCGCCTACCGTGGCGACATCGTCAACGGCATCGGTTTCGACGTCGCCAGTCGCGTCCCCGATCCCGAGCGCCTGATGCAGGCCTATCACCAGGCCACCGCCAGCCTCAACCTGCTGCGCGCCTTCGCCCAGGGCGGCTTCGCCGACCTGCATCAGGTGCACCAGTGGAACCTCGACTTCATCGCCAATTCGGCGTTGGCCGAGAAATACCACCAGCTCGCCGGCCGTATCGACGAAACCCTGGCCTTCATGCGTGCCGTGGGCATGGACAGCGCACCGCAACTGCGGGAAACCAGCTTCTTCACCGCACACGAAGCGCTGCTGCTCAATTACGAGGAAGCCTTCGTCCGTCGTGATAGCCTCACCGGCCGCTGGTACGACTGCTCCGCGCACATGCTGTGGATCGGCGACCGCACCCGTCAGTTGGACGGTGCCCATGTCGAGTTCATGCGTGGCATCGAGAACCCCATCGGCGTCAAGGTCGGCCCGAGCATGGATCCGGACGAGCTGATCCGCCTGATCGACGCGCTCAACCCGGACAACGACCCGGGCCGCCTGAACCTGATCGTGCGCATGGGCGCGGACAAGGTCGAAGCGCACTTCCCGCGCCTGCTGCGCAAGGTCAAGGAAGAAGGCCGCCAGGTGCTGTGGAGCTCCGACCCCATGCACGGCAACACCATCAAGGCCAGCAGCGGCTACAAGACCCGCGATTTCGCGCAAATCCTCGCCGAAGTTCGGCAATTCTTCGCCGTGCATCAGGCCGAAGGCACTTATGCCGGCGGCATTCACATCGAGATGACCGGGCAGAACGTTACCGAGTGCATCGGTGGCTCACGGCCGATCACCGAGGACGGCCTATCCGACCGCTACCACACCCACTGCGACCCGCGCATGAACGCCGACCAATCCCTGGAACTGGCCTTCATGATCGCCGAGACGCTGAAGCAGGTACGGCGCTGACCCCTTGCGCCCTGGCCACTGGCCAGGGCGCGAACCAGCTCGCACTTCTCGTGTGCGGTATCCGGCATAATGCCGCCCCAACGCGAGCACCGACCGGTGCAAACGACGCTACCCAGCCGGAAAGGACTCGCGGCCGACACCTCCAACAAGGATGATGAATCATGCAACTGCGCACCACCCTCTCCGCCTTCGCCCTCTCCAGCGCCGTACTGCTGAGCGGCTGCCAGAACATGTCCCCCGACGCCATGATGCAATCCGGCCTGATGGCCGTGCAGGCCGCAACCCTCAGCGATGCCGAAGTCAAAAGCATGTCCGACAAGGCCTGCGCGGAAATGGACGCCTCCAACTCCATCGCCGGCCCGGACACCTCTTACGGCAAGCGCCTGAACAAGATCGCCGCCAACCTTGGCAATCAGGTCAACGGTACGCCGGTCAACTACAAGGTCTACCTCAATGACGAGGTCAATGCCTGGGCCATGGCCAACGGTTGCGTACGCGTCTACAGCGGCTTGATGGACGCAATGAACGACAACGAAGTCGAAGGCGTGTTGGGTCACGAGATGGGGCACGTTGCCCTCGGCCACACCAAGAAAGCCATGCAGACTGCCTACGCCACCTCCGCCGCGCGCAACGCCGCAGCTGCCTCGGGCAACGGCACCGTCGCCGCGCTCTCTGCCTCGCAGTTCGGCGCACTGGGCGAGCAACTGGTCAACGCACAATTCTCGCAAAGCCAGGAAAGCGCGGCCGACAACTTCTCCTTCGACCTGCTGACCCAACGCAACATCCCCCGCGAAGGCCTGGTAACCGCATTCGAGAAGCTGGCCAAGCTCAGTGGCGGCGAGAGCAGCATGTTCGACTCGCACCCGGGATCCACCGAGCGCGCCAACAATATGCGCAATCGTCTGGCGGGTAAGTAAGGAAGGCGCTCAGGGGCTGCGTCGCAGCCCCTATATCTTTGAGAAACTGCCATGTCGATACTGCGTAACGGCCTGCTATCGCTCACGCTACTGCCGCTCGGCGTCTGGGGTGATTACGATGAACAGTACCAGGCCTGCATGGACGCCAACGGGGTGATCAACAACTCCAGCGTCGCCAGTTGCGCCGAAGGCGTGTCCGAAGCGGTAAAAAAGGAAATGAACCGTGTCTACCAGCAGCTTTTTCTGAAACTGCAGGAAAGCGCCCCAGGAGATGCCGAGCAACTGGAAGCGACACAAAAGGCCTGGCTGATTTACCGAAACGGCCAGTGCGATCTACAGGGCAAGCATGTCGGCTCACCGATGTACTACACCTGTCCCATGGAGCTGAATATCCAGCGCTTGGAGGAACTGAAATTTCTCTTGGAGAACGGTGGCTAGCCCAGCAGCTTGCGCAGACTGACGCCAGGCGCCAGCCACACCTCATCCAACCCCAGCCAATGCGCCAGCGCCTGCAACGAATCGCTCAGCGCCTGACGCGCCTCCTCACTCAGCACAGCTTCCTCCAGATGCACGGCATGCACCGCCAGGCGCCTGGCCGCACGCTCGCTGCGCAGATCCACCCGCGCCAGCAAGCGTTCGTGGTGCAGAAACGGCAACACGTAGTAGCCATACACGCGCTTGGCCTGCGGGGTGTAGATCTCCAGCCGATAGCGGAAGCCGAACAGCCGCTCGGTGCGTTCGCGCGCCCAGATCAGTGAATCGAAGGGGGACAGCAACGCGCTGTGACGCACGCGCCTGGGGATGTGCGGCTCGCCGCGGCAGTAGGCCGTCTGTCGCCAGCCCTGCACCGCGACCGGTAGCAACTCACCCGCCTCCACCAGCTCGGCGATACGCTGCTTGCTGTCGCCGGCATCGAGTCGGTAGTAGTCGCGCAGATCCTTTTCGGTTGCCACGCCAAGGGCATCGGCCGAACGCAGTAGCAGGCACCGCTGCGCTTCGTCTTCATCCAGTTCGGCATGATTGAGCAGCTCGCCCGGAATGATCCGCTCTGGCAGATCGTAAAGCCGCTCAAAACCGCGACGGCCGGCAACGGTGACCTCGCCTGCGGCGAACAGCCATTCCAGCGCCGTTTTCTCCGCGCTCCAGTCCCACCAGGGCCCGGCCTTCTCGGTGCGGCTGCTGAGGCTGCCAGCACCCAACGCGCCGCGCTCGCGCACGGCCTGCAGCACGGCCTCGATCACGTCGCGTCGCTCCACACCAAAGCGCGCCAGGCCAGCGTAGATACCCTGGCCACCCGCCGCCCGACGCATGCGCCAGCGCAACAGCGGATAGAGCTCCAGCGGCAGCAAGGAAGCCTCGTGCCCCCAGTATTCGAACAGTCGCCTGCGCCGCGCGCGGCCCCAGGCCAGTTCGTCGAGATGCTCGGCCTGGTAATGACCCAGGCGGGAGAACGCCGGCAGGTAGTGCGAACGCACCAGGGCATTGACCGAATCGATCTGCAGCACGCCAAGACGCTCGATCTGCGTCTGCAAATGCTTATGGGCGATGGCACCACGCGGCACACGACCGAAGCCCTGGGCTGCCAGGGCCAGGCGGCGGGCTTCGGCGAGGGAAAGAGAGAAAGTCATGAGAGGCCGTCTGCCCTAGAGCACACCAAAGGCGCTCAACGCAGCAATTTGCCCAGCTCGCGCAAGGCCACGGCCTTGTAGCCCCATACCAGCTTCAGGTTGTAGCTCATGTCGCGCCAACTGGTGAAGGTGCGCCAGATGAAGATCATCACTTTCAGGCGCTGGAAACGACGGTAGCGAACTTCGATATCCGCAGGGCAGAACGCCGTCGTGGTGATCTGATTCGCCGCGTAGGGCAGCGAGGGATCGCGCAGGTTGTCACGCTCGGCGATCTCATGCAGCTCGGTACCCGGCAACGCCACGGCCAGGTTCATGCCAGGCCATACGCCATAGCGGAAGTAGCGGGTCAAGGCGTAGCGGAAGGTTGCATCGATCTCCTCGAGCCGCTCGCCCGGCAGGCCGACCACGTAGAACGCCATCAGGCGCAAGCCGACCTGGTCGGTATAACTCATGAGGTCGTCGACTTGAGACAAATCCAGGCGCTTGCGCACCACATGATCCAGCACTCGCTGCACGGCTGACTCGATGGCCACCACCAGATGCTGACACCCGGTTTCCTTCGAGCGGCGCACACGCTCCAAAGTCCAGCTATCGCCACGTACGCCATTAGGCGTATCCCAGGGAATGGACGGCGAGAATTCCGCGAGCACATCCAGCAACTGGTCGAAACGAGCCGTATCGTGGGTGAGGTTGTCGTCTTCGAAATGCAGGTAGTCCACCGCGTAGCGCTCACGCAGCAGGTTCAGGTGGCGCCGTACGTAGTCGGCCGAATGCGGCCGCCAGCGATAGCCCATGGTCGCCTGAATCGAGCAGAAGGTGCACTGGTGCGGGCAACCCCGGCTGGTGATGACGGTAACGGCGCGCTTGCCCCATTCGCGCGTACGCGGTGAGAAACCATTGGCCTGCAGCTCGAAGTAGCGCTCGACGTCGACCATGTCATAAGCCGGCAACGGCAGGTCGTCGACGGACTTGATGAAACTGATCTTGACCCGCGGATTCTTGCGCAGCAGCCCGGCATCCTCCGGCCGGCCGAGCACGCCCTGGATCTGCGGATGCTCGCCAATCTCGATGCACTGCAAGAGCGCATGCAGGCGCTCCTCGCCCTCGCCCACCACCACATAGTCGATGGCGGGATGAGCCAGCACGTCCATGGGGAACACCGAGGCATGAGGCCCACCGATCACCACGATGGCATTGGGTAGTTGTTCCTTGACGATCTCGGCCGTGCGCAAGGCGCGCTCGAACTGGGCCGAGAACATGTTGGAGATCCCCACCACGTCTGGCGCGGAGGCCACGATACGTGCCGCCATCTCCTGCTCGTCGTCGCCGAAGATCGTCCGACGCCCCTGCGGCGTGTCCATCTCGCTGAAGCGCGCGCTCATGCGGGCATCGTAGATGTCGATGCTGCCATTCCACTGCTGCTCGCGCAGGTAGGCAGCCATGGAAAGAATGCCCAGCGGCAGGCTCACTTGCGGCCGGGCATTGACGCCATCGAAGTGCACCAGTTGATGGGGAATGCACAGCATCAGTTTCAGGGGGCTCTTGGGCATCTTCTTATCCGAGCAATCACGCAGGCGCACACAATACCTAAAACGGGTCGTGCTGCTAAGCAGTCTCTACCTCTGGCTTCGAGAAAGGTTGTCGGAAGGTGAAAGCCTGCGCCGTCGCGCCATGTTCGCGCAGATAAGCCAAGCGCTCGGCAGCCTCGACCACGCTAGGCCGATGCCCGGCCGGCACCCACCACAACACCTGATGCATCTGCTCGACGCGCGCGAACCATTCGCGGCGGCGCTTGAGCATTTCGGCATGCGCCGACTTGTAGACGTAATCGCTGAGGGACTGCACGTCCTGCCAGACCGACATGTTGACCAAAACATCGTCGCCAAAGGGGCGGATAGGCGTGGCGTCGCCCGCTTCGTCCTGCAAGCGCCAGACATAGCCGGGCGCGGCTTCGGCCAAGGCGTTGATGCGTTCCAGATTGGCCACGAAGTCGGCCATCTCCGGCGACTCCAGCGGCGCCTTCATCAAGGCGATATTGAGTTGGGCCAAGTGGTAAGCGGACAATTTTCAGCCTCCTTGCAAGTAAGCGTTCAGGGTTGCTGCGGCAAGCCACGCCAGTCTGCCAGGCGTCGACGCAGCCAGGCCTCGCTGCTGACCAGGGTGATGCCACTGAGCACCAGCGCGGCGCCGATGATGAAGTTCAGCGTCAGCGGCTCGTCCAGCACCAGCACGCCGAAGGTCACTCCGAACAACGGGGTCATGAAGGAAAACACCGCCATGTTCGAGGCCAGGTAGCGGCGCAGCAGCCAGAACCAGGCCAGGTAGGTGAAGAACGACACCACCACGCCCTGCAGCACGATGCTGCCAATGGCGAGCGGGCTCCAGCGCACCTGGCCGAGGTCAACCACCGCCAGGGCATAGCCGAGCAACAGGACGAAAGCCACGGCCAGTTGGTAGAAGAGGGTCAACCCGGCGGGTGCTTCGGACAAGCGCGAACCACGCACCACCACGGTAGTGGCGCCCCAGGCCATGCCCGCACAGAGTCCCAGCGCATCGCCGAGCAGGATACCGCCGTCGATATCGGCCCAACTGCCACCGACACCGAAGGCCATCACCACGCCAGCGAAGCACAGCGCGATACCCAGCCACTGCAGGCGGCGCAGACGCTCGCTGGGCAGCAGCAGATGCAGGCCCAGCGCCGAGAAGATCGGCGCGGTATAGAGAAACACCGCCATGTGCGAGGCCGAGGTATGGCGCAGGCCGAGGGCGATGAAGAAAAACTCCAAGGCGAACAGCACGCCAGCCAGCACGCCCGCGCGCCAGGTGCAGCCGATCCAGCCCTGCCAGCCGCGCTGCCAGAGCAACAGCAGGCCGACCAACACGGCGGCGATCCCCGAACGCAGGGCCACCTGCAGCATGGGCGCAACATCGGGCGCCGCCAGCTTGATTGCCACCTGCTGGCTGCCCCAGATGGCACAGAGCAGCAGCATCAGCTGGAACAGGAACAGATCGGCACCCTTGCGTACAGCAGTCATCACATTACTCCGTCATTCATTTGCGCAGCGGATCATCCCAGAATGGCCGCTCACTTTCCTGCATCACGTCGGCACGGGTCAGCCCCAGATCCTTCAGCGCCGCCATATCCAGCGCGGCCAACTGGCGGCGTTCACGCGCCAGTTGCTGCCAGCGGCGCAGTACGCGCCAAATACCGGCCACACTCGGCAAGCGCCCAGACGGGATGGCCTGAGCCATCGCATACCCTTTCTGACTTTTCATCTCGGTGTCCTCCCTGTGGGGTTGGCACCAGTCTCAGGCCAGGCTTATGATCAATCCAACGAATGTTTCTTATGCAACCCATCTTGAGAGTTGATGAATGGCCTATCACCCCAGCATCGATACCGAGTTGCTGCGCAGCTTCGTCGCCATCGCCGATACGGGTGGCTTCACCCGCGCGGCCGACGCGGTGAACCGCACCCAATCGGCGATCAGCATGCAGATGAAACGGCTGGAAGATGACGTGGTGCAGCGTCCCTTGTTCGAGCGCGACGGCCGCCAGGTTCGACTGACGCCGGAAGGTCAGGTGCTGCTGGGTTACGCGCGGCGCATCCTCAAGTTGCATGGCGAGGTGCTCAATACCCTGCGTGAACCGCACATGGTCGGCGCCGTGCGCATCGGCACGCCGGATGATTACGTGATGCGTTTTCTGCCGGAAATTCTCTCGCGCTTCGCCCAGGCCTACCCGCTGGTGCAGGTCGAGGTGCACTGCGAACCCTCCGGGCAATTGCTGCAACGACAGGATCTCGACCTGACCATCGTCACCCGCCAGCCGGGCAAGGAGATCGGTCAACTGCTGCGCCAGGAGCGCTTCGTCTGGGCCGTGGCGCAAGGCTTCGCCCCGCACGAGCAGACGCCCATGCCGCTGGCGATGTTCAACGCCGACTGTTTCTGTCGCGAGTGGGCGTGCAACGCGCTGGATGCGATGAGCCGCCCCTACCGCATCGCCTACACCAGCCCCAGCCTGTCGGCAATCTTCGCCATAGTGCGCGCAGGATTGGCAGTGACCGCGCAACTACAGAGCCTGATCACCCCGGATCTGCACATCCTTGGCGAAGCCGAGGGCCTGCCGCTACTGCCATTGACCAGCATCGTGCTGCTGCGTCGGGAGGGCAGCCAATCGCCGGTAACGGAATGCCTGGCTGAGCATATCGTCGAGGGGTTCAGGCTCTAACCTGTCGACGTTTTGCGCATGACCTCGGCGGCACTCAGGACTTGTTCGCCTGCTTGCCGCTCGAATCGCCATTGCATTTGGGCTCGACGGTGAACGTCCGGGACACATCCACGGCCCCCAGGTGTTCCAGGGTGCGCCGACCGATCAGCACCGGATAGATCATCTTGCCGCGGTTCTTCAGCGAGAATTCTTCGTTGTAGATACGGTCGCCGATGCACATCTTCAGCTTGACCACCGGGCGTCTCTCTTCGCCGCCCGCCCCTCTGACCTTGACGTTTCTTTCGACGCGCCGCTCGAAGGGGATACTCACCGTCTTTGCGCTCTTGCTGTCTTTCACTTCCACATTGAAACGTACCCAGTGCTCGCCGTCTTTCTCGAAGCGTTCGAGATCTTTCGCATCCATCGACGAGGTCAGGGCACCGGTGTCCAGCTTGATCTTCAGTGCGGCCTTTTCAGGCAGCAGCAGCCCTTCCTCCACCCATCCATAGACACGGGGAGAAGGTGAATCCGTCTTCGAATGCACCGCTGGCGAGGACATCATCGCCAGCATCAGCGCTACAGCGGAAGCAGTTACAGGGGGCATGGCCATCGACAGCTACCTCGGTTGTGAAAAGCCCACCCTACTCGGGTGCAGGTCAATTTTTCGTCAAATGGCCTGCCCGCTTGTCGCAAGCCAGGTAGAGCCGCCTCCTTGAGAGTGGCCGGGTCAGATTTCAGTTCAGTGTGTAAGACGAACCGGAGCGCCAGCCGCGTAGAACGGAACGGGGCGCCCTAGGCGCTAACGTGGGAGGGGCTTTAGCCGCGATTCGCCGCTAAAGCGCCTCCCACAGAAGCCAGGCGACAACACACGTCGTCACTCGGCGTGATCCACCCGACTCATGGCCTGGCGCTCGTAGCGCGGATAAAGGTGGCTGACGCTGCGGACCAGCTCATAGCGGCTCAGATTCACCTGAGCGAAGCGCTCGGGGATCGGCGCGCGGATCAGCTCGTTCATCTCGGCGCCCTGCTCCGCGCCCTCGCGCATCAGGCCATCGAGCCAGCCCAGGTAGTCGCGCATCTGCGCAAAAGGCGCTGCATCTGTGGCCAGCGGGCCGTGGCCGGGCACGATCTGCTTCCAGGGCAGCGCTTGCAGGCGATCCAGATCGGCCAGCCAGACATCCAGCCCAGGCGTGTTCGGCGTGGTCAGCGCGCGCTGGTAGAAAAGGATGTCACCGGCAAACAACACGCCCGTACGCTCGTCGAGGATCGCCAGGTCGGCTCCGGTATGGCCGCGCAGCGCCAGCAGTTGCAGGCGCCGGCCGCCGATCTCCAGCGTGCCTTCCTGCACCTCTTCGGTGGGCAATACCACTTCGGTGCCGCGCATCCAGTCGCCCACCAGGCGATACATATTTTCCGCCATGGCGTCGCCCTGCTCGGCCAAAAGCTTCGCGGTACCTGGCAGCGCGGCGATGGGCACGCCGGCAAACGCCTGGTTGCCCAGCACGTGATCCGGGTGATGGTGAGTCAGCAGCACACGCAGCACAGGTTTGCCGGTGGCGTGCTCGATGCTCTGGCGCAGCGCCTCGCCGTAGCGGCGCGACGGCCCGGTGTCGATCACCACCACACCCTCAGCGGTTTCGATAAAGCCGACATTGACGATATTGCCGCCGTTGTCCGGGGCGAAATTGTCGGTGCTGCCTTCCACCAGCCAGACCCCCTCGGCGATCTGCCGGGGTTGCAGGTGGTAGTCGAGCGCCTGGGCCAAGCCGCTACCGAGAGCCAGCAGAAACAGTATCCAGCGCATGCTCTTCTCCTCGAAATCGAGATTCGCCCCGGGGCGGGGCTCCTACAGACAAGGCGGCGAGCGCTGCTACTCCTGTGGGAGCCGCGCCCCGCGGCGAATGCGCATGCCGTCAGAACTCGGCCTGGAATTCGTTGCCGTTGTTATCGCGCAACCACAGTTCGGCGTGACGGTCACCGCGCAGGTCGAAGGTCAGCGTCGGGTTCTCGCTGACCGCCGGGAACAGCTCCAGGCGCCCCAGCACTTGGCCGTCCGCATCACGCAGTTCGGCCCGTTCGATATAGAACTCGGGAATGCCACCGACCAGACCGTTATCCATCGGGTGCGACACCTGCAGGCGCAGGCGGCTGTCCTCGCCGCGCAGGTAGCGCTTGCCCAGCACCTGTCCGAGGCGCTCCTGCCAGCCGGCTTCGGCGCGCACCACGCTGGGCGCCGTGCAGCCACCGCCTGCGGCCTCCACCCGTGCCGAGCCGATATGCCATACGCCATCGTCGGTCAGCACCGCCGCACGAATCGGCGTGGCCTGCTCGACCCGGATGCGAATGGCCAGGGTCGGCTCCAGCGCGGCGCTGGGGGTGAAATCGACGATACGCGGGATGGGGTTGAGCTCGGCCCAGGCCAGGATGCGTTTGACCTTGCCGCCATAAGCGCTGGCGTCGATCTGGATCGGCACCTGGCGCGCGTCTTCGGCGAAAGGCGGCACTTCGAGGCGCACCTGTTCGTCGAAGACGAAGGGCTCGCCGTTCAACAGGCGCTGGTGGTAGTAGTCCCACATCACCGAAGCGACCGGATCGGGGGCAGCGGCTCGCGCCTCCCAGGCCCAGACGAACAGCGCAAGCAACATCAGGCTACGCCAATCCATCGTTCACCTCCGCTGCGGTTGCAACCGCTATTGGTATTGTTCGGGCTTCTCGAAACGCAGGCCGTACTGCCCGTAGAGGCGCTCCAGCGAACCGTCGAGAATCAGTTTTTCAAGCTGTTCTTCCAGGGCATAGGCGAGTTGCCGGTTGCTTTCATGCACCGCCATGCCGATGTCCCAGATTTGCCGGCCCATGTCCGGGTAGGCGTTCTCGGCCAGCGCCAGTTGCGGATCATTGGCCTCGTGCAGCAGCCAGTCCACCTCGCCGCGCAGGGCCATCACGGCGTCCACCTCACCGGCACGCATGGCCGCGAAGGCCAGGGTCGGCGACGGGTAATGCCGTGCCTGCGAGCGCAGCAAGCCCTCACGCGCGGAGCTGAGGTAGAACGATGGCACGCTGTCCACCTCGACGCCAATCGGATGCGTCTGCAAGGCATTGATGCTTGGCACCTCGGCCAGGCGA
Source organism: Pseudomonas sp. C11 (assembly GCF_034683865.1). NCBI lineage: Bacteria > Pseudomonadati > Pseudomonadota > Gammaproteobacteria > Pseudomonadales > Pseudomonadaceae > Pseudomonas > Pseudomonas sp. C11. The sequence continues at coordinate 571,784 of NZ_JAWIIP010000001.1, forward strand.
CGGCGATCGAACGCCAGTTGCCAGCGCTCGCGCTGATAGGGGCCGAACATCACCACGCGCTCGTTGACCAGCTCGCCCAGTTCGTTGCGCATCTGCGCGTAGTCACGGTCGTAGGGCACGCGCAGCATCAGGTCGGCCAGCTCGCCCTGGGCGGTGACCCGGCCACGCCAGATGTAGTCGCGCAGGTCGTCGTCAAGCTTCTCACCGGGCGGCGCCCAGATCACCTGCAGCCTCAGGCCCAAGCCTTCGGCCAACGCCTTGGCCAGCTCGTAGTCGACGCCACGCGGCTGGCCCTCCTGCTCGAAGCTGTAGGGCGGGAAGTTCTGGTACAGCGCCACGCGCAACACGCCCTCTTCCATGATGCGGTCGTAGTCACGCACCTGTGCCTGGGCGACGCCCAGGCACAGCAACAGGCTGCCAAACAGGATCAGCCGGCGCATGGCCGCGAAGATCGTGAAGCACGAGCGCAGCAGATTGATCATCAAGCGCTACTCCTCGACGTGCACGCTCTCCAGGTAGCTGCGCACCGCCCACAGGGCTTCCTGGCTCAGGTAATCGGCCATCTTCGGCATGTACACGCGGCCATCGCGCACCGCACCGTGAATGACTCGCTCCTTGAACCACTCATCACCACTGGCGCCCGTTTCGAGCAGACGCAGGTCAGGGGCGATACCGCCGGACTTGGCTTCCAGGCCGTGGCAGGCGGCGCAGTTCTGGTTGTAGGCCGAGGCGCCAATCTCGATGGCGCGCGGGTTGCCGCGATAAGGGTTTTCCTCCAGCCACTCCTCACCCAACGGCTCCAGACCATCGGTCTTGACCGCTTGCGGCACCACGTCACCGTGCGCCCACAACTGGGTGGAGGCGGCCAGCAGCATCAGGGCCAGGGTGGATTGGATCTTCTTCTTGTTCATGGCTAGGACCTCATCGAATGCACGCCGAACAGCCCGTTACGAGCTTGTGGCGTCCATCTTAGAAAGGCGCCTGCGCACACCGAATCCTGCTTTGGTGGCCGCGCTCTAGTCCCTTGGTAGTAGGGCTTGGGTCGCAGGTTTGCTGATCCCTTGGCAGCAAGGCCAAGTCATGGGGCGACTGGGAAATCCTCCCGGTGAAGTCGGGAGTTTTTCCGTAGGCGTCGAAGGGGCCGGGTTCCACCATCGGTTTGCCACTGCGGCACTTTCAACTCCAATGGGAAGCACAACCATGACAACAAGAAATCTACCCAGCAGCCCTCGCCCCCTGACGCTTGCCCTGATGCTGGCCGGCGGCCTGGCGCTGAGCCTGGGCGCGATTGCCAAGCCCGTCACCTGGGACGACATCGCCAACGACCACACTACCACCAGCAACGTGCTGCAGTACGGCATGGGCACCAATGCCCAACGCTGGAGCCCGCTTACCCAGGTCAACGCCGACAACGTGTTCAAGCTGACCCCGGCCTGGAGCTACTCCTTCGGTGACGAAAAGCAGCGCGGCCAGGAATCGCAGGCCATCATCCATGACGGCGTGGTCTACGTGACCGGCTCCTACTCGCGCGTCTTCGCCCTCGATGCGAAAACCGGCAAGCGCCTGTGGACCTACAACCACCGCCTGCCCGACGACATTCGCCCCTGCTGCGACGTGGTCAACCGTGGCGCCGCCATCTACGGCGACAAGATCTATTTCGGCACCCTCGACGCACGCGTCGTGGCGCTGAACAAGGACACCGGCAAGGTGGTCTGGAACAAGAAGTTCGCCGACCACTCCGCCGGCTACACCATGACCGGCGCACCGACCCTGGTGAAGGACGGCAAGACCGGCAAGGTGCTGCTGATCCACGGCAGCTCCGGCGATGAGTTTGGCGTGGTCGGCCGCCTGTTCGCCCGCGACCCGGACACCGGCGAGGAAGTCTGGATGCGCCCCTTCGTCGAAGGCCACATGGGCCGCCTCAACGGCAAGGACAGCACCCCGACCGGCGACGTCAAGGCACCGAGCTGGCCGGACGATCCCAACTCGCCGACCGGCAAGAAACAAGCCTGGAGCCAGGGCGGCGGCGCACCGTGGCAGAGCGCCAGCTTCGATGCCGAAACCAACACCATCATCGTCGGCGCCGGCAACCCGGCCCCGTGGAACGGCTGGGCACGCACCAGCGACGGCGGCAACCCGCACGACTATGACAGCCTCTACACCTCCGGCCAGGTCGGCGTCGACCCGAGCACCGGCGAAGTGAAGTGGTTCTACCAGCACACCCCGAACGATGCCTGGGACTTCTCCGGCAACAACGAGCTGGTGCTGTTCGACTACAAGGACAAGGACGGCAAGGTCACCAAGGCCACCGCCCACGCCGACCGCAACGGTTTCTTCTACGTAGTCGACCGCGCCAACGGCAAGCTGAAGAACGCCTTCCCCTTCGTCGACAAGATCACCTGGGCCAGCCACATCGACCTGAAGACCGGCCGGCCGGTGGAGAACCCGGGCCAGCGCCCGCCCAAGCCGAAGCCGGGCGAGAGCAAGGGTGAAGCGGTCGAGGTCTCGCCACCCTTCCTCGGCGGCAAGAACTGGAACCCCATGGCCTACAGCCAGGACACCGGCCTGTTCTACGTGCCGGCCAACCACTGGAAGGAGGACTACTGGGCCGAGGAAGCGCACTACAAGAAAGGCTCCGCCTACCTGGGCATGGGCTTTCGTATCAAGCGCCTGTTCGATGACCACGTTGGCATCCTGCGCGCGATGAACCCAACCACCGGCAAGGTCGAGTGGGAACACAAGGAACGCCTGCCGTTGTGGGCCGGCGTGCTGGCCACCAAGGGCAACCTGGTGTTCACCGGCACTGGCGACGGCTACTTCAAGGCCTTCGACGCCAAGAACGGCAAGGAGCTGTGGAAGTTCCAGGTCGGCACCGGGATCATCTCCCCGCCCATCACCTGGGAGCAGGACGGTGAGCAGTACATAGGCGTGACCGCCGGCTACGGCGGCGCCGTGCCGCTGTGGGGTGGCGACATGGCCGAGTTGACCAAACCGGTCGCCCAGGGCGGCTCCTTCTGGGTGTTCAAGCTGCCGAGCTGGGACAAGGCCAGCGCCCAACGCTGACGGCCCAACGCATGGCGCACCTGGGGTGCGCCATGCGCGCCAACCGTGGGAGGGGCTTTAGCCGCGACCGCCTCCCCATCCATTCATCCGAGGACTCGCCATGAACTACCTGCCTCTACTCATTCCAGTCGTGTTGCTGGTGCTCGGCAGCCACGCCATCGGCGCCGAGACCGACAACGACGACGTGCCGCTGATCAACGGCTGCCGCATCGAACCCGACAGCCAATGCCCCAACGCCAACCTGCGCGGCGCTGACCTGCGCAACCTCGACATGCGCCGCATGAACTTGTCCGGCGCCGATCTCTCCGGTGCCGACCTGCGCCACGCCAACCTCGACCTGAGCAATCTGGAAAAGGCCAAGCTGCGCGGCACCAACCTCACCCGCGCCAGCCTGCAACAGAGCAACCTGCGCCTGGCCGACCTATCTGGTGCCAGCCTGGTGGCCATTGGCGGCTGGGGCCTGTTCGCCCAGGCCGCGCAATTCGAAGGCGCCGACCTGCGCGCCGCCAACCTGGAATTCGCCCGCCTCTCCGGCGCCAAACTGCATGACGTGCAACTGCAGGCAGCCAACCTGGAGATGACCTGGCTGAGCAAGGCCGACCTCAAAGGCGCGCATCTGGAGGATGCCAACCTGCAGGAAGTGAAACTGGGCGGCGCCAACCTGGAAAACGCCAACCTCAGCGGCGCGCGCACCCGCTTCGGCAACTTCCAGGACGCCAACATGCCAGGCTGCATCGAGTGCCCCAAAGGCTGGGACTGATTCCATACTCAGCGCTGGGGCTAACCCGTAGGGTGGGCTTCAGCCCACCACCGACCGCCCACCACCAATAGAGAATGCAGCCAACAGCAACCCGCGTCCTGGCGGGTTGCACCCGCCCTACGACGGCCCAACCATCGTGTTGCGTAGGGTAGATCGGGGCAACTGGCGCTTTTTCATCCACCATTGGCGGGAGCAACGTCCGGGCTACCTGCTCAATGAAAGACAATGGCTCCATCATTTGCACACATGGAAAATGCCCTCACCCAATCCTGATAAGAGGTACGAAAATACTCGTCAGGATGTTTTGAAGCGTCAGCCTGATACTGAAGGAAGTCCTTATAAAGTCTTTTGCATACGACAGGGCCGATGACACCCTCTGCATCAGAGAAATCAATAAGCTCCCAGAATGCTCCTTTCTTGCCATTCCAAACGGCAGCATCGTACCGAAGCTCAGTTTCGCCATTGAATGACTTGTATGGCGTCTGTCCGTAGCCAGCGAGCTTTGCCAACTCATTCCGCCAGTAGTTGTATCCTGTATAGGAGCCTGCCCTGAAGTCGAAGGTCGACTCGTAACGATATACCTGCCCTGCCGTCAGACCGTCGAAACGTTCTACGAAGTCCACGGGAGCCAACTGAATTTGATCAGGTTCCGATGGCTCCCCATAACCATCTATTTTCGGTGACGAAACGATAGTTAGTTTTTCGTACGCCGTTACGTCCAGCCCAGCATTTGCAAAAAACGGCCACAAGAATATTACGAGAAATAACTGACGAAACATGAACACTCCTATCTGAAAGCTCTTACTTTCCCACTCTACGCATGGGAGCCACGCCTACGACACTCCAAATCGCCAGCAATTTCAAATTAGCAATGACATGCAAGTAGACGCAGAGTGTCGAGAATTGCGAAACGGTGGACAAGCTTCGCGTTGTCCCCCCTACAAACCCCGTCACAACGTAGGGAGGATGACGCTTTTTCATCATCTGCCAGCCAAGCCAGTGTCCAGGCTACTTGCTATGCATTGGGGCAACGGCCTGCAAACGCAGACAGAGCGTCGATGCCTGCTTCCCCAAGCAGAGCGTGGGAACGATCAAATCGTCACGAGATATCCGCATACACGCGATGAATACGTTCAAACAAATTTCTGAAGTGCATGTGATCCGCCTTATCCTCGCAGCGCATCATTAATTCTTCGGTATCACGCATTAACATATGCAACTGTTCAGCCCTTTCAGGAATAGGAACTCGCTTTGAGGCTTGAATTTTTTCTAAAGTATTTAATATGCGCTCATACTCTATCGCCGATATGGAGCCTCTGCGCGAGCCACGATTTTTTTCGTAAATTGAAATCTCCATAAGCTTTCTCATTTCTTGCATTTCGGCACGAAGCACTCCTAGCGCCAGCCCTTCTTTGTCACCTTTTAACTCAGGAATTTTTGCTGATTTACTGAGAGCAAGCAGCTTAACAATAGAGTTAACGTTTCCAACCTCTCCATCAGCAGTAACAGTTGCTTCAATAGCATCCTTTAACTCTCGCTGACTCTTGAGAACCTCGTGATACTTCATTTCCTTTGAATATTCAAGATAACGAAGAGGCGTTATATCAAATATCTTAGGAGTGCCGATTTCCTGAATCAGCACAACCGGTCGATCAAAAGCTTGCCTTATACCCAACTCAAAAAGCACATTCGGATTTCGACTACTAAGATCACACACAGCAACAGGAGCTTCGATAAGCTTCTTAAGAATATCGAGATGAATGAGATTTGTCGCTTTTACGTCATCCGCCCTAACCGCATTATATCCGGACATTTCGCACGCAGGAGCAACAATATCATCATAGACATGTTTAAAATGCCCCTAGGGATAACCATCTGTATCTGCAATCGGCATGATAATAAAGCAGTCTTTATCTTTAGTTGCATCAGCCATACTTACTCCCCCTGCATTAAGGCTGCTGATCAACAGCAAAACTCAAGTTGATCAACTAATTTTAAAGATGGGCCTAATCCAAAACCGGCCATGTGCCATCAATCTACACTGACCTAATGGCCAGCAGCTAGCCCGTATTACACACACTGGCCAAGAAGGACGCTGTTCTTGCTAAACGGTTTACAAATGTGTAGCGGCTGGCCCCGTAATCCAGCTTCCTAACAAGCCATTGCTCATCAGTCCCTCAAGCACTCTCCAAATCCCACCCTTACCACCCCACTATCAATCGCCAGATGCACCAACTCCGCCTGCGAGCTGATCTGCAGTTTGTTCTTCACCAGGGTCTGGTAGTTGGACAGGGTCTTGGCGCTGATGCACAGCTTCTCGGCGATCTGCCGGGGTGGCAGGCCGCGGGCGAGCATGACGAAGATCTCGAATTCGCGCTGGGTCAGCTCGCGCAGGCGTGGGTCGAGGCCATCTGCGCTGGTGGGGTTGCAGGCCAGTTGGGTGGCCAGGGGTTGTTCGATATAGGCGTGGCCGGCGGCGGTGCGTTTGACTGCTTCCACCAGCACTTCTGGCGATGAGTTCTTGGTCAGGTAGCCGATGGCGCCGGCGTCCAGCGCCTGGCGTACCAGGGGCAGTTCGTCGTGCATGCTGAAGAACAGGATGCGCAGTTGCGGCAGGCGCTGGCGCAGGCGGCGGGTGGTTTCCAGGCCGCTGATGCCAGGCAGGCCGATGTCCATGATCACCAGGTTGGGAATCTCTTCCTGCACCCGCTGCAGGGCCTGTTCGCCGTCGCAGGCTTCGCGCAGTTGTACGTCCGGCAACAGGGCGCGCAGCAGGCTGGCGTAGCCCTGGCGCACCACGGCGTGGTCGTCTACCAGCAGAATCTTCATGACGTTGCCTCCAGGGGAATGTTCAGGCACAGCGCCCAGCCCGCTTGCGGGCGGCTATGCAGGCGTAGCTCGCCGCCCAGGCTGCGGCTACGTTCGCGCATCGAGCGCAGGCCGATGCCGGGGCGCAGCGGTAGCGCAGTGCCCTGGCCGTTGTCGCGCACCAATAGGCGTAGGCCCTGGCCACGGCGTTGCAGGCGAATGCGTACTTCGCTGGCGTCGGCATGGCGGGCGACGTTAGTCAGCGCCTCCTGCACCAGGCGATAGAGATGGGCCTTGCTCGTCAGCGGCAGGCTCGGCAGGCGCTCGCCCAGTTGCAGACGGCAGCGAATGCCTTGCGCCTGCTGCCAGTCGGCGGCCAGTTGCTGCAGCGCCGGCCCTAGCTCCAGGCGCTCCAGCACCACCGGGTAGAGGTCGCGGATCAGGCTGCGAAAGCCCTGCTGCAGGCGTTCGCAGTTGTCGTCGAGCAGGCGCGCGGTGTCCTGTACCTGCTGCGGGCGGTCGGCGATCACCTTGAGCAAACAGGCCTGGGCGCGAATACCGCTGAGGTATTGGCCGAGGTCGTCGTGCAGGGTCTGGCCAAGGCGCGTGCGCTCGCGCTCCTGCAGCGCCAGCAGGGATTGGGTCAGCTCGGCGTTGTCCGCCTGCACCTGCTGCAGGGTGGTGGCCATGCCATTGAAGTGCGTCGCAAGATGCTTGGCCTCGGCAAGGCCGTGATCGCGCAAGCGGGTATCGAAGTGGCCAGCGCCGACTTCGCGCAGACCGGCGAGCAGTTCGTCCAGCACACGGCGGGCGCGGCGCACGGCGAAGCGGATGGTGAGCAGGCTGAGGATCAGGGCGAAGGCGCTGAGCAGCAGCAGTTGCAGCAACGAGTCCTGGATTTCCTCGATCTCGTCGAAGGGGTCGAGGGCGATATGCAGCTCGCGGCCATCGGCCAGCGGCCAGGCATCGCTCACCAGCGTCGTCGAACCCAGCAGGCGTTCGGCGATCCAGCGCTCGACCAGGCTCTTGCTCTGTGCCACGGGCTGCTCGCCGGGGCGCAGCCAGCTCACGCGGATATGTCGCAGGTTCTCGGTCAGTTCCGGGCGCAGGCTGCCTGGGTTGGTGCGCGCTACTTCGCCGAGGTATTCCACCACCGCCTCGGCAGCCTGCAGCTCACGCTGCACGTCATGGCTGGCCTGGCGCAGCAACAACGCCAACCCGGCCAGGGTCACCAGCACGAACAGCAGGCTGACCACCAGGTTGATACGGCCGAGAGCGCTCATCTGCTTGACCCGGCTACTTGACAACGAAGTAGCCGAGCATGCCCTTGCCTTCCAGGCCCTTGGCGTAGAAGCGGTATTTGCCCGGCTTGACCGGCAGGAAGAAGATTTCCGCCTGGCCGGCCTCCTCGAATTCCAGTTCAGTGAGGGTCATGGCCTTGACCTCCACACCGCCGGCCTCGACCTTGCGCAGGTAGATCGAAGTGGCGAACTCCGGCGCCTGGAAGGCGTATTCCTTCTGGCCGTTGGAGATGACCTTGAGCTGGTAGGCCTGGCCGGTTTCCAACTGGTATTCGCTCTGCGACATGAAGTAGTCACTGTCGTCGCTGCCCAGCACCAGATCGGGCAACGCGATTGGGCGGCGGGTCATGTCGCCGGCGGCATGCAACTGGTCGACGCCGAGCAGGCTGATGATCAGCAATAGCGGCAGCAGCAGAGCCTTGAAGATACGCATGGCGGTCACCTGTTCTTGTTATTGGGCAGTGCCTGCCATGCTAGGAAGTAACGGTGCGCATCGGGTTACTACCTTGGTACTGCCGGGCTGGTACTTTGGGCAGGTTGGCGGCGCCAATTGGCGTGACGGACTACGACCTTCGTACGTGGCGGGCGCTACCTTGGGCATATTTCCCGTGCCTGTTGCGCTTCCTATGCTGGCGGCATCCTCCGATGGAGCCGCCCCATGCGCCCGCTCAGCCAAGTTCTGCTCTGCCTCGTCGCCAGCCTCGGCCTGACCCTGAGCGCCAGCGCGGACGAGTTGCAGGTGCGCATCGGCTACCTGGCACATCAGCCGCCGCGCGGGCCGCTGCTGTCCAACGTCATCCCCGAACCCACCGATGCCGGCCGCCGTGGCGCCGAACTGGCGATCATCGACAGCAACAGCACCGGGCGCTTCCTCAAGCAGCAGTTCGAGCTGCAGAGCGCCGAGAGTGACCAGGCTGACGAGCTGCTCGCCGCTGCCGAACGCCAGCACCAGGCGGGCATTCGCCTGTTCGTGGTCAACGCCCCGGCCGCCACCCTGCGCCAGCTCAGCGAGCGCCTGCCGGACAGCCTGCTGTTCAATGCCGGCAGCGCCGACGACGGCCTGCGCCGCGAGCAGTGCCTGGGCAACGTGCTGCACACCCTGCCCAGCCGCGCCATGCTGGCCGACGCCCTGGCGCAGTTTCTCGCCGTGCGCAAATGGACGCGCTGGCTGCTGGTGACCGGCACCACAGAAGATGACAACGCCTACGCCGACGCGCTCAAGCGCGCGGCGAAACGCTTCGGCCACAAGATCGTCGCCGAGAAGCCCTGGAGCTTCGACAACGACCAACGGCGCAGCGCCCAGGCGGAGATGCCGCTGTTCACCCAGGCCAGCGAGTACGACGTGGTGCTGGTGGCCGACGAGCGCGGCGACTTCGGCGAATACCTGCCCTACAACACCTGGCTGCCGCGCCCGGTGGCCGGCACCCAGGGCCTGACCCCGACCGCCTGGCACAAGACGGTGGAAACCTTCGGCGCCGCGCAGCTGCAGAAACGCTTCGAGGAGTTGGCCGGACGCTGGATGAACGACCGCGACTTCGCCGCCTGGATGGCCGTGCGCAGCATCGCCGCCGCCGTGACCAAGCTGCGCAACGCCGAGCCGCAAGCCATTCGCACGCTGGCGCTGTCCGCCGACCTGCCGCTGGATGGCTTCAAGGGCCGCAAGCTGAGCTTTCGCCCATGGAACGGCGAGCTGCGCCAGCCCATCGAGCTGGTGCACCCGCGCGCACTGGTCAGTACTTCACCGCAGGATGGCTTCCTCCACCCCAGCAACGAAATGGACAGCCTTGGTTACGACCGGCCTGAGGTGAGTTGCGATCTGGCGGGGACGCCTCATGGATAGCATCTGTGGGAGGTGCTTCAGCGGCGACAGTCGCGGCTGAAGCCCCTCCCACAGAAGCAAGGCTCTGCCAACAACTACAACAAGAGGATCAACCCCATGCGCCTGACCCGACTCGCCTGCGCCGTCGCCTTCGGCCTGGCCTGCCACTCGGCCCTTGCCGCCACGGCCTACGTGTCCAACGAGAAGGATGACAGCATCAGCGTCATCGACCTCGACAGCCTCGAAGTTACCGCCACCCTCGACGTTGGCATGCGCCCGCGTGGGCTGCTGCTGTCCTCCGACAACAAGCTTTTGTACATCTGCGCCAGCGACTCGGATCGCGTGCAGGTGATGGATCTGGCCACGCGCAAGATCATCAAGGAGCTGCCATCCGGCGCCGATCCCGAGCAGTTCGCCCTGCACCCCAACGACCGCTGGCTGTACATCTCCAACGAGGACGATGCGCTGGTCACGGTGGTCGACACGCAGAGCGACGAGGTGCTGGCGCAGATCGACGTGGGCGTGGAGCCCGAAGGCATGGCGGTGAGCCCGGACGGCAAATGGGCGGTCAACACCAGCGAAACCACCAACATGCTGCACTGGATCGACACCAGCACTCAGCAACTGGTGGACAACACCCTGGTCGACCAGCGTCCGCGCCATGTCGAGTTCGACAAGGACGGCAAGCGCCTGTGGGCCTCGGCCGAGATCGGCGGCACGGTGACGGTGGTCGACGTGGACTCGCGCCAGGTGCTCAAGGTGCTCAAGTTCGCCATCAAGGGCGTGCACCCGGACAAGGTGCAGCCGGTGGGGGTCAAGCTGACCGACGACGGCAAGTACGCCTTCGTCGCGCTTGGCCCGGCCAACCATGTGGCCGTGGTGGATGCCAAGACCTACGAGATTCTCGACTACCTGCTGGTGGGCCGGCGCGTCTGGCACCTGGCCTTCACCCCGGATCAAAAACGCCTGCTGACCACCAATGGCGTCAGCGGCGACGTGTCGGTGATCGACGTCGACAGCCTCAAGGTGACCAAGTCGATCAAGGTCGGTCGCTACCCCTGGGGCGTGGCGGTGACGCCATGAATGCCTTGGAGGTGAGCGGTGTCGGTTTCGCCTATGGTGCCCGCCAGGCCTTGAATGATCTGGCTTTCGAACTGGCGCCGGGGCGTTTCGGCGCCCTGCTCGGCCCCAACGGCGCCGGCAAGTCGACCCTGATCGCCCTGCTCACCCGCCTGTACGACCTGCAGCAGGGCGATATCCGCATCTTCGGCCACAGCCTGCGCAATGAGCCGCGCCAGGCGCTGCGCCAGCTCGGCGTGGTGTTCCAGCAGAGCACGCTGGATCTCGACCTCTCGGTGCAGCAGAACCTCGCCTACCACGCCGCACTGCACGGCATGCCGCGCCGCGAGGCGCAGGCGCGTATCGACGAGGAATTGCTGCGCCAAGATCTCGCCGAGCGTCGTCACGACAAGGTGCGCACGCTCAACGGCGGCCACCGCCGCCGCGTGGAGATTGCCCGCGCCCTGCTCCATCAACCGCGCCTGCTGCTGCTCGACGAAGCCAGCGCTGGGCTCGACCCGGCCAGCCGCCTGGCGCTCGGTCGCCACGTACGCAACCTGTGCCGCGAGCAGGGTTTGTGCGTGCTGTGGACGACCCACCTGCTGGACGAGATCGAATCCAGCGATGACCTGCTGATCCTGCACCGTGGCGAGCGCGTGGTCTGGGGCAAGGCCAGCCAGTTCGGCGACGACCTGGCCATCAGCTTCGCCCGCCTCACCGGTGACGAGGCGCTGGGCCGTGGCCATGTGCGCGAGGCGCTGCGGCCCAGTGGTGGGAGGGGCTTCAGCCGCGAGATCCATAATATCGAAGAGCTCGCGGCTAAAGCCCCTCCCACGCCCCCCGCAAACTCCTCAAAGGAGCCACACCCATGACCGCCTACTGGGAATGCCTGCGCGGCATCGTCCTGCGCGAATGGCTGCGCTTCGTGCTACAGCGCTCGCGCTTTCTCAGCTCGCTGGTGCGCCCGCTGCTGTGGCTACTGGTGTTCGCCGCCGGCTTCCGCGCCGCGCTGGGCATCGCCATCATCGAGCCGTACGACACCTACATCACCTACGACACCTATATCGTGCCGGGCCTGGCCTGCATGATCCTGCTGTTCAACGGCATGCAGGGCTCGCTGTCGATGGTCTACGACCGCGAGATGGGCAGCATGCGTGTGCTACTCACCAGCCCGCTGCCGCGCGCCTTTTTGCTGGTGGCCAAGCTGCTGGCCACAGCGCTGATCTCGCTGCTGCAGGTCTATGCCTTTCTCGTCATCGCCTGGATGTACGGCGTGCAACCGCCGGCCTGGGGCCTGCTCGCCGCACTGCCGGCGCTGCTGCTGGTGGCACTACTGCTCAGTGCGCTGGGGCTGCTGCTGTCCAACGGCATCCGGCAACTGGAGAACTTCGCCGGGGTGATGAACTTCGTCATCTTCCCGATGTTCTTCCTGTCGTCTGCGCTGTATCCGCTATGGAAGATGCGCGAGTCCAGCGAGTGGCTGTACTGGCTGTGCGCGTTCAACCCCTTCACCCATGCCGTGGAGCTGGTGCGTAACGCGCTGTACCTGCGCCTGCAGGTCGAGGCGTTGGCGGTGTGCAGCGGCCTGACGCTGCTGCTCACCCTGCTCGCCGTGGCCACCTTCAACCCGCAGCACGCGGCGCTGCGCAAGGTGGGCTAGGCAACAGGTGCGGCGGCGTACTGCTTCGCGAGTACGCCCTACGCGACACGCAGACCAAACACGTCCCGTAGGGCGGACTCAGGAGCGCCAGCGAACAGTCCGCCAGGCCATGCCAAGCCTGGCTGCACAACGAAACTCAATCGGCGTACTACTTCCGAGCGGCCTGCGCACCGGGAGATCCCGTGCTGTCTTTTGGGATTTGAATGGCGCACTGCTTTGCGAGTACGCCCTACCGCTCTGTGACGCTCACACCCGCCCTACCCACTGACCGCTCTACTACTTTGGTACTGGTTTTCCTCTCCATCGTAGAATTCCCAAGCCTGCGACCATGGCCTGTAATACCGGCACAACAATAAGTAGAGACCTTGCCATGAAGTACCGTCTGCCCGTGCAAGCAGGCCTGATGCTCGCCTCCTTGCTGTTGGTCTGCGTCGTGCGTGCCGAAGCCCTGTTCGATGCCGACGGCTATCGCAACAGCCAATACCGCAGTCCCACGCCGACCAGCCTGGACGGCGTGCAGATCCTCGATACCCCCGCGCTGCAGAAGCTGCTCAGCGAACGCCCCGACACACGGCTGATCGACGTCTACCGGCGCCCGTTCGTGCAGGATCGCTTCGTCGAGGACGCGCCTCATGCCAACCTGCCAGGCAGCCTGTGGCTGGCCAATGTCGGCGACGGCAATCTGGCCCGACAGTGGCAACGCTATTTCACCTACTATCTGCACCAGCAGAGCCATGGCGACGTGCGCCAGCCCTTCGTCTTCTATTGCCGCTCCGACTGCTGGCTGAGCTGGAACGCCGCGCGCCGCGCTCATGCCATGGGCTACCGCCAGCTCTACTGGTACCGTGACGGCGTCGATGCCTGGGAACAGGCCGGCCTGCCGCTGGTGCCCGCCCAACCTGCGGAACTGCCTGCTGCTTTCCTCACGCCCACCGCCACCCCATAATCACAACAACGAGGTGCAAGGCCATGTACAAGATTCTGATTGCCGACGACCATCCGCTGTTTCGTGAAGCCATTCATAACGTCATCGCCGACGGTTTCCCCGGCAGCGAGATCATGGAAACCGCCGACCTGGACAGCGCCCTGGAGCTGACCCAGAGCCATGACGACCTGGATCTGATCCTGCTCGACCTGAACATGCCCGGCATGCATGGGCTGGGTGGCCTGATCAACCTGCGCAACGAGGCGCCGACCATCCCGGTGGTGATCGTATCTGCCGAGCAGGACAAGCAGGTGGTGCTGCAGGCCATCACCTACGGCGCGGTGGGTTTCATCACCAAATCCTCGCCACGGGCGCAGATGACCGATGCCATAGGCCAGATCCTCGATGGCAACGTCTACCTGCCGCCGGATATCATCCGTACGCAGAAGAGCGGCAGCTCGCGCCAGCACCACGACAACCCGAGCATCGCCCCGGAGCTGCTGCAGGCGCTGACGCGCAAGCAACTGCTGGTGCTCGAACGCATGACCAAGGGCGAGTCGAACAAGCAGATCGCCTACAGCCTGGATATCGCCGAAACCACGGTCAAAGCCCACGTTTCAGCCATTTTGCGCAAGCTCGGCGTGCACAACCGGGTGCAGGCGATCCTCTCGGCCGGCGACATCGACTTCGCCGCCTACCTGCGGCGCTGAGCGGCGTGCTAAAACGGCGATTTCATTCTCTGGAGTCGCTCCAATGCTGATCCGCCCCTTCCAACCGGCCGACGAAGCCGCCGTTATCGATCTCTGGCGGCGCTGCGACCTGATCCGCCCGTGGAACGATCCGTTCAAGGACATCCAGCGCAAGCTCGCGGTGCAGCCCGAGTTGTTCCTGCTCGGGGAAATCGACGGCACCCTGGTCGCCTCGGCCATGGCGGGCTACGAGGGGCATCGCGGCTGGATCAACTACCTGGCGGTGTGCCCCGAACGGCGCAGGCAGGGCCTGGCGCGGCAACTGATGCAGCATATCGAGGAGAAGATGCTCGCCCTCGGCTGCCCCAAGCTGAGCCTGCTGGTGCGCAACACCAACCACGAGGCCCTGGCTTTCTACGAACGCCTCGGCTATCAGATCGATGCCTCGGTCAGCCTGGGCAAGCGCCTGATCAGTGACGAGTGATGCGCCGCTTCAGATGCGCAACTGGCCCAGGCTCTGCAGCACGCTGGCGCCGGTGAACAGCATCAGCACCTGCTCCTCTGCCAGCATACGAATGGCTTCACGCTGCTGCGGCTGGCCGATGTAGTCCAGCGACAGCTCGAACAGGTTGCGGCTGATCAGGCCCGACACCTGGCGCACCGTGCCCTCGCCCACCATCGCTGGCAGCAGCTTGAATTCGATGATGTCTTCGGCCATGTCGCTGGCGAAATCGTCCATCACCTGGCGCAGCGCCTCGCGCAGCAACGGCGAGGCGCCATGCAGCTCACGCACGCCGATGATGAAGGCTTCGGGGTGCTCGGCCACGAAGTCGAAGAACAACGTCACCGTCTCATGGCAGACCCGCCGCCCTCGGCCCAGATCGATCCCCAGCAATCGCTGCAGCATCGGCCCTTCGTCCTTGACCGCGCGCTGTGCAGCCTCGCGGCGCAGATCACGCAACGGCTGGCGCAGCAGCGTGGAAATTTCGCCGATCAGCGTCAGCCCCAGGTCATCGACATCACGAAAGTGCCGGTAGAAGGTGTTGGGGTTCAGCCCGGCCTCGCGCGCCAGCTCACGCAGGCCCAGACTGCTCAGGCTGCGCTGGGTTGAGGTGAGACGTAACGCGGCCTCCAGCAGCAGCCGCTTGCCTGGCGCCTCGCTGGCTCGCTCGCGGATCGTTTTGCCCTCGTCGTGCATCGCGGCCCCTACCTTAGGTTGGCTTGTCGGTTGGCTGGATTGCCAGGGAGTATACACATGTCTACCTTGGTAGACAGATGTAGACACCCATAAGAACGACAAGCAGGAGTCACCCCATGAACGCGTCCGTGTCCCCTCCACCGGCACCGCGCCATTGCAAGATCGCCATTCTCGGCAGTGGTTTTTCCGGCCTCGGCATGGCCATCCGCCTCAAGCAGCAGGGCGAACAGGACTTCCTGCTGTTCGAGAAGGAAGCAGGTGTCGGCGGTACCTGGCGCGTGAACAATTACCCGGGCTGCGGCTGCGACGTGCAATCGCACCTGTATTCCTTCTCCTTCGAGCCGAACCCGAACTGGACGTGCATGTTCGCCAAGCAGCCGGAAATCAAGGGTTACCTGGAAGGCTGCTGGGAGAAGTATCGCCTGCAGGACAAGACCCTGCTGGGTACCGAGGTGGTGCAGATCCGCTGGGACGAGCAAACCGAGCTGTGGCAGCTGCAGGATCGCGCCGGTAACCGCTACAGCGCGCAGTTCGTGGTATCGGGCATGGGCGCGCTGTCGACGCCGTCGATTCCCAAGCTCAAAGGGCTGGAGAGCTTCACCGGCGAGGTCTTCCATTCGCAGCAGTGGAACCATGACTACGACCTGACCGGCAAGCGCGTGGCGGTTATCGGCACCGGCGCCTCGGCCATCCAGTTCGTGCCGCAGATTCAGAAGCAGGTCGCCCGCCTCGACCTCTACCAGCGCACCGCGCCGTGGATCATGCCCAAGCCGGATCGCGCCATTCGCGATGGCGAGCGCAGCCGCTTCAAGCGCTTCCCGCTGGCGCAGAAGCTCTGGCGTGGCGCCCTTTACGGCATCCTCGAAAGCCGGGTGATCGCCTTCGCCTTCGCCCCGCGCCTGCTGCGCATGGCCCAGGGCATCGCCAGGCTGTACATCAAGAAGCAGATCAAGGATCCGACGCTGCGCGCCAAGGTGACCCCGGACTACACCATGGGTTGCAAGCGCGTGCTGATCTCCAACGACTATTACCCGGCGCTGACCCAGACCAATGTCGAGGTGATCACCGATGGCGTCGCCGAGATCCTGCCGAACGGCGTACGCACGGCCGATGGCCAGATGCGCGAGGTGGACGCCATCATCTTCGGCACCGGCTTCACCCCCAGCGATCCGCTGCCACGCGGCACGGTATTCGGCCGCGGCGGTGTCGACCTGCTCGACACCTGGCCCGAGGGCCCGGAAGCCTACAAGGGCACCATGACTGCCGGTTTCCCCAACCTGTTCTTCCTCATGGGACCGAACACGGGTCTGGGCCACAACTCGATGGTGTACATGATCGAATCGCAGATCACCTACGTGCTCGGTGCCCTGAGCCAGCTCGAAGAAGGTCGGCTGCAGAGTCTTGAGCCCAAGCGCGAGGTGCAGGAAGCGTTCAACCGCAAGATTCAGGGAGCAGCCCGCAATACCGTGTGGAATGCCGGCGGCTGCATGAGTTGGTACCTGCACCCGGTCAGCGGCCGCAACTGCACGGTATGGCCGGGCTTTACCTGGCGCTTTCGCATGCTCACCCGCCACTTCGATCCCGAGGCCTATCACTTCAGCCGCCGCAATGCCGTGCATCCGGCGCAAAGCGATGCCCTGATTCACGACGCCCAGGAGGCCACCGCATGAAATCCTTCGAAGGCAAAGTAGCTGCCATCACTGGCGCCGGGTCCGGTATCGGCCGCGCTCTCGCCTATCACCTGGCCCGCCAGGGTTGCCACCTGGCGCTCTCGGACGTGAACGTCGAAGGGCTCGGAGAAACCGCCGAACAGGCACGCCGGCTCGGCGTCACCGTCAGCGCAACGCCGGTCGATGTCGCCGACCGCGCTGCGGTGCAAGCCTGGGCGGAACAAGTGGTGAACGAGTTCGGGCGGGTCAACGCCATCTTCAACAATGCCGGCGTGGCTCAGGGCGGTACGGTAGAAGGCAACGACTACGCCGACTACGAGTGGATCATGGGCATCAATTTCTGGGGCGTGGTCAACGGCACCAAGGCCTTCCTGCCGCACCTCAAGGCCAGCGGCGAGGGCCATGTGATCAACGTCTCCAGCGTCTTCGGCCTGTTCGCCCAACCCGGCATGAGCGGCTACAACGCCAGCAAGTTCGCCGTGCGCGGCTTCACCGAGTCGCTGCGCCAGGAGCTGGACATGGCGCGTTGCGGCGTCTCCGCCAGTTGCGTGCACCCGGGCGGCATCCGCACCAACATCGCCAAGACCGCGCGGATGAACGACAGCCTGGCCAAGGTTACCGGGCAGGACGTGGAACAGGCGCGTCAGCAGTTCAACGACCAGTTACTGCGCACCACGCCGGAGCAGGCCGCCAAGGTCATCGTCAATGGCGTGCTGGCCAACAAGCGGCGCATCCTGATCGGCGGCGACGCCCATGCCCTGGACTGGATGCAACGCAGCCTGCCAGCGGCGTACCAGCGCCTGGTCACCTTCAGCATGGCCATGGCGGCACGCTTCGCGCCCAAGCCACGACGCGTGGACAAGGTTCGCGAAGCGACCGAGTAAGCGCCGAGGGGGCGACGCAGGGCCGGCTCATGCCGGCCCTGCGCGTTTGTCGGCTCACGCTCGGCAGCTCGGTGTCTGCGCTAAGGTGAAAGGCAGACGCACCACTCATCCACGCGGCGCCGCTCCCGGCTCCCGGCTGGAACCTAGGTGTGGCGTCGACACCGAGGGCGGCGCCTCGACCGAGGAGGCCACGCTCATGAGCGCGCTCACCTGCACCCACCGCGACCACACCATCCGCGCCACGGTGATGGAACACCCCGGCCTGCCCACTCCCTGGGCGGGCGGCTGCCAGATCACCGATCCTGACGGCAAGACCAGCAAACGCCTCACCTTGCCGATGGACTACGCCTTCATGACCGACCTGGACAAGGCCCAGCGGGCGTCCATTGCCCACGGCAAATGGCTGGTGGATCAGAAGCTGGATCACGGCCGTCACTGGCATTGACGGTGCGGGGTCGCACCGCTCGTGGCCCGGATGCAAGCCGGGCTACGAACGCTTGCGCAGGGGGTCGAGCAGCGGCTTGAGGCCGTTGTGATCGATCTCCTGCATCAAAGCCAGCAACTGCCCCAGCTCGCCCTTGGGAAAGCCTTCGCGGGCGAACCAGTTGAGGTAGTGGCCTGGCAGGTCGGCGATCAACCGATCCTTGTACTTGCCGTAGGGCATACGGCGGGTCACCAGGAGTTTCAGCGCTTCGGGGTTCATCATGGGCTCGGCTGGCAGGAAAACGCCTGCCATTGTGCCAGGCCTCAGCGGCAAAGGGCTTCGCGAACGAAGTCGAGCCGATCCTGGCCGAAGAACATCTCGCCACCGACGAAGCAGGTCGGCGCGCCGAACACGCCACGCTTCACCGCTTCTTCGGTGGTGGCCTTGAGTGCGTCCTTGACTGCCGGCTCGGCGATCTGTGCCTGCAACGCGGCGACGTCGAAGCCCGCGCCGGCCAGTACCTCGGCCACCTTGAGAGGATCGGCGAGATTGGCTCCCTCCACCCACAAGGCCTGAAACAGCGCCTGCAATGCGGCTTCGAAGCGCGCGGGCTGATGCAGTTGCACGGCGACCAGCAGGCGCATCAGCGTCAGGGTATTGATGGGGAAATGCGGATTGAAGCGCATCGGCACGCCATAGCGTTCGGCGAAGCGGGCCAGGTCGCGCATCATGTAGCGCCCCTTGGCGGGGATCATCGCCGGCGACGCGTTGCCGGTGGCCTGGAACACGCCGCCCAGCAGCATCGGCCGGTACACCAGCTCGGCGCCCGTGGCGTGGCAGAGGATGGGGAGCTGGGTATGCGCCAGGTAGGACGCAGGGCTGCCCAGGTCGAAGAAGAATTCCACGATCTTGCTCATCACTGTCTCCCGGTTGTCGCGGTGCTGATCGATCCGATCCATGCTCACCAGCGCTCCATCCAGGGGCGCAAATCCAGCTCGAAAGTCCAGGCATCGCGTGGCTGACTGTGCAGGTACCAGTAGCTGTCGGCGATGTGCTGCGGATCAAGGATGCCATCCTGATCCTTCAGTGCATAACGCTCGGGGAAATTATCACGGATGAAGGCCGTGTCGATGGCGCCGTCGACGACGACATGGGCGACATGCACGTTCAACGGTCCCAGCTCACGGGCCATGCTCTGCGCCAACGCGCGGATGCCATGCTTGGCGCCCGCGAACGCGGCGAAACCCGCTGCTCCGCGCAGGCCTGCAGTCGCGCCGGTGAAGAGGATGGTGCCGCGCCCACGGGCGACCATGCGCCTGGCCACGGCCTGGCTGGTGAGAAAACCCGCGAAGCAGGCCATCTCCCAGACCTTGAAGTATTTGCGCGCGGTTTCCTCGAGGATGCTGCACGGCACGTTGGCGCCGATGTTGAACACCATGACCTCGATCGGCCCGATGTCGCGCTCGATGCCTTCGACCAGGTCGGCAACCTGCTCCTCGCGCCGCGCATCCGAGGCGAAGCCATGGGCCTCGCCGCCTTCGCTGCGGATCGTCTCCAGCAGCGGCTGCAGCTTGTCCAGGCTGCGCCGGGTCACGCAGGCGACATAGCCCTCGCGGGCGAAACGGCGAGCAATGGCGCCGCCCGTGGCATCGCCGGCACCGATGATCAGGGCGATTTTCTTGTTCTCGTTCATGGCCTCTCCTATTGACTAACGACCGTTAGCTGAACGAACGTTATGCCTCGCTTGACCATCGGTCAAGCCAGCACGGCAAGGAGTCGATCATGCGCTATTGCGCCGAACACAAAGCAGCAACCCGCGAGCGCCTGCTCACCGGCAGCAGCGCACTGGCCAAGCAGCAGGGCTTCGCCGTGACCGGCGTGGATGCCCTGATGAAGACCATCGGCCTGAGCGGCGCCGCCTTCTACAGTCACTTCCCCAGCAAGGACGCGCTGTTCGCCGAGCTGATCGAACGTGAACTGGGCAACAGCCTGGAACGCCTCGCTGGCTCGCCAGGCGACGGGCGCGACACGCTGCAACGCTGCCTGCATGCCTACCTCAGCCTGGCGCACGTCGAGCAACCGGACAAAGGCTGCGTGCTGCCAACGCTGGGCGCAGAAATCGCCCGCGCGGACGAGCCCGTGCGACAGCTGACCGAGCAGCACATCCTGCGCCTGCAGCAGGCCTGGGCCGAAATTCTCGGCGATGGCCAACTGGCCTGGAGCCTCCTCGCCCAGTGCCTGGGCAGCCTGATGCTGGCGCGCATGATGGCCAGCACGGAGTCTCGCCAGCAGGTGCTGGATGCCAGCCGTGACATGCTCGAACACACATTGCAGTCTGTCGGCTGAGCGCGGATGCCGTTAGGCTAGGCAGGTCTTTTCTGCCCAGGATCGAGTCATGCCCCACACCCCCTCCCCGCTGGTTGGTGAAACCCCGCTGCATGCCATCGAAGTCCGCATCCTCGGCTGCCTGATCGAAAAGCAGCTCACCACCCCGGAAAGCTACCCGCTGACCCTCAACGCGCTGCAACTGGCCTGTAACCAGAAGACCAGCCGCGAGCCGCTGATGAGCCTGGAAACCGGCGAAGTCGGCCGCTACCTGCGCAGCCTGGAAGGCCGCAAGCTGGTGCACCTGGTGATGGGCAGCCGCGCCGACCGCTGGGAACAGCGTTGCGACAAGCAACTGGAACTGGTCAAACCGCAAACCGTGCTGCTAGGCCTGCTGCTGTTGCGCGGGCCGCAGACGCTGAACGAACTGCTCACCCGCAGCAACCGCATGCACGATTTCGATGACGTAGACGACGTCCAGCACCAACTGGAGCGTCTGATTGGCCGTGGCCTGGCAGTGCTGCTGCCGCGCCAGAGTGGCCAGCGCGAGGATCGCTACATGCATCTGCTGGGCGAGCCTGCCGATCTGGAAAGCCTGCTCGCCAACCGCCCTCAGAGCCGCAGCGAGGCTTCGGCACCTAACGATGATCGTCTGGTCGAACTGGAAGCGCGCATCGCCGCACTCGAAGAACGTCTGGCGCGCCTGGAAGGCGCGCAGTAACCCAAAGGAGCTCATGCATTGAATTTCAAGACTCGTTTCTGCCTCATCCTCGGCGCCACCCTGATCGCTGCCGGCTGCAGCAGCACGGCGGACAAACCGGCCGCCGCCGCGGCCCCGAGCGGCCCGACGCCCGATAGCTGCACCTCCTCCGTGGTCGAACACCTCAAGGGCCAGACCGCCACGCCGGAGTTGCTGGAGCAAGCCCGCCAGCAGGCTGGTGCCAGTAGCGCACGCATCCTCACCCCGACCAGCGTGGTGACCCTGGAATACAACCGCCAGCGCCTGAACCTCAATGTGGATGAGCAGCGCATCATCACGCGCGTGACCTGCGGCTAAGCCTCGCCCTGGTGCGGGCTTGCCCGCACCAACCTCTGGCGCAGTTATCATTAGCGCGCTAACTTGAACCTCCCGCCACCTAACAGGCCGCTGCCATGACCACTCCCGTGGAACCCTGCGCCGAGCTGCTGCTGGACAACCAGCTGTGCTTCGCCCTCTATTCCACCTCGCTGATGATGACCAAGACCTACAAGCCGCTGCTGCAGGCACTGGGTCTCACCTACCCGCAGTACCTGGCCATGCTGGTGCTGTGGGAAAACGAAGGCATCACCGTCAGCGAAATCAGCGCCCGCATGCTGACCGACCCGGGCTCGCTCACCCCGCTGCTCAAGCGTCTGGAGAGCGAGGGCCTGCTGCAGCGCCAACGCAGCAGCCAGGATGAGCGCGTGGTGCAGCTCCACCTCACCGACAAGGGCCGTGCCCTGCACGAACAGGCCAAGGCATTGCCGGCCTGCATTCTCAAGGCCTCGGGCCTCGACTTGCCGACCCTGGGCAAGTTGCGTGACGACCTGGTCGACCTGCGCCAGCACCTGCAGGACGCGCTCTGATCGCGGGCGATGCGAGCCATCGCCCCGTCCGCCTCTCATTCTCCCCGCCTGACCTGCCCTACCAACCTGCCCCTCCTGCGTCTTCCATACCCTACCAGACGGCTTGCGCGTGAGCGCAAGATGGCCACCCCAATACGGCTCTAGCCCTCGCCGTAGCTGCTTATTCCATCGAACACTGCCCATATAACCAAATACTTTATACATTTATATTGCGCGCAAAACATATGCGCACTAAAGTTCACCCCATGGAAACGGTTAGCGCACAAATGATTAGCGAGCCAATCCATCATTCACTGACCTAACGAGGAATATCGCCATGACTATCGAAAACGTTCTCTACCGCGCCACCGCTGAAGCCTTTGGTGGCCGTGAAGGCCGCGCCGTTTCTTCCGACGGCATTCTGGACATCGCCCTCACCACGCCGAAAGAACTCGGCGGCGCTGGCGGCAACGGCACCAACCCGGAACAACTGTTCGCTGCCGGCTACTCTGCCTGCTTCCTGGGTGCCCTGAAGTTCGTCGCCGCTCGCGACAAACTGAGCATCCCGGCGGACACCTTCATCGAAGGCACCGTGGGCATCGGCGCCATCCCCACCGGCTTCGGCATCGAAGTGGAACTGCGCATCAGCCTGCCGGGCCTGGATCGCGACGCCGCGCAAACCCTGGTGGATCGCGCGCACATCGTCTGCCCGTACTCCAACGCCACCCGCGGCAACATCGACGTCACCCTGACCATCGTCTGACCGATCCGGCGCCTGGCTTCCCGGCGCCCTCCCACTAAAAGGAGCAGGAACATGAACATCTCGCGCACCCTCACCGCTGGCTTGCTCGCCCTGGCCATCAACAGCAGTTTTGCCGCCGGCAGCCCCGGCGTGGAACGAACCACTCAGGGCTTCCTCGATGCCCTGGCCGCTGGCGGCGGGCAGCCGCTGGAAAGCCTTTCGCCGAAAGACGCCCGCGCCGTACTGGTCGGCGCTCAGGCCGGGGTCAAGGTGGATGTGTCAGGTATCGTGGTCGACACCAAGGTGATCCAGGTGAATGGCCAGTCGCTCACCCTCAAGGTGGTACGACCCGAAGGTGCGCGCGGCCTTCTGCCGGGCTTCATGTTCTTCCACGGCGGTGGCTGGGTGCTGGGCGACTATCCGACCCACGCACGCCTGATCCGCGACTTGGTGGTGGGCTCTGGCGCGGCGGCGATCTACGTCGACTACACGCCGTCGCCTGAGGCCAAGTACCCGACCGCGATCAACCAGGCCTATGCCGCGACCCAATGGGTGGCCGACAACGGCAGCCAGATCGGTGTCGACGGTTCGCGCCTGGCAGTGGCCGGCAACAGTGTTGGCGGCAATATGGCAGCCGTGGTGGCAATCAAGGCCAAGGAAGCCGGTACGCCGAAACTGCGCGCCCAGGTGCTGCTGTGGCCAGTGACCGATGCCAACTTCAACAATGCGTCGTACAACCAGTTCGCCGAAGGCCATTTCCTGACGCGCGGCATGATGGAATGGTTCTGGGACAACTACACCACCGACCCGAAACAGCGTAACGAGATCTATGCCTCGCCATTGCGCGCCAGCCTGGAACAACTCAAAGGCCTGCCACCGGCCCTGGTGCAGACCGCCGAGATGGACGTGCTGCGCGACGAGGGCGAAGCCTACGCCCGCCGTCTGAATGCCGCTGGCGTGCCGGTGACCGCCGTGCGCTACAACGGCATGATCCACGACTACGGCCTGCTCAATGTCGTGGCTGAAGTCCCGGCGGTACGCACTGCCCTGGATCAGGCTGCGCAGACGTTGAAAAACAGCCTCAAGTAAGCGGCTGAAAAAACAAAACCCCGCCACCGTTGACGGTTGCGGGGTTTCCTTTTTTTGTGGGGTGGCTTTTAGCTCTGGGTTGTTCCGGTCGCGGCTAAAGCCCCTCCCACAATACCGCGAGATTACGCCAAGCTACGCACCTGCTCCCAGGTCAGATCCAGGCACTTGCGCGCTTTCTCGACCAGCTCATCCACTTCCACCTGGCTTATCACCAGTGGCGGCGCAATGATCATGGTGTCGCCCACGGCGCGCATGATCAGACCGTTGTTGAAACAGTGGCCACGACAGACCATGCCCACGCCCACATCCCCCGAGAAGCGCTTGCGCGTGGCCTTGTCCTGCACCAGTTCGATGGCGCCGAGCATGCCGACGCCGCGCACTTCGCCCACCAGCGGGTGGTCGGCCAGCTCACGCAGGCGCTTTTGCAGGTAGGGCGAGGTTTCTGCCTTCACCCGCTCGACGATGCCTTCTTCCTTGAGAATGCGCAGGTTCTCCAAACCCACCGCTGCCGCCACCGGGTGCCCGGAGTAGGTGAAGCCGTGGTTGAAGTCGCCGTGCGCCTCGATCACCTCGAACACCTTGTCGCTGACGATCAGCCCGCCCATCGGCACGTAACCCGAGGTCAGGCCCTTGGCGATGGTCATCAGATCAGGCTTGAGGCCGTAGTACTGGCTGCCGAACCACTCGCCGGTACGGCCGAAACCGCAGATCACTTCGTCGGCGACGAAAAGAATGTCGTACTTGGCGAGGATTTCCTTGATGCGCGGCCAGTAGGTTTCCGGTGGAACGATCACGCCCCCTGCCCCCTGGATCGGCTCGGCGATGAAGGCCGCGACGTTCTCCTCGCCCAGTTCGAGAATCTTCTTCTCCAACTGGTCGGCGGCCCAGATGCCGAAGGCTTCCGGGGTCATGTCGCCGCCCTCGCCGAACCAATACGGTTGCGGGATATGCGCGATGCCAGGAATCGGCAGGTCGCCCTGCTCATGCATGAATTTCATGCCGCCGAGGCTGGCACCGGCTACGGTGGAGCCGTGATAGCCGTTGTCGCGACCGATGATGATCTTCTTGCTCGCCTTGCCCTGGCAGGCCCAGTAGTGACGCACCAGACGCAGCATGGTGTCGTTGCCTTCCGAGCCTGAGCCGGCGAAGAACACATGGTTCATGCCAGCCGGTGCCAACTTGGAGATGGCGTGGGCCAGTTCCAGCACCGGCGGATGCGCGGTCTGGAAGAAGGTGTTGTAGAACGGCAGTTGGCGCATCTGCGCGGCAGCCGCCGCGACCAGTTCCTCGCGGCCATAGCCAACGGCCACGCACCACAGACCGGCCATGCCATCGAGGATCTTGTTGCCCTCGCTGTCCCACAGATGCACGCCCTTGGCTTCGGTGATGATGCGTGGGCCTTGCTCGGCCAGTTGTTTGTAATCACTGAATGGGGCCAGATGGTGAGCCTGGCTCAGGGCTTGCCAGTATGCGGTTTTCGAATTGTTCATGTCGCCTCCTTCGATCCGAGACATCACAGGTACCAGCGGTATTCACGCGGGCTGATGTCGTGCATGAAAGCCAGGTGATCCTGGCGCTTGTTCTCGCAATAAACCATGACGAACTCACTGCCGAGGCCGGCAGCGACGCGTTCGCTGGCTTGCATGCGACGCACAGCGTCGAGCATGTCCTTGGGGAAATAGACGCCGCTTGCGCGGTCATCATTGAGCGGTGCAATGGGCTCGACCTTGGCGTCCAAGCCCTGCTCGATGCTGGTCAAGAGAGCGGCCAGCACCAGATAAGGGTTGGCATCGGCACCAGGCAGGCGAAACTCCAGGCGCAGGTTACGCACGTCCGACTCGGGAATGCGCACGCAGGCGTCGCGATCCTCGAAGCCCCAACTGGCCTTGCTCGCCGAGTTCACCTGGGCGCCAAAGCGGCGGTAGCTGTTGTGGTTCGGCGCGTAGATCGGCATCAGTTCCGGCAACAGGCTCAGACAGCCGGCCACGGCATGCCGCAATGGGCGCTGCTCGTCACGCGCCAGCAGGTTGTCGCCCGCCTCGTCGTACAGGCTGACGTGGATGTGCATGCCGCTGCCCGGATACTGCAGGTAGGGCTTGGCCATGAAGCTGGCGCGATGACCATGCTTGAGCGCCACGCCACGGGTCACCCGGCAGAACAGCGCCGACCAGTCGGCCGCCTGCAGCGGGTCGGCGTTATGGCTGAAGTTGATCTCGAACTGCCCCGGGCCAATCTCGGCGGTGATCACCGTGGTGTCGATGCCCTGCAGGCGCGCGGTCTCGCTGATGTCGTCGAGCACCTCGGCAAAGCGCGAGAGCCGCTCGATATGCATGTTCGGCTGATCGTCGGCATCGCCGCTCAGGTCGTCGCGCGGGTACTGTGGCAAACCGTCCTTGAGCGCCTTGTCGAACAGGTAGAACTCCAGCTCGAAGGCCACCACCGGGCGGATGCCACGGGCGGCCAGGCGTTGCACCACGCGCGCCAGCACCTCGCGCGGCTCGAACTCGATGGGCGCCTCGGTGCCATCGGAGCTGATCAGCATCTGCCCCAGTGGCTGGCGCTCCCAGTTCACCAGCTTGAGCGTGCCGGGAATCAAGCGCCGTGGCGCGTCCGGGTCGCCGTCATGGAAGCAGTAGTCGCCAATCTCGTAGAGGCCGCCCTGGGCGCCAAGCAGCACGCAGTTCTGCGGCAACTTCAGGGCGCTGCCGGCGGCGACCTTCTCCAGCATCTCGATGGGGTAGCGCTTGCCGTAGAAGTGTCCGGGAATGTCCAGACAGATCAGGTCGACGAAGCGTACCTCGGGGTGGGCCTGGCGGAATTGGCGGACTTCGTCGAGCAGCTCGACTCGGGTGGCGTTCATTGTGGTTATTTCCGATTCACGGGAGGTCAGGTGTAGATCCACAACACCCGCGCGGGGGTGTCGCCTTGGTTGGCATAACGCAGGCGCGCATAACTCGGCACCTGGAAAACGTCGCCGGGGTAAAGTGTGGCGCTCTGTTCGTCCTCGCCCAGCCACAGCGTCAGTTGGCCTTCGAGCACGTAGCCGGCCTGCTCGGAACGGTCGCTCATCTGCCGCTCACCACTACTGGCGCCCGGCTCGAGCAGGCTGTCGACCACCATGAAGGCGCCCTGCAGCGTCGGCGAGGCCATGATGTCGGTGATGCCCCCGGCCAGGTACAGGGTGCGGCGTTCGTCCGGCCGGGTGACCCAGTCCAGCGCCTTGGGCTTGGGCAGGCTGTAGAAATAGGTAGTGGGCACATCGAGCGCCTCGGCGATGGCAGTCAGATCCTCCACCGTTGGGCGCGATAGGCCACGCTCGACCTGCGAGAGGAAGCCCACCGAGCGGCCAATGCGCTCGGCCAGATCGTTGAGGGTGACCTTCTTGTGCTTGCGCAGGTCGTGGATAAGCACGGCCAGGGCCGCCATTTCCAGATTCTTGTCCATCTCAGGGCTGTCCATTTCAGAAGCTGTCTCTTAATCGGTACCAGGCCTTGCCAATGGCCTCGAGCGGCGCCGCCAGGCGCTCGCCAAATGGAAATGCGGGGTTGCGCAGTTGCTGGTACAGGGCCAGCTCATCGTCATTGCCGAGGATCGCGTCGCTGACAGCCCGCGCCGCCGCGAGCGTGGGCAGCACGCCATGGCCGGAAAAGCCCTGCAGCCAATAGCGGCCGTTCTCGCCACCGATATCCGGCGTGCGCGCACGGGTAATGTCGATATGCCCGCCCCAGGCGAAGTCGATGGCTACGCCTGACAACTGTGGGAATACGCGCTCGAGGAACGGTCGCGTGGCAGCCGCCATGTCCTTTGGCAGGCCGCCCAGGTAGGTGCAGCCACCGCCGAACAGCAGGCGGTGATCCGGCGTGCGGCGGAAGTAATCGAGGACGAACTGATTGTCGGTGACGCAGGCATTGCGCGGCAGCAACGCCTCGGCGCGCTCGGCACCCAGCGGCGCGGTGGCGATCTGGTAAGTGCCAACCGGCAGGATGCGCCGGGCCAAACGTGGCTCCAGAGCGTCGATATAGTTGTTACAGGCCAACACCAGTTGATCGGCTTGCACGCTGCCCTGCTCGGTACGCACGCGGTAGCCTTCGCCCTGCTTGTTCTGACTCAGTGCGCGGCTCTGCTCGAAGATCTGCCCACCGGCGCGAACGAAGGCCTCGGCCAGGCCGAGTGCCAGCTTGAGCGGGTTGAGGTGGCCGGCCTCGGGGTCATAAAGACCAGCCTGATAACGCTCACTGGCGACCCACTGTGGCATCTGCTCACGGGAGACGAACTGCAGCGCACGATGCCCCCATTTGTAGGCGGCCTCTTCCTGCCACTCATGCAGCAGCGCCACGCGACGCGGCAGCACGGCCGTCCACAGATGACCACGGCGATAATCGCAGTCGAAACCATGCCGCTGGGGCAGTTCGCGCAACTCGCGGGCCGCCCAGCTCATGCCATCCCACAGACGGCGGGCACGTTCGAGACCGAGAGCCTTCTCCAGCGGTGGCATATCGCACGACCAGCCGAGAATCGCCTGCCCGCCATTGCGACCGGACGCCGCCCAGGCCACCCGGCTGGCTTCCAGCAGGATCACCCGCTTGCCGGCTTCGGCCAGGCGCAGCGCCGTGTGCAGGCCGCTGAAACCACCGCCAATCACCACGACATCGCAGCGCTGCTCGCCCCGCAACGACGGATAGGCTTTCAACTGCGCGGCACAGGTGGCGGCGTAGTAGCTGTCGACGTGCTGATCGGCCTGACGGAACATGAGTGACTCATGAAATTATCTAAATTTAATTTCATGAAAATCTATAGAGATAAATTCACCAAGGCAAGCTGAGACTGCAATCCCCCGCCTCAGGCGACCTGCTGCAACGCCTCGGGCGTACATTGCAGATGGGCGATCAGATCGGCGCCGATGGCTTCGGCCAGCACAGCGCTCAGCACATCGCCGGCCAGAAACGCATTACGCGCCGCAACCGAGCGCCAATGCCCCTCCACATGCCACACAGCGACATCGTCGGAGTGCTGCATGACCTTCAATTGCAGGCAGCCCTGGTCACTTTTCGGAATGTTCTCCAGGCGCGCCAGACACTGGCCCAGGCGGATCGTACGATCATGGCGGGCACGTAGCGTCATACGGTGAATGATGCACATGGCAACCTCCAGGCATGGGTTCGATTGAATGCGGTAAGTCGCGCCGCACCTCGATCCGCGCCTGGTTCTCAGGGCTTCGAACAAGCGACAAAGGCAGGGCGCGATGACTGCAGAGATTAAGTGAGCCGTCAGCCTGGCGTTAGTCGATTACTGGCGTGTTCTTGCCTAAAACTACCTGCATACGTCCGCACCACCTCTCCGAGCCAGACCGACGAAATCGGCCGAAATACCCTGTATCAGCGGCGCTTTGCACATTCCTGGCAAATGCTTGCCTATTCCTGTCGCCACGCATGACTTGCCTGAAAAACCTGGCTAGGCTTCGCCCACCTTTCTGGAGGCTCAGCATGCAGTCCCCCCAATCTCCCACCGCGACCCTCGAAACCCCGCTGGCCGAACTCAGCCATGAGCTGGCGCGCCTGGTCGAACGTTTCATCCCCGAAGATGGCGTGCACCTGACCGCCATTCCCGGCCTCAAGCTGGCGCGCGCGACGACGCCCAGCCTGCCGATGCAGACGGTCTACGACCCTTGTCTGTGCATCATTGCCCAGGGCAGCAAGGAGATACGCCTCGGCGACGAACTCTACGTCTACGACCCGTTGAATTACCTGGTCGCCTCCGTGGTGCTGCCGGTCACCGGTCGGGTGATCGAGGCAAGCCCTGAGCACCCGTACCTGAGCCTGGCCCTGGAGATCGATCCGGCCCTGATCACCAGCCTGCTGGCCGAGATGCCGCCGCTGACCGTGCCGGACGCGGCAGCCAGGCGCGCCCTGTTCCTCGACCGCCTCGATCCGCGCCTGCTGGATGCAGTGATCCGGCTGCTGCGCCTGCTGGAAACCCCACGCGATATCGCCATGCTGGCGCCACTGGCACTGCGCGAGATTTTCTACCGCATGCTGCACAGCCCGCAGGGCCATCGCCTGCATGAGGTAGTGATAGCCGATAGCCAGAGCCAACGCATTTCCCGAGCCATCGAATGGCTACGCAAGAACTTCGACAAACCGCTGCGTATCGAGGAACTGGCTCGCGAGGTCAACCTGAGCCCATCGACCCTGCATCATCGCTTCAAGGCCGTCACCGCCTTCAGCCCGTTGCAGTACCAGAAACAACTGCGCCTGCAGGAGGCTCGCCGGTTGATGCTCTGCGACAACCTCGAGGCAGCGGCGGCGAGCTACCGCGTCGGCTACGAAAGCCCCTCGCAGTTCAGCCGCGAGTACAGTCGTTTGTTCGGCGAGCCGCCGCAGCGCGATATCGCCCGCCTGCGCCAGACGGCGCAGAATCAGCAAGCGTCCTGATCCTGGGAGGCGCCTCAGCGGCGGGCTTTTTCGCCTCGTTCAGGCGGGTAGCGGCTAAAGCCCCATCTGCTTGGCGATGATTTCGTTCATGATCTCGCGCGTGCCGCCGCCGATGGAGAGGATGCGGTTGTCGCGGTACAGCCGCTCGACCAGGCTTTCGCGCATGTAACCCATGCCGCCCATGATCTGCACTGCATCGTAGGTCAGGCGGTCGGCGATATCGGTGGCGAAGTTCTTGGCCATGGAGATTTCCTTGATCACACTCCTGCCAACCGCCATCTGCGCAGCCTGGCGGTAGGTGAACTCACGGGAGACTTCGAGCTGCGTGGCCATTTCGGCAAGGCGGTGCTTGAGCACCTGGAACTTGCCCACCGGTTTGCCAAACGCCTGGCGCTCGCGCGCCCACTTCATGGACTCCTCCAGTGCCAGTTGCGCGGTCATGTTGGCCATGATCGCCAGGCTCAGGCGCTCGCTCTGGAAGTTGGCCATGATGCAGGCAAAGCCGGCGTTCTCCACACCGATCAGGTTCTCCACCGGCACCTTGCAGTCGTCGAAGAACAGCTCGGCAGTATCGGACGCCCACCAGCCCATCTTCTTCAGCTTGCGCCCGACGGTGAAACCCGGCGTGCCCTTCTCCACCAGCAACAGGCTGACGCCACCGAAACCCTCGCCACCGGTACGCACCGCAACCGTGTAGTAATCGGCGCGCACGCCACTGGTGATGAAGGTCTTGCTGCCGTTGATACGGTAATGATCGCCGTCACGCACGGCGCGGGTCTTGAGGCTGGCCACATCGGAGCCACCGGAGGGCTCGGTCACCGCCAGCGCCATGATCTTTTCGCCGGCCAGCACCTGCGGCACCACGCGCTCGCGCACGGCGGGTTTGGCCCATTTGACGATGGGCGGCAGGCCGATATCCAGCGAACCGAGCCCGGCCACCAGGCCGCCCGAGCCACTGCGCATCAGCTCTTCGCTGGCGGCAACCTTGGCGAATACGTCGCCCTCGTGACTGCCGCCGAACTGCTCCGGGTAACCGATGCCGAGAATGCCTGCAGCGCCAGCCTTGAGGTACAGCTCGCGGGGGAATTCCTCGGCCTCCTCCCACTCATCGATATGCGGCAGGATCTCGCGCTCGACGAAACGCCGAACAGAATCACGAACCAGTTGGTGGGACTCATCGAAATAGGGCTGAGCGGCGGCCATGCGGGTACTCCCGTTATTGTTTTGGCCACCCTAACCTAGCGCTTGCTTGGTTTTCAAGCGAGCGTTTCATTTCTGCTCGCGTAGCGCTCTTCTCACCCGCGCCTGCATCGCGTAGGCAGGCCCTTCCACTGACTGGAAATCGCGGGTGTAACGCTGGGCGAAGCCATCGGTGCCCCATTCGCGATATTGCTGCACATGCCAGAGTTCGTGCGCCCATAGCGTGGCATCGTCAGCAGCCGCACCGGCATCACGAAACACCACCACATCGACCAGGGTCACGGCCTGCACGTCGGGGTTCTGCAGCATGAAGGTGGCGGCGTCCATCTCATCGGTGATACCGACACGAAAACGCACCGAATCGAGCAGCGCCTCGTCGTAGAACGCTGCGAGCTGCGCGCGAATCATCAGGGGAATGGGTTCGGTGCCGGCTCGCAGCGCAGCCTGGCGGGACTGCAGCAACCAGGCTTCCAGCCGCGTCGCCGCCATGTTCAAGCCATCCTCGCGCACCCGCACCGGATCCGGCACGCACAGGCAGGAGGCGCCCAGACACACCTGAACCTGCCCAGTCGGGCATACACTGGCGTGCACAGCCACAGGCAGACTCAACAGGAACAACAGACTGATGCGGCGCAGAGTGTCGGCGGGCACGGGCACTCCGAATTTGGGGGCGCGATTACAGGCTGATCGGACGTCGGCCGGCCAGGGCATGTGCCAGGGTACCGCCGTCGACCAGTTCCAGCTCGCCACCCAGCGGCATGCCGTGGGCGATGCGCGAGGCAATCAGGCCCTTGCCAGCAAGAATCTGCGCGATGTAATGCGCCGTGGCCTCACCCTCCACCGTAGGATTGGTGGCCAGAATCACTTCGCTGAAGGCACCCGCCTCGATGCGCGCCAGCAGTTCGGGAATGCCGATGGCTTCCGGGCCGAGGCCATCGAGCGGGGACAGATGCCCCTTGAGCACGAAATATCGGCCGCGGTAGCCGGTCTGCTCCACCGCATGCACATCCATCGGCCCCTCGACGACGCACAACAGGCTGTCATCGCGACGCTCGTCCAGGCACAACTGGCAAAGATCATCCTCGCTCAGGCTGCGGCAGCGCTTGCAGTGGCCCACGCCTTCCATCGCAGCATTCAGCGCCTGAGCCAGACGCTGACCGCCACTGCGATCGCGTTCGAGCAACTGCAGCGCCATGCGCTGCGCGGTCTTCTGACCAACGCCGGGCAGGATGCGCAGGGAATCGATCAACTGGCGAATCAGGGGGCTGAAGCTCATGGAAGTCCTGCAAAGGTTGGCGGGCAATGATCGGGTGGGCTAAAGCCCACCCTACGAACTGAACATGCGAGCAACACAAGTAAGAGTGGCGATCAGGCGGCGTACGGGGCAAGGCGCCGACGGACGAGGAACCGCAGTGTGCTGGAGCACATGAGGATTCCGAGTTCGCCGGCAACGCCGCCATGTGCGTCGACTGGACGCCACGTGGCCTGTCAGAAAGGCATTTTGAAGCCGGGGGGCAGTTGCATGCCCGCGGTCATGCCGGACATTTTCTCCTGGCTGTTCTGCTCGACCTTGCGCACGGCGTCGTTGACGGCGGCGGCAATCAGGTCTTCGAGCACTTCCTTGTCCTCCTGCATCAGGCTGTCATCAAGAGTGATGCGCTTGACGTCGTGACGACCGGTCATCACCACACTGACCAGGCCGGCGCCGGACTGGCCGGTGACTTCGGCATTGGCCAGTTCTTCCTGCATCTTCTGCATCTTTTCCTGCATCTGCTGGGCCTGCTTCATCAGGCCTGCCATGCCACCTTTCATCATGTCGGTATCCTCGGTGTTCGGGGTTTAACTGGGGGTGTCGATCGGTTCGATGCTGCCGTCGCGCACCTTGGCGGCGAATTGCTGGATCATCTGCTGCACCAGCGGATCGGCATGGATCGAGGCCTCGGCGCTGCGCTGTCGCTCTGCACGCTTGCGCGCGGCCGCTTGCGCCGGGGTTTCCTGTTCGGGTTTGCGCAGCTCGATGCGCAGTTTGATGCTGCGCCCCTGCTGCTGGTTCAGGGCGTCGTTGAGACGGCGTTGCTGGGTCGGGTTGAACAACGCGCTATGCGCCGGATCCAGGTGCAGCAGCCAGTCGTCGCCATTGGCTTCGATCAGTGTGCAGTTGGCGGCGATGCTGCCGGTCATGCCACCCAGACCGAGCAGCGGGAACAGCGCCAGCCATTCTGCAGCCAGGCCGGTCGCCGGCGCGACGGCAGGCAGCGGCTCGGGCTCGATCTCAGCCTCGGCTTCGCTCGGCAGATCGAAGTCGTAGTCCAGTGCGCCGTTGTCCACCTCGACGTAATCGTAGTCACCGGGTGGCGGCTCTTCGTCGTCGACGAGGGCCAGGCCCTCCTGGGGAGCGACTGCCTCGGCAACGGGCGCAGCCTCCACCACAGGCGCCGGCGCCACGCGCGGGGCCGGTTCTGATTCAGCCACGACGGGCGCCTCGACCTGGGGCACGGCTGCAGGCACTGGCTCCCAAGGCAGATCGACAGGTGCAGCCACTTCCGCCACGGCAACCGGCTCAGGCTCAGGCTCAGGCTCAGGCTCAGGCTCAGGCTCAGGCTCAGGCTCAGGCTCAGGCTCAGGCTCAGGCTCAGCAGCGATTGTCGGGGCAACCGATTCGGCCGATGCAACGGCTTGCGGCGCTGCAACGGGCGCTTCTGCCGGCACGACCGGTTCGGGCGCAGGTGCGGTGACGACAGGCGCAGCCGGCGCAACGACAGCCGGTGCCACTACGGCGGCACCGGCCACTGGGTTGGACTGGGAATCAGCAGTGGCCTGGCTGATCCCCAAGGGCTTTAGCGTGACCCTCGGCGCATCATCGGCTCCCGCCGGACGGAAGGCCAGCATACGCAGCAACACCATCTCGAAGCCACTGCGTGGATCCGGCGCCAACGGCAGGTCGCGGCGGCCGATCAGGCCCATCTGGTAATAGAACTGCACGTCTTCGGCCGGCAGTGCCTGGGCCAGTTGCAGAACCCGCTCGCGGTCACCCTGGCCGTTGTCCACGGCATCCGGCAGCGCCTGGGCGATGGCCACGCGGTGCAGGACGTTGAGCATTTCCGCCAGCACGCCATTCCAGTCCGGCCCCTGCTCGGCCAGGTGCCGAACCGCCTCGATCAGGGCGCGCGCATCGCCTTCGATCAACGCATGCAGTACGCCGTAAACCTGGCCGTGATCGAGGGTGCCGAGCATGGCGCGCACGTCAGCCGCCAGCACCTTGCCTTCACCGAAGGCAATGGCCTGGTCGGTCAGGCTCATGGCGTCGCGCATCGAACCATCGGCAGCGCGGCCGAGCAGCCACAGGGCATCGTCCTCGAACGGCACATTCTCGGCAGTCAGCACATGGGTCAGGTGCTCGACAACGCGCTCCGGCGGCATGTTCTTCAGGGAGAACTGCAGGCAGCGCGACAGCACGGTGACCGGCAACTTCTGCGGATCGGTGGTGGCCAGGAGGAATTTGACGTGGGGTGGCGGCTCTTCCAGCGTCTTCAACAGCGCGTTGAAGGAGCTGGTGGAGAGCATGTGCACTTCGTCGATCAAGTAGACCTTGAAGCGCCCACGGCTCGGCGAGTACTGCACGTTGTCGAGCAGTTCGCGGGTGTCTTCGACCTTGGTGCGGCTGGCGGCATCGACTTCGATCAGGTCGACGAAGCGCCCTTCATCGATCTCCCGGCATACCGAGCAGGTGCCGCAAGGCGTAGAACTGATGCCGGTTTCGCAGTTCAGGCACTTGGCGATGATCCGCGCGATGGTGGTCTTGCCCACCCCACGCGTGCCTGTGAACAGATAGGCGTGGTGCAGACGCTGGCTGTCCAGGGCATTGATCAGGGCTTTGAGCACATGGGTCTGGCCGACCATTTCGCGGAACGAGCGCGGACGCCATTTACGTGCAAGAACCTGATAACTCATGGAAAACCGTCATATAGGGAAAGCAAAAGTGGGCTAATGCTAGCGGAGCAACCGGCAAATTGCATCCGCCAGCGGCACGCCAGGCATGGATGTGTTGCAGAGGCGAAAATAACGCTGGTTATTTCTTGAACAAGCGCCTATGATCTGCGCCGTTCGTACAAAGCTGCAAGTCATCAAGGCCTTCGCGCCTCCCCGCTGGTTTCACGGTTCAACGTCTAGCGCCTCCCTGCGCTGCCGCCCTCCCCGATCCCATCTGCTGACTGTTCAGGCCGACTCGCCTCAATTCATTCATGGCGCTGTCTTTCTGCCTGCCTCCGCCGTACCGACCACGTCGAAGAACCGTAACAATGGAACTTTATCGTGCTAATAAAGCTCCTACTGGTCTACTTGCTAAGGCCGCTTTTCGGCCGACCTCACGGAGCAACACCACGCGCACCGATGCGCAATTGCGTTAAAGGAAATACCTAGAAAAATGACTACTCAACATCAGATCCAGAAAGCCATCAGCACCCTGACCCACGCCTTCGCCCCGTTCGACTGCCGTATCCTGGCTTCGCGCAAGGGCAGCTTCAGCTTCACGCTGGTCGACAAGACCGGTATCGCTCAGTACAGCCAGCGTCTTTACCCAGGCCAGTACAACGACGATTCGCTGCAACAGGTGATCGAGCGTACGCGTCAATCGCTCACGGCTTGAACCAAGCCGTCATTTTGAGGTCGAAGGAAGCCAACCTCAGGATGGAGTCAGATATGGAACTCAGCAACCAGCAACTCGTCGACCATCTGTTCAACCCGCTGCGCGCCAACTTCAGCTCGCCACGGCCGGATGGCAGCATCATCCTCGCCCTGCTCGACGAGAGCGACAGCACCGTCTACAGCCGCGTATTGGCCAAACCGCAGCTCGACAATCAGGATGCCTTTGCCCAGAGCCTGGAAGAGATCCGCCTGGAACTGGCCGTGCGGGCTGGCAATATCCCCGCAGACCTGCGCAAGACACTCAAGGAACAGGACAGCGTGCTGAGTTACCGCACAGCCTGACGCCCATGCAATGAAAAACGCCCGATGCCATTGGCATCGGGCGTTTTCGTTTAGGGCTCAGGCAATCAGGAATTGCGCAGCGGCATGGCAGGCGCCCGCCCACCCAGCCTCTCGGCTTCTTCCTGATACAG
The DNA here is from genome assembly GCF_034683865.1 of Pseudomonas sp. C11. Taxonomy (NCBI): domain Bacteria; kingdom Pseudomonadati; phylum Pseudomonadota; class Gammaproteobacteria; order Pseudomonadales; family Pseudomonadaceae; genus Pseudomonas; species Pseudomonas sp. C11. The sequence goes on from NZ_JAWIIP010000001.1 coordinate 608,532, forward strand.
CGCCTTGACCAGGCAATAGCAGATCAGCAGCAGGATCACCGAGAACGGCAGCGCCGCGGCGATGGTGGCGGCCTGCAGCCCCTGCAGACCACCGGCCAGCAACAACGTGCCAGCCAGCGCACCCAGGCCCAGGCCCCAGATCACGCGGTAACGCTGCGGCGGATTCTGATCGCCCATCGACAGGATGGTGCAGATCACCAGCGTGGCGGAGTCGGCCGAAGTGACGAACCAGCTGACGATCATCAGCGTCGCCAGGCCAGCCATGGGCAGGGTCGCCCACTCCACGCCGAGGCCTTCGATGGTCTTGTACAGCACCATGGTCAGGTCGCTGTTGGCGACGCTGGACAGATCCACACCGCTGAGCTGCAGGTGCACGCCAGTACCGCCCATGATCACGATCCACAGGAAGGCTCCGAGGGTCGAGGACAGCATGCCGCCCAGCACCACCTGACGCACCGTGCGACCGCGCGAGATGCGCGCGATGAACATACCGACGAACGGGCCCCAGGACAGCCACCAGCCCCAATAGAAGATGGTCCACCAGCCTTGCCACTGACGCTCGGGATCCGGATCGGTCCACAGCCCCATCGGTACGAAGTGCGCCAGGTAGTCACCGATACTCGAGGCGTACAGCCCCAGCAGGAACACGGTCGGGCCCGCCAGCAGCAGGAACAGGAAGAGAATGCTGCTCAGGCGGATATTCCATTCGCTGAGCCAGAGAATGCCACGACGCACGCCGGAAACCGCCGACAGCGTGGCGACCACCGAAGTACCGGCGATCAGCAGCAACTGGTTGGTGGTGGAAATCTCCCAGCCGAACATGTAGTTCAGCCCCGCATTCATCTGTGACACGCCAAGGCCCATGGTGGTCGCGGTACCGAACAGCGTGCTGAAGATGGCCAGCAGGTCGACTGCATGGCCGATCGGGCCATGGATGCGCTCGCCCAGCAACGGATAGAGCGCCGAGCGAATGGTCAGCGGCAGGTTGCGCCGGTAGGTGAAATAGGCCAGCACCAGCCCCACCAGGATATAGATGCACCAGCCATGCAGCCCCCAGTGGAACAGGGTGATGCGCAGGGCGATCTGCCCGGCCTCGGGCGTACCGGCCTTGACCCCGGCCATTTCCATGAAGGGGTTGCCCTGCATGTGCATCAGCGGCTCGGCGATGCTCCAGAACAGTAGGCCGGTACCGACCGCCGCACTGAACAGCATGGCGAACCAGGAGAAATTGCTGAACTCGGGACGTTCGTGATCGGCGCCGAGGCGCAGATCACCGAAGCGGCTGAGCCCCACCCAGAAGGTGAAGAACAGCACCAGGCTCACCACCGCCACGTAGTACCAGCCGAGCGAATGCTCGATCCAGGCCTTGATGCCGGTGTAGATGCCGTTCGCCAGCTCGGCATTGCTCAGGGTGAATAGCAGGAAGAGCAGAACCATCGCGATCGAGGCAATCGCCATCGTCGGATTGACTCCCGCGAACCAGCGTTCGCGGTTGAGGGTGGGATGTTCGCGCACAGGCGTCTCCTTATTTTTGTTGTGAACCAAAGCAGCGTGGCAATGACGAGCCGCCCGGCATCAGGACGTCCGCAGCATCACGGAGACATCCTTCGATCCTGCACGGGAAACGCCTTGCATCCAACGTTCTGAGCCGAACTCAGGTGATCCGCCATTGCACGTATTATGGTATACCATCAACCAAGAGCTATTTTCAATGCCCTTTTGCACCGCTCTGGTGCGCATGATCCGGCGCCTGCAAAGCGAGACTTGCGCATTCCGTATTATGGTATACCATGAGACGACAAACCGCCTTTACCCCCTGCCCGGAGTGATTGCCCCATGAGTTTCGAAATTCGCAAGATCGTCACCTACACCGAAGAAACCCGCATCGAAGGCGGCAAGGCCACCGACAGGCCGGTGACCATGGTGGGCCTGGCTGTCGTGATCAAGAACCCCTGGCTGGGCCGCGGCTTCGTCGAAGACCTCAAGCCGGAAATCAAGGCCAACTGCTCCGACCTCGGCTCGCTGATGGTCGAGCGTCTGACTGCCGCGATCGGCGGCGCCGAGAAGATCGAAGCCTATGGCAAGGCCGCCGTGGTCGGTGCCGAGGGCGAAATCGAGCACGCCTCGGCGGTGATCCACACCCTGCGCTTCGGCAACCACTACCGCCAGGCCGTCAACGCCAAGAGCTACCTGAGCTTCACCAACAAGCGTGGCGGCCCCGGTACCTCGATCCAGATCCCGATGATGCACAAGGACGACGAAGGTCTGCGTTCGCACTACATCACCCTGGAAATGCAGATCGAAGACGCCCCGCGCGCCGACGAAATCATCGTCGTCCTCGGCGCTGCCGACGGCGGTCGCCTGCACCCGCGCATCGGCAACCGCTACATCGACCTGGAAGAACTGGCTGCTGAAAAAGCCAACGCCCAGTAACTCGCGAACGTGCAGGAGCACTCCATGATTCGGCTCACCGCTGAACACACACCGAACGGCACCAGCTACCTGGCTACGGGTCAGGGTCAGCCCGTGGTGCTGATCCATGGTGTCGGCCTGAACAAGGAAATGTGGGGCGGTCAGATCGTCGGCCTGGCCCCGCACTTCCAGGTCATTGCCTACGACATGCTCGGCCATGGCGCCAGCCCAAGGCCGGCGCCCGGCACCACCCTGGAGGGCTATGCCGCGCAACTACGCGACCTGCTCGACCATCTCGGCCTGGCACGCGCCAGCGTCATCGGCTTCTCCATGGGCGGCCTGGTGGCGCGGGCTTTCGCCCTGCACCATCCGGAGCGGCTCGACAGCCTGGTGATCCTCAACAGCGTGTTCAACCGCAGCACCGAACAGCGCGCCGGCGTGATCGAGCGTACGCGCCAGGCCGCCGAGCATGGCCCGGATGCCAATGCCGAAGCGGCGCTGTCGCGCTGGTTCAGCCGTGAGTACCAGGCCGCCAACCCGGCGCAGATGGCGGCGATCCGGCAGACCCTGGCGAGCAATGACCCGCAGGGTTACCTAACCACCTATGAGCTGTTCGCCACCCAGGACATGTATCGTGTCGACGACCTGAGCAGCATCCAGGCGCCGACGCTGGTCGCCACCGGCGAGCTGGATCCCGGCTCCACGCCGGACATGGCTCGCCAACTGGCCGCACGCATTCCGGGCGCCCAGGTCGCCATACTCGATGAGCAACGGCACATGATGCCGGTGGAGTCGCCGCGCCTGGTCAACCAGACGCTGCTGGGCTTCCTGCAGCAGGTGCAGAGCTTCCAGAATCAGAACAAGGGGATCGTTGCATGACACTCGCACGCTTCCAGATGTGCATCGACGGCCAATGGCTCGATGCGCTCTCCGGCAAGACCTTCCAGAGCCTCAACCCGGCTCTGGCCGAGCCCTGGGCCGAACTGCCCGACGCCGATGAACGCGACGTCGACCGCGCCGTGCAGGCCGCCCAGACGGCCTTCGACAATCCGGCCTGGCGCGCGCTCAGTGCCACCGCGCGCGGCAAGCTGCTGCGCCGCCTGGGCGACCTGATCGCCGAGAACAAGGAACAGCTGGCGCAACTGGAAAGCCGCGACAACGGCAAGCTGATCCGCGAAACCCGCGGCCAGGTCGGCTACCTGCCGGAGTTCTTCCACTACACCGCCGGCCTGGCCGACAAACTCGAGGGCGGCACCCTGCCCCTCGACAAGCCGGACATGTTCGCCTACACCACCCACGAGCCGCTCGGCGTGGTGGCCGGCATCATTCCCTGGAACAGCCCGCTGTACCTGACCGCCATCAAGCTGGCTCCGGCGCTGGCGGCCGGCAACACCATCGTGCTCAAGCCGTCCGAACACGCCTCGGCGACCATTCTCGAACTGGCCCGTCTCGCTCTCGAAGCCGGCTTCCCGGCAGGCGTGGTCAACGTGGTCACCGGCTATGGCCCAAGCACCGGCGCGGCGCTGACCCGCCATCCGCTGGTGCGCAAGATTGCCTTCACCGGCGGCGCCGCCACCGCACGTCATGTGGTGCGCAGCAGTGCGGAGAACTTCGCCAAGCTGTCGCTGGAACTGGGCGGCAAGTCGCCCAACATCATCTTCGCCGACGCGGATCTGGACAGCGCCATCAACGGCGCCGTGGCTGGCATTTATGCCGCCTCCGGACAGAGCTGCGTAGCCGGTTCGCGCCTGCTGGTGCAGGACGATATCTACGACGAATTCGTCGAGCGCCTGATCGAACGCGCCCAGCGCATCCGCATCGGCAACCCGCAGGACGACGCCAGCGAAATGGGCCCCATGGCCACTGCGCAACAACTGGCCGTGGTCGAAGGCCTGGTGGCCGATGCCATCGCCGAAGGCGCCCGCCTGCGCCTGGGTGGCAAGCGCCCCGCCATCGACGCCAAGGGCTGGTACTACGAGCCGACCCTGTTCGAGTGCGACCGCCACTCGATGAAGATCATGCAGGAAGAGGTCTTTGGCCCGGTGGCCTCGGTGATCCGCTTCAAGGACGAAGCCGAAGCGCTGGCCATGGCTAACGACTCGCAATTCGGCCTGGCCGCCGGCATCTGGACACGCGACCTGGGCCGCGCCCATCGCCTGGCCAAAGGCATTCGCTCCGGCATCATCTGGGTCAACACCTACCGCGCGGTATCGGCCATGGCGCCGATCGGCGGTTTCAACAACAGCGGCTACGGCCGCGAGAGCGGCATCGACTCGGTGCTGGCCTACACCGAACTGAAAACGGTGTGGATCAACCTCTCGCAGGCGCCCATGCCTGATCCCTTCGTGATGCGCTAGGAGACTGCAAAGATGATCGAACCCGGCATCTATAAAGAAGTGATGGGCTCCTTCCCGTCCGGCGTCACCGTGGTGACCACCCTGGACAGCGAAGGCGGCATCGTCGGCATCACCGCCAGCGCCTTCAGCGCGCTGTCCATCGACCCGGCGCTGGTGCTGTTCTGCCCCAACTACGCCTCCGACACCTACCCGATCCTGCGTGACAGCAAGCGCTTCGCCATTCACCTGCTCGGTGCCGACCAGCAGGCCGAAGCCTACGCTTTCGCCGGTAAGGGCAAGGACAAGGCCAAAGGCATCGAATGGCACCTGAGCGAGCTGGGTAACCCGCTGCTGAGCAAGGCCACCGCCATCATCGAATGCGAACTGTGGCGTGAATACGACGGCGGCGACCACGCCATCATCGTCGGCGCGGTGAAGAACCTGATCCTACCCGAGCAGGAAGTCACGCCCATGCTCTACCACCGCGGCAAGCTCGGCGCCCTGCCCCAGCTCGCCTGATTCTCTTTTGGCCGCGCCATTACCCCCTCGGTAGCGGCCTTTTTTATTCCGCACGCGGTGCCCTCAAGGCGTCGCGGCAGTGGCCAGCCCGCTCGCCTCGTCAGCAGGCGAACGTGGCAGGCCACCTGTTCCCATCCGCTCTGGCTCCCAGGGAGCCAGTTTGCAACGGAGCCCCCCATGACCTCTCTGTTTCGCCAGCAGGCTTTCATCGACGGACACTGGCTCGACGCCCAGGACGGCTCGACCAGCGCCATCTTCAACCCGGCCAACGGCCGCCAGATCGGCAGCGTGCCGCACATGGGCGCGGCCGAGACGCAGCAGGCCATCGCTGCCGCCAACCGCGCCTGGCCGGCCTGGCGCGCACTGACCGCAAAGGAGCGCAGCAACCTGCTCAAGCGCTGGTACGCGCTGATCATCGAGCACAGCGATGCGCTCGCAGAAATCCTCACTTTGGAACAGGGCAAGCCACTGGCGGAAGCCAAGGGCGAGATTCTCTATGCCGCCAGCTTCATCGAATGGTTCGCCGAGGAAGCCAAGCGCATCTACGGCGACACCATCCCCAGCCACAAGAGCGATGCGCGCATCGTCGTGAACAAGGAGCCAATCGGCGTGGTCGCGGCCATCACGCCGTGGAACTTCCCGGCAGCGATGATCACCCGCAAGGTCGGCCCGGCCTTGGCCGCCGGCTGCACCTGCATCGTCAAACCGGCACCGGAAACCCCCTTCAGCGCCCTGGCCCTGGCCGCCCTGGCGGAACAGGCGGGGATTCCCGCTGGCGTACTCAACGTGATCACCGGCGATGCCGTAGCCATCGGCGGCGAGCTGACCAGCAGCCCACAGGTGCGCAAGCTCTCCTTCACCGGCTCGACGCCCATCGGCAAGTTGTTGATGGCGCAGTCGGCCAACACGCTGAAGAAGGTGTCGCTGGAACTGGGCGGCAATGCGCCTTTCATCGTCTTCGACGATGCCGACCTGGAAAAGGCCGTGGACGGCGCGCTGGTCGCCAAGTACCGCAACAACGGCCAGACCTGCGTGTGCGTCAATCGCTTCCTGGTGCAGGCCGGCATCCACGATGCCTTCGTCGCGCGTCTGGCCGAACGGGTCGCCGAACTCGGCGTTGGTGATGGCTTCAGCGAGGGCGTCAAGCTCGGCCCTCTGATCAACGAACGCGCCGTGCAGAAGGTCGAGGATCACGTGCACGACGCGCTGAGCAAAGGCGCACGCCTGGTGCTGGGCGGCGAACGCCACCCGCTGGGCCACGGCTTCTTCCAGCCCACGGTGCTGGCCGAGGTGACCGAGCAGATGAAGGTCGCCCGCGACGAAACCTTTGGCCCACTGGCGGCAATCTTCCGCTTCGGCGATGAAGCGCAAGCGGTGCGCATGGCCAATGACACCGAGTACGGCCTCGCCGCCTACTGCTACACCCGTGACCTGGGCCGTGCCTGGCGCATGAGCGAGGCGCTGGAATATGGCATGGTCGGCATCAACGAAGGGCTGATCTCCACCGAGGTCGCCCCCTTCGGTGGCGTCAAGTCGTCCGGCCTGGGTCGCGAAGGCTCGAAGTACGGCATCGACGATTATCTGGAGATCAAATACACCCTGATGGGCGGCCTGTAACCACAGAAGGATGAGCAGATGAGCAACGAAAAGTACGAAAAGGGCCTGGCCATTCGCACTCAGGTGCTGGGCGAGGCCTACGTCAACAAATCCATCGAGAACGCCGACGACTTCAACCGCCCACTGCAGGAACTGGTCACCGAGTACTGCTGGGGCCACGTCTGGGGCCGCGAGGGTTTGTCGCTGAAAGAGCGCAGCATGATAAACTTGGCCATGATTTCGGCCCTCAACCGCCCGCATGAACTGAAGCTGCACGTTCGCGGCGCCCTGCGTAACGGCCTGAGCCGTGAGCAGATCCGCGAGATCCTGCTGCAGGTCGGCATCTATTGCGGCGTACCGGCAGCGGTAGACAGCTTCCGCCTCGCTCGGGAAGCCTTCGCCGAAGCAGACGCGGAGCAGGGCCAGCAAGACTGATGAAGGAGCGCCCACGGGGCACCTCTAAAAACGTAATCGAGGCAGCCAGCGCAATACCGATGGCGGCCCCGCAAAAACAGGCGAAAAACGCTCGGAGTCGCGTTCGACTTTACGTGTTGTAAATGAGCATTTTGAGCCTGTTTTTAACGCAGCGATGGCAACGCAGATAGTTTTTAGAGATGCCCCAAGGGTGCTCCTTCGTTGTTTTTCTACGGATAGCCTCACAAGAGCGGACCCCATGAAACGCCTGCCACTCGACGACAGCTTCAAGGTCAATCGCAACCCGGTCACCCTGCGCGAAATCGTGCTGGACAAGTTGCGCAGCGCCATCATGAATTTCCAGCTCCTGCCGGGCGATCGCCTGGTCGAGCGTGACCTCTGCGATCGCCTCGGGGTCAGCCGCACCTCGGTACGCGAGGCGCTGCGCCATCTGGAATCCGAAGGCCTGGTGGAGTTCGCCGGTGCCAAGGGCCCACGCGTGGCCATCATCACCCTGGAAGACGCCCGCGATATCTACGAGCTGCGCTGCGTACTGGAAGGCCTGATCGTCCAGCTGTTCACCCTCAACGCCAAGCCCAAGGACATTCGCGCCCTGGAAAAGGCTCTGGAGGAGAACCGCAAGACGCTGGAGAGCGGCGACCTGCAGGCCGTGTTGGAGTCGGTTCAAGGCTTCTACGACGTGCTGCTCGAAGGCTCCGGCAACCAGATCGCCGCCACCCAGCTGCGCCAACTGCAGGCTCGTATCAGCTACCTGCGCGCCACCTCGGTGTCGCAGACCAACCGCCGTGGCACCAGCAACCAGGAAATGGAGCGCATCGTCGAGGCGATCAAGAGCGGCGATCCGCTGGCCGCGCACCAGGCCTCGGTGGATCACGTCCGGGCAGCCGCCAAGGTGGCGCTGGACTACCTTAAGTCCAAGCAGGACGAAACCGGGGAGATGCGCGACTTCGTCATCCCTATCGCCCAGCAAGAGCCCCGTATCGGACGCTGATGCCATGCCCGCTCCGCGCTTCTGCCCGCAGTGCGGCTCGGGCGATCTCAGCCGCCGACTGCCCGACGGCGACACCCATGAACGCCTGATGTGCGGCGCCTGCGGCTATATCCACTACGAGAACCCCAAGGTCATCGCCGGCTGCATCATCGAGCGCGAGGGCCGCTACCTGCTGTGCCAACGCGGCATCCCGCCACGTGTTGGCACCTGGACGCTGCCGGCCGGCTTCATGGAAAACGGCGAGACCACCGAACAGGCCGCGCTGCGCGAAGTCTGGGAAGAAACCGGGGTACGCGCCGAAATCCTCTCGCCCTACTCCATCTTCAGCGTGCCGCGCATCAGCGAGGTGTACATCATCTTCCGCGCCTGCGCGCTGGAGATCACCGGCCAGCATGGCCCGGAAACCCTCGACTACCGCTTCTTCGCCCCCGAGGAAATCCCCTGGGACGCGATCTACTACCCGGCCATCCGGCAGATCCTCGAGCGCTATATCGAGGAACGCCAGGCCGGCGTGTACGGCATCTATATGGGCAACGACGACACCGGCAAAGTGCATTTTATGCGCTGAGTGCCGCCCCCGCCCCGGATGCAATCCGGGGGACGCGCCCTCTGTGGAGCATCCCGGATTACATCCGGGCTACGTCGCCCAAGCGCTCGGCATCACGCCTCGACGCCCTCGACGATGATAACTTCCGCCTTCGCCACCCCCTGGCGATGCACACAAGCGTCCTGGTATTCGGCCGAGTTGTAGCAGGCCAGCGCCTGCTCGTAGGAGTCGAACTCGATCACCACGCTGCGCTGCGGTGTCGACCGCCCCTCCATGGCCTGCGAGCGGCCACCGCGAGCCAGGAAACGCCCACCATGCAGGCTGAACGCGGCGGGCGCGCGGCGGGTGTATTCGCTGTATTGCTGCGGGTCGGTGACATCGACGTGGGCGATCCAGTAGGCCTTCATGCTGACTCCGGTAGAGGGTGGTTTTATAGGTATTATGGTATACCATGAATCCATCCTCCCGAGACAACCCAGGTGCCGCCTCATGTCATTCAACTCCATCGAAGAAATCATCGAAGACTACCGCCAGGGCAAGATGGTGCTGCTGGTCGATGACGAGGATCGCGAGAACGAGGGCGACCTGCTGCTGGCTGCAGAGAAGTGCACCCCGGCCGCGATCAACTTCATGGCCCGCGAGGCGCGCGGCCTGATCTGCCTGACCCTGACCGAAGAACATTGCCAGCGTCTGGGCCTGGAGCAGATGGTGCCGGCCAATGGCAGCGCCTTCAGCACCGCGTTCACCATTTCCATCGAGGCCGCCCAGGGCGTGACCACCGGCATTTCCGCCGCCGACCGCTGCCATACGGTGCTGACCGCCGTGGCGCCGAACGCCGTGGCCGAGGATCTGGTGCAGCCTGGGCACATCTTCCCGTTGCGCGCCCGCGACGGCGGCGTGTTGACCCGCGCCGGACACACCGAAGCCGGCTGCGACCTGGCCCGCCTGGCTGGGCTGACGCCGGCCTCGGTGATCGTCGAGGTGATGAACGAAGACGGCAGCATGGCGCGCCGCCCGGATCTGGAAGTGTTCGCCCGTCAACACGGCATCAAGATCGGCACCATCGCCGACCTCATCCATTACCGCCTGAGCAATGAACACACCGTGGTGCGTATCGGTGAACGCGAGCTGCCCACCGTTCACGGCACCTTCCGCCTGGTGACCTATGAAGATCGCATCGCCGGCGGCGTGCACATGGCCATGGTGATGGGCGACATCCGTCACGATGAGGCGACGCTGGTACGCGTGCACGTGATCGATCCGCTGCGTGATCTGGTCGGCGCCGAATACACCGGCCCGCAGAACTGGACGCTCTGGGCGGCCCTGCAGAAAGTGGCGGAAACCGGGCATGGCGTGGTGGTGGTGCTGGCCAACAACGAATCGTCGCAAGCCCTGCTCGAACGCGTACCGCAACTGACTCAACCGCAGCGCCCGTTCAGCCGCACACAGTCGCGCATCTATTCGGAAGTGGGTACCGGCGCCCAGATCCTGCAGGATCTGGGCGTCGGCAAGTTGCGTCACATGGGCCCACCGCTGAAGTATGCGGGCCTAACCGGCTATGACCTGGAGGTCGTCGAAAGCTTACCTTTCGAGCCAGCGGTTACAGCTTGAAGCGTGCCACCATCTGATTGAACGACACAGCCAGGCGCGACAGATCCTGGCTGGACGCGCTGGTCTGGTTGGCACCTGCTGCAGTCTGGGTCGACAGCTCCTGGATGTTCACCAGATTGCGATCCACTTCGCGGGCCACCTGGGCCTGCTCTTCGGCGGCGCTGGCGATCACCAGATTGCGCTCGTTGATCCCGGCGACGGCCTGAGCAATGCGCTCCAGCGCCTCACCGGCCTGCTGCGCCAGGCTCTGGGTGCTCTGTGCCACATCCTGGCTCTTGCCCATGGAACGCACGGCCTGCTCGGCGGTGTTCTGCACGGTACCGATGATCGATTCGATTTCACCGGTGGAGGTCTGCGTGCGCGCAGCCAGCGCGCGAACCTCATCGGCCACCACGGCGAAACCACGGCCCTGCTCGCCGGCACGCGCCGCTTCGATGGCCGCATTGAGCGCCAGCAGGTTGGTCTGCTCGGCGATGCCTCGGATCACGTCGACCACGTTGCCGATATTGCGCACCTGCTCGGCCAGGGTCTGCACGGTCGAAGTGGACGCACCCAACTCGACCACCATGCCGTTGATGGCCTGCACCGCTTCACGTGCGCCTTCACGCCCACCCTCAGCCTCCTGGTTGGCACTGCGCGAGGCTTCAGAGGTGGAGACGGCGTTGCGCGCGACCTCCTCCACCGCAGCGGTCATCTCGTTGACGGCGGTGGCCGCCTGCTGAATCTCGTCATTCTGACGCACCAGGCCACGCGTGCTTTCGTCGGTCACCGCGCTCAACTCTTCGGCCGCCGAGGCCAGTTGGTCGGATGCCCCGGCGATCTCCTGCAGAGTGCGGCGCAGGCTAGCCTGCATGCTGCCCAGGGCACGCAACAGTTGACCGGCCTCATCCTGGCGAGTGCTGTCGATCTGCACCGTAAGATCGCCTTCCGCCACGCGCTGGGCGCTGACCACCGCAGCAGCAATGGGCGCACTGATGCTGCGCGTGATCAGCAGCCCCAGCGCGATGGCCAGCAAGAAGGCAAGCGCGACGCCGCCATAGAGCATCAGCTTGGCCGAGCTCTCCAGTTCCTTGGCGTTCTCAGCCCCTTCTGACGCCTGGCGATTGTTGGAGTCGATGATGGTGGTCAACTTCTCACGCAGTGCCGCGAATTGCTGGCGCTGTTCACCATTGATGAGTGCGCTGGCCTCGTTGGTCTGCCCCTGCGACAGCAGTTGCAGCATGCGGGCTACCGTTGCGTTGTAGGCGGGCCAGTCACGCTCCATCTGGTCACCCGCGATACGCTCGTCATCCGCCAGCAGCGTTTGCCGATATTCGGCGAAGTTCTTCGCCGCTGTCCGAGCGTTTTCCTGCAGGCTGTCGATGACCTCCTGGCGAGCGGCTTGCGGCTCCTGCGCTACCGTCAAGCTGAGCAAGCGATAGAGATCGCGCTGCTGCGCCAGCAGCGCAGAGTTGACGTTGTTGACCTTTGCCACCGACACGAGGTTATTGGCGAATACCGACTGTAACGCGTTCGATAGCTGGCCGATGCCATTGCCACCCAAGGCACCGATGATCAGCGTGATAAGGGCCGAAAGAATGAAGGCAGAAAGCAGTTTGGTCGCCAGTTTAGTGTTGTCGAGCCAGCTCATGATGAGCTCCTAGGCAGAGAAAGCAGGAAGAGGAACGGTAAACCGATATTCACCAATGGTCTGAATCGGCTTATCGATTAATAACTTAAGCGGATGCGGAGGAAATTCCGTGAGAGATGAGGCCTGGACACGGCCAAGGCGGCTTGCATAAATCTTGGAATACCATAATATGATATTCCGTAGGCCGAGCAATCGAACGAGCGCATCAGGACAATCCCAACAAGCCCTCGATCACGGCCAGACTTAACACACCCCGAATGGGGTCACTGCTCCCTGAAGGCGGGCGTGAACAATCGCCCGCTTGCGTAAAAACACAACAACGAGGGCAAGCAAGATGGTGTTCAAGAAAACCATAGCGGCAACGCTGATCGCCACGCTCATGGGCGCGGCAGCCGCCACCGCAAGCGCCGCCGATAGCCTGAGCTTCGTCAGCTGGGGCGGTACCACTCAGGATGCGCAGAAAGACGCCTGGGCGGTGCCATTCGGCGAAAAGACCGGCATCAAGGTGCTGCAGGACGGCCCAACCGACTACGGCAAACTCAAAGCCATGGTCGAAAGCGGCAACGTGCAGTGGGACGTGGTCGACGTGGAGGCGGACTTCGCCCTGCGAGCCGCCCGCGAAGGCCTGCTCGAACCCCTAGACTTCAACGTCATCAAGCGCGATCGCATCGACCCGCGTTTCGTCTCCGACCACGGTGTCGGCTCCTTCTTCTTCTCCTTCGTACTCGGCTACAACGAACGAAAACTCGGCAAGGGCAAACCGCAGGACTGGACAGCGCTGTTCGACACCGCGACCTATCCGGGCAAGCGTGCGCTGTACAAATGGCCGAGCCCCGGCGTGCTGGAGCTGGCCCTGCTGGCTGACGGCGTACCGGCCGACAAGCTCTATCCGCTGGATCTCGATCGCGCCTTCAAGAAACTCGACACCATCAAGAAAGACATCGTCTGGTGGGGCGGCGGCGCGCAGTCGCAACAACTGCTCGCCTCCGGCGAAGTCAGCCTCGGCCAGTTCTGGAACGGGCGCATCCATGCCCTGGAACAGGAAGGCGCCTCGGTGGGCGTGAGCTGGAAGCAGAACCTGGTCATGGCCGATTTCCTGGTCGTGCCCAAAGGCGCGAAGAACAAGGATGCCGCCATGAAGTTCCTGGCCATGGCCAGTGGTGCAGAAGGTCAGGCCGAGTTCGCCAACCTCACTGCCTACGCACCGGTCAACCTGGATTCGGTCGCGCAGCTCGACAAAGAGTTGGCACCCAGCCTGCCTACCGCGCATGAAGCCGATCAGATCACCCTGGACTTCGCTTACTGGGCCGAGCATGGCAATGACATCGCCGCCCGCTGGAATGAGTGGCTGCTGAAATGAAGATCGCCGCCGTGCCGTTGACCCAGTCACCCGCCGGCGGCTCTCCCCGCCCGGCGCGTCTGGCTCGCTGGAAGGGTTCGCTCCCGCTGCTGCCTGCCTTGCTGTTCCTGGCGCTGTGCTTTCTGGCGCCACTGATCGGGCTGTTGCTGCGTGGCGTGCTGGAGCCGACGCCCGGGTTGGGCAACTACGAAACCCTGTTCGCCAATTCGTCCTACGCCAAGGTGCTGTTCAACACCTTCTCGGTGGCGGGTCTGGTCACGTTGATCAGCCTGCTGCTGGGCTTTCCCCTGGCCTGGGCCATCACCCTTGCCCCGCGTGGCTGGGGCCGCTGGCTGCTGAGCATCGTCCTGCTGTCGATGTGGACCAGCCTGCTGGCCCGCAGTTACGCCTGGCTGGTGCTGCTGCAGGGCTCGGGAGCAATCAACTCGGCGCTGATGTGGCTGGGCCTGATCGATGAACCGCTGGAGCTGGTGCATAACCTGACCGGTGTGGTGATCGGCATGAGCTACATCATGATCCCGTTCATCGTTCTGCCGCTGCAGGCGACCATGAGCGCCATCGACCCGATGGTGTTGCAGGCCGGCTCGATCTGCGGCGCCAGCCCCTGGAGCACCTTCTTCCGTGTGTTCCTGCCGCTGTGCCGACCGGGGCTGTTCTCTGGCGGCCTGATGGTGTTCGTCATGTCCCTGGGCTACTACGTCACCCCGGCGCTGCTCGGTGGCGCGCAGAACATGATGCTGCCCGAGTTCATCGTCCAGCAGGTGCAGTCCTTCCTCAACTGGGGCCTGGCCAGCGCGGCGGCAGCCCTGCTGATCGCCATTACCCTGCTGCTGTTCTACGTCTATATGAAGCTGCAGGCGGAATCGCCGGTCGCCTCCAGTAACGCGAGGTAAACATGCTGCTCTCCCCCAATGCCATTGGCGGTCGGCTGCGTGCCGGCCTGTACCTGACCACCGGGGCGATCGCCGCCTTCCTGCTGCTGCCGATCGTGTTCATCGTGCTGCTGTCGTTCGGCTCCTCGCAGTGGCTGGTCTTCCCGCCACCGGGCTGGACGCTGAAGTGGTACGGCCAGTTCTTCTCCAATCCGGAGTGGATAGCCTCGGCCCTGACCAGCCTCAAGGTCGCCGTGCTGACCACCGTCTGCGCTGTCGCCCTCGGTCTGCCTTGCGCCTTCGCCCTGATACGCGGCAAGTTTCCCGGCCGCGAAGCCTTGTACGCGCTGTTCACCCTGCCGATGATCGTGCCGCTGGTGATCATCGCCGTGGCCGTGTACGCGCTGTTTCTCAAGCTCGGCTACACCGGCACGCTGTTCGCTTTCGTGGTCAGCCACGTGATCGTCGCGCTGCCGTTCACCATCATCTCGATCATCAACTCGCTGAAGCTGTTCGACCAGTCCATCGAGGATGCTGCGGTGATCTGCGGCGCCTCGCGCCTGCAAGCCATCGTCAAGGTGACCTTCCCGGCCATCCGCCCCGGCATCGTCGCCGGCGCGCTGTTCGCCTTCCTGGTGTCGTGGGACGAGGTGGTGCTGAGCGTGATGATGGCCAGCCCGGAATTGCAGACCCTGCCGGTGAAGATGTGGACCACCCTGCGCCAGGATCTGACGCCGGTCATTGCAGTGGCCTCGACCCTGCTCATCGGCCTGTCCATCGCCATCATGCTGATCGCCGCGCTGCTGCGTCGGCGCAGCGAAACGAACGCCTGATTATTCGAGGTACATGAGATGAGCGCGGTACTCAAAACATCCGATGAACAGGCGCCCCTGGTCAGCCTGCGCAACCTGAACAAGCATTACGGCAACTTCGCCGCTGTCGACAACATCAACCTGGACATCCGCGACGGCGAGTTCCTCACCTTCCTCGGCTCCAGCGGCTCGGGCAAGAGCACCACCCTGGCCATGCTCGCCGGCTTCGAGACGCCCAGCTCCGGGGAAATTCTGGTCAACGGCCAGTCGCTGGTGCAGGTACCGCCACACAAGCGCGATATCGGCATGGTGTTCCAGCGCTATTCGTTGTTCCCGCACCTCAACGTGCGCGACAACATCGCCTTCCCGCTGACCATCCGCAAGCAGAAACCCGCCGAGATCGAAAAGCGTGTCGATGCCATGCTCAAGCTGGTGCAGCTCGAACCTTTCGCCCACCGTCGCCCTGCGCAACTCTCCGGTGGTCAGCAGCAACGCGTGGCCATCGCCCGCGCACTGGTCTACGAACCGCGCATCCTGCTGATGGACGAACCACTCGGCGCCCTCGACAAGAAGCTGCGCGAGGATCTGCAGGACGAACTGCGCCACCTGCACCGGCGCCTGGGCATCACCATCGTCTACGTCACTCATGACCAGGAAGAAGCCATGCGCCTGTCGCAGCGCATCGCCATCTTCAGCCACGGCAAGATCGTCGGCCTGGGCACCGGCACCGACCTCTACCAGGCACCGCCGAACGCTTTCGTCGCCTCGTTCCTGGGCAACTCCAACTTCCTCCGCGCCACGGCCGTCAACGCCCAGCAGGTGATGTTCGAGCAGCGGCCGCTGCAGGTGCCCGCGCAATCGGCGCAGCACGCGGGCAAGGAAGTGCTGCTGATGATCCGCCCCGAGCAGGCGCAACTGCTGACCGCCGAACAGGCCAGCGCCACGCCGCTACCGGCCGGCTACAACGAGATCTCCGCAAAGGTCGAAGAGATGGTCTTTCTCGGCGACAGCCTGACCTGCAGCGTGATCACCGCTGGCGGCAGCCGCCTCAGCCTCAAAGCCTTGTCCATTGCGGCCACGACTCACCAACCGGGCAGCGACGTGCGCGTGCGCTGGCAGACGGCACACACCTGCGTCTATCACGAGTGGAACGACAGCGATCTGCTCAAGGGCGCCGGCAGCCACTGAAGCCAGACCTCGACGACCCTCGGCGGCGAGCCTCGAGTCGACGCCGAGTTGGCCACTGCAACGGCAATATTGTGGAAACACGCGGGGCGTCACAAAGCGCACATGCGCGCTTGACTTCACCCCGCTGAAACGGGCATCTGGCAAGGCTTAGCTCAGCCTGTCCGAGACTCGCGGCAACACCGCACCGATCCGATGAATGCAACAGGTCAAGCGATGCAATAAGTCATGCCTCAGTAGTTCTAGCGCAGCACCCAACAAGGAGGGTCCTATGCACAAAAGGCTGTTGGCAGTGGGGGCGCTGATCGCCGCTTGCCAGTTCACGTCGGCGCAGGCCGAGCAACAGACGCTGACCTTCGTCAGTTGGGGCGGCTCCACCCAGGCCGCGCAGGAACAGGCCTGGGCCATCCCCTTCGAGCGTGAGACCGGCATTCGCGTCATCCAGGCCGGCCCCACCGACTACGACAGTTTTCGCAAGATGGTCGAGAGCGGTGACGTGACCTGGGACGTGGTCGACGTCGAGGCCGACTTCGCCCTGCGCGCCGGCCGTGAAGGGCTGCTCGAGCCCCTGGATCTGAAGCAGGTCGCCCAGCGCCAGATCGATCCACGCTTCGTCACCATCTATGGCGTCGGCTCGTTCTATTTCTCCTTCATCCTCGGCTACAACACCCAGGCCCTCAGCGAAACGCCCTCCGGCTGGGCGGCGCTGTTCGACCTCGAACGTCATCCTGGCAAGCGTGCCCTGTACAAGTGGCCAAGCCCGGGCGTGCTGGAAATGGCCCTGCTGGCCGATGGCGTGCCGGCCGACAAACTCTACCCACTGGATCTCGACCGCGCCTTCAAGAAGCTCGACAGCATCAAGTCGCAGATCGTCTGGTGGGGCAGCGGCGAGCAATCGCAACAGTTGCTGACCTCCGGGCAGGCCAGCCTGGGCATGTTCTGGAACGGCCGGATCAGCGCCCTGCAGCGTGAGGGCGCGAGCGTAGGCATCGATTGGCAGCAGAACCTGGTCACGGGCGATTTCCTGGTCATCCCCCGGGGTACGCGCAACAAGGAAGCGGCCAAGCGCTTTCTGGGTCATGCCACCAGCGCGGCCGCCCAGGCCGACTTCGCCATGCGCAGCGGCTATGCGCCGGTTAACCTGGGCAGTGCGGCATTGATACCGGCGCAGCTCGCGGCGGAGCTGCCGAGCGCTCATGCAGCGGGCCAGATCACCCTCGACTTCAAGTACTGGAGCCGTAACGGCGCGGCCATCAGCAAGCGCTGGTACGCCTGGCAAGGGCAATAGTCGCAAGGGCTTGCGCGCCCAGACCTTTGGTATACCATATTATCGTAATACCTCAGCAGTTCATTCAGAGGCTACTGCGATGATCCACCCCGATACCTACAAGAAAGTCATGGGCGCCTTTCCCTCTGGCGTCACCGTCATCACCACCCTCGACGACGACGGCCAGGTTGCCGGCCTGACTGCCAGCGCCTTCAGTTCGCTGTCGCTGGATCCGGCCCTGGTGCTGTTCTGCCCCAATTACAGCTCCGATTCCTACCCGCTGCTGATCCGCAACAAGCGTTTCGCCATTCACCTGCTCTCTGCCGGACAACAGCACGAGGCCTACGCCTTCGCCAAGAAAGGCAAGGACAAGGCGCAGGGTATCGAGTGGCGCTTGAGCGAACTGGGCAACCCGTTGCTGCCAGGCGCCACGGCGATCATCGAATGCGAGCTGTGGCGCGAGTATGAAGGCGGTGACCACGCCATCCTGGTCGGCGCGGTGAAGAATCTGATCGTCCCCGAGCAGAGTCCGGCTCCAATGGTCTATTGCCGCGGCAAGATGGGTGCGCTGGCGGCCTTGGCCTGATCACGCGCCATCACACCCGCAGAACTCGCTGGCGCTGGCCTGAACAAGCGCCAAGGCACAGACGATCTGCGGGCTTGACTGATCAGCCTTCTCCAGGCGCGACCATACGCATGGGCCGAGTGCCTATCTTGGCCCCCGTGACCTCGTCCACAGCGATCGCCTGAATTTCCGTGCCGGTTTCGGCATCGAGGAAACGCGTCAGCTTGCCGCCTCCGCGATGCTGCCGACCCCACGCGCCAATCATGAACAACACCGGCAGGAAGTCGCGCCCCGCCGCGGTCAATAGATATTCCTCCCGCGGCGGATGCTCAGAGTAGCGCCGCTTCTCCAGCAATCCCTCTTCAGTCAGCGACGCGAGCCGGCGCGTCAGCATCGTCGGGGCAATGCCCAGACTCTTGCGCAATTGATCGAAGCGCGAGAGGCCAGCATGGGCGTCCCGCAGGATCAATATGCTCCAGGCATCCCCCGCTACAGCCAGGGTTCGTGCGATCGGGCACGGGTCATCGCATTCTTTTTCACTGTCCATACTATTTTGATAGTGACTTCTTTTCAGGTTGACTGTATTGTCCGTATCAAATTGATACTAACAGCTCGCCGACGAGCAATCCATCCGCGTGGAGATTTCATTGATGCCTCCCAACACCTCAGATATCGCACCCTCAGCCGCTGTCTCTTCACTCCACACTACAACCAAGACGCCCAGCCCGAGCGCTACCTGGCAATGGAAGGATGTCCCAACCCGCATGCTCGATGTCGACGGGACAGCTTTTGCTTATCGACAACTCGGGCCTGACTCCACTGTGCCAGTGGTCTTTCTGCATCACCTGATGGCTACGCTCGATGACTGGGATCCAAGGCTGATCGACGGTATCGCTGCGCAACGCCAGGTGATCGCCTTCGACAATCGCGGAGTGGGGGCATCGCAAGGTTTGGTGCCAGCCAACATCGACGAGATGGCGCGCGATGCCATCGCCTTCATCCGCGCCATGAAGCTCGAGCAGGTCGATCTGCTCGGCTTCTCGATGGGCGGTGGCGTGGCACAGAGCATGGCCCTGCAGGCGCCTGGCCTGATTCGTCGCCTGGTACTGACAGGAACGGGGCCGCGCGGCGGTGGCGGCATCGACAAGGTTACCAAGGTCGCGGTGCTGGCCTATCTCAAGGCGGCCCTGACCTGGAGCGACGCGAGGAACTTCCTGTTCTTCCCACGCACGAGCGATGGCAAGCGCGCCGCACAGGATTACTTCGCCCGGCTCGCAGAACGTAGCAAGGACCGAGACAAGACGATCTCGCTGCAGGCGCGTCTCGCCCAGCTCAAGGCGATCCGCCATTGGGGTTTGAGCGACCCTGACGATCTTTCTGCCATCGAGCAGCCGGTGCTCCTGGCAAACGGCGACAACGACCTGATGGTCGACAGCCAGCTCTCGGTCGAGATGGCTCGGCGGCTGCCGAATGCCTACGTCACGCTTTTCCCCAACTCGGGGCATGGCGGGATCTTTCAGTACCACCGCGCCTTTGTGCCTGCGGTACTGAAATTCCTGGCCGACTGATCCGAGCCGGTAAACATGCCCAGTCAGAGACGAAGCCTCACACCATGAAAGCCCTTACCTTCAAACGCTACGGCAAATCGCCCGAGATTGGTTTCAGTGATCTTCCTCGCCCTACCCTCAAGGCCGACGAACTCTTGGTCGAGGTGCATGCCGCCGGCCTGAACCCGATCGACAATATGGTCATGACGGGTATGTTCAAGCCGATCCTGTCCTTCCAATTTCCAGCCACGCTGGGTAGTGACCTCGCCGGTGTGGTGGTCGCGGTCGGCAGTCAGGTTACGCGCTTCAAGCCGGGCGATGCCGTGTTTGCCAGCCTGTTCGATCTAGGCCGGGGCTCGCTGGCCGAACTTGCCGTCGTCCCGGAGCATGCAGCCGCCCTGAAACCAGCCAACCTGGACTTCGTGCAAGCTGCATCTATCCCGATGGTCGGGCTTACCTCATGGCAGGCGCTGAATGAGCGCGCTCGCCTGCAGGCCGGGCAAAAAGTCTTCATCCCCGCCGGCTCCGGTGGAATCGGCACATTTGCCATCCAGTTGGCCAAGCACCTGGGAGCCCGGGTGGGCACCACCGTCAGCACGAGCAATATCGAGCTGGTGCGTAGCCTGGGGGCAGACGAAGTAGTCGACTACAAGAAACAGGCATTCGAAGAGGTGCTACACGGCTATGACGCCGTACTTGGCACCCTCAGGGGCGATGCGCTGGAAAAAGCCATGGCCATCCTCAAACCGGGCGCCAAGATCGTTTCGCTGATTGGCCCGCTGGACGCAGCATTCGCGCGCGCAAGAGGGCTGAACCTTGTCCTGAGAGGCGTATTTGGGCTGATGAGCCGCAAGATCAGGCGTCTTGCGAACCGACAGGGCGCCTCCTACTCGTTCCTCTTCGTGCGCCCCGATGGCCACCAGCTCGCTCAGCTTGGCCAACTTCTCGAAGCACAGCGTATTCGGCCAGTGATCGACAAGGTATTCAACTTCGAACAGGCAAAAGAGGCGCTCGACTACCTCGCCCAGGGGCATGCCAAAGGCAAGGTAATCGTCAGCATGCGTTGAGCCCCCATCCGTACATAGAGGAAAGACCCATGAGCATTTCTGGAAAAATCGCCGTGGTAACCGGTGCTTCATCCGGCATCGGTGCCATTTATGCGGCTCGTCTCGCCCAGCGCGGCTATGACCTGTTGCTCGTTGCCCGGCGTGGTGAACGCTTGCACAGCCTTGCCACCCAGCTGGAGCAGAACTTCGCCATCAAGGCTGCGACACGAGTCGCCGATCTCGAGAACGAAGCCGACCTGACCGCACTGGCCACCACGCTCGCCGAAGACCCAGCGATCGCCGTACTGGTGAACAACGCCGGGATCGCCAGGCTCAACCCAGTCGCCGAGGTGTCGCCGCAAGATTCACTGGCGCAGATCGCCTTGAATATCACCGCACTGACGCGCCTGACGCATGCGGTGCTGCCAGCGTTCAAAGCGCGTAACGAGGGGGTGATCATCAACATTGCCTCGGCCTTGTCGCTGCATGCGCTGCCGATAAGCGCCGTATACAGCGGCACCAAGGGTTTCGTGCTCAATTTCAGTCGTGGTCTGCAGCAGGAACTGGCCAACACGGGGGTTCGGGTGCAGGTGGTCTTGCCTGCCGCCACGGCCACCGATCTTTGGGACGCTGCAGGGGTGCCCTTGGCCACGCTGCCGAAAGAAGCGGTAATGGCAACCGAACACCTCGTCGATGCGGCAATGGCCGGTTTCGACATGGGCGAATCGGTCACCCTGCCATCCCTGGCGGATAACGCCCTGTGGGAGCGCTTCGACACGGCACGTGCGGAGCTCTTCGCCGCAATGCAGACCGGCCAGCCGGCACCACGACTGCTCAAGCTCTAACGCCGCATCTCCAAGCGGCGCTGCCGATGGCCCCGGTCAGGTCTTGAAGCGACGCACGAGGCCATTCAACTCATCCGACAGCGCCGTCAGGGTCTTCGCATCACTGCTGGTCGCGCTGGCCAGTTCGGCCACCTGCTGCGAATCGCTGTGGATCTGGCTGATGTGGCGGTTGATGTCCTCGGCCACCTGGTGCTGCTCCTCGGCGGCAGTGGCGATCTGCGTGCTCATGTCACGGATGTTGTCCACCGCATCGCGGATCATCTCGAAGCTCGAGCGCGCCTCACCGATGGCGTTGACGGTCTGGCGCGACACGTCGAGGCTGGCGTGCATCTGCCGCGCAGTGTCCTGGGTGCGTCGGGCCAGGTTGCCGAGCAGGCCATCGATCTCCTCGGTGGCATCGGAAGAACGCTTGGCCAGCGCCCGCACCTCGTCGGCCACCACGGCGAAGCCACGCCCCTGCTCGCCGGCACGCGCCGCCTCGATGGCAGCGTTGAGCGCCAGCAGGTTGGTCTGCTCGGCAATCGAGCGAATGGTGCCGAGGATCGACTGGATCGAATCGCTGTCCTGCTGCAGTTGCTGCATAGACTCCACCGAACGGGCGATCTCGTCGCTCAGGCGGGTGACGCTGTCGGCCGAGGTCTGGATCTGCTGCTGGCCGGCATGCGCCTGGCGCTGGCCGGCATCAGCCGAGCCGGCGGCCTCGGAACAGGCGCGCGCCACCTCGTTGGCAGTCATGACCATCTCGTGGAAGGCGGTCGAG
The DNA here is from genome assembly GCF_034683865.1 of Pseudomonas sp. C11. Classification (NCBI taxonomy): domain Bacteria; kingdom Pseudomonadati; phylum Pseudomonadota; class Gammaproteobacteria; order Pseudomonadales; family Pseudomonadaceae; genus Pseudomonas; species Pseudomonas sp. C11. The sequence goes on from NZ_JAWIIP010000001.1 coordinate 630,868, forward strand.
ACCATGTCTACCGCCTCGCGCTGGCGGGCGGCCACATCTTCCAGTTCCTGGGCGACGCCGGCAGAGCTGCTCGAACTGCTGTGGATGCTCCCTGCCGCATGGCCGATGCTGAGGATCATGTCGCGAATGGCGGAGAGAAACTGATTGAACCAGCCCGCCAGCTGCGCAGTTTCATCACGGCCGCGTACGGCCAGCTCCTTGGTCAGATCACCCTCGCCCTGGGCGATACCTTCCAGGCCACTGGTCACCGCCTGGATCGGCCGCACGATCATGCCGGCGAACAGCGCGCCCAGAGCGGCGAAGGCCAGTGCCACGATGGCAGCCAGGGAGACGATGATCCAGGTCATGCGCGTCGCGCCAGCCATCACCTCGCTCTTCTTGATCAGGCCGACGAACTGCCAGCCCAGTTTGTCCGAGGAATAGACGTTGGCCATGTACGCCTCACCATCGAGGTTCAGCTCGACCGAACCGCTGCGCGTAGCCGCCAGCTCGGCATAACCGGGGCCGAGATCCTTCAGCGCCTTGAAGTTGTGCTCGGGCTGGCTTGGATCGACCAGCACGGTGCCGTTGCGCTCCATCAGCATCAGATAGCCACTGTCGCCGAGCTTGATCTGCTTGACGATGTCGGTGAGCTGACGCAAGGAGACGTCGATGTTCACCACCCCGCCCTGCTGCCCCAGACGATTGGCAAAGCTGCGCACGGTGCTGACCAGCACCACGTCGTCGGCCGCCCAGTAGTAGGCCTCGGTACGCAAAGTCTTGTCCGGCTGAGCCATCGCCCGCTGGTACCAGGGACGCGTGCGCGGATCATAGTTGCTCAGGTTCGGATCACCCGGCCAGAACACGTAGCCGCCCTCACTGGTACCCAGCGATACATAGGCATAGGCCGGATGGCTTGCTGCGAACCCGGCGAACAAGTCGAACAGGGCACGATCCTGCTCGCCTTCCGGCTGGCTGGCGGCATCGGCGGAGATGTAGCGTTTGACGCCTGCGTCGATACCCGCCAGTTGCGGGTGCTTGGCCAGATAATCGACGTTCTGCTCGATGCTTTCGAAGAACAGGCGCATGGCATTTTCCACCTGCCGAATCTCGCGTCCGCTGCTATCGATGAAATCCTCGCTGGCTGCCTGGCGCAGATTCACCACCACCAGAATCGCGACCAGAATCACTGGAAGGCTGGCGATGGCCGCAAACGTCATCACCAGTTTGTGCTTGATGCTCATGAGCTGTCCTTTGTGTTTAGGAGCAATCGGAACCCTTGCAGATATTCCGTATTATGGTATACCAATATATAGCGATCCGCGCCGCCTTGCATAGCGCCTGAACCCGACAGCGGAGTCACCCATCGAGAAGCGCAGCGCACGCTTCCCACCAGCCGGTCGAACACGACCCAACAGACTTGAGGACAGCAGCATGAAATTCTCTTTGTTCGTTCACATGGAGCGCTACGACGAGCAGGTTGGCCATCGCCAGCTCTTCGATGAGCTCACCGAACTGACGCTCATGGCCGAGGCCGGCGGCTTCTCCACCGTGTGGATCGGCGAACACCACGCCATGGAGTACACCATCTCCCCCAGCCCCATGCCGCTGCTGGCCTACCTGGCCGCCCGCACCACCACCATTCGCCTCGGCGCCGGCACCATCATCGCGCCGTTCTGGCACCCCATCCGCGTAGCCGGTGAATGCGCCCTGCTCGACGTGATCAGCAACGGGCGCATGGAAGTCGGCCTGGCCCGCGGCGCCTACCAGTACGAATTCGACCGCATGATGAACGGCATGCCCGCCACCGACGGCGGCAAGTACCTGCGCGAGATGGTGCCGGTGGTCAAGGCCCTGTGGCAGGGCGATGTCGCCCACGAAGGCGAGATCTGGAAGTTCCCCACCTCCACCTCCTCACCTCGCCCGCTGCAGCAACCGACTCCACCGATGTGGATCGCCGCACGCGACCCGGACTCGCACAACTTCGCCGTGGCCAATGGTTGCAACGTCATGGTCACGCCGCTGATGAAAGGCGACGAAGAAGTCGTGGATCTTAAAAACAAGTTCGAAAATGCCCTGGCCAACAATCCGCACGTGCCGCGCCCGCAACTGATGGTGCTGCGCCACACCCACGTGCACACGGCGGACGACCCGGATGGCTGGAAAATCGGCGCCGAAGCGATCTCGCGCTTCTACCGCACCTTCGACGCCTGGTTCGGCAACAAGCAGACGCCCGTCAACGGCCTGTTGGCGCCGAGCCCGGAAGAGAAATTCAAGGAGCGCCCGGAGTTCGAGCTGGAGAGCATCCGCAAGAACACCATGATCGGCACGCCTGAAGAAATCATCGCGCGTATCCGCCACTACCAGGAACTGGGCGTCGACGAATTCAGCTTCTGGGCCGACAACAGCCTGCCCTACGCCGAGAAGAAGAAGTCGCTGGAACTGTTCATCGAGCACGTGGTGCCGGCGTTCCGCTGATCACCGTCACACGCAATATCGACGCCCGCCATGGCTCACGCCTGGCGGGCGTTTTCGTTTGACAGAGGCAGAATATTGCAGGCAGACAGCGACTGACGCGCCATGGCATTCAGCGGCGATACAAGAGTCTGGGGGAGTAGCGAGATGGAGGCGAACCCTACCAGCCACACCCCGGCACACGATGTTCCCGCTGTGGCTGCTCCCTTCCGGGCCTGACCAGGTTCACGGGTAATCGTTGCGAGGGGACCGGCAGGGCCCACCATAACGAAGCCCGTCATTGCGACGGGCCGCGCCATTGTAACGACTAAATGCAAACTTACAACCGCCTCAAGCACTTAGATGCGAGAGGTGGCTTACTCAGACGCGGAAACGCCCCACCAGTTGAGCCAGCCCATGGGACAGCTCCGACAGGTGACGGCTGGCCACGGTGCTGTGCTCGGAGGTTTGCGCGGCCTCGTTGGAGAGATCGCGGATATCGCTGATGTTGCGCGCGATTTCTTCGGTGACGCTGCTCTGTTCTTCACAGGCGGTGGCGATCTGCGCTGCCATGTCATTGATGCGCTGCACCGAGTCCCCGGTCATGCTCAGGGCCTGATCGACCCCGGCGGCCTGTTCGACACTCTGCCGTGCCCGCTCGCTGCCGGTGTGGGTCGCCTTGACCGCGTTCTGCACGCCGATCTGCAGACGCTCGATCATGCCCTGGATGTCCTTGGTGGACTCCTGGGTGCGAGCGGCCAGCGCCCTTACCTCATCGGCCACCACGGCGAAACCGCGCCCCTGCTCGCCAGCACGCGCCGCTTCGATGGCCGCGTTGAGCGCCAGCAGGTTGGTCTGCTCGGCAATGCCCTTGATCACGGCCAGTACGGCGCCGATGCTCGCAGCTTCCTGCTCCAGGGTCTGGATGGTCGAAGACGCGCTTTCCACCTCCTGGGCCAACTGCCGAATGGAACTGATGGTCGCACCGACCACCTGGGCGCCTTCGCGGGACTGTTGCTCGGCATTGCGCGCAGCGTCGGCCGCGTTCTGGGCATTGCGCGCGACCTCGTGAACCGCCGCACTCATTTCCGTCGCGGCCGTGCTGACCTGGTCGACCGCAGCGTGCTCGCTGCTGATCAGTCGATCATTGGCAGCTGCCAGACCGGCGAGGTTCTTCGCCGAATCGGCGACTTCGTCGGTCACACGTCCCACTTCCTTGATCAGCGGTTGCAGCTTGTCGAGGAAGCGGTTGAAGGCCTGGCTGAGCTGGCCCAACTCGTCCTTGGACAGCACATCGAGACGCACACGCAGATCACCGTCACCATCGGCGATCTGCTCGATGCGATGCAGCAGGTTGTGCAGCGGCCGGGTCACCAGCAGCGGGAAGCCAACCACCAGCAACAGGCACACGGCCAGGCCAAAGGCGATGACCAGGCTTTGTTGCCAGGTCAGATCCTCACCATGGGCGATCGCTGCGGTACCGACGGCGTTGGCCGCACTGTCTTCCAGCTCGCCCAGTTTATTGATGACATCGCGCATGGAGTCGAACTGCGTCTCGCTGTCGCCGAAGCTGAGGCGACTGGCCGCTTCAGGATCAGATGAGCTGAGCTGCAGAACCTTCAGCGAGGTGGCCTTCCACAAGACGAAGCCCCGGTCGAAATCGGCCACCAGCCCCATGGCTTCGCTGCCCGGCTGCATGGCAGCGAACTTGTGTACACGGTCATAGGCCTGCTGCAGGTTCTCGGTATGGGCCGCCAGCAGATCGTTGATGTGATCGCTAGCGCCTTCATCGAGCAGGCTGCGCTCGGCAACGAATGCCTGGTACAGATCCCGGTCGGCATTGAGCAGCAGGCTGATGCTTGGCAGATGGCGATTGGTCAGGGTCGTGGTGGACTCGGCTACCTGGGTGATACCCCGTATGCCAAGCACACCCATGGCCACCAGCAGGGCCGCCAGAAGCAGAATAGGTAGAGCTATTTTCCAGCGGAAGCCTAGGTCGGCGAAGGTGCGCAGCATGATTGCACTCCGATATCAATCAGGTAACAAAAAGCATAGTCGAGGTTGGCAAACTTTCGTTGTGCCTGGCTGCGATCCTAGGCGTGAATGCTTAGCCCTTTGTTAAGCCTTCCCCTGGATGTCGGGCATTTTTATCCCGCGGCTGGAACCACGCGCCTCGGTGCGACACTAAGCCCTATCGGAAAGAGCGCTGCTCGCTCTCCCGAACCACGGCCTTTGTGCTAGCTTTCCCGGCGTTTTCGGTCGCACCTTCGCTTCGAGCGCGCCGAACCCCTCACCTGCATACGGAGTTACATCATGGCAATCACCAAAGACCAACTGATCAGCGACCTGGCCGAAGCCGTTTCCCTGCCCAAAGCCAGCGTGCGCAGCCTGATCGATCAGTTGGGCGAGATCGTCGGCGACGCACTGGAAAACGACGGTGAGATCACCCTGCCGGGCATCGGCAAGCTGAAGGTGAGCGAGCGCCCGGCCCGTACCGGCCGCAACCCGCAGACCGGCAAGAGCATCGAGATCGCCGCCAAGAAGGTGATCAAGCTGGTGCCGGCCAAGGCTCTGAGCGACAGCCTGAACTGATTGCTAGGCTTTGTACGAAAAGTGCCTGCGCTCGGTGATGCTTCGTTAAAAACGGGTTCGGAATGCTCATTTACAGCTCGTAAACTCGAATGCGAGCCCAGTCCGTTCCTCACACGTTTTTGCGGGGCCGCCATCGGTATCGCCTGACCTTCGCTCGACGACTTCTCGTACAAACCCCAGTCTGGCCGCGATCATTTCAGGATCGCGGCCATCCCTCCGCGCTCAGCGCCTCACTGAGCCAAGACTTCGACGCTACCGCGCATCCCGGCCTGGTAGTGACCTGCGATCAGGCAGGCGAACTCGAAGCGCCCCGCCCGGTTGAACGTCCAGATCATCTCGCCCTGCTGCGCCGGCTCGACGTGAGCCATGTAGGCCTCACCGTGCATCATCCCGGATTGCTTGAGCATGGCCTCGGCATGTTCATCCAGGGTCTGCCGGGTACCGAGCACGAACTCATGCATCAGCTTGCCGTCGTTGTGGTGGACGAAACGAATGGTTTCGCCCTGCTTGATCTGCACTGTCTCGGGGGTGAAGCGCATGCGATCGTCCATGCGAATCTCGATGGTGCGATCCACCTGGTCGGCACGCCCGGCGATGCCCCAGGGCTTTTGCTCCGCAGCCGGCTCGTGCTGCATGTGCATCGAGCCATGGTCTTCGTGGCCTCCGGCCTGGGCGAAAACCTGGCCGCTGATAAGCAGTCCGCTCATGAACAAAGCAGGAAAAACGATGATGTGTCGCATCAGGATGTTGTCTCCAATCGTGTGATCCGGGTGCCGCCGGCACGCCGGTGCGCAGCAGCCGCAAGTTAGCTGCGGCACGCTGAAAGTCAGGAATCGATCAGAACGACAAGTGCCGTGGAGGACGCTCGGGCGTATCGAGGATCACCCCGGACAAGCGCGGGCTGGCCATCGATGCCGGTGCCAGGCCAACGCCATCGCGCGGCGGGACTAATGGCTGAGCCAGGGCCATAGCGCTCACGCAGAGCACACAGAGGCTGCAGGTACCTGGCTTGAAATGGAGATGACTGGCGCCCTGCACTTGCTTGGCCATGCCCCCGTGATCCATACGCATGGAACACTCAGCGTGAGTTGCCGGAGCTTGCCGCATGCCAAGCGCCACCTGGACCTGCATCGGCAGAACCAGGATCAGCAAGAGAAGCAGCGCGGTATGCAGCCGGTTGCGCATGGGCGATATCGACAACCTACGAAGGTGGCGAGGATTATCACGCCAGCCACGGTTCTCTCCAAGCCCGTTCAGCAACTTATTGAGAACCGTGCCGGACGTGTCATCAACCGAGCATGGTCACATGCCGTGGATGGCTGGCGACCCGCTCGAGCCAGGCGCGAATGGCCGGGAAGGCCTCGAGGCTGAAACCGCCCTCGTCCGCCACATGGGTATAGGCGTACAGGGCGATATCGGCGATGGAGTACTGCTCACCAACCAGATACGGCGTGCGCTCCAGTTGCTTTTCCATCACCCTCAGCGCCTTGTAGCCGAGCACCAGGCAGCGCGCGTGCTCTTCGCGGCGTGCCTCCGGCATACCCAGATAGAGCTGGATGAAGCGCGCCACCGCCACATAGGGCTCGTGGCTGTATTGCTCGAAGAATTGCCACTGCAGCACCTGGGTGCGCAGGCGCGGCTCGCTGGGCAGGAACTCGCTGCCATCGGCGAGGAAATTGAGGATGGCGTTGGACTCCCACAGGCAGGTGCCGTCTTCCAGCTCCAACACCGGAATCTTGCCGTTGGGATTCTTCGCCAGGAAGGCTTCGCTCTGCGTCTCGCCCTTGAGAATATCGATGGCAATCCACTGGTACTCCTTGCCCAGCAGATGCAGCATCAGCTTGACCTTGTAGCAGTTGCCCGAACGGTAATCACCGTAGACCTTGAACATCGCGTTGCCCTCCCTATCAATCCTCGCGGCCAATTGGCCGCCAATCCCCTGTTCTGGTAGGAGCGGATTTATCCGCGAAAATCGCGACTGAAAGGCAATGCCGCCCAGCCGCTCCTACATAAACCAATCAATCACACACCCTGCGCTTCGCGGATCACCGCCGCCAGGCGGCGCAGCCCCTCGCCCAGGCGCTCCGGCGCCACGTGACTGAAGTTCAGGCGCAGATGGCCGGGGTTGGCGTCCGGATCGATGAAGAACGGCTCGCCCGGCATGAAGGCGACGTTCTGCGCCAGCGCCGCATCGAGCAGCGTGCGGGTATCCAGCGGCTGCTTGAGAGTCAGCCAGAAGAACAGCCCGCCCTGCGGGATTTCCCAGGTGGCCAGCTCGCCGAAGTGCTCCACCAGCGCGCTCTGCATGGCGTCACGGCGCACGCGGTAGAAGTCGCGCAGCTCGGCCAGGTGACCGCGATACTGCTCGCTGCCCAGCCACTGCAGCGCCTGCCACTGACCGATACGGTTGGTGTGCAGATCCGCCGACTGTTTCAGGCGCAGCAGGTGCGGGAACAGATCCGGCGTGGCGATCAGGTAGCCCACGCGCAGCCCCGGCAGCAGAGTCTTGGAGACGGTGCCGGTGTAGATCCAGCTGGCCTTCTTCAGGCGGTTGACGATGGGCGTGGCGCTGCCGGCATCGAACACCAGCTCGCGGTACGGTTCGTCTTCGATCAGGGTCACGCCGAACTCGTCGAGCAGCGCCGCCACGGCATCGCGCTTGGCTTCGCTATAACGGGTGGCGGACGGATTCTGGAAGGTCGGAATCAGGTAGGCGAAGGCCGGCTTGTGGTTTTCCAGACGCTGACGCAGCGCGGCCAGCTCGGGGCCGTCGGCCTCCTGCGGCACGCTGATGCAATCGGCGCCGAACAGTTGGAAGGCTTGCAATGCAGCCAGGTAGGTCGGCGCCTCGAGCAAGACTTCGGTGCCCGGGTCGATGAACAGCTTGGAGGCCAGATCCAGCGTCTGCTGCGAACCGCTAACGATCAACACCTGACTGGCTTCACAGGGCACGCCCAACGCCCGTGCCTCGGCGGCGATGGCCTCGCGCAGCGCCGGCTCACCCTCGCTCATGCCGTATTGGCCCATGCTCGCCGGCATCTCGGCCCAGTCCACCTTCGGCAGCATCGGCTCGGCCGGCAGGCCACCGGCGAAGGACATCACCTCGGGGCGCTGCGCCGCGGCAAGGATTTCACGGATCAGGGAGCTTTTCAGGCGGGCGATGCGTTCGGAGAAGGCCATGGGGTGTCCTGGGGTGCCAAAGTCGGAAAATTAAGTCAAACTGCTTGACCGAAATTACGCCGCCGCCCAGAGATACGTCAATATGACTGACCTAAAAAATTTCCCCGAGAAATTTTTATCGGCGCCCAGTGACTGCCCGCAAGGTAGCCGCCAGGGATCGCCAGCGCTCAAGCATGCGGCAGCTCAGCAAGCGGCCATGGAAGCCTTTTTCTTCGGCTACCAGGCCTTCACCGCCAAGCCTGACGAGATGCTGGCCAAGCGCGGCCTGTCGCGCGTGCACCATCGCATTCTGTTCTTCATCGCCAAATATCCGGGGCTGAACATGACCGAGCTGCTCGGCTACCTGGGCGTGAGCAAGCAGGCGCTGAACACGCCGCTGCGACAACTGATCGAGATGAATCTGGTGCGCAGCGAAGCGGCGGCGGACGACAAACGCAAGCGCCTGCTGGGTTTTACGCCCGAAGGCGCCAAGCTGGAACAGGCCCTGCGCCGCGAGCAGGCGCGCCTGCTGCAGCGGGTCTTCGATGAGATGGGTGAAGACGCGGTGAACGGCTGGCTGGCGGTCAACCGGGCATTGGCACGCGGCCGCCAGTAATCGCGCGCATCAGTCCAGCTCACGGGCGGCGCGCAGAAACACCAGTGCCATCGCCACGCCGCTGGCCAGCAGGGGCAGCATCGACAACACGATGAACACCACGCTGGCCAGCAGAACGCCGCCGACGATGTTCATCCAGGCCATCACCCGCAATGACGGATACGGCACGCTCACGCGCAACAGCCGTACCCCCAGCCAGACCATGCTGCCGCCCATCAGCACCAGCAGCGCGATGTACACCAGGGTGATGGGGTTGAGCCCCTCGAACAGCCGCGCGCCCAGCCAGAAATCCATCATGCCCAGGATCAGGCTCAGCCCCACCAGCAGCCAAACCGGTTTACCCAGGCCGCTGGCGGCGAAGCGCTGCTCGATCAGCGCCTTGAACCGCATCAGCAGGTAACAGCCGACCAATACCAGCACGGCGCTCATCCAGTCGCTGTAGCGGGTCAGCGCGGCCACTTCGCTATCGCTGAGCCAGGCACTGGCGAACATCAGCAGCACCAGCACCGCGTTGCCCAGCGTCGCCACCAGCGCCAGCATGGCCAGCACCTGCAACTGGCGCCGACTCCAACCAGCCAAGACAGGCTGCATGGGCGCATCGAGCAATTCGACCTGCGGCGCGCTGAAGGGATTGTCCGGCTGCATGCTCGGCTCCACGGCAGAAAACCCGAGGCTAACCAGCCTGAGGGCAATTGGCCAGACTGTACGGCTCATCACGCCGATGGCTGTACCGCGACGGCGGGCGGCCGGCGCAATAGGCTGATGCTCGCTCAACGGAGAACCCCCATGACCGCCGAACTGTTGCTGGCTTTCGTCGCCTTCGCCCTCGTCACCTCCATCACCCCCGGCCCGAACAACATGATGTTGCTAGCCTCCGGGGTGAACTTCGGCATTCGCCGCAGCCTGCCGCACATGCTCGGCATCAGCCTGGGCTTCATGGTGCTGGTGATCGCTGTGGGCATGGGCCTGGGTCAGTTGTTCGAGCGCCTGCCCGTGCTGCATGAGGTGCTGCGCTACGTCGGCGCCGCCTATCTGCTGTACCTGGCCTGGAAGATCGCCCAGTCCGGCGCACCGCAGGGGCGTGACACGCCAAGCGCCAGGCCCTTCACCTTCCTGCAGGCCGCAGCATTCCAGTGGGTCAATCCCAAGGCCTGGATCATGGCCATCGGCGCCATCACCACCTACACGCCGCATGAAGGCTTCTTCACCAACGTGCTGCTGATCGCCGCCCTGTTCGCCCTGGTCAACTGCCCCAGCGTTGGCCTGTGGACGGTGGCCGGCAGTCTGCTGCGCAAGTGGCTGGACAACCCGCGCGCACTGCGCGCCTTCAACATCGGTATGGCGCTGCTCTTGGTCGCCTCGCTGTACCCCATCGTCATCGATACAGGACTGTTCTGATGCAAGACGCAACCCTCCCCCGCCTGCGCCCACTGAGCGATAGTTCTACTTCGTCGGTCGTGGCCGGTTTCATCGCCATGCTCACCGGCTACACCAGCTCGCTGGTGCTGATGTTCCAGGCCGGCCAGGCCGCAGGGCTGAGCAGCGGGCAGATTTCCTCCTGGATCTGGGCGCTGTCGATCGGCATGGCGCTGTGCTGCATCGTGCTGTCGTTGCGCTACCGCGCGCCGGTAATGATCGCCTGGTCGACGCCCGGCGCGGCGCTGCTGATCACCAGCCTGCCACAGGTGTCCTACGGCGAGGCCATTGGCGCCTATATCCTGGCCTCCGGGTTGATCGTGCTGATCGGCCTGACCGGCACCTTCGACCGCCTGATGCGCCGCATCCCCGCCTCCATCGCCGCGGCCCTGCTGGCTGGCGTGCTGTTCAAGATCGGCCTGGAAATCTGCAACGCCGCCGAGCAGCAGCCCTGGCTGGTACTGGCCATGCTGCTCGCCTACCTGTTCGGCAAGCGCCTGTGGCCGCGCTATGCGGTGCTCGCCGCGCTGATCGTCGGCAGCGTGCTCGCCGGCGTGTTTGGCCTGCTGAATTTCAGCGACTTCCATCTGGAACTGGCCACGCCGCAGTGGACTACGCCGAGCTTCTCGCTGGCGGCCGCCATCAGCATCGGCATCCCGCTGTTCATCGTCGCCATGGCCTCGCAGAACCTGCCGGGCATGGCCGTGCTGCGCGCCAATGGTTACGACGTACCGGCCTCGCCGCTGCTGACCAGCACCGGCCTGGTGTCGGTGCTGATGGCGCCGTTCGGCAGCCACGGCATTCACATGGCGGCAATCAGCGCGGCGATCTGCGCAGGCCCCGAGGCGCATGAAGACCCGCGCAAGCGCTACACCGCAGCGGTTTGGTGCGGGGTGTTCTACGGCATCGCCGGCATCTTCGGCGCCACCCTGGCGGCGCTGTTCGCCGCATTGCCGGCGGCGTTGATCCTGTCCATCGCCGCGCTGGCGCTGTTCGCCTCGATCATCGGCGGCCTGACCCAGGCCATGAGCGAGCCGAACGAGCGCGAAGCAGCGCTGGTGACCTTCCTCGTCACCGCCTCGGGCATGACCCTGCTCGGCGTCGGCTCGGCGTTCTGGGGCATCGTCGCCGGCCTGCTGACCCTGACGGTGCTCACGGCAGGCAAGCGCGCGGCCTAAGCCTTGCACAGACGACAAAGGCGCCCTCGGGCGCCTTTGTCGTTTCTACCGTCAGCCGATCAGATCGCCGTTGCTCCACCATCCACTGCCAGGGCATGGCCGGTGGTGAAGGCGGCGTGGTCGCTGCACAGGTAAAGCACCGCAGCGGCGATTTCCTCCACCTTGCCGATACGCCCGACCGGGTGCATCGCGGCGGCGAACTCGGCCTTGCGCGGGTCGGCCTCATGGGCGCGGCGGAACATATCGGTATCAATCACCGCCGGGCACACGGCGTTGACGCGAATTTTCTTCTTCGCGTATTCGACCGCCGCCGACTTGGTCAGGCCGATTACCGCATGCTTGGAAGCTGCGTAAATGCTCATCTTCGGCGCCGCGCCAAGACCTGCAACCGAAGACGTGTTAACGATGGCGCCACCGCCCTGCGCCAGCAGCAGCGGAATCTGGTGCTTCATGCACAGCCACACGCCCTTGACGTTGACACCCATGATGGCGTCGAACTCGGCCTCGCTACCGTCAGCCAGCTTGCCCTGCTCGATCTCGATACCGGCGTTGTTGAAGGCGTAATCCAAGCGGCCATAAGCCTCGACGGTCGCGGCCATCAGCGCCTGCACCTCGGCGTCGCGGGTCACGTCGCAGCGTACGAACAACGCCTCGCCACCGGCGGCGCGAATCAGCTCGACGGTGCCCTCGCCGCCTGTGGCGTCGACATCGGAGACCACCACCTTGAGGCCTTCAGCCGCGAAGGCCTGGGCGGTGGCGCGGCCGATGCCGGCGGCACCACCCGTGACCAGGGCGACCTGGCCGGAGAACGTCATGCTCATGTCTGCTTCCTCGCAGCGATTGGAGATCGCGACGAGTCTAGCCAGCAAGCCAGACGGCGAGCAGCACTATCAGGCGTTGGAGTGATCGATCATGCAGCAGGCTGATGGCGTAGCCACTCAGCCCTGTAGTTCAGCGACCACAGCCGCCAGCGCCTGCGCCGGATCGGCGGCCTGGCTGATCGGGCGGCCGATCACCAGGTAGTCGGAGCCGGCGTCCAGCGCCTGGCGCGGGGTGAGGATGCGCTTCTGGTCGTCAGCGCTGCTACCAGCCGGACGAATCCCCGGCGTGACCAGTTGCAGGCGCGGCTGCGCGACCTTGAGCGCCGGAGCTTCCTGTGCGGAGCAGACCAGACCATCGAGCCCGGCATCGGCCGCCAGACCGGCCAGGCGCAGCACCTGCTCCTGCGGCGGCACGTCCAGGCCGATACCGGCCAGATCCTGCTGTTCCATGCTGGTCAGCACCGTCACACCGATCAGCAGCGGCTTGGCGCCGCTCAGCTTGTCCAGCTCGTTGCGGCAGGCCGTCATCATGCGCAGGCCGCCGGAGCAATGCACGTTGACCATCCACACACCCAGCTCGGCCGCGGCCTTGACGGCCATGGCGGTGGTGTTGGGGATGTCGTGGAATTTCAGATCGAGAAACAGCTCGAAGCCCTTGGCCTGCAGCGCTTCGACCACCTGCGGGCCGCTGCGGGTGAACAGCTCCTTGCCCACCTTGACCCGGCACAGCGCCGGATCGAGCCGGTCGGCCAGGGCCAGGGCAGCGTCGGAGCTGGGAAAGTCGAGGGCAACGATGATCGGGGTCTGGCAGGCAGGCATGGGCAGGTCTCGGACAGGACAAAAACGCCGCGCATTGTAGCGCAAAGCTCGCCGGCACTGGTCGCGACTGAAGCCCCTGTACAGGCAAGGCCGTAGGGGAAATATGCTGGGGGATTCTGTAGGAGCGAGCTCTGCTCGCTCCTACCGGGTTGGTCACAACAGAACCCTAGGCCCAGGCCTATCAGGCAATCAGACGTTCGCGCAAACGTCCGAGCATGCCCATCAGGCTGCCGACCTTTTCCTGCTCACGCTCATCGCGCGGCACTTCGGCCAGGCGGGTGACCACCTGTTGCGGCTGTGCGCGCCAGATCAGCGTCTGCTCGGCAGCGGCCTTGAGCCCCTTCTCGAACAGGCCTCGGCGCACCGGCTTGGGCAGATAACGAAAGATCTGCGCTTCGTTTACCAGGCGCAGCAACGCCTGGGTGTCCTGGAACGGCGTGACCACCAGGCTGAGCAGGCGCGGATGCGCCTGGGCCAGGGTCTTGAGCAATGGCGCGGTGTCCTCGCCGGCCAGTTTCAGGTCGCTGACCAGGATGTCCACCGCCTCGCTATTGAGCTGCAGCATGGCCTCGGCCAGGTTGCGTGCGCGCAGCAGACGATGCCCACCGGCCACACAAAACTCATCGAGCACCGCCAGGGTATCGGCCTCGTCATCGAGCGACAGCACGGTCAGCGGAGCGGACAAGGTGCGGCTGTCCGGGATCTGCGCGGGCTGCGCCTGACGCATCGCCAGCTCGGCGGCCTGGCGCAGGGTGAAGGCCATTTCCTGCTGATCCCAAGGCTTGGTCAGGTAGCGGAAGATGCCACCGTTGTTCAGCGCATCGACGGCGGCATCCAGATCGGAGTAGCCCGTCAGCAGGATACGCAGGGTGTTCGGTGCGATCTCGCGGGCCTCGGCCAACAGTTGCGCGCCCGTCATCTGCGGCATGCGCTGGTCGCTCACCAGCACATGCACGGACTCCTCGCGCAGGCGCTGCAGGGCACGTTGCGGATCACTCTCGGTGAGCACCTCGTAGTGCCGGCGGAACTGCATGGCGAGGCTGCGCAGGATGCGTTCCTCGTCATCGACGAAGAGGATTCGAACGGGTGCGGTCATCTCAGGCGCTCCTTTTCATGGCGACGGCGGTGGGTAGCGGCAGGCTGATGAGAAAGCGCGTGCCACGACCGGGTTCGGACGCCACGCGGATCTGCCCGCCGTGGTCGCGCACGATCTTGTAGCTGATCGACAAACCCAGGCCGGTGCCCTGGCCGACCGGCTTGGTGGTGAAGAAGGGATCGAAGATCTTCGCCATGACCTCGGGCGGCATGCCGCGTCCGTTGTCCTGCAACGAGATGTGGATGCCCTGCTCGTCCGCCCAACTGCGAATCTGGACGCGCCCCAAGCCATCGATGGCCTGCGCGGCGTTGGTCAGCAGGTTGAGCAGCACCTGGTTGATCTGCGAAGGCGCGCAGGCAATGCGCGGCAAGTCGCCGAGTTGCTGCACCACCTCGGCCTTGTCCTTGATGTGGTTGCGGGCGATCAACAAGGCGCTGCGGATGCAGTCGTTGAGGTCGACCTCTTCGCTCATGGCGCGATCGACGCGGGCAAAGTCCTTGAGCCCGACCACCAGCTCGGCGATCTGCTCCAGGCCGTACAGGGTATCGCCGTAAAGCTGCTGCAGATCCTCGGCGAGCAGCTCCGGCGCAGCCTGCTGGCGGGCTTGCTCGGCGGCTTGCAGGGCTTCGCCCAGGCGGGTTTCATCGCACGCGGGGTCGTTCAGGCACTGGCCCAGGCGGGCTTGCGCAGCCGCCAGGTCGAATAGCGGCTCGCTCAACTCGCGCAGCAGTTGCACGTTGTTCTTCACGTAGCCCAGCGGCGTGTTCAGTTCATGGGCGACGCCGGCGACCATCTGCCCCAGCGAGGCCATCTTTTCCGACTGCAGCAGTTGCGCCTGCGATTCCTTGAGATCCACCAGCGCCTGGCGTAGCACCCGATTACGCTGGGCGATGCGCGCCTCCATGGCCTTGAGCAGGTCGAGCACGGTGCCCAGGCCGCAGTAACGGCCCTGCTCGTCAACGAGGATGAAGTCCTCGGTGATCGGGTACTGCAATTGCCCGGTGACCTGCTTGGCTGCTACCTCCAGATCCGCCTCCAGGCTGACGATCAGCGGTGCATCGTTCATCACCTCGCTGACCGGATGACGCCCACGCAGGTCGCGGCCGAAACGCTGCATGAAGATGTCCTGCAGGCGCGTGCGGCTGACCAGACCAACCGGCTGGCCGTCGTCCGCCACCACCGGCAGCGACAGGAACGCCTTGTGCTCGGGCGTCAGCAATTGATCGGCCACTTCACTGATGCTCATCTGCGGCGCCAATGGCGTCACCGGTCGGAGCAGGGACTTCAGAGCGCTGGCACGGCTCATGGGGCGGTCTCTCCCTGTGATCGGAAAGTCGCCATTCAAACAGTGCCAGGTTGCCATCATGTGACAGGCTAACGGTCTTAACGCCACGGCTGAGCCTGCAAAGGCCACGGCAGGCGCCTGACAAGCCGCAGGCGACGAGGTATGGTGGGGCCTTACAGCAACGGAGGAATCGAACATGCCCTGGTATGCCTGGCTCATTCTGATCCTGGCCTTGGGTTCCATCGTCGGCGGCCTGCTGCTCCTGCGCGACACGGCGAAGGAGCTACCGCTGAGCGAGGAGCAGCTCAAGCGCATCCACGAGCGCAACGCCGAGCAGGACGCCAAGGATGCCCGCGAGCGTTGAACCCGCCTGATCTCTACAGCGCGCCACGTGCGCGTCTGTCCTCACATTTAGCCCCGCTGATCCCCGTACTCTGGCTCGGCTTCGGCCTGGCCATCGGCAGCATCGCATACCCAGGCCTGGCAATCGGCGCTGCATTTATCGCGCTGGTGCTGCTGGGCGAGCGCTGGCTACCCGACGGGTTGTGGCGAACGCTGGTGCTGCTTGCCAGCATTGCACTGGCCGCCCATCTTCTGCCCGGTTTCACTGCGAGCGAGCTGTGGCCGCCCCGATTGATCAGCCCGGACGCACCGGCCTATGCCCTGCGTCTGTCCTGGGACAAGGCACTGGTCGGGCTGACGTTGCTGGCGTGGTGGGTAAGCCGTCCCTCCCCGGCCCGGGGCGACTGGCGAGGCGCCGTACCGATCGGCCTCACCACCCTGCTGCTGACGCCGCTGCTGGCGTGGCTCATCGGCGTCGTGGCCTGGCAGCCGAAGTGGCCGGATGGCCTGCTGCTGTGGCTGGCGATCAATCTGGGCGTGGCGATACTCGCCGAGGAATTGCTGTTTCGTGGGCTGTTGCAGCCCGCCTTGATCGCGCGTCTGGGCACCTGGCCAGGTCTACTGCTGACCGCCGCGCTATTCGGCGCCGCGCATCTGCCGTTCAGCCCGGCATTCGCGTTGGTGGCCACACTGGCCGGGCTCGGTTACGGCCTCGCCTTCCAGCGCAGTGGCCAGCTACGCTGGGCCATCGCGCTGCATGCGGGAGTCAATCTGCTTCACTTTCTGCTGCTGAGCTATCCGCTGCGACTGGCATGACGGCGATCTGGTAAGGGTCGAATATCCGTGCCAACTCGCCCTTCTGGCGCAGGCGTTCGAGCAGTTCGGCAAAGGTCTCGGCACTGATCGGCGCCCCTTTGCGAATGAGTGCGTGGTGACGATAGACCTGATCGACGCGCTCGGAGATCAGCAATTGATCTTCATAAGCGGGGTTGCGCACCATGAAATCGTAGAGGTTGGAACGCGTCACCAGGGCAATATCGGCCCGGCCACGCAAGACCATCAGCAGGTTGCTGTCGTGGGAATGGCCGAGGTTGGCGTTGAAGGTCTGGCTCAGGTATTCCGGATCGCTGTTGAACCCGGCGAAGCCGTAGTGATAACCGCGGTACAGCGCCAGACGCTTGCCCAGCAACTGATCGAAATAGTGCTGATCACGCTGCGCCTCGCGATGGGCGACGAACAGTTCGGCATCTTCGAGCCCCATGTCGACGACATCCAGCTCGATGCCCTGCCAGCCCCAGGCCGGGTTCTCGAAAATGGCCATGTCGATACGGCCACGCTGCAGATCGCTGAAACGCCGGACGATTGCCGTCGGCAACATGACGAAGCGGTAGGCATCCTGTTCCCGGTTCAGTGCCTCGAGCAATTCCGGCAGCAAGCCGCTGGACTCCCGCAGGTCAGCCTTGATCACGTAAGGCGGGAAATGTGCCCCACCTACGTGAACGACCTCGGCAGCCAGCACCTCACGAACCAGCAATAGACTCAGTAACGCCAAGCACCTATGAACCCACTGCCACGAATACCGCATGCCCGCTCCTTAAAATCCTTTCCATGCTGGCCAACAGCCTAGCTCGCAAAAAGCTGACCGAGTAGCTGAGATCATGGTGTATGAATGCCGTTGTTCTGTATTGATAAATAGTAGTGCTTCAACAATTTTCTGATGTCTGAATCGTTCAGCAACTGCTTCACCAAGGCGTTCGCCTGCGCCACACCGAGCACGCCATCACGCTGCAACAGCACCTGATGCTGGTAAACCTGATCGGCGCGTTGCGAGATCAACAGGCGCTCGGCATTGAGCGGATTGCGCGCCGCGTACATCTGCAGATAGGAGCGCGTGATGACCGCCACGTCCGCACGCCCCATCAGCACCATGCGCAGGTTGCTGTCGTGCGAATAGGTCATCTGCGCGGCGAAACGCTTGCCGAGAAAATCCGGATCGGCGTTGTAACCGGCAAAGCCGTAGTGATAACCGCGATAAAGCGCCATGCGCTTGTTCGTCAGATCATCGAAGTAAGTCTGCTCGCGCCCGGGCTCGGCCAGGGCCACGTAGAGTTCGGCATCTTCGATGGGCAGGGGAACACTCAGGTGCGGCGTGTCCTGCCAGCCCCACTGGCTGGACTCGAACAGCATGAGGTCGAAACGCCCGGTGCTGAGGTCACGATAGCGCCGGCTCGCCGAGGTCGGCACCAGAACGAAGTGGTAGTCGCTCTGCAGGCGGTTGAGTAATGGCAGCAGATCGACCACCAGCCCACGCGGCTGCACCGATTCCGGGCGAAACAGATAGGGCGGAAAGTCGTAGCCGCCCACACGCACTTCCTGCGCAGCCTGCAGCCAGGAAGGCAACGCCAGCCCTATACAGGCCATGATGGATAAGAAGAACGCGCGCACACTCGACCTCGTCATCACCTAATGAACTGGAGCGTCGACTCGGAGCACATGCCGTGCCCGCGATCATCCCTGTCCACAAAACCTGACCGTTCGGGCCAGGCCAAGGCTTTATCGGCCGAGATGGCAGATCTTGAATTTTCTTGCGCGCTGAGTACCGGATCGCAGCTAGATCAGTAATTCCAGAGGCCGTATTTCATGCCTTGCAGACCAGCGAGAGGGCTTCTTCGGCCAATTGATCGAGAGTCATCGGCCCTTGTGGGCGGAACCAGGTATTGGTCCAGCTCAACGCGCCGGTAAGGAAGCGCCGCTGGATGAACGGGTCGCCCTTGAAATAGCCCGCCTCGCGCGCTTCCCCCAGCACCTGCAACCAGAGTTGTTCATAGGTATCGCGCAAGGCCAGGATCTGCGCCTGCCCTTGCTCCGACAGTGAGCGCCATTCGTACACCAGCACCGCCATGGCCTCTCCGGTACCGCCCATGATCGATTGCAGTTCGCAACGAATCAGCGCCAGCAAGCGCTCACGGGTGTCCTTGGCTTGCGCCAGGGCAGAGCGCATCAGTGCCGTGTTGTAGACGATGGTCTCCTCCATCACTGCGCGGAGGATTTCTTCCTTGCTCTTGAAGTGATGAAAGATACTGCCGGACTGAATGCCGATGGCACTGGCCAGGTCACGCACCGTGGTGCGCTCGTAGCCCTTGCTGCGAAACAGATGGGCCGCCATCTGCAACAGCTTGCCGCGGGCACTCTCCGGATCGGTTATCTGGCCACTCTCCACCAGCGCCTGCATCACCGCCTGGGCATTTTGTTCATCCACGCCGGCTACTCCCCATATTTTTGCCTCACTCGCATTGACCCGAGATTCGAGCATCTGCCAGCAAGTGCTTGTCGTTGTTGGTGAAATTTATGCTCGCCCAGTGAACCAAGCAAGCGCTTGGCCGTACTTTTGGCCAGTTTGCCCTTCTTTCCCACTTTTCAACCAAGCGCTTGCTTGGTAATGTCGACTCACCTTCTCAATGTGTGACGGGCCAATTCCAATGACCAAAACCGTACGCATCGGCTGCGCCTCCGCTTTCTGGGGCGACACCTCCACCGCTGCCGCTCAACTGGTTCGCGGCGCCGACCTGGATTACCTGGTGTTCGACTACCTGGCCGAGATCACCATGTCGATCATGGCCGGCGCCCGTATGAAGAAGCCGGATGACGGCTACGCCCGCGATTTCGTCGAAGTGCTCACGCCGCTTCTGGGCGAACTGGCTGCGAAGAAAACCCGCGTCATCAGCAACGCCGGCGGGGTCAACCCGATGGCCTGCGCCGCCGCCCTGAGCGCCGCCTGCGAGCAAGCCGGGGTGCATCTGAAGATCGCCGTACTACACGGCGACAACCTGCAACCCAAGCTCGGTGAGTTGGTCAAGGCCGGCACCCGCGAGATGTTCACTGGCGCCGCATTGCCGCCCTTCTGCGTCTCGGTTAACGCTTACCTGGGCGCGCCGGGCATCGTCGCCGCGCTGGAACAGGGCGCCGACATCGTCATCACTGGCCGCGTGGTCGACAGCGCCGTGGTCAGCGCCGCTCTGGTACACGAGTTCGGTTGGGCCTGGAGCGACTACGACAAGCTGGCCCAGGCAGCCCTGGCCGGGCACATCATCGAGTGCGGCGCGCAGTGCACCGGTGGCAACTTCACCGACTGGCGCGACGTGCCGGATTACGAGCACATCGGCTTCCCCATCGTCGAAGTCGAGGACGATGGCAGTTTCGTCGTGACCAAGCCGGATGGTTCCGGCGGCTTGGTCACGCCTTTTACCGTTGGCGAGCAGATGCTCTACGAGATTGGCGACCCGCGCGCCTATCTGCTGCCGGACGTGATCTGCGACTTCACCCAGGTCGAGCTGAGCCAAGTCGGCGACAACCGCGTGCAGCTGCAGGGCGCACGCGGCCTGCCGCCCACCGACCAGTACAAGGTCAGCGCCACCCACCCGGACGGTTTCCGCTGCACCGCCAGCTTCCTGCTCGCTGGTATCGATGCGGTGGCCAAGGCCGAACGGGTCAGCGAGGCGATCATCAAGAAGACCGAGGAGATGTTCACCGAGCGCGGCTGGGGCCCTTATCAGGAAGTCAGCGTCGAGCTGCTCGGCAGCGAAGCCACCTATGGCGCCCATGCTCACCGCAAATACAGCCGCGAAGTGGTGGTGAAGATCGCCGTACGACATGCCAAGAAAGAGGCGCTGATCCTCTTCTCCCGCGAGATCGCCCAGGCTGCCACCGGCATGGCACCGGGCCTGACCGGCATCGTCGGCGGCCGCCCCACCGTCTACCCGGTGATCCGCCTGTTCAGCTTCCTGGTGGACAAAAGTGCCTGCGCCCTGAGCGTCGAGATCGACGGCGAGCGCCAGCCGGTCGCCCGGCCCCAGATAGAGGCCTTCGACCCCGCCCAGCTCCGTGCTCCAGCCGCGCTGCCCGTACCCATGGGTGAAGCCGACGCTGCCGTGCCGCTGATCCGCTTAGCCGTAGCCCGCTCCGGCGACAAGGGCAACCACAGCAACATCGGCGTGATGGCCAGAAAGCCCGAATACCTGGCGTGGATCGCTGCTGCGCTCACGCCCGAAGCCGTGGCCAACTGGATGGCGCATACCCTGGACGCCGAGCAGGGCCGCGTCAGCCGCTGGTATCTGCCGGGCAGCCACAGCCTCAACTTCCTATTGGAAAACGCGCTGGGCGGTGGCGGCGTCGCCAGCCTGCGCATCGACCCGCAGGGCAAGGCTTTCGCACAACAACTGCTGGAGTTCCCGGTGCCGGTGCCAAGAGCGCTGGCTGAAGCGCTGTAGGTGCTAATCGTAGGGTGGATGACGCTTCATCTATCCACTGGCTTCTGGTGGAAAACGCTTCGCGGTTTTCCACCCTACATGAAGGAGCGGTACGCCGCCCAGCCGCTCCTACGGAACCGAGAAGGACAACAAGAACAATGAGCTACGACTCCGTATTCAAACCTGGCCTGTTCAATGAGCAGACCATCCTAATCACCGGTGGTGGCAGCGGCATCGGCCGCTGCGTGGCCCACGAGCTGGCCTATCTCGGCGCCCATGTGGTGCTGGTCGGACGCAAGCAGGAAAAGCTGGAGAAGACCTGCGCCGAGATCATCGAAGACGGCGGCAGCGCCAGCTTCCAGGTCTGCGACATCCGTGACGAAGACGCCGTGAAGACCATGGTCGGCGCGGTGATCAAGGAACGCGGGCGCATCCACCAGCTTGTGAACAATGCCGGCGGCCAGTTCCCCGCGCCGCTGATCGGCATCAACCAGAAAGGCTTCGAGACCGTGGTACGCACCAACCTGGTGGGCGGTTTTCTGGTGGCCAAGGAAGTCTTCCTGCAGAGCATGAGCAAGCACGGCGGCAGCATCGTCAACATGCTCGCCGACATGTGGGGCGGCATGCCCGGCATGGGCCACTCTGGCGCCGCACGCGCCGGCATGGAGAACTTCACCAAGACCGCCGCCTACGAGTGGGGCCACGCTGGCGTGCGGGTCAACGCCGTGGCGCCGGGCTGGATCGCTTCCAGCGGCATGGACACCTACCCCGAGTCGATGAAGAACATGATCCGCAACCTCAAGGATCACGTGCCGCTGCAGCGCATCGGCAGCGAATCCGAGGTGGCCGCAGCCATCGTCTTCCTGCTCAGCCCAGGCGCCAACTTCATCAGCGGCAACACCATTCGCATCGATGGCGCCGCCAGCCAGGGCACCCGTGCCTGGACGCTGGGCAAGGCGAGAAACAGCGAATCCTACAACGGTTTCCACCGGGCCTACATGCCCGATGTACTGAAAGATCAGGAGTAAGACGATGCCCGTGATCCAATCGGAAATCGATGTCCATGGCGAAGCCTTCGCGCAGAACCGCGAAGCCATGCTGGCGGCCATCGCGACCTTCCGCGACGTCGAACAAAAGGTGCTCGACAAGGCGCAGGAAGCCAAGGCCAAGTTCGAGAAGCGCGGCCAATTGCTGCCGCGTGAACGCATCAACCTGCTGCTCGATGCCGGCGCGCCGTTCCTCGAACTGTCCTCACTGGCCGGCTACAAGCTGCACGACGACAAGGATGGCAGTCAGGCCGGCGGCGGCCTGATCGCCGGTATCGGCTACATCGCCGGCGTGCGCTGCCTGGTGATCGCCAACAACAGCGCGATCAAGGGCGGCACCATCTCCCCCACTGGCCTGAAGAAGTCGCTGCGCCTGCAGCAGATAGCCTTCGAGAACAAGCTGCCGGTGGTCACCCTCGCCGAGAGCGGCGGCGCCAACCTCAACTACGCCGCCGACATCTTCGTCGAAGGCGCGCGCGGCTTCGCCAACCAGGCTCGGATGTCGGCCATGGGCCTACCGCAGGTCACCGTGGTGCATGGTTCCAGCACCGCAGGCGGGGCTTATCAGCCGGGCCTGTCGGATTACGTGGTGGTGGTACGCGGCAAGGCCAAGATGTTCCTCGCCGGCCCTCCTCTGCTCAAGGCCGCTACCGGCGAGATCGCCACCGACGAGCAACTCGGCGGCGCCGAGATGCACGCCCAGGTCGCCGGCACCGCCGAGTACCTGGCCGAGAACGACGCCGACGGCGTGCGCCTGGCGCGCGAGATCCTTGGCATGCTGCCGTGGAACCAGCAGTTACCGGCGCGCCCGGCAAAAAGCTGGCGCGAGCCGCTGTACCCAGCCGAGGAGCTGCTCGGCCTGGTGCCGGCCGACGCCAAGAAACCCTACGACGTGCGCGAGATAATCGCGCGCATCGCCGATGGCTCGGAGTTTCTCGACTTCAAGAACGAGTTCGACAGCCAGACCGTCTGCGGCCACCTGCAGATTGAAGGCCAGGCCTGCGGCTTCATCGGCAACAACGGCCCGATCACCCCACAGGGTGCGGCCAAGGCTGCGCAGTTCATCCAGCTGTGCGAGCAGAGCAACACGCCGATCCTGTTCTTCCACAACACCACCGGCTTCATGGTCGGCACCGAGTCCGAGCAGAACGGCGTGATCAAGCACGGCTCGAAGATGATCCAGGCCGTGGCCAACGCCACCGTACCCAAGCTCACCCTCGTCGTCGGCGGCTCCTACGGCGCCGGCAACTACGCCATGTGCGGCCGTGGCCTCGACCCACGCTTCATCTTCGCCTGGCCCAACAGCCGCACCGCCGTGATGGGCGGCGCCCAGGCCGGCAAGGTGCTGCGCATCGTCACCGAGGACAAGCACGCCAAGGAAGGCAAGGAAGCCGATCCGAAAATGCTCGACATGCTCGAGCAAGTCACTGCGCAGAAACTCGACAGCCAGTCCACCGCGCTGTACGGCACCGCCAGCCTGTGGGACGACGGCCTGATCGACCCGCGCGACACCCGCAAACTGCTGGGCTTTTTGCTGGATATCTGCGCCGAAGCCAACCTGCGACCGTTGAAATCCAACCGTTTCGGCGTCGCGAGATTTTAAACGTAGGGCGGGTGAAACCCGCCAAGCATGCGGCGGGTTTCACCCGCCCTACAGACCCATTCGATACGGAGCACAACAACAATGATCTTCACTCAAGAGCACGAAGAACTCCGCCGTACCGTCCGCAACTTCATCGACAAGGAAATCAACCCGCACGTCGATGAGTGGGAAAAGGAAGGCCGCTTCCCCATCCACGACATTTTCAAAAAGGCCGGCGAGCTGGGCCTGCTGGGCATCTCCAAGCCGGAGAAATTCGGTGGCATGGGCCTGGACTACAGCTACTCCATCGTCGCCGCCGAAGAGTTCGGCACCATCCATTGCGGCGGCATCCCGATGTCCATCGGCGTGCAAACCGACATGTGCACCCCTGCCCTGGCGCGCTTCGGCTCCGACGAGCTGCGCGAAGAGTTCCTCCGTCCGGCCATCACCGGCGAGATGGTCGGCTGCATCGGCGTCTCCGAGGTCGGCGCCGGCTCTGACGTAGCGGGTCTGAAGACCACTGCGCGCAAGGACGGCGACGACTACGTGATCAACGGCAGCAAGATGTGGATCACCAACTCGCCGTCGGCCGACTTCATCTGCCTGCTGGCCAACACCAGCGACGACAAGCCACACGTCAACAAGTCGCTGATCGTGGTGCCGATGAAGACGCCGGGCATCACCGTCAGCCCGCATCTGGACAAACTCGGCATGCGCAGCTCCGAGACCGCCCAGGTGTTCTTCGACAACGTGCGCGTGCCGCAGCGCTATCGCATCGGCCACGAAGGCGCCGGTTTCATGATGCAGATGCTGCAGTTCCAGGAAGAGCGCCTGTTCGGCGCGGCTAACATCATCAAGGGGCTGGAATACTGCATCGACACCACCATCGACTACTGCAAGCAGCGCCAGACCTTTGGCCAGCCATTGATCGACAACCAGGTCATCCACTTCCGCCTGGCCGAACTGCAAACCGACATCGAATGCCTGCGCGCGCTGGTCTACCAGGCCACCGAGCAGTACGTAAAAGGTCGTGATGTAACCAAGCTGGCCTCGATGGCCAAGCTCAAGGCCGGCCGCCTGGGCCGCGAAGTGTCAGATGCCTGCCTGCAGTACTGGGGCGGCATGGGTTTCATGTGGGACAACCCGGTGTCGCGCGCCTACCGCGACGTGCGCCTGGTCAGCATCGGCGGCGGCGCCGACGAAATCATGCTCGGCATCATCTGCAAGCTGATGGGCATCCTTCCTGGCAAGAAGAAGGGCTAATCCGTAGGGCGGGTGAAACCCGCCACTCAAACCGTTGCGGCGGGTTTCACCCGCCCTACACCGAGGCTATGCGATGAACGATCTGCCCCACTGCGAAACCCTGCTGCTGAACTCCGTCGGTGGCGTGCTGCACGTCACCCTAAACCGGCCGGACAGTCGCAACGCCATGAGCCTGGCGATGGTCGGCGAACTGCGCGCCACGCTGGAGGCCGTGCGTCATGATTCGAACGTGCGCGCCCTCGTTCTGCGCGGCGCTGGCGGCCATTTCTGCGCCGGCGGCGATATCAAGGACATGGCCGGCGCCCGCGCCAAAGGTGGCGACGCCTACCGCGAGCTGAACCGCGCCTTCGGTGCGCTGCTGGAAGAGGCCCAGGCCGCACCGCAGGTACTGGTTGCCGTGCTGGAAGGCGCCGTGCTCGGCGGCGGCTTCGGCCTGGCATGCGTATCCGACGTGGCCATCGCCGCCAGCGGCGCCAAGTTCGGCCTGCCGGAAACCACGCTGGGCATCCTCCCGGCGCAGATCGCCCCCTTCGTGGTGCGGCGCATCGGCCTGACCCAGGCGCGCCGTCTGGCCCTGACTGCAGCCCGCTTCGACGGAGCCGAAGCCCTGCGCCTGGGCCTGGTGCACTACTGCGAGCAGGATGAAGCTGCCCTGCAACAGCGCCTGGACGAGACCCTGGAGCAAATTCGTCAGTGTGCGCCACAGGCCAATGCCCAGACCAAGGCCCTGCTGCTGGCCAGCGAACGCGAAGCCCTTGGCCCGCTGCTCGACCGCGCGGCCGAACAGTTCGCCGCCGCCGTGACCGGCGCAGAGGGTGTCGAAGGCACCATGGCCTTCGTGCAGAAGCGCAAGCCGAAGTGGGCGCAATGATGGATTGGACGGACTGACATGATCGACCGTAGCCCGGATGCAATCCGGGAGCGCTCGCCAAAATGATTCCCCGGATTACATCCGGGCTACGCACAGCAGGAGCACAAAGATGCCCGCATTCAACAAGATCCTGATCGCCAACCGTGGCGAGATCGCCTGCCGGGTGATGCGCACTGCCATCGAACTCGGTTACCGCACCGTGGCGGTGTACTCCGAGGCCGATGCCGACGCCCGCCATGTGCAGATCGCCGACGAAGCCGTGTGCATCGGCCCGGCCCAGGTCAACCAGTCCTACCTGCGCATCGACGCCATCATCGAGGCCGCGCGCAAGACCGGCGCCGACGCCATCCACCCTGGCTATGGCTTCCTCTCCGAGAACGCCGATTTCGCCCGCGCCTGCGAAGCAGCAGGCATCGTCTTTATCGGCCCGACCGTGGAAGCCATCCACCTGATGGGTAGCAAGCGCCTGTCCAAGATCGCCATGCTCGAAGCCGGCGTGCCCTGCATCCCCGGCTACGAGGGCGCCGCTCAGGATGACGACACCCTGGCCAGCGAAGCAGAACGCATCGGCTACCCGCTGATGATCAAGGCCAGCGCCGGTGGTGGTGGTCGCGGCATGCGTCTGGTGCACGAATCCGCCGAGCTGCTGGGGCAAATCCGCACCGCCCGCTCGGAGGCGCAGAATGCTTTCGGCTCCGGCGAGCTGATCCTCGAACGCGCGGTGATCCGCCCACGCCATGTGGAGATTCAGGTCTTCGGCGACCAGCACGGCACTATCGTCTATCTCGGCGAGCGCGACTGCTCGGTGCAGCGCCGCCACCAGAAGGTGGTCGAGGAGGCGCCCTGCCCGGTGATGACGCCGGAGCTGCGCAAGGCCATGGGTGAAGCGGCGATCAAGGCTGCAGCCTCGGTCAACTACGTCGGCGCAGGCACCGTGGAATTTCTGCTCGACACCAGCGGCGAGTTCTTCTTCCTGGAAATGAACACCCGCCTGCAGGTCGAGCACCCGGTCACAGAGCTGATCACCGGTCAGGATCTTGTGGCCTGGCAGATTCGCGTAGCCGAGGGCCAGCCCCTGCCGCTGCAGCAGGACGACATTCGCCTCACCGGCCACGCCATGGAGGTGCGCCTGTACGCCGAAGACTCGGCCGCCGGCTTCCTGCCGCAAACCGGCCAGGTGCTGCGCTGGGAGCCCGAACTGCTGGCCGGCGTACGCATCGACCACGGCCTGGTCGAAGGCCAGGCGGTCACCCCCTTCTACGACCCGATGCTGGCCAAGGTCATCGCCTACGGCGAAACCCGCGACGAAGCCCGGCGCAAGCTGGTACGCGCGGTCGAACAGTGCGTGCTGCTCGGCGTGAACGGCAACCAGCGCTTCCTCGCCAACCTGCTCAAGCATCCCGAGTTCGCCGCTGGCAACGCCACCACGGCGTTCATCTCCGAACATTTCGCCGATGACCCCAGCCTGCACCCACACACCGCCAGCCTGCCCGAGTTGGCCATGGCCGCCGCCCTGCTCTACCAGGTTTCGGCCGACGCCCGTGCACACCAACCCGGCCTGTCCGGCTGGCGCAGCGCCGGCAGCGCGCCCTGGCGTTTCGTCCTCAAGCAGGGCGAACACAAGCACGCCGTGGAGCTGGACGTGCTCGCCAGCGGCACGCAAGCGCACCTGCGCGTGCGTCGCGGCGAAGAACAGCTGTCCCTGCGCCTGCTGGCCAGCGACGGTCGTTGGCTGACCCTGGAACTAGACGGCGTGCGCCGCCGCCAGGCTTACCACATCGAAGGCGAGCACCTGTGGTTGTATGGTGAGCACGGCAACCTGGAACTAGTTGATGTCACCCACGAACCGGCCGGTGGGCAGAACGCCGCCAGCAGCGGCGCGGTCAAGGCACCGATGGATGGCGCCATCGTCGACGTACTGATCGCCGAGGGCGCCAGCGTGAGCAAGGGGCAACTGCTGGTGGTGCTGGAAGCGATGAAGATGGAGCACCCGCTCAAGGCTGGCGTCGACGGCATCGTTCGCCGCGTCGGCGTAAGCCAGGGCGACCAGGTGAAGAATCGCCAGTTGCTGGTGGAAATCGAAGCCGCCGAAGTTTGACCACAGCCCCATAACAACAAGAAGGAGCACGCCCATGTCACTGTCCGGCAAGACCCTGTTTATCACCGGCGCCAGCCGTGGCATCGGCCGCGAGATCGCCCTCAAGGCCGCCGCCGATGGCGCCAACATCGTCATCGCGGCCAAGAGCGCCGAGCCACACCCGAAACTGGAAGGCACCATCTTCAGCGTCGCCGCCGAGGTCGAGGCCGCTGGCGGCAAGGCGCTGGCCCTGCAACTGGACGTGCGTGACGAACAGGCCGTGGCGGCGACCATGGCCCAGGCCGCCGAGCATTTCGGCGGCATCGATGCGCTGGTCAACAACGCCGGTGCGATCAAGCTGGTGGGCGTGGAGAAGCTCGAACCCAAGCGCTTCGACCTGATGTACCAGATCAACACCCGCGCGGTGATGGTCTGCAGCCAGGCGGCGCTGCCTTATCTCAAGAAAAGCGCGGGCGGGCATATCCTCAACCTCTCGCCGCCGCTCAACCTCGACGCCAAATGGTTCGCCCAGCACGGCCCCTACACCGTCACCAAGTACGGCATGAGCATGCTCACCCTGGGTATGAGCGAGGAGTTCAAGAAGTACGGCATCAGCGTCAATTCGCTGTGGCCGAAAACCATGATCGCCACCGCCGCCATCGAGTTCGAGCTGGGTAGCCGCGATGCGTTCAAGCGTGCGCGCACCCCGGCCATCATGGCCGACGCCGCCTATGCCATTCTCGCCAGCGAAGGCCGCAGCATCACCGGGCGCCTGCTGATCGACGAGGACATCCTGCGCGAACAGGGCACCAGCGACTTCGAGCAGTACCGCTTCGACCCTGCAGGCGGCAGCCTGGTACCGGATCTGTTCGTCGACCCGTAGGGCGGGTGCAACCCGCCAATTTTCAATCGGTAACCTTTCACTTGGGCAGACCCGCGCATTTGCCGATCTGCCCGCCGCTCGGCGCACCAGAGCCATGGCTGCTGCGCGCCTGGCTGACTAGAGTCAGAGCTCGCCTCCAATTCATAACAGCCAAGTGCGAGCCCCATGAGCCAAGCCGATCTGATTTCGCCCTTCCGCTTCCTGGCCCACCTGCCGCAACACCTGCCGCGTGTGCCGCGCATGCTGCGCGGCCTGTACTACGCCGGCATCCGCAACCGCGAGAAAAACCTGTCGCTGGCCTGGGCGCTGCAGCGCGCCGCCGAGCGCCACCCCGAGCGTCCGGCGCTGATGGATGAAAACCGCCAGCTCAGCTATCACGCCTTCAATGCCTGGGCCAACCGCCTGGCCTGGGCGTTCAAGGCCGAGGGCGTCAACCATGGCGACGTGGTCGCGGTGATGCTGGAGAACCGCCTGGAACTGCTGGCGATCCTCGCCGCGCTGAGCAAGCTCGGCGCGGTCGGCGCCCTGATCAATACCACCCAGCGCGGCAAGGTGCTGGCGCATAGCTTCAATCTGGTCAAACCCGGCTTTCTGGTTATCGGTGACGAACTGCGCGGCGCCTTCGACGAGATCGCAGCGCAACTGCACAACCAGCAGGCGCGCCGCTACTGGATCGCCGACCAGGATTGCCTGCGTGATCCCGGCCAGGCGCCGGACAGCTGGCTCAACCTTATGCAGATCGCCAGCGGCCAGGCCGAGGACAACCCGCCGGACAGCCAGCACGTGCGCATGAAGGACGCCTGCTTCCTGATCTACACCTCGGGCACCACCGGCCTGCCCAAGGCCTCGATCATGAGCCATGGCAAGTGGATCAAGGCCTACGGCGGCTTCGGCCACTCCGGCCTGACCCTGAACGAGCGTGACGTGCTCTACCTCACTCTGCCCTGCTACCACAACAACGCCGTCACCGTGTGCTGGAGCGCGGTGCTGGCAGGCGGCGCTGCCATCGCCCTGCGCCGCAAGTTCTCCGCCAGCGCCTTCTGGAGCGACGTGGCGCGCTACCAGGCCACCTGCTTCGGCTACATCGGCGAACTGTGCCGCTATCTGCTCAACCAGCCCGTGCATCCAGCAGAACGAGGCAACAGCCTGCGCTGCATGATCGGCAACGGTCTGCGCCCCTCGATCTGGGCCGAGTTCAAGCAGCGTTTCGGCGTCGAGCAGATCACCGAGTTCTATGCCTCCAGCGAAGGCAACATTGGCTTCACCAACGTTTTCAACTTCGACAATACCGTCGGTTATACCCCGGCCACCTACGCCATCGTCCGCTACGACCTGGAGAACGACCGCCCCGTGCGTGGCAGCAACGGCTTCCTGCAGAAGGCCGACAAGGGCGAAGTCGGCCTGCTGATCAGCGAGATCAGCGCCAAGTGGCCATTCGACGGCTACACCGACCCGGCCAAGAGCGAGGCGGCGATCCTGCGTAACGTGTTCAAGAAGGGCGACGCCTGGTTCAACACTGGCGACCTGATGCGCGACATCGGCTGCAAGCACGCACAGTTCGTCGACCGCCTTGGCGATACCTTCCGCTGGAAGGGCGAGAACGTCTCCACCACCGAAGTGGAAAACGTGCTTGGCGCGTTCCCCGGCGTAGAGGATGCGGTGGTCTACGGCGTGGAGATTCCCGGCACCAATGGCCGTTGCGGTATGGCCGCGCTACGCATCGCTCCAGGTTGCGAGTTGGATGGCGCGGCACTGGCCGCTCACCTGGATGCAGAGCTACCGGCCTACGCCGCGCCGCTATTCGTGCGCCTGCTCGGCGAGGTCGAGACCACCGGCACTTTCAAGTACAAAAAGACCGACCTGAAGCAGGCCGGCTATGACCCAAACCAGGTCGATGGCCCGCTCTACGTGCGACTGCCCGGAGCGGACAGCTTCCAGCCGCTGAGTCGTGAAACCCATGCGGCCATCGAGCAGCAGCATTACCGCTTTTGAACTACTGCTTGAACTCGAACTGCACCTCGGCGCCTTCGATGGAGTCCCAGTAGTCGTCCACTCGTGCGTTATTGATCAGCTTGCCGCTGATCTGGAATGGGCTGACACCCTCGGGCTTCTCACCGAATAACGGCGGTAGCAGTGGTGAGAGGTCGTCCTGGGTTTCGCTTTCCAGGGCCTGTTCGAACAACTCCTGCGGGACGCTGAGATCCAGAACCACTTTGGGTTCGGGCGCTACCGGTTTGGAGGGTGGCTTAGCAGCAGGTTTGCTTTGGACAGCGACGGCAGGTTTGGCAGGCGCCACTGCGGGTTTCGGGTCCACCACCTTGGCCGGTGTCACGGGTTTGACGGGCACGGGCTGGCTTGGCTCGGCAACGGGTACTGACTCCGGAGCAGAAACGACTGCTGGAGCAGGTGCGGATTGCTGCGCCACAGGCTGAGGGGCACGCTCGCAAGCGCTCAGCCAGCCCAGGCACAGCAACAGAGATATCGATTTGCGCATCATGAAGTTCGGGTAACTCGTTCAGTAACGCGCCCATGCTCCTCCGCCTGAGCGCGCCTGACAAGTTGGCTTACAGGACTTTTACCCGCCCCTCATTCACCTACCGGTTTATCCGCCAGATGCGCGAGCTCGGCCTCAATGTCCAGTTGTGGATAATCGGCCTTGAGCTGCTCCAGCAGCCGCTGCGCCTCCTCCTGCTGATTGGTCTTGCGCAGCTCCAGCAGACGTAACAGCGCCTCGCGCGGTTCGCTCTGGATTACCAATTCGGCCATCGGCGCAATTGCGGCAGCGCTGGTCATGGCTTCATCCGCCGTTGCGGTCGGTGGTGCAGGGCGAGCCATGGCCTCGGTTTTCATCCGCTCCTGCGGTGCAGCCATACGCGCCATCGACTCGTTCTCGGCCGCACGCTTGGCCGCTGCCGGCGCGGGGGCTGGTGCCACCGGGCTCATCGCCACGCTAGGCGGCACGGCATCGAAGGCCTCCGGCGTCTGCTCCAGCGTACGCCAGGTCAGGCTGACGCCAATCCCGACACAAGCCAGGCCCGCCACGGCCACCGACCAGCGCTGGCGACCAGTGCCGAACAGCCAGTGGTGCAGACGCTGCGCCCAGCCCGATTCAGCCTTGGCGGTCTGCTGCGTTTCGCGAGCCGCCGCACTGGCCGCTGCCAGAATACGCGCATCCAGCTCGGCCGAAGGTTCGCCGCTGCCATGGGCACGGAAATGCGCCAACAGCGCCTGTTCGTGATCCAGCGGTTCTCGTTCATGGGTCATGCGGACAACTCCTCGGTGGCCAGCAGCCGGCGCAATTTCTGCAGGGCATAGCGCAGACGGCTCTTGACCGTCTCGGCCGGTGTGCGGGTCAACTCGGCAATCTCGTTCAGTTCCAGGTCGCCATGGGCGCGCAGCAGGAACACCTCGCGCTGATCCTCCGGCAGGTCGGCCAGTGCCGCCTGCAGCCGCTCGCTATCGCGACTCAAGCCCCACTGCTGCTCGGGGCCAGGGCGCGGGTCGGCCTGGGCGTGCTGGCCTTCGTCATATTCGTCATGCCCGGCCTGATGACGGCCCGTCTTGCGCCAGTGATCGATCAGGCGGTTGCGGGCGATCTGGTACAACCAGGTCTTGAACAGCACCGCCTCGCGCTGCTCGCTCTGGCTGCGGATCAGGCTCATCCAGGTTTCCTGAAACACTTCCTCGGCCAGGGCATGATCGCCACACAGGCCGAGCAGAAAGCGGAACAGACCCAGCCGATGGCGCTGGTACAGCGCGTTGAAGGCTGCGGCATCGCCGCGGCGGTAACGCCGCAATAACGCGGCGTCGTCATCCGTGAGAGGTGCGTTCACTGCTGAACTCTTACTGGTGTGGAGCCGGAAGTGTGCAGGCTCTGGGCGATTTCGGCCAGTTGGATGAACTCGCCGCGCAGGCCGAAGCGATCTTCGCCCCTGGCCGAGCGCGCCAACTCGATACTCTGCGCCAGACCGAAGTCACCCGTGTAGCGACCGTCCTTGAGCTGCTGGGCAAAGGCCGCGACTGCAGCGGCGAAACGCAGATCTTCACTGGCGGCGTTTATCGGCTTGGCCTCGGCACCTGCAATGGGGCGCTCCAGCAGTCGACTGCTCACCTCCCCCGGCGCCTTGTAGCGAATCCGCAGCCAGGCCAGTTCGCCCGCCTTGCCCGCTGGCGAGGTCGCGGCCTGATAACGCAGCGGCTCCAGCCAGCCCTTGCCCCCGGCCGGGACGATCTCGTACAGAGCGGTGACCGTGTGCCCAGCACCGATATCACCGGCATCGACCTTGTCGTTGCTGAAATCTTCACGCTTGAGCGCGCGGTTCTCGTAGCCCAGCAAGCGGTATTCGCTGACTTCACTCGGGTTGAATTCCAGTTGCAGCTTCACGTCGCTGGCCACCGCGGCCAGGGTCGAGCCGAGCTGATCCACCAGCACTTTGCGCGCCTCGCGCAGGTTGTCGATATAGGCGTAGTTGCCGTTACCGGCGTCGGCCAGTTGCTCCATCAGGCGCTCGTTGTAGTTGTCCACGCCGAAACCCAGGGTGGTCAGCGAGACGCCGCTCTTGCGCTTGTCGGCGGCCAGTTGCTTGAGGCTGTCGAAGTCGCTGATGCCGACGTTGAAGTCGCCGTCAGTGGCTAGCAGGATGCGGTTGATACCGCCGTCGATCAGGTGCTTGCTCGCCTGCTGATAGGCCAGCTGGATGCCCGACTCGCCAGCGGTGGAGCCACCTGCCGTCAGTTGATCGATGGCCGCACGGATTTTCGCCTTGTCACTGCCGCGTGTGGAGTCCAGCACCACCTGGCTGTCACCGGCGTAAGTGACCAACGACACACGATCCTGCGGGCGCAACTGATCGACCAACAACTTCAGCGTGCCCTGCACCATCGGCAGCCCCTCTCGGCGCTGCATCGACCCGGACACGTCGACCAGGAACACCAGGTTGGCCGGCGGCAGCTCCTCCACGCTGCGATCCGACGCCTTGATAGCGATGCGCAGCAGGCGCGTCTGCGGGTTCCATGGCGTCACCGCCAGCTCGGTGCTGACGCCGAAAGGCACATCGCCTTGCGGCAGTGGGTAGGCATAGGGAAAGTAGTTGACCAGCTCCTCCAGGCGCACGGCCTCCTTCGGTGGCAGTTGCCCATCGTTGAGGAAACGCCGCACGTTGGCATAGCTGCCGGTATCGACATCGATGCTGAAGGTGGACACCGGCGTCTCGGCGACAGCGAACACCGGGTTGTCGACATAGGCCTGGTACTGCTCACGCGGCTCGTCGCGGTAACCCGGCGGCAGAACATCGGCGATGGGGGCCGGCGCGTAGGCCATCTGCGCCATACGCTTGTGACTGGCCTCGGCAGCCGCAGGCACCGCCATGCGTTCAAGCAAGGGCGATGCACTTGGGGTTTCCGGCTCTGGGCCAGAGGCACTGCAGGCAGCGAGCAGCAGCACGCTACTCGCCGAAAAACCGACAACCAGTGGACGAACGAGCAACAGGGAACAAGCGGACATGGTGCATCTCCTGAACAATGGCACGAGACCTTCGCTCAGGTAGACGCAGCACCTCCGTTATCCGGGTTAATGCCTGACGCTTTTTCGCTCGGCCTCAGGTGGCCATTTCCTGGCACAGCTGCGTGGCCAGCATACCGAGGGTCATCAGCGCCCTCTCCGCCTCGCGATTCCAGGGGATGCCGCAGTTGAGGCGCACACAATGATTGAACTGCTCGGTGTTGCTGAAAATCAGCCCTGGCGCGATGGAAATGCCCTGCTGCAGCGCGCGCACGTGCAGATCCTTGGTGTTGACCCGTGCCGGCAGGCTGACCCAGAGGATGAAGCCGCCCTTGGGCCGGGTCATCTGCGTACCCACGGGGAAATACTGCTGCACCGCCAGTTGAAAGGCACTGAGGTTCTTGCGGTACTCCTGACGGATATAGCGCAGATGACGATCATAGCCACCGTTCTCCAGGTAGGCCGCCACCGCCATCTGCGTGACGCTGCAGGCTGAGTGCGTGGTGAACGTCTGCAGGCGCTGGATTTCGTCCTGATATTTGCCCGCGACGATCCAGCCGATACGCACCCCCGGCGACAGGGTCTTGGAGAAGCTCGAGCAATAGATCACCCGGCTGTCACGGTCATGCGACTTGAGCGCCTTGGTCGGCCCCTGCTCGAACATCAGTTCGCCATAGATATCGTCTTCGACGATCTGGATGTCGTAGTCGTCAGCCAGGCGCAGCAGTTGCCGCTGACGCTCCTCGGGGATGGTACCGCCCAGCGGATTGGACAGCCGGGCGGTCAACACCAGGGCCTTGATCGGCCACTGGTTGGCGGCCAGTTGCAACGCCTCCAGGCTGATACCGGTGGTTGGGTCGCAGGGGATCTCGATGACCTTGAGCCCAAGCAGGTCGGCCAGTTGCAGCAGACCGTAATAGCTCGGCGACTCCACCGCGATCAGGTCGCCGGGCTGGGTCAACACGCGCAGGCTCATCTGCAGCGCATCGACGCAGCCATGGGTGATCACCACTTCGGACGGATCGACCACCACGCCGGCATCGCGCATGCGGATCGCCACCTGGCGCCGCAGCGGCTCGAACCCCGGGCTGAACATGTAGCTGAAGGCGCGCGGACTGTGAAAACGGGTGACCTTGGCCAGTTGCTGATGCAGTGCGCGCACCGGCAGATAGTCGACATGCGGCACCGCCGCGCCCAAGGGGAATACGCCTTCGCGACGCGACTCGGTCAGCACCTGGTTGATGATGCTGGCGCGGGTGACCAGGCCAGGCCGCTCGACGCGCGCGATATCCGGGGTCGAGGCGGTCAGTGCGGGGGTCTGGTGCACGTAGAAGCCGGACTGCGGGCGCGCCCGGATCAGCCCCTGATCCTCAAGATTGGCGTAGGCCTGCAATACCGTGGCATGGC
The DNA here is from genome assembly GCF_034683865.1 of Pseudomonas sp. C11. NCBI lineage: Bacteria > Pseudomonadati > Pseudomonadota > Gammaproteobacteria > Pseudomonadales > Pseudomonadaceae > Pseudomonas > Pseudomonas sp. C11. The sequence goes on from NZ_JAWIIP010000001.1 coordinate 666,500, forward strand.
TGACGTTGAGCTGGGCGCTCATCTTGCGCACCGACGGCACACGCTCACCCGGCTGGTAGACACCGCGGCGAATATCCTCGGCCAACTGCTGGGCGATGCGTTGATAGAGCAACAGATTGGTCATGGCGGAATCCTCCGTGGCACTGAACCATAACAGTAGCCGATCACTGCGCAATTGTACTGGCACAGTTATGCACTGTCTCGTCCGTACACCCAAGGCAGCGCACGCTTTTTCCCGCACCAACGAAAAACGCCGCACCCCTTGCAGGGCGCGGCGCTCGTGTCACTTCTGGCGCGTCAGCGTTCGTTGCCGAGTTGCCCACGCTCGTCGGAAAAGACGATCTCCACCCGGCGATTTTGTGCACGCCCGCGCGCCGATGCATTCTCGGCGACCGGGAAATCAGCGCCATAGCCCATCACCTGAATACGCTTGGCATCGATGCCCAGATCGATCAGCAGGTCGGCTACGGTCTGCGCACGCGCCCGAGAAAGCTCCCGATTCTCGTCGGCGCTGCCGGTATTGTCGGTATAGCCCTCGATCCGCACGCGCCGCTGCGGATTGATCTGCAGGAACTGCACGAGTTTGAGCAAGGTGCGATTGGCCGCGGGTTGCAACTCGGCGCGTCCGGCGTCGAACAACATGTCACCCAGCGTCATCACCAGCCCACGATCCGTTTCACTGGCAGCCAAGCTGACCATCTGCTCTTCGAGCCAGCCGTTGTGCTGCTGCACGCTGAGTAACTTGGCCTCACGCAGGCTCAACTGCAGACGTTGCAGCTCCAGTTCGAGACGGGCTGCGCGTTCCTGGTTGAGGCTGGTTTCGCTGTGTTGCCGTGCGATGGCCGCATAACGCTCGCTGAGATAGGCGAAGTGACGCACATCCTCGGCGCTCCCCCAGTAACTGGACAGTCGTTCGGCACGCGCCAGCGACTCACCGGAACGAATCACATCCTTGGGCGCGGCACGCAGTACGTTTGGATCTTCCTTGACCGACTGGAAACTGGCGCGCGCTGCATCCAGCGCGTCCTCACTGGCAGGCGACAGCGCACAACCGGCCAGCAAGCCCGAGGCCAGCAGCGCAACGATCAGCTTCGGGGCATTGCTCATCACATGGCCCCCAGTTGTTGGCGCAGACGCGCGATGCGTCGGTTCAGCTCGGTGAGCTGATCGCGGCTTTTCACGTTCAGGTGCTGGGCCTCGGCCAGACGGGCATCCAACTCGGCTTGCTCGGCCAGCAGCCGCGCCTCCTTGTTGTCTTCGTCGGCAGCCGCGGCCTGTGCCCGGCTGTACTTGTCTTCGGCCTGGCTCAGCAATTGCGCCTGGTCTTCGCCTACGCCGAGCGCGCGCACCTGGGTCATGGCCTGCTCGGTGAGGCGCAGTTGTTCGGTGGGAGCGGGATCGCTGGCACAAGCACTCAGCGCCAGCATCATTATGAGAGTGGATAAAAATCGAATGATCACGAAAGCGTCCTACTGGTTGGCATCGCCAACGGGGTCGGGTTGCATCTGTTGCGCCTTCCACAGCGCCAGATTGTGCTGCAGCATCTGTTCGGGGACACCGGCAGCGACCAATTCTGTCATTTTCCGCGCCAGCTGTCCGCGCAGCCAGGGTTCGTTGCAGGCCGAGTTGTGCGACAGCGTCAGGTAAAGGCCCTCGCTGGAAATCGGCGGATCCAGCACTTCCAGGTCATCATCCACGCCAAGCGTCTCGGCCACGGCCAGGCCCGGATACCGCTCATAAAGTACGTAATCGGTGCGTCCCAGCAGCAACTTCTGGAACGCCTGGGTCAGGCTGGACACCCCCTCGAGGGTAAGATTCTGCTTGGCGAAGGCATCGAACTGCTGACCGAAGCTATTGCCCACCAGCGTATCGCCGGTGCGCCCCTGCAGATCGGCCCAACTGCCGTAAGCAAAGGCCTCGCCCTTGCGCACCCAGGCTACGCTGGGCGTGATGAAGAAGGCCGGATGCACGTAATCCATGCTTTCCAGGCGAGGCAAGGTCAGAAATGCCCCTGCCAGAAGATCGACCCGCCCGGTGCGCACCTCATCCTGCGCGCGTGACCAGGGGCCGCTGTAAATGACATCGATGGCCACACCGAGATCCTTGCCGACCTGCTTGAGCAGATCGGCATTGGCGCCAATCAGCTGTTGCGGATTCTGCGGGTCTCGCCACAGGTAAGGGGGATACTCGGGGTTGCCCGTGGCGACCAGGCGCTCACATTTACCAACGGCGAAGGCACTGGCCGGCATCAGGGACAGGCCGAGCCAGACCAGCAGGGACTTCAACGGAAAGCGCTTGGGCATTGGCTACTCTCGGTTAGTGCAGAAATCGAAACAGGCCAACGAGCCTGCAAACGACAACATTCAACTTCATGCTAGCTTAACGAAGCCGCAATAATAATTAGCGATAAGGACGCACCATGAAAAAACTGCTGCTCGGTCTGATTCTGCTGCTCATCGCTGCCGCAGCCATTCTCTGGTTCGTCCCCGCCACACAATTGGCCAGCCTGCGGCTGGTCGAACAGCATCGTGCCGGGCTCACTCACGAGCAGGTGCTAGTCCACGATCTTAACATTCATTATTACCAAGGCGGGCCGGTAAACGGCGAAGCGATCGTCCTGATCCACGGCTTCGCCGCCGACAAGGACAACTGGCTGCGTTTCGCCCGCCACCTCACCGACCGGTATCACGTCATCGCCCTCGACCTTCCCGGCTTTGGCCAAAGCGACCACCCGACCGGCAGCTATGACGTCGGCACCCAGGCGGAGCGACTGGCCGATTTTCTCGATGCGCTGAAGCTCGGCTCAACCCACCTGCTGGGCAACTCCATGGGCGGCCATATCGCCGCGCTGTATGCCGCACGCTACCCGCTGCGAGTGAAAACCCTGGCGCTGTTCGATAACGCCGGCATCAAGGCAGCGCATGAAAGCGAACTCTATCGGCGTTTGCGCGAAGGCAAGGCCAACCCACTGGTGGTGCGGCAACCCGAGGATTTTCAGCAGTTGCTCGACTTCGTCTTCGTCGAACCGCCCTACCTGCCACAACCGCTCAAGCAGTACCTGGCCAAGCGCGCGATGGACAATGCGGCGTATTACGACGAAGTCTTTCGCCAACTGGTCGAGCGCTACATTCCGCTGGAGCCGGAGCTGCCGAAGATCACGGCGCCCACGCTGCTGCTATGGGGCAAGCAAGATCGTGTGCTGGACGTTTCCAGCATCGAGGTGATGAAACCGCTGCTGCAGAAACCGAGCGTGGCCATCATGGATGAAGTGGGTCACGCGCCCATGCTGGAGCGCCCGGAGCAAAGCGCCCTGCTCTACCGGCAATTTCTCCAGACCGCACAGTGACGCTGCTCAGCTGCACTCCAAGGCATGCTGCACATAAAAAGAAACCCGCTCACGAGAGCGGGTTTCTTGTGGCAGCAAAAGCGGGTTAAACCAGCTTTTCCAGCTCCGGAACGGCTTCGAACAGATCGGCCACCAGGCCGTAATCGGCCACCTGGAAGATCGGTGCTTCTTCGTCCTTGTTGATCGCGACGATCACCTTGGAGTCCTTCATACCGGCCAGGTGCTGGATGGCACCCGAGATACCGACGGCGATGTACAGCTGCGGCGCGACGATCTTGCCGGTCTGGCCGACCTGCATGTCGTTCGGTACGAAACCGGCGTCGACGGCGGCACGGGAGGCACCAACGGCAGCGCCAAGCTTGTCGGCCAGGGCGTACAGGTGCTTGAAGTTGTCGCCATTGCCCATGCCACGGCCGCCGGAAACGACGATCTTGGCAGCGGTCAGTTCCGGACGGTCGGACTTGGCCAGTTCTTCACCCACGAAGGCGGACTTGCCAGCATCGGCCGGCCCGGAGACTGCTTCAACGGCAGCGGAGCCACCTTCGGCAGCAGCGGCATCGAAACCGGTGGTACGCACGGTGATCACCTTCACCGCAGCCGAAGACTGTACGGTGGCGATGGCGTTACCGGCATAGATCGGACGCTTGAAGGTGTCGGCGCTCTCGACGGCGATGATCTCGGAGATCTGATCGACATCCAGCAGTGCGGCGACGCGCGGCAGGAAGTTCTTGCCGTTGGTGGTGGCCGGAGCCAGCACGTGGCTGTAGTTCTTGCCCAGTTCGGCGATCAGCGGTGCAACGTTTTCCGGCAACTGATGCGCGTAGGCAGCGTTGTCGGCCAGCAGCACCTTGGATACGCCAGCGACCTTGGCAGCGGCGTCGGCTGCAGCGGCAGCATTGCTACCGGCAACCAGCACGTGGATATCACCACCGATTTTCTGCGCAGCGGTCACAACGTTGAGGGTGGCGGGCGCCAGAGCGGCGTTGCTGTGTTCAGCGATAACCAGGATAGCCATTTAGATTACCTTCGCCTCGTTCTTCAGTTTCTCGACCAGTTCAGCCACGGACTTGACCTTGATGCCAGCGCTGCGGGCAGCCGGCGCCTCGACCTTGATAGTCTTCACGGTAGACGCGGTGGAAACGCCCAGAGCGTCAGGGGTGACGGTCTCCAGCGGCTTTTTCTTGGCCTTCATGATGTTCGGCAGCGACGCGTAGCGCGGCTCGTTCAGACGCAGGTCGGTGGTGACGATGGCCGGCAGGCTGAGAGCGACGGTCTGCAAGCCACCATCGATCTCGCGGGTCACGTTGAGCTTGTCGCCAGCGACTTCCACCTTGGAGGCGAAAGTACCCTGGGCGTAGCCGGTCAGCGCGGCCAGCATCTGGCCGGTCTGATTGTTGTCGCTGTCGATGGCCTGCTTGCCGAGGATAACCAGTTGCGGTTGCTCCTTGTCGACCACGGCCTTGAGCAGCTTGGCCACGGCCAGGGAGTTCAGCTCGTCAGCAGACTCGACCAGCACGGCACGGTCAGCGCCGAGAGCCAGCGCGGTGCGCAGTTGCTCCTGAGCGGTCGCCGGGCCGACGGTGACGACAACGATCTCGCTCGCCACGCCCTTCTCCTTCAGGCGTACGGCTTCTTCCACGGCGATTTCGCAGAAGGGGTTCATGGACATCTTGACGTTGGCGAGGTCGACGCCGCTGTTGTCCGCCTTGACGCGAACCTTGACGTTGTAGTCAACCACTCGTTTGACAGCTACAAGAACCTTCATGGATTCCTCGTTACTCTCCGGTGAATAAGAATGTCGCCAAGGTGAACCTGGCCAGTGATGCAGATCGGCCGGAACCGATCGCCAGCTCAGACGGCGAGCGCAAAACCGCCCGTATCTTGACCCCGCGACCTGACTCGGTCAATACAGCGAACTGGCCGGTCATCCGCGATGTAGTAGGATTCTAGCAGGCCTACAGAAAATTCAAACAAACGTTTGTATTGGCCCGTCGGGAGGGTGTAGATATAATGCGCCGCAGCGCTCAGGGAGCCGAGCCGCGCCCTCCAACATAAAACATCGAAGAGCCTTGAGTAGGAGATAGCCTGTGGAACGCGAATTTATGGAGTTCGACGTCGTCATCGTCGGCGCCGGCCCGTCCGGACTGTCCGCCGCCTGCCGACTGAAACAGAAAGCCGCTGAGGCGGGCCAGGAGATCAGCGTCTGCGTGGTCGAAAAAGGCTCCGAAGTCGGTGCTCACATCCTCTCTGGCGCTGTCTTCGAGCCTCGCGCCCTGAACGAACTGTTCCCCGACTGGAAAGAACTGGGCGCCCCGCTCAATACGCCGGTCAAGGGCGACGACATCTACCTGCTCAAGGACGCCGAGAACGCCATCAAGGTTCCGGGCTTCTTCGTGCCCAAGACCATGCACAACGAGGGCAACTATATCATTTCCCTCGGTAATCTGTGCCGCTGGCTGGCGCAGCAGGCCGAAAACCTTGGCGTGGAAATCTACCCAGGCTTCGCCGCGCAGGAAGCCCTGATCGACGACAACGGCGTGGTACGCGGCATCGTTACCGGCGACCTGGGTGTCGATCGCGAAGGCAACCCGAAGGAAGGCTATTACACCCCGGGCATGGAACTGCGGGCCAAGTACACCCTGTTCGCCGAAGGTTGCCGTGGCCATATCGGCAAGCAACTGATCAAGAAATACGACCTCGACAGCGAAGCCGATGCCCAGCACTACGGCATTGGCATCAAGGAAATCTGGGACATCGACCCGGCCAAGCATCAGCAGGGCCTGGTGGTACACACCGCTGGCTGGCCGATGGACATCATGGGCACCGAGAACACCGGTGGCTCCTTCCTTTATCACCTGGAGAACAACCAGGTGGTGGTCGGCCTGATCATCGATCTGTCCTACGCCAACCCGCACCTGTCGCCGTTCGACGAATTCCAGCGCTACAAGCACCACCCGGTGGTCAAGCAGTACCTCGAAGGCGGCAAGCGTGTCGCCTACGGTGCCCGCGCCATCTGCAAGGGCGGCCTGAACTCGCTGCCGAAAATGGTCTTCCCGGGCGGCGCGCTGATCGGCTGCGACCTCGGCACCCTGAACTTCGCCAAGATCAAGGGCAGCCACACCGCCATGAAGTCCGGCATGCTGGCGGCTGACGCCATCGCCGAAGCCCTGGCCGCCGGCCGCGAAGGCGGTGACGAGCTGACCAACTACGTCGATGGCTTCAAGGCCAGCTGGCTGTATGACGAACTGTTCCGCAGCCGCAACTTCGGCGCGGCCATCCACAAGTACGGCGCCCTCATCGGCGGCGGCATCAACTGGCTGGATCAGAACATCTTCGGCGGCAAGGCTCCCTTCACCCTGCACGACAACAAGCCGGACTACGCCTGCCTCAAGCCGGCGGCCGAGTGCGCCAAGATCGACTATCCCAAGCCGGACGGCAAACTGAGCTTCGACAAACTGAGTTCGGTGTTCCTCTCCAACACCAACCATGAAGAAGAACAGCCCTGCCACCTCAAGCTCACCGACCCGAGCATTCCGCTGGCGAAGAACCTGCCGCTGTACGACGAACCGGCGCAGCGCTACTGCCCGGCCGGCGTATACGAGGTGGTGACGCAGGAAGACGGCGAGAAGAAGTTCCAGATCAACGCGCAGAACTGCGTGCACTGCAAGACCTGCGACATCAAGGATCCGGCGCAGAACATCACCTGGGTCGCCCCGGAAGGCACTGGCGGGCCGAATTACCCCAACATGTGATTCGTCCAGATATGAAAAAGGCTCCTTCGGGAGCCTTTGTTCGTTATGCGTAGGAGCGAGCTCTGCTCGCGAAGCTTTTGTGTTTTGCCGGATTCGCGAGCAGAGCTCGCTCCTACAGCCCGACGTGCCGCATCAATCCTGATAGATCATCTTGCGGCTCATGCCGCCGTCGACAACGAACTCCTGCCCGGTAACGAAGCCAGCTGCATCGGACAACAGCCAGGCGACCTGCGCTGCGACATCTTCCACCGTACCTACGCGGCCGACCGGGTGCTGCGCATGATCGAATACCGAAAGCGGCTCTTGCCGTTGCTGTGAGGGGTCACGCGCATCAATCCAGCCGGGGCTGACGCAGTTGACCCGCACTTCCGGCCCCAGACTGATCGCCAGGGCATGAGTCAGCGCCACCAGACCACCTTTGCTCGCGGCGTATGCCTCGGAATTGATTTCAGACTGACTGGCGCGCGTCGACGCGATATTGACGATGGCGCCATGATGCCCACGCAGGTAGGGCGCGCAATGCTTGGCCAACAACATGGCGCCGGTCAGATTGACCGCCAGCATGCGGTTCCAGCGCTTCAGATCGAGCGATTCCAACGGCGGCGTATGCGGGTCGGCAACCGCCGCATTGCACACCAGCGCATCGAGACGACCGAACTGGCCCAGCACCTCGGCAACACCAACGCTGACCTGCTCCTCGCTGGACACATCCATGACGACGAACCAGGCGTTATCGCCCAGTACCCGCGCCACTCTGGAACCACGCTCGCGGTTGATATCAGCCAACACCACCTGCCAGCCTTCAGTGATCAGCCAGGCCGCGATGCCCAGGCCGATACCGCGAGCGGCGCCGGTCACCAGGGCGACACGCCCATTATTGGACGCCCCGCCATCGCCCCACTCCAGCATCAGAGTGCAGCCAGACCGCGTGCCAGATCCGCCTTGAGGTCAGCCAGGTCTTCCAGACCGACCGCGACGCGAATCAGGCTGTCACGGATACCGGCATTGGCGCGCTCCTGCGGAGTCAGACGGCCATGGGAAGTGGTCGCCGGATGGGCAATGGTGGTCTTGGTATCGCCCAGGTTGGTGGTGATGGAAATAACGCGTGTGGCGTCGATCACCTTCCAGGCAGCCTCACGTCCGCCCTTGACCTCGAAGCTGACCACCGCACCAAAGGCGCCCTGCTGCCGCTTCGCCAACTCGTGCTGCGGATGGCTCGGCAGGCCGGCGTAGTACACCCGCTCGACCTGCGGCTGCCGCTCCAGCCACAGCGCCAGCTGTAGGGCACTCTCGCTCTGCGCCTGCATGCGGATGCGCAGAGTTTCCAGGCCCTTGAGGAACAGCCAGGCATTGAACGGGCTGAGCGTCGGACCAGCCGTACGCAGGAAGCCGACCACTTCCTTCATCTGCTCGCTGCGACCGGCAACCACACCACCCAGGCCACGGCCCTGGCCATCGATGTACTTGGTCGCCGAATGCATGACGATATCGGCGCCAAGCTTCAACGGTTGCTGCAGCGCCGGCGTGCAGAAGCAGTTGTCGACCGCCAGCAGCGCACCACGAGCATGAGCGATATCGGCCAGTGCGGCGATATCCACCAACTCGGCCAATGGGTTGGACGGCGACTCGACGAACAGCAGTCTGGTATTGGCCTTGAACGCGCCCTTCCAGGCGTCCAGGTCGGCCAGCGGTACGTAGTCCACCTCGATACCGAAACGCTTGAGGTACTTCTCGAACAGGCTGATGGTCGAACCAAACACGCTACGAGAGACCAGCACATGGTCGCCGCCGCTGCACAGGCTCATGACGATGGCGAGGATGGCCGACATGCCGGAAGCGGTCGCGACCGCCTGCTCGGCACCTTCCAGCGCAGCGATACGCTCCTCGAAGGTACGCACCGTCGGGTTGGTGTAACGCGAGTAGACGTTGCCCGGCACCTCACCACCGAAACGCGCGGCAGCATCGGCAGCAGTGCAGAATACGTAGCTGGAGGTGAGGAACAGCGCCTCGCCGTGCTCGCCTTCCGGCGAGCGGCGCTGGCCGGCGCGCACCGCCAGGGTGTCGAAACCTACGCCATCGAGGTCGCTATCGAGTCGACCCGCATCCCATTCCAGTGTCATTTCACTACCTCACGAACAATAGCCCGGTGCAATCCGGGAAATTCAGTATGACCTTCCCCCGGATTGCCTCCGGGCTACGCGCGACAGGCAGTGATCCTGCCCACCTGCGTCAGTTGTTGTACAGATCGATGATCGCGCTGACGACCTGCGACTTGGCCTTGGTGAGATCGTTGCGCGCCTGTTCGATACGATCCAGATACGCCGCGTCGACGTCGCCAGTGACGTACTTGCCGTCGAATACCGCGCAGTCGAAGTTGTCGATCTTGATCTTCTTGCTGCCGCTGACCGCCTCGATCAGATCCGACAGATCCTGATACACCAGCCAATCGGCACCGATCAGCTCGCAGACTTCCTCGGTGGTACGGCCATGGGCGATCAGCTCATGAGCGCTGGGCATGTCGATGCCGTAGACGTTCGGGTAGCGCACCGCCGGCGCCGCCGAGCAGAAGTAGACGTTCTTCGCCCCAGCCTCACGAGCCATCTGGATGATCTGCTTGCAGGTGGTGCCACGCACGATGGAGTCGTCCACCAGCATCACGTTCTTGCCGCGGAATTCCAGCTCGATGGCGTTGAGCTTCTGCCGCACGGATTTCTTGCGCGCAGCCTGGCCCGGCATGATGAAGGTACGGCCGATGTAGCGGTTCTTGACGAAGCCCTCGCGGAATTTCACGCCCAGGTGATTGGCCAGTTCCAGCGCGGCGGTGCGGCTGGTGTCGGGAATCGGGATGACCACGTCGATGTCGTGATCCGGGCGCTCGCGGAGAATCTTGTCGGCCAGACGCTCGCCCATGCGCAGACGCGCCTTGTACACCGAGATGCCATCCATGATCGAGTCCGGGCGCGCCAGGTAGACGTGCTCGAAGATGCACGGCGCGTATTGCGGATTCGGTGCGCACTGACGGGTGAACAGCTGACCGTCTTCGGTGATGTACACCGCCTCGCCCGGCGCCAGATCGCGAATCAGGGTGAAGCCGAGCACGTCCAGCGCCACGCTTTCCGAGGCGATCATGTACTCGACGCCCTCGTCGGTATGACGCTGGCCGAAGACGATCGGACGAATGCCGTTGGGATCGCGGAAACCGACGATGCCGTAACCGGTGATCATCGCCACCACCGCATAGCCACCCACACAGCGGCTGTGCACGTGGGACACGGCGGCGAATACATCTTCCTCGGTCGGCTGCAACTTGCCGCGCACCGCCAGCTCATGGGCGAAGACGTTGAGCAGGACTTCGGAATCGGAGCTGGTGTTGACGTGGCGCAGATCGGACTCGTAGATCTCCTTGGCCAACTGTTCGACGTTGGTCAGGTTGCCGTTGTGCGCCAGGGTAATGCCGTAGGGCGAGTTGACGTAGAACGGCTGCGCCTCGGCCGAGCTGGAGCTGCCAGCCGTCGGGTAACGCACGTGACCGATACCCATGTGGCCAACCAGGCGCTGCATGTGGCGCTGCTGGAACACGTCACGCACCAGGCCATTGTCCTTGCGCAGGAACAACCGGCCCTCATGGCTGGTGACGATGCCGGCAGCGTCCTGGCCGCGATGCTGAAGGACGGTTAGCGCGTCATACAGCGCCTGATTGACGTTCGACTTGCCGACGATACCGACGATGCCACACATGTGCCACGACCCCTGCTATGTAGTTCAGGCTAATTCAGCGACCAGCGCAGCGGTTGTCCGCACCGGCCACTCTATTCAAAGCAAAGCGGCTGGGTGAGCCACTTCGCTGTTCAACCATTGGCTCGACCAGCCCAGAATCAGATTCTTCGACCAGTCGGCAACCATCAGAAAATGCGGCACCAGCTTCGACTGCTGCCACCAGCTATCCTGCTGCACCGGCGCCAGGCTGATCAGCCCCACCAGCAACACGACCAACAAGCCGCCACGCGCCGCGCCGAAAACCATGCCGAGGAAGCGATCCGTCCCGGAAAGGCCGGTTACCCGGATCAGCTCGCCAATCAGAAAATTCACCAACGCGCCGACCAGCAGCGTAGCGATGAACAGGATCGCGCACGCCGCTATCACACGGGCAGATGGGGTTTCGATGAATTCGACGAGGTGCTGCGACAGGGCGCCACCGAACATCCAGGCAACCACGCCTGCGATGATCCAGGTCAGCAGCGACAGAGCCTCCTTGACGAAGCCACGCTTCAGACTGATCAAGCTCGAGATGGCGATGACGGCGATGATCGCCCAATCGACCCAGGTAAATGCCACGGTGCGCTCTGCCAGCGGGAAAGGCCGCGTATTCTAGCAGAGCGCAGCACGCTGAGTAACCGGGCCATGAACGCTGAGAAAGACATGTCATGAAGGCCGCTATCGACCTAACCCGGCAGACTCTGGGGCACCGTCACTCAGTCGGCTCCCAGCATGCCAACAAAGGCACCAGCTCACACGCCTCCAGCCTCATATACCCTGGAAGGCTCGCCAGTATCCAGTTACCCATACTGTTGCCCTCAAGAATCACCGGGCCGGTGTCAGTGAGGATCAGATCCCAATGGATGAGCGGCAAAGGCGGCACCAAAGCTGCAGCTTTGAGCGTCATGTCTAGTGCTGCGGCGAAGCCCGGCAATGACCTTCCCTCGATCTGCGCGCCATTGCAGCCTAACTGGCCGTGCCGCACTCCCGGTGCAGCCAGAGAGACAGCCTGCGACAAGCACCCTGTGGCCAAATTGACGACAGCGTAAAGGCTGCCATTGAGAAAGTTATGCGGGTTGCCCCCAGGCACTGCAATTGTCAGCATGGCCGAGTGCACGAAGGCTGACGAATTGGGCAAACTGGCCGTACTAATGCGTAGAACGGGGGCACGACCACTGGCTGCCAAGTCAGCCAGCTCTCGCGCAGCCAACAACTCCGACTGCACCAGAATATCGCCCTGCTGCGTGATCTGACTCAAGCGAGCCAATAGCGCAGTTGCACTCACCTCCCGCCCATTGAGGCGCCACCCTGCACCGCGCTTTCGCAGGGAGAATGCGTCTCGCCCGCCACTGCCTCGCCGAGGCTTGAGAAAAAGATCACTGGCTAGCGCAGCATCCTCCAGCCAAGCCAGGTCATCCATGGGACTGGACAGAGTCCCATGCACGGGCGCGACAGCACAGCCATGCGAACGCAGATGCTCGGTGGATGCCAATTTGTCAGCCAGTAGCGCATGCCCCTCAGGCCCCCCCAAGCACGCAAACACCAGATTGGCAGAGCGCACGGGCAGTGGGTGCGAACAACCATACAACGCCCTCCAAACGTAGGCCTCCAGCGGCGCCGCCCCCGTCATCAGGCACTCACTATAGAGTCGAGCCGTTGCAGTACCTCTCAGACTCAAGGCACGCGCAAGAATCAGCACTTGCTCCAAGGCAACCAGCAACCACAACAGTCGCCCCAAAATCCGCAGCAGCACGCCACCTGCAAAAGGATAGCGAGCCCCCCAGCGCGCAGCCGCAGATGTACGCATCCGCTGCGTGGCTACATCGGCACACCCTCGCCAGCCAAGCCCATCCAAAGGTGACCTATGCCAGAACCGCTTGAGCATCATGCTAACCTTGCAGCGCAGCCCCACAGCGCCTCAAACACTTCACACATCGCCACGCGTTAGCATTTGAATATGTCGCGTCTTAGTGATAGAAGATCGCGAATCTACTCTTCTGGAGCGAATGAACATGGACACCAACCTCCCCAACAACACCGAACTCACCCATGAAACACCACGCAAGCAGTGGCAAACGCCCGCTATCGAGGATGCCGACATCAGCACACTGACCAATGGCGGTGGCGATAGCGGAGTTGAAGGCAGCCCGTTCCTCAAGCCGGGATCCTAAGCCATTACCGGATGAGCAAGGTTGACTGGGCCTCTGGCGCACTTTCTTTAATCCTGACCAGTCCCTTGCCAGCCAATAGCTGTATCGCTCTATAGATATCAGCTTCGCGCTCCTCAGGCAGCAAGACATTCAGCTCAGTGACTGTGCAGGCATGATGCTGCTGAACCTGTGAAAATATCCGCCGCTGCACTCCGTCTACCGTCCAACGCTGACTGCCAGCAGTGATCTCCACCGAACCATCCGCCATCGGTACCAGCGGCACTCTGCGCCTTAGCGCGCATAGTATCAACGTATTCCCCTGCAAGTGCCGCCCCACCCCCAGCCCCCCAGCAGGCAGCGCCTCCTCACGCTGATCCAGCAACATCAGCACGCGATCAAGATCCAACTCCTCCACAGCTCTATGCAAAAGGATCCTGGCAGCACTCATCCAGCTTGCCCGCTCTTCAGAGCTCGCAAGGATAGGAATGTCTTGTCGACCGACAGCGTCTTCCTGGCATTTTTCCGCAAGCATCTTGGCCAGAGCCTCAATTCTTGGCGGCGTAATACCAACCGTCAAGTGAAGGGAGTCCTCTCCTTCGCACAAGGTTGCAGCGTGAATTTCGCCACGCGGTAAATACAGGAGATCACCAGGCTCAAGAACGGCCTCCCATTGCGGTTCACCCAATTCACCAGGAACCCTACACGTGTCCCGACAAAGCGGCGCTTGCCATGGCTGCCCCCAGCTTCGCCATCGTTTACGCCCATGCAAATGCAAGATGAGCACATTGTGACTATCCCAATGCGGCGAAAAAGCGCTCTCCCGACCAAAACTGGCATAAAGATTTACATGAGTCGCGGCACGAAACTCTCGCTGTATGATCGCGCTCACACGCTCGACTTCCGCATCCATACGATCCAGACCGTTTATGACCGTGCTGATGCCTTGACGAACATATTGCGCCAGCGCCTGGCCATTCATGCGCGTTGGCGGCTTTTGACGCTTGGGCCTCAGAATCGTCATCTCCGCAGGCAGAATCATGTCTCTACGAGCAAACTCGATATCTCCCGAAAGAACCTTCTCAGCAGTGATGAGCTCATTTAACCGCTCCCAACTCAACAACTGAGAGAAAGCTTCCGCACGATCCGTTCTCAACATCAAGCGCGTCCCTGCTGCTGCAGCGGCCAGCAATAAGTTAGGATCATGGGGATGCAACAGATCGACGAAAGACTTAATCATTGAAAACCTCGGAGTAAGCGCGACCAAGTCTAGAGACATAATCTCGAGCGAGCAAAGTGTCATTATGGATGTGAGTTGAATAGTGATAGCGCCATAAGCTCAGCTCCTTTACAGTCCACGCACATCTGAAGCATCCCCAACCCAAGCCGTAGCTGACCATGAAGAAAAACACTGTTCCGCCACCTTTTCACTACCGCATATCAGGTTTGAATGTTGCCTCGGACATCGAATTACCTATGCGTAGCAGGCTGAACACTGAAGACGCCCAACATGTCGATGTCACACTGCATGTCAATGAAGTACCAACGCAACTCAGCCACCCCACACGTAGCGGCCCCAACTGGAGCGCTGATGAAACGAGCTTTCTGCTGGACTTACCAGGTATTGGTCGCTTCATAGCAAGCAATGGGCAACGCCTGACACTACAGCCCGCCGATGGTATTCCGCTCGATGACATTCTGGTATTCGCGACCGGAACAGCGCTGGCAGGCATTCTCTATCAGCGCGGAGCACTGCTACTGCATGGCTCGTCGATCGTCCACGAAGGGCGCGCCTTTGTCTTTTGCGGCCCCAGCGGTGCAGGCAAGTCGACCTTGGCTGCAGCTCTCAACCAAGCAGGTTGCAGCTTTCTCGCCGATGACGTGTGCTCAATCGAGCTGGTAGCAGGCGCCCCTCGAGTCCATGCCGACGGACGCGCATTACGCCTGTATGCCGACAGCATCGGACAAGTCGGCCTAAAAGACGCAGTCGGCCCCAAAGTTCGTATGCACATAGAAAAATTCCACGTACAGCCGTCGACAAGCCTATACCGAGAAGACGGCATTCCACTCGCCGCTATTTATATGCTGAGCGACTCAAACGCTGCCTCACCTCCAGGGATAAGCCGCCTGCCCTCTCTTACTGCCGCACAAGCACTGTTACGTAACACCTATCGCCGCCGCTTGGCGCTTGCCTATTCGAGTCAAGGTCAGCTGGCGACCCAGACGGCAGCACTACTGTCCAGCGTCCCGGTGTTCCGCTTACACCGCCCTCGCGACTTCGACTGCCTAGCAGAAACCGTGGAGAGCCTCCAAACACACTGGGGCAAATATGCCCATGACTAAACAGGCGATCACCTTTCCACCAGGACTTGTCTGGCTCGCCTCCTACCCCAAGTCAGGCAACACCTGGATGCGCGTACTGCTCTCCAATCTCCTGGCAGGCCGTGACGAGCCGGCAGACATCAACAACCTGTCAAAACTGGACATGCTGGCCAGCCGCTGGCGCTTTGCTGACGATACGCTAATAGACCCAGACCTATTGAGCCTGCAGGAGTTGGAACTCATGCGCCCAACACAATGCGACTTTGTAGCGAACAACCTACAAGCCCCCTTCTTCTGTAAAACGCATGATCGCTTCCTGACGCCTACAGGCACGCCCACTCTGGGCACGCATGCACGCGCAGCACTTTACCTAGTGCGAGATCCCCGTGATGTCGCAGTCTCGCTTTGCCACCACGCCAGCCTGTCACTGGATACCACGATAGATCGCATGCGCGATTCGGACTTCTACACAGGGGGCGGCGCACAGATCTATTATCGGCTGGGCGACTGGGCCAGCCATGTATCGACATGGACCGAACAAGACGCAATCGACACCCTGATCATCCGCTATGAAGACATGCGCGAAAACACAGAGCAGATACTGAGGGACGTTGTCGACTTTCTCGGCGCAACAGCAACGGAGTCAGACATTTCGAGAGCCGTCACCCACTCGAGATTGGATGAACTGCAACGTCAAGAAGCGCAGAAAGGCTTCCGAGAAAGCCGGCCAGGCCAAGAACGCTTTTTCCGCTCAGGCCGTGTTGGAGAATGGAAGGAAGTTCTCACCCCTCAGCAGGTTCAACTCATCGAACAGCACTGCGCTGATGTCATGCTCCGCTGGGGTTACGAACTCGCTAGCTGAAGCAAGACAGCAACAGCCGCCACACACACTTATACAAGTCGAAGCACCGAGGACGAATGAACATGGGACGACTGTTTCGTCGCAACTATGATGTATTCGCAGCACCACTCGAAGATACGACCCTACTGCTGAATACCGACACGGGCACCTACCATGGGCTAAACCCGGTGGCCACCCGCATATGGGAACTGCTAGCCGAACCCACCGATGAAGAGCTGTTGGTTCGCCAGTTGAGCAATGAATTCGAAATAACACCGGAAGACTGCCTTCGCGAAGTCACCGTATTCCTGAACGAGCTTCGCGAACGCAAGCTGCTGGTCGACGCCTAAACCATGCGCCTCATCTGCGGCATTTTACATCTGGACGGGAACGTCGCTACGGATGAAACCCTGAACCAGATGGCAGCAGCAATGGTCGCCCCCGGGCTAACACCAATGGTGACGCGGCAACTGCATGGTTCACTGGGAATGGGGGTGGTGGACTTCAACGGCAAAGCTGGCGGCCTTGCCAACGAGGGAGGCTGGACGCTTGCCTCCGACATACGACTTAACCACTCCAAGGAGGATCCCGAACAGGTACTACTGAGCGCCTTCAATAAGCACGGCATGGATTTCCCTGACCACATCGATGGTGATTTTGCAGTAGCCTTGTGGCGCCATGAGCGCTCCGAACTCTGGCTAGGCCGGGACTTCATCGGCGCACGCCCCTTGACGTGGACCTGGCAGCCGGGCCACTGGTTCGCATTCGCCAGCCTGCCGAAGGGCCTTCATGGAGCAGGCCTGACCACAACCACGATCGATCCCATCGCCATCGGTTGCAAAACATCGCAAACCTACTTCAGTGGATCGGACAGCGGCTTCACGCAAATTGCCTACCTGCAAGCGGGACACAGCTTATGCGTACGCCAGCAGAGCGACTCGCCCCCAGTACCCCACCGCGCCTATCGCCCGGATCCAGGGCGGGTCGGCACCTGGCGAGGCACACAAGAGCAGGCCGCCAGCACCTTGCGGCAACTGATAGAAGAGGCCGTCACCACGCGGCTACCTTCTGCCCGACCAGTCGCATGCCATCTGACCGGCGGCCTCGACAGCTCGACCATCACCGTGCTGGCGGCACGAAATGCTCGAGAAAACGATAAGCGAGTATTGGCACTCAGCCTAGTGACCGAGAACGCCATAGGGCCTGAAGCACTGGACGAACGTCCGATGATCGCTGCCGTCCTCCAACAGGAAACAAACATCGATCATCTATACGTGCACGATGTATTGCCCATGCCAGGGGCTCTAAGCGATCCAGATTGGCCAGACAGCGAAATAGGTGGTGCGGACGACAAAATGCTGGCCGCTGCCGCCAATTATGGCGCCGACCGCCTGCTCAGTGGCGTAGGCGGTGACGAAGGAGCTACCTATAACGGCGCTAACCTCTACGCCGCGATATTCAAGAAGGGGCATATTCTCAAGCTGACCCGAGAGCTAGTGGCGCGCGCCAAGAGCGATGGCATACCTATCCACCGGGCAGTGAGACACAGACTCCTTGCGCCGCTGCTCCCCCACTCTCTACGGAATCGCTTACGAGGCAAGCCTCGGGCTTTGAACAACATACGTGGCACCTTGCGCTATCTGAACACGGACATCGTGGAGTCCGTTACCCAAAGATCGTTCGATAGCATCCTGCAAGAAAACACCCCAAACGAGCGAGTCAAAGCGTTTGCAGATCACCATATCCCTTCACGCTGCACTTACTACAGCATCATGGCAGCACGCCACGGTCTCGCAATCAGCTTCCCAATGCTGGACAGACGAGTCGTCGACTTTATTCTCTCTCTACCCCTGCATATGTTCCTCGCCGACGGGCAAAGCAGACAGCCTTTCCGACGCGCCATGCGTGGCGTTCTGCCTGAACGCGTACGCCTCGCCCAGCACAAGGTCGGAATCTTCGATGAACGTTTCATTCTCTATGCCGAGCAGCGGGACACACTTCTGGAGCAGCTAGAGAAAATTCGGCGCGCCCCCTCCGAACTGCAACAAAGAATTTTCGACCTAGAGGCCATCAAGGAAGGGTTGGAGCAATTACCAAAACCCAGTGAAGTCCGACAACTCATCCGCACAACCCCAGGCGCACTAGTAGGCGGCAACCCGCCGTGGCTACCTCTTTTCGCCGTAAGTTGCCTAAGAGTCGCCTGGCAGCTATCTGAACCAGCGGATCAAGCTCACTGAACACGCCTGCCTTCTCTCCATCCACAGGCGGAAACCGAAACTAAGAACTGCGTCACCCCGCCTCAGGCTGAAAACGTACGACGAAGCCGTTGAGCTTGTGCTGACGATTGAGCTGATCACGCAGGCGTTCGGCCTCGGCCCGCTCGATCAGCGGCCCGACGAACACCCGATTCATGCCATCGAAGGAGCGGATGTAGGCGTTGTAGCCTTGGCTGCGCAGCGTTTTCTGCAGATTTTCCGCACCTGGACGACTGGACAGGCTGGCCAGTTGCACCGACCAACTGATCGGCAAGGTATTGGCATCCAGACGACTCTCGGGCTTGCTGGCAGCAGCCACCGGAGCGCTCGCGGGCGCCAGCACCGCAGTGGGCTTGGCAGGCTCTACAGGCGCAGCCGGCTTCTGCGTGGTCGTCGGCTGAACCGGAACCTCCACCACTTGCGGCGCTTCGGATTCGGGGGCGACGGGCTCTTCAGGCAAAGCTTGCGGCTCTGCAACATCGGCGGGCTCGACGATCATTTCCGGAACGGCGGGTGCCTGCGGCATCTCCGGCGCGTCGACCACGACCCGACGCATCTCGTCCTGGCGTGACAGCAGCATCGGCAGGAAGATCACTGCCAGCGCCACCAGCACCAGAGCGCCAACCATGCGTTGCTTGAGCCCCTTTTCCAACAAAGCCATCCCCTACTCCACCGCTGAAAAACTCTGAGGCTGCGATACTGCCATCCGAACGACCCGTGGCGCCAGACCAGGAACAGCGATGGTCAATGCTGCTCAGCCAACCACTCGAGCGCTTCGGCCACACAGAAGAATGAGCCGAACACCAGTATCTCGTCACCGTCCAGCGCCTGCCGGCATTGCGCAATCAATGCCTCACGCACACTGCTGTACTGACTGACCTGAGCGCCAAGCGCACGCAATTGCGTTGCCAGCTCGGCTGCCGGACGCGTACGCGGGCTGCCCAGAGGCGTCACCGCCCAAGCGGCCACGATGCCCTGCAGCGGCGCCAGCACACCAGCCAGATCCTTGTCGGCCAACAAACCGAAAACAGCCAGACGTTTACCCGCGACGGCCCGCGCCTCGAGGCGCTGAGCCAGATAATCCGCCGCATGCGGGTTGTGCCCGACATCCAGCAGCAGCGTCAGCGCCTTGCCCTGCCAGGTCACCGTACGCCGATCCAGACGCCCAGTCACTCGGGTAGACAACAGCGCGCGAGAAATACTTGCCGCATCCCAGGGAAGATCGAGCTGTGCGTACGCCTGTAGCGCAAGCGCTGCATTTTCCATCGGCAGGTCGAGCAGCGGCAGATCGTGCAGACGCAGCACGCGCCCTTGCGCATCGAGCCCGAACCATTGCCAGGTGCTTTCAGCAACGAGCAAACCGTAGTCACGTCCACGCAGGAAGAACGGCGTATCCAGGCACACCACCGCATCGATCAGCGGTTGCGGCGGATCGACATCACCACACAGGGCCGGCTTGCCGGCGCGCATGATCCCGGCCTTCTCGAACGCTACCGATTCACGGGTGTCGCCCAACCAGTCGGCGTGATCCAAACCGATACTGGTGATCAGCGCCAGATCGGCGTCCACCAGATTCACCGCATCCAGACGCCCGCCCAGACCGACCTCCAGCACCACGGCATCCAGTGCCGCACGCTCGAACAGCCAGAAAGCCGCCAGAGTGCCCATCTCGAAATAGGTGAGGGAGATTTCCCCACGCGCCGCCTCGATGGCCGCGAAGGCCTGGCATAACTCGTCATCGCTGGCCTCGAGGCCATTCACGACGACGCGCTCGTTGTAGCGCAGCAAATGCGGCGAGCTGTAGACGCCGACGCTCAGCCCCTGCTCACGCAGCAGGCTGGCGATGAAGGCACAGGTGGAACCCTTGCCATTGGTGCCGGTAACCGTGATCACCTGCGGTGCCGGCTTGCCCAGGCCGAGCCGGCGCGCCACCTCGCGCGAACGATCCAGGCCCATGTCGATGGCCGAGGGATGCAACTGCTCGAGGTAGGCGAGCCACTCGCCCAGGCTGCGCGTGGTCATGCAGTGGCCGGCAGCGCAACCGGGGACGGACGGTTCATCAGTTGTGCCAGCAGGCGCGCCAGACGCGGGCGCAGCTCGTCACGCGAGATGATCATGTCGATAGCGCCGTGCTCCAGCAGGAACTCGCTGCGCTGGAAGCCTTCCGGCAACTTCTCGCGCACGGTCTGCTCGATCACACGCGGGCCAGCGAAGCCGATCAGCGCCTTGGGCTCGGCCACGATCACGTCACCCAGCATCGCCAGACTGGCGGATACACCACCGTAGACCGGGTCGGTCAGCACGGAAATGAACGGCAGGCCCTCTTCACGCAGACGCGCCAGAGCGGCCGAAGTCTTGGCCATCTGCATCAGGGAGATCAGCGCTTCCTGCATGCGCGCGCCACCCGAGGCGGAGAAACACACCAGCGGGCAACGCTGCTCCAGCGCGGCATTGGCGGCACGCACGAAGCGCTCACCCACGATGGCGCCCATGGAGCCGCCCATGAAGGAGAACTCGAATGCGCAGACCGCAATCGGCATGCCTTCGAGGGTACCGCTCATGGCGATCAGCGCATCTTTCTCACCGGTCTGCTTCTGCGCAGCGACAATGCGATCCTTGTACTTCTTGGTGTCACGGAACTTGAGGCGATCCACCGGCTCCAGATCGGCGCCCAGCTCCTCGCGCCCCTCGACATCGAGGAACAGATCGAGACGACGACGCGCGTCGATGCGCATGTGGTGGTTGCACTTGGGGCAGACGTCGAGGGTCTTTTCCAGCTCGGGACGATAGAGCACGGCATCGCAGGACGGACACTTGTGCCAGAGCCCCTCGGGCACCGAGCTCTTCTTCGCCTCGGAACGCATGATCGAGGGAATGAGTTTGTCTACCAACCAGTTGCTCATGCTGTTATCTCTCCATAACCGATGGTCGGAGCGGGCAACCACAGGGCTACCCGCCTCCAGCAATTCGTTTCCACCGCATTCAGCGGCATGACAGCCTAGTGGACGGCAGCAGGCGCGCCGCCGTCACATCAAGCGCACTGCACGGCCTGCAAGAAGGCCTTGACCTTGCCTGCATCCTTTATGCCTTTTGCCGCCTCGACCCCACCACTGACATCGACGGCATAGGGGCGAACCTGAGCAATGGCCTGGGCGACGTTGTCAGGCGTCAGCCCTCCCGCAAGAATGATCGGCTTGCCGGCTTCGCGCGGCACCAGCGACCAGTCGAAGGCAGCGCCCGTGCCACCCGGCACGCCTTCGACGAAGGTGTCGAGCAATATTCCGCACGCACCGCTATAAGGCGCCATCATCCGTGCAACGTCCTGATCGGCGCGTACGCGCAGCGCCTTGATGTAGGGTCGGGCGAAACCTTCGCAGTCAGCCGGCGACTCGTCGCCATGAAACTGCAGCAGATCTAGCGGCACCTCGCGCAGCAACGCCTGCAGGGTCTCGCGCGGCATGTCGACGAAAAGCCCAACGCTGGTCACGAAAGGCGGCAACGCCGCGACGATGGCTTTGGCCTGCTCGATATCCACGGCTCTGGGGCTCTTGGCATAGAACACCAGGCCAATGGCGTCGGCACCGACCTCCACCGCCGCCAGCGCATCCTCGACACGCGTAATGCCGCAAATCTTGCTACGCACCCTGATCACGTTCACTGCCCTCGTATTGAGCGCCGGATGGTAGCAAAGGCTCACAACTGGCGCACATCCGCGAGGCCGGAAAGAAAGTGCGGCCCCAGGTAGCGCTGTGGCAACTCGAACTCAGCCGGATACTCGACCTCGATCAGATAAAGGCCATAAGGATGGGCGGTAACGCCACCACTGCGCCGCTCACCGCGCTCCAGCACCTCGCGCACCCACTCGACGGGTCGCTCGCCCGCCGCAACGCTCATCAGCACACCGGCGATGTTGCGCACCATGTGATGAAGGAAGGCATTGGCGCGGATGTCCAGGACGATGAAGCGGCCGTGCTCGATGATCTCCAGATGATGCACCGTCTTGACCGGAGACTTGGCCTGGCACTGGCTGGCGCGGAAAGCACTGAAGTCATGGGTGCCGACCAGAACCCTGGCCGCCTCGCGCATGCGCGCGATCTCCAGCGGACGATGATTCCAGGTGACCTCTTCAGCCATGTGCGCCGGGCGAATCGGATCGTTGTAGATCACGTAGCGGTAGCGCCGCGCCATCGCACTGAAACGCGCATGAAAATGCGCCGGCATGACCTTGGCCCAGGTGACGCTGATGTCCTTGGGCAGGTTCATGTTCGCGCCCATGATCCAGGCATGCAGAGGGCGCTCGACTGCGGTATCGAAGTGCACCACCTGGCCACTGGCATGCACCGAGGCATCGGTACGCCCGGCACAGTGGATGCTGACCGGCGCCCCGCCCGCGACTTTCGACAGCGCATCCTCCAGGCAACCCTGGATCGATGCGACCTTGCCGCTCTGGCGTTGAAAACCACGATAACGGGCGCCCTTGTATTCGAGACCCAGGGCGATTCGGGAAAAGCCAACGGCCGCCATTTCGGCGGCCGCTAAAGGTACTGCGTCAGACATGAATTCGATCAAACCAACTTGGCAATCATCTCACGGGCTTCTTGCTGCTGAGCATCGCTGCCCTCGGCAACCACTTCATCGAGGATGTCACGTGCGCCTTCGGTGTCACCCATGTCGATGTAGGCCCGCGCCAGATCCAGCTTGGTCGCGGTCTCATCGGTGCCGGAAAGGAAGTCGAAGTCATCGTCGCCATCGAGATCGTCGCCAAAACCATCGGCCGACGACAGCAGCGGAGCTGCTTCATCCTCAGGTTGACCGGCATCGGCAGACAGTTGCTCGAGCTCCGCATTCACCTCGTCGAGCTGCGCGGCGAAACTGCCGACATCAGCAACAGGCTTGGCCGGCTCCTCGTCTCCCAGCGACAGGTCGAAGTCCGCTGGCAGATCCAGATCGGCATCGGCAGCAGTTTCTGCCGGCAGATCCAGACCGAGATCAGCCAACTCTGTATCAGCAGCAGGCTCCGCCACTTCGTCGTCCAGGCTCAGAAGGAAATCGTCAGCCTCATCACTGGCGGCAGCGGCCGTGGACGGCTGATCCAGCTCAAGACTGAAATCAGCCAGCTCATCGGCGAGCGGCTTGCCCTGCATCGGCTCATCGTCCAGAGAAAGATCAAAATCGAGCTCATCGGCGGATGCGGCTGGCTCATCATCGACCAGGCCGAAGTCCAGATCCTCGTCCAGCGCCAGGCCCTGCTCCGAAGTGGGCGCAGCTACCAGATCATCCCCGCCCAGATCGCTATCCAGGTCATCGAGACTCAGATCGAAGGCATCGTCGAGGCTATCGGCAGGAGCCGCAGCCGCCTCGTTCGATTCACCAAGCGCCAGGTCATCCAGGCTGAAATCACCGAGGTCGTCGGAAGACGCAGCCGCCGCAGCGACGCCGGCACCCGCGACAGCTGCCATGGCCGGGTACTTGCCCTTGAGCTGCTCGACCTCGGCATTGGCGCCGCCGATCTCACGCAGCTCGTTGTCCTGCCGTGCAAAACCTTCACGATCGCCCAGTTCGGCATAGACTTCCATCAACTTGAGACGCAGATCCGCGCGGTGCGGCTCGTCATTGATGGCATTCTGCAGCAGCTCGGCAGCCTGGTTGAAACGACCGTAGGCAATGTAGATGTCGGCCTCCCCCAGCGCATCTCCCGTCTGCGCCGTGACACGCTCGTCGCCGCCAGCAGAGGCAGCTTTGGCAGGCTCTTCGTCATCGAGACCGGCGAAGCTGTCTTCCGGCATATCCAGGTCGCCCGCAAAGGCGTTGTCCTGCTCCAGGTCATCATGCAGCTCTTCGTGCAGCTCGGCTTCCTTCATCGCATTGCGACGCGACAGCGCCATCAGACCGACGAGCAAAAGCAACAGCGCACCACCACCCGCCAGCCCCAGCATCATGGGGTTGGCCAGCAGATCATCGAGGAAGCTGGGCTGAGCGACCGGTTCGGGCGCAGGCGCTGCTGGCTTGGCCGGCGCAGCGGGTTTGGCAGGCTCGGCAGCCGGCTGCTTGGCTTGCGCATCTGCGTCCTGTTCGGGAGCAGCTGGCTCTTCGCTGTAGTTGTAGTCGGGCGCTTCTTCTTTCGGCGGCATAGCTGCGGCCGCAGGAGTTTCGGCAGCAGGCGCCTGAACTGGGGCAGCGGCCTCGACTGCAGGAGCGCTGGCCGGCTCGGCAGGTGCCGGCGTAGCGGGCGCCTGCCCGGCTTGACCAGCATCGGCCTGCAGCTTGGCAAGCTGGTTGTCCTTGAGTTCGATCAGGCGCTGCAGTTTGTCCAACTGGCTCTGCAGATCACCCATACGGCTCTGCAGTTCCGCGTTCTCGCGGCGAGTGGAGTCCAGGCTTTCCTGAGTCACGGCCAGCTTGTCCGCCAGTGCCTTGCTGTCAGCGGAGCCGGTATCGCTACCGCGCGTGGTCTTGCCGCTCTCCGCGGAGACCAGTTTCAGGCTGTCGCCGCTCTCGGCGGTAGCCGGCGCAGCACCAGCACTGGCGCGACGGGTGGCGTCGAGCTGACGCGAGGCGACACCACGACCTTCACGCCAGGCCGTGTTCTGCGCGGCGACTTGCGCCAGCGCCTCGGCATTGCTGCGGCTGCGAATCTGTTGCTCGTCAGGCAAGCGCAGCACCTGACCACTCTTCATCCGGTTGATGTTGCCGCCGATGAAGGCGTCCGGATTCAGATCCTGGATGGCCAGCATGGTTTGATGAACGGAGCCGCCCCCTACTCGCTGGGCGATTTCCCACAGGGTATCGTTCTTGGTGGTGCGGTACTCACCACCGGCGGCGACGCTACTCGGTGCCGGCGCGGCGGCGGGTGCCACTGGGCGCGGAGCCGGGGCAGCCGAAGTCGGTATGGCAGGACGAGGAGCGGGAGCCGGAGCAGCCACGGGCGCCTGCGGAGCGGCAGCGGCGGCGGTCTGCGGGGAATAAAGGGGCGGATCGAGCAACAGGGTGTATTCACGCAGCGAGCGGCCATTGGGCCACAGCACTTCAACCAGGAAATTCAGGTAAGGCTCGCGGACGGCCTTGCTGGAAGTGACCCGAATGACACTTTTGCCATTGGGCTTCAATACCGGCGTGAACTTCAGATCGTTAAGAAAGAATTGGCGATCGACGCCGGCCTTGGCAAATTCTTCAGCGGATGCCAGCTTGGGAACGACTTCGTTGGAAGCGAGATCGCGCACCTCCAGCAATTCGATTTCAGCGACCAAGGGCTGATTCAGCGAGGACTTCAGGGTAACTTCGCCCAACCCCAACGCATGTGCCATACCGGAAGACAGGGCGGACGCCGCTGCGATTGCCAGCACCAGTTTGCGAACCCGAACCATAGCGTTATCCCTTGTTTTAGCTTTTTTCTCGGCATGCGAGAGGGTCTGGTTGACCGCTGCCTGATCCGCCTCTTTAGCGGCTCCCCATTCAACGATCAACTTAGCCAGTATTGCCAAGCTAGAAAGATTCTTCAAATTTCTAGGTAAGTATCTTTTACAGATAGTGTTTTATCAATAACTCCGCTATTTGCACAGCATTCAGGGCGGCACCTTTTCTTACATTATCAGACGCAATCCACAAATTGAGCTGGGTCGGATCCGCCACCCCGCTGCGCAGACGCCCAACGTAAATGCAGTCCTGGCCCACGGCATCACCTACTGCGGTCGGGTAGTCGCCGGCCTCTACCAACTCGATGCCATCGGCCTGATCGAGATAACGCGCCACCGCCGCCACATCCACCAGCGCTTGTGCATGAAGACTGACGGCCAGGCTGTCACCAAAGAATACCGGCACGACTGCACAGGTTGCTGCCACTTCGAGCTGCGGATCATTGGCGAGCATCTTTAACTCCTGCGCCAAACGCTGCTCGAGATGGCTATGCCCTTCCTCGTTCACAGCACCTGCTTGCGCCAGCACATTGAAGGCGACCTGACGATCCATTGCCTGCGGCTCCAACGGCCGACCATTGAGCAGTTCAGCCGTCTGCCGTGCCAACTCCTGCACACCACTGCGCCCCAGCGCGGAGACTGCCAGCATCGCGGTTACACCGACCTGCCGGGGCACCAGCAACGGGCGCAACGCATGCAATACAAGCGCCACCGCCACCGCCGAAGGCGTTGGACTGCTCAGCAGGAAAGGCGCCTTTTGCCCAGCCAACACCCGCTCGCCATCCTCGGGTAGCAGGCAGGGCGCCTGCTCCAGTGCCAGCCCGGACGACAGATCGATGACCGAACAGCCGGCGGCCGTGGCCGTCGCCACATGCGCACGCGTCACCTCCGCACCGGCAGCGAAGAACGCCAGTTGCACACGGCCAAAATCGAAATCATCGAGTGAGCGCACACGCACCTGACGACCGCGGAACGACAGACTCTGCCCGGCCGATTCGACACTGGCCAACAGGTGCAAGTCGCCGACCGGAAAATCACGCTCCTCGAGCAAACCGACCAAGGCCTCACCGATGCTTCCGGTGGCGCCGACAATGGCAATGGAAAGTGACTGACTCATGACGACAACCTGTGACGCGAAGGGAGCGGCACTGTAACCGCAGCCCCACACGCAGGCAATCGTCCCCCAGAAAAGACGAAGCCCCTCGGTCAAGGCGGAGGGGCTTCGTTCAACTCGGAGGTAGCGCTTAGCGCTCCAGCAGAATGCGCAGCATGCGGCGCAGCGGCTCGGCGGCGCCCCACAGCAGCTGATCACCCACGGTGAAGGCGCCCAGGTACTGCGAGCCCATGTTGAGCTTGCGCAGACGGCCGACCGGAACACTCAGAGTACCGGTCACAGCGGTCGGGCCGAGCTCGCGAATGGCGTCTTCGCGATGGTTTGGCACCAGTTTGACCCAAGGGTTGTGCTGACTGATCAGGCCTTCGATGTCGGCCATCGGCACATCCTTGTTCAGCTTGATGGTCAGCGCCTGGCTGTGGCAACGCATGGCGCCGATGCGCACGCAGATACCGTCGACCGGGATCGGGTTCTTGAAACGACCGAGAATCTTGTTGGTCTCGGCCTGGGCCTTCCACTCTTCACGGCTCTGCCCGTTCGGCAGTTCCTTGTCGATGTAGGGGATCAGACTGCCGGCCAGCGGCACGCCGAAGTTGTCGACCGGGAAGCCTTCGCCACGCATGGCTTCGGCGACCTTGCGGTCGATGTCGAGAATGGCACTGGCCGGATCGGCCAGGTCATCGGCGACACTGGCATTGATCGCACCCATCTGCTTGATCAGCTCGCGCATGTTCTGCGCGCCAGCACCGGAAGCAGCCTGGTAGGTCATGGCGCTCATCCACTCAACCAGACCGGCTTCGTAAAGACCACCCAGCGCCATCAGCATCAGGCTGACGGTGCAGTTGCCGCCGATATAGTTCTTGCCGCCAGCGTCCAGCGCCTGATCGATGACCTTGCGGTTGACCGGGTCGAGCACGATCACCGAGTCGTCAGCCATGCGCAGGCTGGAGGCGGCGTCGATCCAGTAGCCTTGCCAGCCGGCTTCACGCAGCTTGGGGAAGACTTCATTGGTGTAGTCGCCACCCTGGCAGGTCAGGATCACGTCCAGGCCTTTCAGGTCGTCGATGCTGTAGGCGTCCTTCAGCGGAGCAATGTCCTTGCCAATGGCAGGGCCCTGGCCGCCGACATTGGAGGTGGTGAAGAACACCGGCTCGATCAGGTCGAAGTCCCGCTCTTCCAGCATGCGCTGCATGAGCACGGAACCGACCATGCCACGCCAACCGATCAGACCTACACGTTTCATAACGACTACACCTATATAAACAGCCCGCCGGAACCACCCCGGCGGGGCTGGGAAGATTACAGACTACGCAGCGCTTCGACTACTGCATCACCCATCGCAGCGGTACCGACCTTGGTCTTGCCCTCGGACCAGATGTCACCGGTACGCAGGCCCTGATCCAGCACCAGGCTCACCGCTTTCTCGATGGCATCGGCGGCAGCCACCTGGCCGAAGCTGTAACGCAGCATCATGGACACCGAAAGAATGGTGGCCAGCGGGTTGGCGATGCCCTTGCCGGCGATGTCCGGCGCGGAGCCATGGCACGGCTCGTACATGCCCTTGTTGTTGGCGTCCAAGGATGCCGACGGCAGCATGCCAATGGAACCGGTCAGCATCGAAGCCTCGTCGGACAAAATGTCACCAAACATGTTGTCGGTGACCATCACGTCGAATTGCTTGGGCGCACGCACCAGTTGCATGGCGGCGTTGTCGACGTACATGTGGCTCAGTTCGACGTCCGGGTAGTCCTTGGCCACTTCCTCGACCACGGCACGCCACAGCTGACTGGAGGCCAGGACGTTGGCCTTGTCCACCGAACACAGCTTCTTGCCGCGCACGCGGGCCATGTCGAAACCGACCTTGGCGATACGGCGGATTTCGCTCTCGCTGTACGGCAGGGTGTCGTACGCCATGCGCTCGCCGTTCTCCAGCACCTTGCTCTCGCGCGGCTGACCGAAATAGATGCCACCGGTCAGCTCGCGGACGATGAGGATATCCAGGCCGGCAACCACTTCCGGCTTGAGACTGGAAGCCTCGGCCAGTTGCGGATAGAGGATCGCCGGACGCAGGTTGCCGAACAGGCCCAGTTGCGAACGGATCTTCAGCAGACCGCGTTCGGGACGGATAGCCGGGTCAATGGTGTCCCACTTCGGCCCGCCAACGGCGCCGAGCAGCACGGCATCGGCGGCCTTGGCGCGTGCCAGGGTTTCGTCGGCCAGCGGCACGCCGTAACGGTCGATGGCGGCGCCACCCAGATCATCGAAGCTCAGCTCGAAACCCAGGGCGTACTTGTCGTTGGCCAGGTTCAGCACCTTGACCGCCTCGGCCATGATTTCCGGGCCGATACCATCGCCAGGGAGAACCAGAATCTGCTTGCTCATTGCATTCCTCAATCTATCCGTAGGGTGGATGACGCTGTTTTCATCCACCGAAACCCAGCACGGTGGATGGATAAAGCGCCATCCACCCTACCTTCATGTATTACTTGATCGCGCCGAACAGCCAGGGGCTGCTCTGCTGGTACTTGGCTTCGAACGCCTTGATCGCATCCTGATCCTGCAGGGTCAGGCCGATGTCGTCCAGGCCATTGAGCAGGCAGTGCTTGCGGAAGGCATCGACCTCGAAGCTGTACTGCACGCCATCGGGGCGGGTCACGGTCTGCGCTTCGAGGTCGACGGTCAGTTGATAACCCTCGGTAGCCTCGGCCTGCTCGAACAGCGCATCGACCTCTTCATCCTTGAGGATGATCGGCAGCAAGCCGTTCTTGAAGCTGTTGTTGAAGAAGATGTCGGCGAAGCTCGGCGCGATCACAGTGCGGAAACCGTACTCGTCCAGCGCCCACGGCGCGTGCTCACGCGAAGAGCCGCAGCCGAAGTTCTCGCGCGCCAGCAGCACGCTGGCGCCCTGGTAACGCGGGAAGTTCAGCACGAAATCCTGGTTGATCGGGCGCTTGGAGTTGTCCTGGTTCGGCTGGCCGATATCCAGGTAGCGCCACTCGTCGAACAGGTTCGGGCCAAAGCCGGTACGCTTGATCGACTTCAGGAACTGCTTGGGAATGATCTGGTCGGTGTCGACGTTGGCACGATCGAGCGGGCAGACCAGGCCGGTGTGTTGGGCGAAGGCTTTCATGTACGGTCTCCTCAGGCCTGGATCAATTCACGAACGTCGATGAAGCGGCCGGTTACCGCAGCGGCGGCAGCCATGGCCGGACTGACCAGGTGAGTACGACCACCGGCGCCCTGACGGCCTTCGAAGTTGCGGTTGGAGGTGGAAGCGCAATGCTCGCCGCTGCCCAGCTTGTCCGGGTTCATCGCCAGGCACATGGAGCAGCCCGGCTCACGCCATTCGAAACCAGCTTCGATGAAAATCTTGTCCAGCCCTTCGGCCTCGGCTTGCGCCTTGACCAGACCGGAGCCCGGCACCACCAGCGCCTGCTTGACGGTCGCGGCGACCTTGCGGCCCTTGGCCACTTCTGCGGCGGCGCGCAGATCCTCGATACGCGAGTTGGTGCAGGAACCGATGAACACGCGATCCAGCTGGATATCGGTGATCGGCTGATTCGCGGAGAGGCCCATGTATTTCAGCGCACGGGTAATCGAATCCTTCTTCACCGGGTCGGCTTCGACGGCCGGATCCGGCACGTTCTGGTCGACAGCCAGCACCATTTCCGGCGAGGTACCCCAACTGACCTGCGGCTTGATGTCTTCGGCTTTCAGCTCGACCACAGTGTCGAACATCGCATTGGCGTCGGAGACCAGGTTCTGCCACTGCGCCACGGCCTTGTCCCAGTCGCTGCCCTTGGGCGCGAACGGACGATCCTTGACGTAGGCGATGGTCTTCTCGTCCACCGCGACCAGGCCGACACGGGCACCGGCTTCGATGGACATGTTGCAGATGGTCATGCGCCCTTCCAGCGACAGATCGCGGATCGCGCTGCCGGCAAATTCCAGCGCATGGCCGTTACCGCCGGCGGTGCCGATCTTGCCGATCACGGCCAGGACGATGTCCTTGGCGGTGACGCCGAACGGCAATTTGCCTTCGACGCGCACCTGCATGTTCTTCATCTTCTTGGCCACCAGGCACTGAGTGGCGAGCACGTGCTCGACCTCAGAGGTGCCGATGCCGTGGGCCAGCGCACCGAAGGCGCCATGGGTGGAGGTGTGCGAGTCGCCGCAGACCACGGTCATGCCCGGCAGGGTAGCGCCCTGCTCCGGGCCGACCACGTGGACGATACCCTGGCGCACGTCGTTCATCTTGAATTCGAGGATGCCGAAGTCATCGCAGTTCTCGTCCAGGGTCTGTACCTGGATGCGCGAGACTTCGTCGGCGATGGCTTCGAGGCCACCCTGACGCTCGGCCTTGGTGGTCGGCACGTTGTGATCCGGCGTGGCGATGTTGGCGTCGATGCGCCACGGCTTGCGCCCGGCCAGACGCAGCCCTTCGAATGCCTGCGGCGATGTCACTTCGTGGAGGATGTGACGATCAATGTAGATCAACGAGGAACCGTCGTCACGACGTTTCACTTCGTGCATTTCCCAGAGCTTGTCGTAGAGCGTCTTGCCAGTCATCAGCCTTACCTCATCAGCGCTTTTTGAGCACATCCATCAACTGCCTGCGTTATCACCGCCCGGCGTCAGAAGTGCACCTTTCTATGCCTGGGCAAAAATGGCCCTTTGGCTTATGGGGAGAATGCTATTGCCGAGCACGAAATAACTCAAATTCATATTTTTTATTCAAAGGATTCCGCATTGGAATGTATGCTCCCTTCATCTTCCACACCCGGAGCGCTCCATGGATCTGGCCAACCTCAACGCCTTCATCGCCATCGCCGAGACGGGCAGTTTTTCCGAAGCGGGCGAGCGCCTGCACCTGACCCAGCCCGCCGTGAGCAAGCGCATCGCCGGCCTGGAACAACAGCTGGGCGTGCGCCTGTTCGACCGCCTCGGCCGCGAAATTGGCTTGACCCAGGCCGGGCGCGCCCTGCTGCCCCGGGCTTATCAGATCCTCAACGTGCTGGACGACACGCGCCGCGCGCTGACCAACCTGTCCGGCGAAGTCAGCGGCCGCCTGACCCTCGCCACCAGCCACCACATTGGCCTGCACCGCCTGCCAGCCCT
Organism: Pseudomonas sp. C11; assembly: GCF_034683865.1. Classification (NCBI taxonomy): domain Bacteria; kingdom Pseudomonadati; phylum Pseudomonadota; class Gammaproteobacteria; order Pseudomonadales; family Pseudomonadaceae; genus Pseudomonas; species Pseudomonas sp. C11. The sequence goes on from NZ_JAWIIP010000001.1 coordinate 698,563, forward strand.
GTTGCGCGCATTCACCCGCGCCCACCCGCAGGTGGCGCTGGATATCCAGTTCCTCGATTCGGAAGTGGCTTATGAAGAAGTACTGCATGGCCGTGCCGAGCTGGCGGTGATCACCCTAGCGCCGGAAACGCGCGAACCGGTGCGCGCCGTTGCTGTGTGGGACGACCCCCTGGATTTCGTCGCCGCACCGGAACACCCACTGGCAAGAGGCAATGCCGTCACCCTCGCCGACGTCGCACGCCATCCGGCGGTTTTCCCCGGCGGCAACACCTTTACCCACCATATCGTGCAACGCCTGTTCGAAGCCCAGGGCCTGACGCCGAATATCGCCATGAGCACCAACTACCTGGAAACCATCAAGATGATGGTGTCCATCGGCCTGGCCTGGAGCGTGCTGCCACGCACCATGCTCGACGATCAGGTCACTCGCGTGCCACTACCCGGCATCCAGCTGTCGCGCCAACTCGGTTACATCACCCATACCGAACGCACGCTTTCCAATGCCGCACGTGCCTTCATGGCCCTGCTCGATGCCCAGCAGGACACCGACGACCTTGCGCGCCTGGCAAGCCAGCGACTAACGTGAGGACATAACGAGAAAGAAGCAGGTTCCTTGCACCACACTCTCCACGCCAGAGGTAGGCCCGGCCATGGCCAGACCGACTGACCAGACTCCTCCCCTGCCCCACATCCCGGCACTGGATCCCGCCGAATTCGAACAGACCTGGCAAGATGCGCCACGCCTGCTGGCTGCGCTCAATGGCGCGCAACTGGGCGCCTGGTATTGGGACATCACGAGCGGCCAGGTCAGTTGGTCGCGCGGCGCGCAGAAGCTCTTCGGCCTCGACCCCAGCCGCCCGCTGACCCGAGGCCTGGACTACATCGAACTGATTCCGCAGGAGGAGCGCGCGGAAGTGCTGGCGATGTTCCACTCGATTCTGCAGGGCCAACCGATCAACAGCCCGCTACGTCACCGCATCCGCTGGCCCGATGGCAGCCTGCACTGGCTGGAAATCACCGGAAGTCTGCAACGTGAAGCCGACGGCAGCCCACGCATGTTCGGCGTGATTCGCGACATCAGCGCCCAGCAGGAGCGCGCCGACGCCCTGCGGGCATCGGAAGAACGCTTCGCCAGCCTGTTCCGCCTCAGCCCGGACATCATGATGCTGGTGCGCTACGGCGGTGGCGAAATTCTCGAGGTCAACCAGCACTTCAGCCAGGCATTTGGCTGGTCGGCGGCCGAAATTCTCGGTCGCTCCCCGCGCGAGCTGAATATCTGGGTACACACGCATCAGCGTGACGATCTGCTCAGGCTGGCGCCACAAAGCCGCGAACCACTGGTTCAGGAAATCCAGCTGCGCACACGCAGCGGACAAATCCTCGACGGCGTGCTCTCCAGCCAGTACATCGAACTGCAGGGCGAAAAAATGCTCCTCTGCACCTTCCTCGACACCAGCGAGCGCAGACGCGCCGAGGCGGCCCTGCGCAGCAGCGAGGAAAAATTCGCCAAGGCCTTCCACTCCAGCCCAGACGCCATCACCATCACCGAGCGTGACAGCGGCCGTTACATCGAAGTCAACGAAGGCTTCACCCGCATCACCGGCTACCAGAGCGCCGAAGTCATCGGCCGCACCGTGTACGAGCTGAACATCTGGGCCTACCCCGAGGAACGCACCCAGATGATCGAGCACCTGATACAGCACGGCAAGGTGCTGCACAGGGAGATGCACGGGCGCCATCGAGACGGCGAGGTGCGCCTGATGGACGTCTCGGTACAGCCGATCGAACTCAACGACACCCCTTGCCTGCTGCTTACCGCGCGTGACGTCAGCGAGCTGAAACAGGCCCAGGCGCAGGTGCAGCACCTGGCCTATCACGACGCCCTGACCAACCTGCCCAATCGTGCCCTGCTTATGGATCGCCTGACTCAGCAGATCGCCCTGCTCAAGCGCCATGACCTGCGCGGCGCGCTGCTGTTCCTCGATCTCGACCACTTCAAGCACATCAACGACTCACTGGGCCATCCGGTGGGCGATGCCGTGCTGCGCCTGGTCACGGCACGCTTGGAGGCCAGCGTGCGCCTCGAGGACACCGTCGCGCGCCTGGGTGGCGACGAATTCGTCGTGCTGCTGTCCGGTCTCGAAGGCAAGCGCTCGGAGGTCACCCGCCAGGTTCGCCAGGTCGCCGACAAGCTGCGCCACCTGCTGGCCGAACCGATGCTGCTCGACGGTCACCACCTGCAGGTCACCCCCAGCATTGGCGTGGCACTGATCCCCGATCATGGCGAAACCCCCGCCGATCTGCTCAAACGTGCCGACATCGCCCTCTACCGCGCCAAGGATTCGGGGCGCAATACCATCCAGCTGTTTCGCAGCACCATGCAGGATGCGGCCAGCGCCCGCTTGCGCCTGGAGAACGAGCTGCGCAGGGCATTGGTGCATGGCGAATTCGAGCTGTACTTCCAGCCCCAGGTCGATGCCCGCGACAACCGCATCGTCGGCGCCGAGGCACTGCTGCGCTGGCAACATCCGCAACAGGGCATCCAGTCGCCCGCGCAGTTCATTCAGGTGCTGGAGGAAAGCGGCCTGATCGTCGAGGTCGGTGGCTGGGTACTGGCCGAGGCCTGCCACGTGTGCGCGCGACTGCTGGCCGATGGCCTGGTCGATCCACTGCGTTTCAGCCTGTGCGTCAACATCAGCCCGCGCCAGTTCCGCCAGCACGACTTCGTCGAACGGGTCGCCGGCAACCTGCGTGAGAGCCAACTGCCCCGCTCCACCCTCAAGCTGGAGATCACCGAAGGCATCGTCATCCAGAACGTCGACGACACCATCGGCAAGATGTTGCGCCTGAAAAAGAGCGGCGTCAGCTTCGCCATGGACGACTTCGGCACCGGCTACAGCTCGCTCACCTACCTCAAGCGCCTGCCGGTGGATGTGCTGAAGATCGACCAGTCCTTCGTGCGCGACGCCACCAGCGACCCCAACGATGCCGAGATCATCCGCGCCATTGTCGCCATGGCGCGCAGCCTCAACCTGGAGATGATCGCCGAAGGTGTCGAGCAACAGGAGCAACTGGACTTTCTCCTGCAGCAAGGCTGCCACAGCTATCAGGGCTATCTGTTCAGTCGGCCGCTGCCGGAAGATGAATTTCGTGCGCTGCTGGTTCGATCACGCCACTGAAACGAAAGAAGGCGCCCGCAGGCGCCTTCTTCTTGTGGCGATGACTCCGCCTCAGCTTTCCAGCGCCGGGCGCTGAGTGCCGATGGGGATGCGCTTGGCCTTGGCCTCTTCCGGCACGATGCGCTCCAGCTCGATGCTGAGCAGACCATTGGCCAGGTTGGCCCCCTTGACCTCGATATGGTCGGCCAGACGGAAGGACAGCTTGAACGCGCGCTGGGCGATGCCCTGGTGCAGATAGCTGACGGCTTCGGCACTGCGATCACGCTTGCTGCCGACCACGGTCAGTACGCCGCGCTCGACCTGCAGCTCCAGATCGTCTTCCTGAAAGCCGGCCGCAGCGACCACGATGCGGTAACTGTCTTCGCCATGCTTCTCGACGTTGTAGGGCGGGTAGGAACTGCCAGCGTCATTGCTGCGCAGGGCAGATTCGAAAAGATCGTTGAAACGGTCGAAACCGACGGACTGGCGGAACAGAGGGGCCAGGGACAGTACGTTGCTCATGAGTATTCTCCTGAAAATTTCAGCAAGGTTCATATCGCGGAACCCGACTTCGGCATCCCGCAGTCCCTTATCTGAGGTCAGGTGGAGAATTTTCAAGCATCTGAAAAGCGCGTTTACACAACACGGCATTGCACATCCATTGCGCAACGCTACCGGCGTAGACGGCAGCGGTCATGTAGGAGATGGCGCGAGCAGGTGATCGATACGTTCGCAATCCTGCTCGCGGCGAATCTCGGCAAACAGCGCTACCGCTTCCGGATAGGTGCGCGTCAGCATCGCCAACCACTGTTTCAGGCGCCCGGGCGCGTAGCGCGGCGCCAGCTTGCGCCGCGCTTGCTGCCAGAAGTCGAGCAGCAGCGGCTGCAGTTCGGCCCAACTCATATCCTCGGGCGCCTCGCCGGCCCTGACCGCCGCGATCTGCCGCGCCAGGCCAGGACGAGAGACCAGGCCGCGGCCCAGCATGATGTCATCCACGCCACTGATCTCGCGGCAGCGCCGCCAATCGTCCAATGTCCATACCTCACCATTGGCGAACACCGGCACACCGACCGCCTCCTGCACCCGCGCCACCCATTCCCAATGTGCCGGCGGTTTGTAGCCCTCGACCTTGGTACGTGCATGCACGACGATCTGGCTCGCGCCGCCCTCGGCCAGCGCCCGCGCGCAGTCCAGCGCGCCCTCCTTGCCCTCGAACCCCAGGCGCATCTTCGCCGTTACCGGAATGTCGGCCGGCACGCTGCGCCTGACCTCGCGGACGATGGCATGCAGCAATTCCGGCTCCTTGAGCAGCACGGCGCCACCGCGTGACTTGTTCACCGTCTTGGCCGGGCAACCGAAGTTGAGGTCGATAACCGGCGCCCCCAGGGTGCAGGCAAACGCCGCGTTGTCGCCCAGGCACTGCGGATCGGAGCCAAGCAACTGCACGCGCATCGGCGTACCGGCGCGCGTGCGCGCGCCCTTGAACAATTCGGGAGCGAGCTTGTGATAGGTGGCAGCAGGCAGCAGGCGGTCGCTGACGCGGATGAATTCGGTCACGCACCAGTCGATACCACCGACGCGCGTCAGCACGTCGCGCAGGATGTCGTCGACCAGTCCCTCCATGGGTGCCAGAGCGATTTGCATGGAGTTGTCCAGAAAAATGGGGCGCACAGTTTAAGAGCTGGCGCCAGCCGTGCAAGATGATTGATCCCGAACGGCTAAACGGAGCGTCATCCGCATGCGTCTTCCTTCGATCACCGTACTCCCCCTGCTCGCCAGCCAGGCCATGGCCATCGATCTGCAGCCATCGGATCCGGTCGCGGACGCCCCTGCGCGGCTGATCATCAGCCGCGACAGCAAAGCGCCGAACGCCTGCGACGTGGAGCTGTATCTCAATGAGCAGGTGGTGGCGACCCTGGGGCCGGATCAGCACACCAGCCTGGACGTCCCCAGCGGCCAACTGAGCCTGGCCGTCGCCCTATCACCTTCGGGCTACTGTGGCGGCACGGGCCCGACTGCCGCTCAGTCGATCCTCGTGACGCCAGGGGAAACGCGCCATTTCGATATCGTGGTCGAGCCGGATCAGGTCTTTCTCTCGCCACGCCTGGACGATTGACTCACGCCAGCAGGGCGCGCCCGTAGCCCTCGACGAATTCGGCCGGCATGCGCTTGGGCCGCCCGCTGGACAGCTCGATACAGACGAAGGTGGTGCGGGCCCGTAGCAGCGTGACACCGTCTTCCGGACGCAGCAGTTGGAAGCAGCGATCCATCTTCAGGCGCTGATCGGATTCGACGATCCAGGTGGCCATTTGCAGCTCCTGCCCCTCGTAGGCACTGGCCAGGTAGTCGATCTCGTGCCGCACCACGGCCATGGCCCGATCCAGGCGGCGATACTCGGCCAGATCCAGCCCGAGAAATTGCGAATGCCGCCAGGCGCAGCGCTCCAGCCAACTGACGTAGACCGCGTTGTTGGCATGGCCCAGGCCGTCGATGTCCTCGGCGCCAACCTGCAGGTCGATGACGAAAGGGTCGGGACGATCCCAGATCATGGTTGCGCCTCCAGGCTGGCGGCCAGGGCACGCGCTTCGGCGGCGAGCTGGGTGATCTGATCCCAGGCGCGGGCGCGCACCAGATTGCTCGGCGCCACCCAGGTGCCGCCCACACAGGCCACGTTGGGCAGACGCAGGAAGCTCAACAGGTTGTCTGGCGTCACACCGCCGGTGGGGCAGAAACGGATACCGGTGAACGGCCCCTTGAAGCTCTTGAGCATCTTCACGCTGGACGCGCCATCGGCCGGGAACAGCTTGAGCGAACGATAGCCGTACTCCAGCGCAAGCAGCACTTCGGACGGCGTCATCACCCCCGGCAGATAAGGCAAGCAGGCATCTTCCGCAGCCGCCGCCAAACGCTCGGTAAAACCAGGGCTCACGGCGAACTGCGCACCGGCGTCACGCGCTTCCTGGAATTGCTCGGTATGGATCAGCGTGCCGGCACCGACCAGCAGGTCGGGCAGTTCACGACGGATGGCGGCAACGGCATCGAGCGCGCGCGGCGTGCGCAAGGTCACTTCCAGCACACGGACACCGCCCTCCTGCAGGGCGCAGGCGAGATCCAGCGCCAACGCCACGTCTTCGATCACCAACACCGGCAACACTGGGCGCGCCTGGCGCAGCACTTCATCCATCGTCAGCTTCATCTTGCCCTCCCCGTTCACGGCTGGTTGTGATCGCTGCCAAGCGAACGCGAAGCGAAGGCTCCGCATCCGCGCACCGATGCGGCGCATGATACGCCGCCCGCACGCCAGCCGCAGCGCCGCTCTTTCGATCCGTCACGGGCTCGCGCGATAATGCCGCCCGACGAATTGCCCGAGAGATGCGCCCTTGATCACCGTTATGCGCCTGTTGTTGCTGCTTCTGATGCCTGTCGCCGCCTGGGCGAAGGTACTGGCACTGCCTACGGGCCACGACGTGGTATTGCCCAGCCCCGCCATGCAGTACTGGGAAGATGTCCAAGGCGATGCCGATTTTGCACAGATCGCCACGCTACCCGACTCGGCCTGGACGCCAGTAGCCAGACGAGACGCCAGCTTCGGCTACAGCAAGAGTGCCTTCTGGCTGCGCCTCGACCTGAGCAACCCGCAGCCTTCTGCTGGCAGCTGGATCCTATTGATTGGCAACCCGCTCCTCGATCAACTGGATGCCTACGGACTGGATGGCCAGCGCGTGTACCGCGCCGGGGATCAGCGCCCGTTCAGCCAACGCTGGATCGACCACCGGCAACTGGCCCTGCCGCTCGACATGCAGGCGGGAGAACAGCGCCGTATCTGGCTGCGCATGAAGACCGACGGCTCGGCCAACCTCAGCGCCAGCCTGATGACACGCGAGACATTCGCCGACCAGGAGCAACAGAGCCTGTTGCTGCAAGGCCTGTTCTTCGGCGCATTGCTGGCCATGTTGCTCTACAACCTGTCGATCTATGCCATCACCCGTGATCGCAACTACCTCTGGTACAGCCTGTTCCTGGCCAGCTTCACCCTGTACGAATGCATCCAGCTGGGCTTCGCCCTGCAATGGCTGTGGCCCAATGCGCTGGCCTGGCATCAGTTGAGCTTCCCGCTCAGCTCGGCGGTGGCCACGCTGTTCGGCATCCTCTTCACCTACGGCGTGCTCGACCTCAAGCATTGCGCGCCGCTGTATACACACCTGACACGGGTGCTGCTCGCCGGCTGCGCGCTGATCATCGGCGTGGCGCTGTTCGGCCCCTACCGGCACGCCCTGATCGGCAGCTTTGTCTTGCTGATTGCCTGCGCGGTTGTCGCCCTGGCGTTCACCGTATTGCGCTGGCGAGCCGGCGACCGCGCGGCACGGATGTTCGCCCTGGGCTGGTTCGTCCTGATCAGCGCCAGCCTCGCCAGCGTTATCACCGGCACCGGCCTGCTGCCTTATTCACTGCTGACTCTGCATGCCCAGCAGATCGGTGGCCTGATCGAGATGACGGTCTTTTCCACCGCCCTGGCCGCACGTATTCGCCATATCCAGCAGGATCAGCGCACGCTTCAGGAACGCCTGATCAGCCGCGAGCGGCAATTGCGTCACGAGCAGAGCCGCCATCTGCAACTGCAGACACAGATCAGCGAAGAGCTCGAGCAACGTGTCAGCGAGCGAACCGCCGAGCTGCAGCAAACCCTCCAGCAACTGTCGACTGCCAACCTGCAACTCGCCGAACTCAATCGACGCGACAGGCTGACCAATCTGTTCAATCGCCAGGCACTCAACGAAGAACTCGAACGGGCCTACAGCAGAGCCGAGCGCAACAGTCATTCGCTGGCGATCCTGATGCTCGACCTGGATCACTTCAAGCGCGTGAATGACCGCTACGGCCACCTGGCTGGCGACGCCTGCCTGCGCCATGTCGCCCAGCGCGCCCAGCAACGCCTGCGCAACAGCGACATGCTGGCGCGCTTCGGTGGCGAGGAATTCGTCGCCCTGCTCGACCACACCGACCTTTACGGCGCTCTGGATCTGGCTGAGCAATTGCGCGATGACCTAGCCCGCCATCCCTGCGCTTATCACGAGCACAGGATCGAACTCAGCCTGAGCATTGGCGTACAGGCCGGCATCCCGACCAACGCCACCAGCGCCGAGCAATGGCTCGACATGGCCGACCGGGCGCTTTATCGCGCCAAAGCGGCTGGTCGCAACCGGGTCGCCAGCTACGAAACTGCGCACGACTGATACGCAACCCGTCCAGTTTTCTTCAGCACGAACAAAAAGGGCCACTTCCGAAGAAGCAGCCCTGGTTCCGCAAACGCGGCAAGAAAAATGGCGTCCCCTAGGGGACTCGAACCCCTGTTACCGCCGTGAAAGGGCGGTGTCCTAGGCCACTAGACGAAGGG